>JAUSFE010000052.1 GCA_030649945.1 Dehalococcoidia bacterium | reverse complement strand
TATTGCCGTTCCCGCTCCGAGAGTTTCAATCCTCACCCACCCCGAGGGGCGGGTGCGACTACCACAAGCGCCAGCTGACCCCCGGCAAGAAGCCGGTTTCTATCCTCACCCACCCCGAGGGGCGGGTGCGACGCCATTCAGCCAGGCAGCCAACGTGTCCATCGTCGAGTTTCAATCCTCACCCACCCCGAGGGGCGGGTGCGACCTGTCGCTCGAGGACGAGTTCGCCAAGATGAGCCAGTTTCAATCCTCACCCACCCCGAGGGGCGGGTGCGACGGCCGCCGTCCACGGGACATTGCGCACGGGATGAAGGTGTTTCAATCCTCACCCACCCCGAGGGGCGGGTGCGACGTCCTTGATCGCGGCGTCACTCAGGCCAGATGCGTTTCAATCCTCACCCACCCCGAGGGGCGGGTGCGACCGGTGTACCGGGCGCTGGCCGAGCAGGCGTTGACGTGTTTCAATCCTCACCCACCCCGAGGGGCGGGTGCGACGCTGATGGGCGCGTCATTTGCCTTAGTGATACGCAGGTTTCAATCCTCACCCACCCCGAGGGGCGGGTGCGACCTCCTTTACGCCGCCACGACCGAGGCACCGTCGTCGTTTCAATCCTCACCCACCCCGAGGGGCGGGTGCGACCTCCCAGATGGCACGGATTGCGGCATTTGTTGGCTGTTTCAATCCTCACCCACCCCGAGGGGCGGGTGCGACATTGTTAGAGTGCGTCTGCGGTGAGTTAATCACGGTTTCAATCCTCACCCACCCCGAGGGGCGGGTGCGACCCCCGCCGCCGTCAGCATCCCCTTCAGCATCGTCTGGTTTCAATCCTCACCCACCCCGAGGGGCGGGTGCGACCGTGCCGGGTAAGCGGGTCTCCGTAGCGGTCGATGTTTCAATCCTCACCCACCCCGAGGGGCGGGTGCGACGAACGTACCGCCCAGTTGATGATCGCCCGCCTTCGGGTTTCAATCCTCACCCACCCCGAGGGGCGGGTGCGACCGCCAACAAGAGCATCACGCTCGCTGACGCGACGTTTCAATCCTCACCCACCCCGAGGGGCGGGTGCGACGGCACCCAAAAGTGCCGAAATCAGTCATTTCCGTACGTCATCCTCCTCTCTTGATGGTTGCTCTGCCCCAGAGAGCCGCGCGGCCCGCCGATAGGCGGCGATTCCTGCGCGAACCCCGCGTTTAAATGAGCACCGCCGGATATCCGCGCACATCAGAGCACGAGCGGGTCGCGGATGTCGAACTGCGGCTGCAGGCCGATGACCTGGAGGTATCGGTCGCGCGGCTCGCGGAGGCGGTAGATGCGCAGGCTGTCCTCGTCCACGTCTATCTCCCGTCGCAGCCGGTGTTTCAACTGCTCCAACTCGGCGGCGTTCAGGATGCACTCGAAGACGGACTTTTGCACCCGCTGGCCGTGACCCTCGCAGACCTTCGCGACGTGGCGAAGACGCCGCCTGCCCGCCGCAGTGTCCGTGGACACGTCGTACGCTACGAGTACTTCCATTCACACCTCCTAGCGGTAGAGGAACGAGGGATACGTCTTCAGGTCGTTGCGGAGGTGCCGGGCGAGCAGGCGGGCCTGAATGTGGGGCGCGAGGCCGATGGGCAGCTTCTGTCTGAGCACCCGGTGCTGTATCTCTTCTTCCTTTCGCTTCTGGTATGCCACAATCACTGTCTTGCGGCCCTCCTCAGTGAGCAACACGGCGCCGCCGGGCGCGGACTCAAAATGCTCGGGTCGCAACTGGCGCCGGTTGATGAGCGTGATGGCCAGCCTATCGGCCAGGACGGGCCTGAACTCCTCCATCAGGTCCAGGGCGAGCGCGGGCCTTCCCGGGCGGAGGGCGTGGAGGTAGCCGACCTGCGGGTCCAGCCCGACGCCTTCTAGGGCGGAGGCACACTCTCCGCGGACGAGGGCGTACAGGAAAGAGAGGACCGCGTTGGCGCGGTCTCGCGGCGGGCGACGGGTCCTACCGTCAAGCACAAACTCGGGGCGGTCGCCGCGTATCATGTGCCCGAAGACGCCGAAGTAGGCGCGAGCCGCCTCGCCTTCCGCGCCACGAATCTCGTCGATTCCCTGAAGGCCTTTGAGGCGAGACAGTATCTGGGCGAGGTGGTCCGCCGCCATTGCGAGAGGAGAATCGCTGTCCACGTCAGCCAGGTCACGGGCGGAGCGCAGCAGGACCTGCCGGCAGTTCTGGATCTTAGCGGCGACCATTTGGCGGGCGATTTGCGCGGTACGGTCGCGGTCTGAGAGGGCCAGGTGCTGAGCACGGCGAAGCAACACGTTGCCCCGGACCGAGCCCTCCACGCGCGCCTTGAAGCGGCCGTTGCGGTCCAGCCAGACGAGGCTGCGGCCGTCCTCGGCGCACCGCTGAATGAGGAACGGCGTGAGAGTCACCTGGCCAAGCGCGACGATCCCGCCGAGCCGCAAGAGCGGCACGCGGAGCTTTGTCTCGCCGTCCACGGAAACGCGGACGGTGTCGTGCTCCAGGTGGAGCACGGCGCCCTGGGTCTGGACGTAGAGCACGTTCAGGAGTTCATGCATTATTCTCCTCAGGATCGTAGGGCTGGAACAGGGCGCCCTGGAGTCCACGCACGCGGGCAGGCTCGCCGACGGCGGCGGGGAGGCAGGCGTCAATGAGGGAGCAGTTGGGGCAGCGAGCGTCGTTGGGCGCGGGCGGCAATCCGCCTGAGGCGGACTCCCGCAGCAGATCGCGGACGGCGGAGACCATCTCTTCGGTCTGGCGGCGGAGCGGTTGATCGAAGGCCACCTCGTGGCGGCTGCGGGCGGCGTGGTAGTAGAGCGCGCCGCGAGGGACGTCGACGCTGAGCATCTCCTCCAGGCAGAGCGCCTGGGCGCAGAGCTGGAAATCGGCGTGGGGCCCCAGGCGGCGGCCTGACTTGTACTCGATTGGGTACGGGCCCTCCGCCCGGAACTCGACCACATCGGCTTTGCCGACGAGGCCGAGCCGTTCGGACCACAGGGGGACGCTGCGGGCGACGCGGACGTCCCCGGCGGTGGTGTCTTCGCCCGAGTCAGCGCGCTCGTGGAGCAGTCGGCCGCGGACGGTGAAGAGGTTCTCCTCGAACGTCTGCTCCACGTGAATGAGGGCGCACTGGCGCGGACAGTAGCTGTAGTGTTCGAGAGCGGAGACCGGCACCTCGACCACGCCGTCGAGGGTGCCCTGCCAGACGGGTTGTATGGCCGCCGAAACGTCCATACTCACCCCACCAGGCGCGTGAGGGTGACGCCTGCGGGGAGGACCCCGTCGTCGACCTCGACGGTGTAGTCGGAGAAGGAGCGTGAGGCGACGACGCCGGGGCGCGCCGCGACGCGCACACGGTCGAAGAGGCGGTTGGCGGGTGCGTTGCCCAGGCTGCTCTCGTGGGAGAAGACGTGGAGGCCCTGGCAGGCCATCATGCCGCGCGAGGATGAGCGGTCGAGGTCCCACATCTGCTGGAGGGCCTGCCAGAACAGGTCCATGTCTTCCTCGGTGACGCCGGTCTGGGCGGCGAAGTGGGGGTTGAAGAAGCCGTGAGCGCGGTACAGGCCGTAGGGGACCAGGGCCTTGCGGCCCATCTCCGTCTGCTTGCCGGAGACGCCGCCGCCGTCTTCGGCCACGACCACCTTCGCGTCCTCTTCGCGCGTCACGGCGACGCGCGTGATCGACAGGTCAAGCGGTACGATGGGGTCGATGGAGCGGGCGAAGGTGATCTGGACCGGCCCACGCACCTGGCCGCAGTTGACGCCCGTGGTCATGACGGCCCCGAACACGCGGATGTCGTAGAAGTTCTGGCACATCCAGGCACGGGCCTTGTCGACGTCCTCCCTGTTCTGCTTTGACCCGGTGGACGTGAGCTTGAGGTCATCGTACGCGCGCTTGTGGATGGCGTTCAGGGCGGGGCCGCCGCTCTGGACGTAGATCTTGAACCGGCCCTCGTCGCCGCGGGCAACGTCCACCCAGTCGCGGACCTTGCGCTTGAGGGACACGTCGGTGACGAGGCCCTGCATGGTCTCGGGGTCGACGCGGGGCAGGTTGCCGGCGTCGGGGTCGCCGTTGGGGTTGCCGTCGCAGACGTCGAAGAGGAGCACGAAGTCGTGCCGCCGGTTGACGTCGTTGCGTCTTGCGTTGGTCATGTCAGTTGTTCCTCCTTGCGTTCTTCTGTGCGTGGTTAGTCGTTCGCGGGAAGGTCTTCATCCACCGGAGACTCGTCCTCCGCTGGGGCCGCCCCGGCCTTGCGGCGTTCGGCGGCTTCGCGGGCCTGGGCGCGGTCGAAGGCGCGCTGGTGGTAGTAGCCGAGAGCGAAGACGCCCTGGTCCTCCAACGTGAGGACGCGGGGGAAGCCCGAGGCGGGGATTCCGGCCTGGATGTCTTCAAGGCGTCGCTGAAGCGCGATGTAGGCGCCGCGCTTATCGCGCTCGAGCTTGGCGAGGTGGGGCTGGGCGCCGCGCAGGAGGCGGCCGAAGACCGAGGCCGGGGCCGACGAAGCGGTGCCGAAGAACCGGTCTACGATGGTCTGCCCGGCAGACGGTATTGCCTGGCGCTGGATCTGTTCCAGCACAGCGAGCAGCCGTCCACAGCGGTACGCCGCGCTCGGGTTGTCCTGGTCGAGTTGGACCATGGAGTCCTCCTTGTCTGTGGTCTGATGGCTTAGCAGCACGAGCTTGATGAGGGCGGCCCGGGGCCGGGTGACGCCCTGCACCGCGCGGTTCCGGCGTACGGCCTGGTAGAGCAGCCCGGGTGGGACCGGGGCGCCCGTGAGGGCGGATCGCAGGAGGGAGCGCGGCGTGGGAGGCGCAAGCTCCCGCTGCGCATCGCGGACTGTTGCAGCGGCGAGGGCGTACAGGCCGAGGGGCTGCGGCTCCTCGCCATACGGATCGACGATGCGTTGGCGAGAGAACCAGCTAGCCAGGTGGTCTTTGACCTCGCTGACCGTCGTGTCCAGCCAGTCGCGGACAACAGCGCGGCCGCCGCTACCGGAGAGGACCGTGGCGTAGAACTTCGTGCTGTCCACATCCGGCACGCGCCCGCCCTTGCGGACCGACTGCAGCAGGCCACGCACCTCCTCCGGCTGCGGGTCGCTGAGGAAGGCGCGCAGGTCAAAGCCAACGTCCACCCGCGTCCAGAAGACGAAGGCTGCGCCGCCGAGCTTGATGCAAGTACTCTCGCCGCCCAGCAGGGCGTTGGCGGCCTTGGTGAACCGCTCACCGCAGTCGGCGCACGTTGGTGCAATGAGGGACGCATGTAGGCCGTATGATTCGAAGGCCTCCGCGTTAGCCGAGATGATGGACGTGCCCGAGGTCTGGCCACCGGGAACGCCCTTAATCTTCCCCTGCAAGCGGCCCAGAACCCGCCGCTCCTGTCCACAGACGAGGCACTGCATGACGGGCGCGTCTGTGCTCCCCGGGTCGTTATGGGCCGCCCAGAAAGCCCTGACCGACGGCAGATCAATGGGGAAGACGCCGTCAACTCGGAAGGTGACCGTTGCCCCGGGATCGAAGGTATCACCGAGATCGAGCCGGTTGAGCGGCCCACTGCTGAGGAAGCGTTGGACAGCGCCGACGACAGGTTCGCCGGTTTGACTGGCGCAGCCGCCAAGCAGGTCCAGGAAGGCCGCATGGCAGGCAGCCACGCGCTCGGGTTTTCCGTTCTCGCCTGCATAGCCGAGGGCATAGTCAGCTTTGTCGGCCAGCAGCAATGACTTGATACCAGAGGCACGCTGCACTTGCGGGACGAGGCGTCGCTGGCCGCGCTTGGTGCGGGGGCTGGACGGGTCAGCAGTGTCTGTGGGCTGCGGGTTCAGGAGCCGCCCGCCGGCGTCCAGTTCGATGACGTAACGGACCGGAGCCTCGTTGTAGAGAGTGGGCGGAAGATCGAGGCGATCGGAGTATTCGCGCAGTCGTTGCAGTAGCATCCGCTGCCCCCTACACCCGCTCCGCGGCCGGAACGCACAGCACGCCGCCATCGAGGCTGGCGTTGAAAAAGCGGGGAGTGCCGCGACCCGATCCATCTGACGCGTACTCCAGATCCAAGAGCATGGGGCCAAGATCCTCAGTGAGACCAAGCGGCTGCTCGCCGCCGTCCGGTTCGGCGAACGAAGCGGCGAACTCCCGGCAGCCTAGGTAGGGCGTCGCGAAGCAGCGGCCATCCCGAACGCGGCGGCGGAACTGGTCTCGGAACTTAGCCGGGTCCTCGTTGACGCCGGTCTTCACATCAATGTGCGCTCGGATGACGTACTCGACGTCTCGAAGGGCGAGGGTGTGGCGTTGCGCGCGGTCGGCTGTCGCGTCGTAGCCGCCCCCACCACGCTCCCAACTGGCGGCGGCACGCTCGCTGGCGCGGCTGTTGACCTCGTTGCGCAGGATGGAGAAGTAGCGGATCGGTTTCAGGATCCACACCTCCTCCACCCGCCAGGCGAACTGCGGCTTCCAGAAGATGGCCTCCAGGACGCCGCGGGCGGCCGACGGCGTCATCACCGGGTACGTAACGCGCTCCACCTTCATCTCCGGCCGGGTGAAGCAAGCGAACTCACCCCACACACGCACCGCCAGCGGATAGTCTCCGTTCATGTCCTCTCCTTTCTGCAAAGCCGGTACGGCTTGCGCTTGAACTGTGGACGTGATTGGTCTTCAAACCACGAGATCGTCAGGATCAAGGTCACGGGCGACGAGCCCGCGCACCGGGTCATAGGCGCCCTGCCACTCGCCCATGCCCGTGGCCACCTCGGTGATGAAGCCGTCCCGGCGGTACTTCTCGGCCTCGCGGGAGCGGAGGGATACGAGGTAGGGCTGGAGCCGCCTGTAAATGAAGCGCGCTTCGGGAGCGCCCTGACGCAGGCGATCGAGCAGGCGACGCACGAGCAGGCGCTCGTCATCGCTGCCATAACCGGTGATGGCGACGGTCTCGGTGTCGTCATTGATCATGCGAAACCGACGCGAGACCTCGGGGTAGTCCAGGGCCACGCGCAAGTCCTGAATGCGCTCCCGATCCGTGTCCACAATCTCGAACAGCCTGCGGAAGTATTTGCGAGAGACGTCGGGATCGTCGGGGTCAACACCGCCTGCGCCGAGGAGGGCGCCGGTGACGCCAACACCCGCCCTGTATGCTCCCGCCGGCATGCCGCCGTCCATCGGACGGAAAACGATCACCCGGCCCTTCTCCGGCAGCAGCCCCTCGCGGTTGCATCGGCCGGCGGACTGTATGATGGCGTCGAGGGGGCCCATGGCCCTCAGGACCAGGGGAAAGTCGATATCCACGCCCGCCTCAACCACTTGAGTGGAGACGAGGCGGCAGAGCTCGCCTGACTGCAGCCGCTGCTTCACGTCGCTGATCACTTGGCGGCGGTGCGCACCGCAGAGGAGGGTCGAAAGATGGAGCGCTTCCGGGTCGCTCAGGGCGTCGAGCAGGGCCATCGCGTCCTTCTTCGTGTTGACCACGGCGAGGGCTTGCGACGCGCCGCGCATCATGTCCGCGACCTCGGGCCAGACGAGGGCCGGATCGGTACGCCATTCGTAGTTCACACGCTTGAGAGCCTGGAAGAAACGGCCTGGCTCCTGCACAATCTCTCTCGCCGGGACTGCCGCGAACTCCGGTATGGCCTCGAAAGCGGGCTGAGTCGCTGTAGAGATCACCACGGTCGTCCCATAGTGAGCGCAGAGCTCGCGGAGTGCGTCCAGGATCGGGCGAAGGAGGTGGGACGGCAGTGTCTGGGCCTCGTCGAGGATGATAACGCTGCGCGCCAGCCGGTGTAGCTTGCGGCACTGACTTGTGCTGCTGGCGAAGAGGCTCTCGAACAGCTGAACCGTGGTCGTAACGATGATCGGCGCGTCCCAGTTCTCAGCCGCTAGTCGCGCCCAAACCTGCTGTCGGTGAAAGTCTTCGCTCTGCGGGTCGCTCCGCTCCGCCGCGCTGTGATGTTCAAGAACATTGTCGGCGGCGAATATACCGCGGTACACCTCGGCAGTCTGCTCCGTGATGGTGATGAAGGGCACGGCCACGATGACTCGCTGATGCCCATGGCGGAGCGCGTGGCGCAGGGCGAACGCCATACCCGAGCGGGTCTTCCCGCCGCCGGTCGGGACTGTGAGACGGAAGAGCCCGGGAGGTTCATCCGCTGCGGCGATGCACGCCTCATAGACATCGCGACGGGTATGCGACACCGGGTCATTGCCGGAACCCGAGAACTGGCGCTGGTCGCCTTCGAGCCGACCCCACAATTCCGCCATGCTAGTGCTGGTACCGCGTTCTGACGCAAGTTCTGCGCGGAAGTGCTGTTCCGTGTCGAGATAGTCGGCGTCGACGAGGGCAGAGAAAACGAGGCGCAGGAACAGTTCCGCGGACCTGGGGTCGCGCAAGACATGGTCTGGGAACGAGAGTTGGCCACTCGGTTCGAGATCCGGCATCGCGGCGGCGGCCAGTTCCAGGGCATGGCCGCTGGCCGTGTCCTTCCCCTTCTCGGCGAGCCATGTCTTCAGGTCTGCGGGTGCCCGTAGACCTCCGTGGTGCCCCTGAATGAGCAGGGCCGAAAGCCCGGCGAAATGCTTGGAGGCGAGGAGCGCGCCAGCGCCCTTGTGGTCAGGCCCGTGCCCACGAGCCAGCGGATTCGCCTCGCACGAGCGCAAGTACTCCTGAAACGCTGGGTGGAACTTGCCTACGTCGTGCCAAATGCCGACAAAGCCCCCCAGCTCCTGCGCGCCAAGGTCGTGGGCGAACTGGGCAGCGAGAGACGCGACCGCGGTCAGGTGGTCAACGAGGTCATGGCGCTTTCCTGCGCTGTTTGTGGAATGTGCGTATGCCATGAGAGGGCGGGCTGTATTCTAGTGTGAGCCAGGGAACATAACAAGGGCACAATGGCGTTCGTCCCGATCTGCTCGGACGGATTAATCACCTGACCGACAACATGCAGACATAGCAATGGGTTGATGGGACGTTAGGGTTTGCGCCTCGCGGCACCGTATTTCGGCCTAGGTCCAGCTTCGAACCTGGCCTCTTTCAAACTCTTCCGCAGCTTGGTGGCGGCTTTCCGCTTTCGCGCCACGCTCGGGGGCTCGAAGTACTGTCGCCGGCGCGCTTCTCTGAGGATGCCAGACTGCTGTACGAGCTTATTGAATAGCCTCAGTCCATTCTCGAAACTCCCGCTGGAGCCGATCGTAACTTCTGTCAATGATCCATCCTAGTCCCGCCCGGCCGGGGCTCAGCCGAGCAACAAATCGCTACCCACCGGCGGCGGAGAGAGCTGCCCGTCCTTCACTGTGCCCGGAGGGCGCCAGGGACAGGATAGAGCGGATGACGTCCTCGGCGGAGTACGAACCATCTGCACTGGGTAGCATGCTTCGAATAAAGCTGTGATCTTGTCCTAGCGTGACAATGGGTGGCTCGCTGGCTGTTTCGGTGCCTTGCCCGTCCTTCGATGCTGCCGCTAGGCCGTTGCAAAGGCATACCCTTCCCGATGCGCTCTCCGCGTCCCCACCTTTTTTCGCGTACGCTTTGACCGGTTCCGCAGGACACCGAAACCCTATCCCGCCCCTCGTCGTCCTGTAAGCCTCAGCAAGATATCCCAGGCTGCAGCTTCTCTTACGCGCTCCGTAGACTACCGGGTCGGACAGTGAGCTTTCGAGGCTGACTACCTGGAAAGGAAAGCCAGACGGAGAGACGACGGGGTTCGCCATGACCCTAATATCCCCGGAGTAGCTCCGTCTTCTCAGCTCCCGCTTGATATCTTCCCTCAGCCCCGACTCGTCACAGAGTGCAAAGGCGGAGCCCACCTGGATACCGGTCGCCCCCATGCTCTTTGCCTCGTCGAGCTTTTCTGGATTCGCGTATCCGCCGGCCAGCCAGAATGGCTTTCCCAGGCGCCGTATCTTCGGCAGGTCCGGCTGGTCGCGCTCCCCGTAGATCGGCTCCCCGCTTTCACTGATCTCTTTTCCCCGGGCCGGTGCGTTATGCCCGCCTGCAATCGGGCCTTCCACCACGAAGCCATCCACCTCTCCCGTAGCCTTGAGAGCGAGGGCCTGTGCGAGCGCGTGATGCGAGACAATCGCCAGGAACTTCGGTCGCGTCAGTGGCGTGCGGTATTGCTCTGCGATTAGCGTCTTCGGGTCGAATGAGAGTACGTATTTTTCCGATCCGGCGACGTCGAGTTTGTACGACGCTTCCTTCCAGCCCGCGAGGTCGTCTAAGACTCCGGGAACCTGGTTCGGAATCCCCGCACCCATCAGGACGTAGTCAACTCCGCCCAACATCGCCCCGAATATCTCGGGAAGGCGGGGCAGTTGGATCTTTTCGAGGTAATTGATCCCAATGGGTCCGCTGTGCCCTTGCCTGGCCAGCCATACCTCCGCGAAGTTCGCGACGACCAGCAGCTTTGCGAGATCTGTCTTTTGCTCGTCGCTTCCCTTTACCAAAATCTCGGGCTTTGGAGGGATTCTGAACCGGGATGACCTGTTGGTGTTGAGCCAGTACCTCTCGATGATTCCTTGGGCGATTTCCGGAACGGGAAAGGCCTCGATTGCGCGGCGCGTGTGTGAGTCTCCCTTCCGAAGCCTGAGGACCATGGTTATGGCCAGGCCTGTGCCTGAGACCACCCCGAGGACCGGTCTACCGATTCTCTCTCCTGTTTCGGCAACGGAGCGTGCCAACTGCCAGCCTGATATGGCGACGCCCATTCCGCCTTGAATGAGTTCCGGATCGGGGGAGAGTGCTTGACCTGTCATCGACCTACCGCCTCACTTGGCCTCGGCGCCCCGCGCGCCTTCTGAAATAGTAGTATCGGCAGTGGTGGGGCTGTGTCCGCTGACAAGCGATCCACGGCCTCGCGTACCATCCGGGGGTCTCCGAGCGTATTCTAGCAGGCGAGCGCCCGTGAGACGCCTAACGCACCCCGCCCCCGGTTAGTGCCGGCGTTTGGTTGCTGGCAGGCAGCGAGCTGGCCCGACTCGTATGTGCGCTACGCCCACCGCCCTGCGGTTTTTCTGTCCGGGCGGTACGGGCCGAAGCAAGGCTCTGGCAGTGCGTTGGCCTCTTGGCCAGCCGCCGGGCTGCTGTTAGAATGCGAGGCAACCAACAGGTCAACATGTCCCAGCGCGTTTCACGCCGGCGCCTCGGCCCGCAGGACTTTGCGTTTTTGGCGATGGAGACGCGCGAGTCGCCCTTGAACATCGGCTCGATAGCGGTGTTCGAGGGCGAGGTCCCGTATGAGCGTTTGGTGGCGAGCCTGGCGGCGCGGCTGCACCTGATCCCGCGCTACACCTAGGTCGTCGTGCCGGCGCCCTTCAACATAGGGCGGCCGACGTGGGAGCCCGCTCCGGGCTTCGATATCCGCCGGCACATTCTCCGCATGACAGTACCCAAGCCGGTCAGCGAGCAGCGGCTGATGGAGCTGGCGGCGGAGCTGTACAGCGGCCGGCTGGACCGGAGCAAGCCGTTATGGGAGATGCACCTGGTGGAGGTGGAAGGTGGTCGCTCGGCGGTCGTGACCAAGATACATCACTGCCTCGTTGACGGCGTAGGCGGTGTGGAACTGGCCATGGTGATGCTGGATGTATCGCCGGATCCGCCGCCAACGCCGCCGCCGCCGCTGATGCCCGATGCAGGTTCGATCCCGGGCGGCGCCAGCCTGTTCTTCGACGGGCTGTTTGACGGCATGCGCGAGGCCGTGGACCGATGGGAGGGGATGCAGAGAGCGGCGGTAGGCGCCGTGATGCGTGGCGACTTGTCGCTGCTGCGGGCGATCGTGCGGGCGCTGGCGGTGGCGATCCGCTACTTCGCGATCCCCGTGCGGCGGGCGGGATTCAACCACCCGCTATCCCCGGCGCGTAGGCTGGCGGGCACGGCGTTCCCGTTCGAGGAGTTCAGGCAGATCCGCAAATCGTGCGGCGGCGGCACGGTAAACGACGTGGCGCTGGCTGTGCTGGGGGGCGCTCTGGGCCCATACCAGAAGGAGCACGGCGAGCCTGTAGACGGACGGGAGATGCGGGTGCTGACGCCCGTGAACGTGAGGCGAGAGAACGATCACGGCAAGCTGGGCAACCGCATGTCGATGCTGCTGGTGGAAGTGCCGCTGGGCGTGCGCGACCCGGTAGAGCGGCTGGCCATAATCCGAAAGCGCACCGAGAAACTGAAGCGCGACCGGGTGGCCGATGGGATTGACGCCGTGGGCGATGCAGTGTTGCGGATGCCGGCGCCACTGATCGCCGCGGTCGCGGCCCTGGGCCCGCCGCCGAACACACTCGCCAATCTGGTTTTTAGCAACGTGCCGGGGCCAATGATCCCGCTCTACACGGTGGGACACCGGATGCTGGCGCACTACGTGTTGGCGCCGCTGACCTGGGGGATGGGGCTGGGCTGCGTCGTGATCAGCTACGATAAGAGCCTGTTTTTCACCCTGCAATCCGACCCGGAGGCGGCGCCGGACCTGGACCGCCTGAGAGAGCTGCTGGAGCAGTCCTACTTTGAGCTGAAGGCGGCCGCGGCGGAGCGCGTGGCGCTGCCGTCTACCGCTGCGGGCGTGCCGGCGCCGGAGCGGCGCACCGCGGCCGAAGAGCGAGGCGCTGTCGCCTAGGTAAGCCGCCTCCCGCGCACTACGGTTTGTTAGTGCTCGTCTCGTGCGCAATGATCGTCTGAATTTGCTCGTCTGAACATCAACCATCGATCGCTCTTGGTGTATGCTCAGCGATTGGACTATCAGATGGGAAGGACATGATCCGGCCGACCGCTGCCGCCGTATCTGCTCTTGGGCTAATGGTCTTCGGTGCTCTGGGGTAGTGGCGGTTCTCTCAACAAGTTCCTGCCACAACGCTATCGGGATCAACGCGCGGTGGTTCTACAATTTCGAGCATGAGCGACGAACTAACCCCGATCCGGCTGTTCCGTGACGCGGGCAATTGGAAAGCATACATGCGCGAATACCTTGTTGAAGTGGGGATGCATGGGCCTGCAAGCATCACAGAGGCTGTCAGTGCGTGCCGGAAAGCCGCACAGCAATACTCCGAGGCAGGAGTCCTGACGGTTAAGGTAGCCGAGGGAACAAGACTCACGCGCGACGAACTGTTCGAGATCGTTGAGGCAGCAGGAAGCGCTCAGTGCGTCGACGCCTCGAATTGTGTGCTGGAAGAGATCGACTTGAGCCGAGAGGCTGTGGCACCGCTGGCCATTGCGTTTAAGAAGACTAACAACCGCAGCCCACTATGGTTCAACGAGAATTTAGGAACCACTGACATTTCGTGGATCAATTTGTCCGGCTCGCTGATGCAACGCGCCGATCTACGCGGCATTTTAGCGTTGTCGAGTAAGTTGACGCAGACTTCTCTAACGGAAGCGCACCTCGAGGGCGCGAACCTGCAATTCGCCAAGATGGAGCATGTTCGGCTTGGCAATGCTGACCTCACTGGCGCTGAACTGTCCGGGGCGTTCCTTGAGGGCGCCCAGGTGACCGGTGCTACATTCGATGAAGCCAAGTTCGACTTCACTGATCTCGCCGGCATCGACTTTTACCATGCGCGAAGCGTCAAACACGCGCGATGGTATGGTTCAGTTTTAGACCGAACTCGGATACGCCGCGGACAACTTGGCAGTGCAATCAAGGAGGAGTCAGCAGCTCATAAGGAACGAAGCGCCGAGGCGTATCGGCAAGCGAGCGAGGCATACCTCCTGCACAAGAACAATTTCCTTTCGATTGGGCGATACGATGATGCCTCGTGGGCGGCCGTGAGAGAACGACAGATGGCCAAGATGCAACTCTACTGGGGATGGCGACGCGGCAGGATATTTTCAAAATATGAGTCCGAGTATCCTCTCGATTGGCGCAACCAGCGGCCGATCACTTTTCTTATGGGTTGGTTGGTCGCTTGGGTGTTTGAAGCGCTGACGGGATTCGGCGAGCGGCCACTCCGCCCTGTCGCATGGGCCTCTGCCCTTGCCTTCATTGTCTTTCCATCGTTGTATTGGGCGGCGGGAGCTCTGCCGGGGTGGGCATCGATGAAGGATCACATCATCTTTAGTCTCACTACGTTTGGAACCTTGAGCTTCAACGGGCTTCAGCCCGACTCGAAGTTGGGTACCATACTCTCCGCGTGCGAGGCCTTCTCCGCGGTTATGCTGTTCGCACTCTTCGCTTTTACACTTGGGAATCGAATGAAGAGTCGGTAGAGCTGATGGATTGCGTGGCGGACACCGTGCGCGGGTTGTGCTCCGGCAAGGGGTTCCATTTCGCGGACGGAGGTGAGTTCGTCGCCAAGGGGTTCGAGGAACCGGTGCTGGTGCATGAGGTGAGGTGTATAGCGCCCGGTTCGATCTGAACGCGGACGGTGCGGTTGGGCTACAGGATATCCTGATCTACATCCCGTTCTTCAACCTGACTTGCACGCCATAGTCTTGAGGTGCGCACACTAGCTGGCGTTAGTGTCCCCACTGCGCCATCGCCTGTCCGCTCATCCATTCTAGATGGCCTGAGCGCGCTACGGCGCCGCGTTTGTGTGACGTCCCTCCACGGCCGTACTGGCTCGTTCCAGGTATCACGGTGATTGTCTGCGCGCCCCGAGTTAGGATGTGAGTCGTCTTGTCCCCTAAGCAAAGCGCTTTGCGATTCGCCGTTGGCGCGCCTGATGATCTCCGATCCCATGTGTGGCGGATGTGGGTGCATGGGGATGATGTATACCTAGGCGCTCGTGACATGCTGCAGGCGCTAAAAGTGAGCTTGCACGGCTCGAACATTTGGCGGATCGCGTTCGTGAAGGAGCTGGAAGGCAGGGACAGAGATACCGACAGAGCCGTCGTCAAGTGGACACGGCCTTCCGAGTTCACTCCAGGTTGGACCGGCAGCGTAGCAGTGCTCGTCTCGCCCATAGAGCCTCTGCGTCCGTTCCGGACAGCTACAGTTGCCGACCCTCGAATCCAATGGTTTTCTCCAGCCGCCAAAGGGCAGAAACTGCTCTTCAAGGTCATTTTTGGAGAGGCAGGTCACACGGACATTTCCCGTGTGATCCTCCCGGCCGATCGCACTCTCGGTCCATTGAGGAAGAAGAACGGTGAGAGCGTCTGGCTTGTACTGCGAGAAGACAATCTCACCTTAATCGAGCTCAGCAAGATATCGGACGTAATCGATAATTTGAAGATCCACCTGCGCGCCGGGTCCTCCGTCGATTCGGTGACTGATTCCCGCTCTCTTCTTGTCGTCGCCCCCGATGCTCCCGGTATGAAAGACCAGCCAACAGTCTTCGATATCGCCCTCGGTAAGGAGAATATCCACATAGACGTCGCTTAGCACACTCGAAGAGATACGGACAAATTCATGGCCGCCAACTGACTGGGCCGCCGGAAGAGGCGAATCTCCCACTATCTCGTGTTAGTGTTGCCATTCCCCGCGGAAACGCGACGGCACGCTGATGCCTACTAGTCGCGCTCGCCGACTGAACTCCGGGCACCGATCAGTCCGTATTCGACAGCTCGTATCACGGCTTGGGTTCGGCTGCTAACCGCCATCTTTCCAAGAATGTTTTCCAGATGACGGTCTACAGTTCTGTGAGTAACCCCAAGAGTCTCGGCGATCTCCCGGTTTCGCTGGCCGTGGGCAACGAGGTCTAGGACTTCCATTTCACGAGACGTCAGACCGAACGGACTGGCCGTGCGTGTTCCGCTAGTGTCTTGCAGCGGTTGAGGCACTCCGAGCTTGCTAAAGATGGCATTCGCTCTAGCCTCAAAAGCGACCGCTTTGTTCAGGTCGCCACGGCGACGCCTGGCCCGGCGCATCGCGGCGTGGTTAAGATACGTGTGAGCCAATTCGAAGTGCGCGCCACCAAAGGCCAACTGGCGTGCGGCGGCATCAAAGTGCGAGATGGCCTCTCTCCAAAGTTTCATTGACGTCGCCAGCCGGCCGAGTACCCGCTGTACGGAGATGGGCGCATATACAATAAGCATCGGCCGGGATTCCAGGAGCAACGCCTCGTAGAGTGTTTCGCAAATGCCGGTTGCTTCCAAGGAGGATGCGACGTCGCCAGCAACCAAACGTGCGGCGGCGAACCTCTTCGTAGCTATCACCTCCGCTGCGTAATGTCGCAAGATCGCTTCTGCCTGCTCGGACTCACCCAAGTGAAGGTGGGCGCGAGCCAGGTGGAGAGCAACAAGCGGCATCATTCGCTCAACGTCCGGGAGCGCTCGGCTGAACTGCGTCTTTGCGCCAACGGCATCGCCGAGGGCGAGCCTCGCCTCTCCTCGGAAAACCCGCGCCGTGGCCACCTGATACCGTCCTACGAGCCGGACCTTTGCAGCCCACTCTTCGCATAGGCGGGAAACCGCGCTCCAGTCGCCAACGAAGGACATGATCAGGGCCTTGCAAATGAACGAGAGCGTAAGCCCCCTTGTGTCTGTGGGATGAAGGTGGGCTTCCAGAATCCTGGCGTGGGAGCGCGCCAAAATGTACTTGAGACCTGCGAGATCTTGGTGGACCAGGCTTGCAGCCAACAAACACACAGCGTTGGATGCGCCTCGCCGCGTCGCCTCGATCAGTCCTTCTTTGGCGAGACTACATGCTTTGTCAGGATCACCCGCTGTCAAGAAGCCATATGATAGCCAGTAGAGGGTGATGGGGTCCGGGTCCTTCTCTTGAAGCGCTCTGACCGCCTCTTGCAGGAGCTCGAGTCCTGTGTCGGAGTTTCCTTCAATGCACTCTATGCTTCCTAGAAGCGCGAGTGCCCTAGCGCGCTCGGTCGACTCTTCAGGAAGGACAGCAAGCGCCGTGCTCAACCAACGCTTTGACTGGGCTAGTTCCTGTCGCCAGCGAAGCATGTCACCTAGAGCGAGTGCGATCTCGCCCACGTGACGCGCATCTTTCATCGCATCAAACAGCTGCACCGCCTCTTCCCACACCTCGGCGGCAGGAATCCACTTGCCGGCGGCCCAAAGCGCCCAGCCCAACCGTCGCAACAGTCTCGCACGGATGCGATTGGAGCGAGTGCGAGTCGATCGTAACGCCAGCTCCCAAAAGCGAGCGGCGCTCTCGAAGGCCATGATGCCTTCCGCCCGCTCAGCAGCCGATGAGCAGTAGTGAATCACTCTCGTGGGCTGGCGTCGGCCAAGACCAGCAGCATGATGACGGGCGAGCTCGTCCAGGTCGAGTCGTAGGGCCCCCGTGTGCCCTGCTTCGGCGACCCGGCTATGCAGATCCCTGCGTTGCGCCGGAGAGAGCCGATCATACAGCCGCTTAGCAAATAGAGGGTGTACGAAGCGGTACCGGGGCTCGCCCATGTGATCGACCGGGAGCACGATCCCCGACTCGCAGGCGGTTTGAAGATGGCGTTCGATGACTACTTTCGAGTCAGCGCCAATCCGGACGATAGCGTCCGCCGCAAATTGGCCGCCGACCACAGCGCATAGCGACAAGGTGTGAGTCACTCGAGGTGGAAGGTGATGGAGCCGCAGATCGATGAGCTCGGCCAAGCGACGCGGGATCTGGGCTCTGCTAAGTGCCTCAGCCAAGGAATGCCGCTCCAGCAGACCGGTAGCGGTGAGATGGAGTATGAGTTCGGTGACGAACAAAGGATTGCCCCGCGTACAGGCATGAAGTTCGTCTAGCTCTTCTTCAGTGATGAACCCAGGGCCCTTGAGTGTTTCCATCAAGCAGCGAACTTCGTCGGCAGTGAAGGCGGGGACTAGCACCCGTCTACTGTTGCGCTCGATTCGGCGGACCAATTGCCTGACTTCGTTCCCCAGTGGCTCCTCAGTCCGCATGCTGCAAGCTACCGACAAGGATTCGCACCGGGCGTCAATCAAGTTGTTGAGGAGGAGGAGAGAGCCGACGTCAGCCCACTGGATATCCTCGATGCATACAAGGGTCTTCCGTTCGCTGGTGGCAATCAGAATCGCGTCGGTGGCTCTGTTCAGAAATGCGGCCCGCTCTGCGGGCGCGTCTCGACTGAGGTTGAACTCCCCGGGTGCGCGGGTAGCCCAAATCGCTTCCATCGCATAACGGCCAGGCGACAGAGTCTGCATCGAGATCTGGCGCGCCAACTGCTGGAACGGGAAGTACGGGCCGACCTCCGGCTGCTCGTAGCAGTGGCCGCGTAGAACGCGAAATGGATCGCCAGTGACTCGACTAAGGAACTCTTCGAATAGCGAGCTCTTGCCGATGCCCGCCTCTCCTTGAACGAGGACCGACTGACCGGAGCGGTTGACCAGCAGCTCGTGTAGAGTTGCGAGTTCCCTGTCGCGGCCGACGAAACGTGCACGTAGAGGAAGACTTGGCACACTTAAAGGCCCTTTGCTTTCCCGCCTAACTTGTGTGATCTCACGCATGTCCCGTTCTGCTCCCCTGCTCACAATGTGCTCCGGCGGGCGCGCTCCGAGTGAGATAGCGAATGAAAGGAGCATGAACCGATGGCAGGTCCAGGCTGTGGCGAGGCAGTTGAACTACTGAACGTGGTGTTCACAACGGCACTAATTCTAAACGATGGGCACGAAATTCTCGCCCGTCTCAACGCCGGCGACGAAGTCGCTGATGTCGTCGAAGACCTCGCGACGAAGTTCGGCAAGCCGAGTATGACCGGTGAGATCCGCAAGGTGACCGCGGGCTGGCCACCCCTTCATCTCGAAGCGGTCGGTGAGATGGTGAAATGGGCACTCGGCAAGCTGGATACCGAAGAGCGGGTAACCATCTCCTGGAAGGGCGACGCCGACTCGCCTGAGACCGTGACTCGATTTGAGCTCAGCGGTCGCTCGCTGCAGATCGAGTTCGCACATCCGCCGGCCAGTTTCTAGAACATTGAATCGGCCCTGATGCTTGGAGCGCGCCCATCCAAACCTTGCAGCCCGCTGCACCCCGGAGGCCAGCCACTGAACGTACTTCTAATCGTGCCGATCAGGCCGGCCGCCTCCTGGATTGCCAGGCTCCTGGAAGCTAACGGCCACCGGCCAGCAGCTATCAGGCGGCTCGAAGAGATTGTGCGGGTGGCGTCATTCATACGATTCGATGCAATTGTCACTTGGCTACCCCAACAGGAACTTTCTGCTCTTTGCAAGATAGTCGAGCAGTGGCCATTCGTGATTCCGACCATCGTGCTGTCATGGTCTCCGTCCTGGAACCATGCGCCGGCGAGCAGTGGACGCCACCTGGTACTGCCGCTGCCAATTACCGGTCCTGACCTGCTAGGTGCTCTTGCGGCTTGCAGCCTCATTACCCAATGGCCATCGGCGGCGAGCAACATCGCCGAGCCGCCCAGGCGAGATCTGGCAGGCTCACGCAGCAGTCGGCACGGCACTAACGGCTCTTAGTGTCGATCCGGGCGGTCGCAACTGTGGGGTGAACCCCATCGGCCGCCGGAGTTGCGTTTACGCCCATCAGCGTCACCAGTCGCGCCGCACAGAGGCGGGGGTGCTAAAATATGCTCCCCTCAGAACTGGGGCAGGAGGACAATCATGGCAGAGAAGCGCAACAGTCCGTTCGTCTGGGTGACGTGGCTTTCCAAGCTGATGAGCGGCGAGATCTCTTGCGAGTGGGCACCTTGGTTTCGGAGTCATTATCAAGCCTACGACAAGGCACCGAGCGACTTCGATCTCGCGACTTGGAATATTAGGCACACGCGGCTCCTCCGGGAAATTCGACTTCAGAGGCAGCAGGCGGGAGACGAAGTCCTCGTCGAAGGGCAAGCGCAATTCTACTACGAGCGGCCTAATAGCGGGCTAGTCCTCAGCGGCAAACCGGACCTCGTTAGTTTCTCCGGAAACACCCTTACCGTTCATGACGCCAAGACGGGGCAACCGCGTGCATCCGACCAGATCCAAGTCATGATTTACATGTACTGCCTCCCAATCGCGAGGCCCGAGTTCGCAAGCAGGACGTTGGCCGGCCAGGTAGTCTACGAGAGTCGTTCCGTGGGTATTCCACCGAGCGCCGTGGGTTCCGATTTCGAGAAGGACTTCAACTACTTCCTCGACGTATTGGAATCTGATACGCATCCTCACAAGGCACCAAGCGAAAACGAGTGCAGGTTCTGTGATATCGGTCCGCTGAGTTGCCCCGAGCGAGTTACGGCACCCTAGCAGTTAACGGGGGTGTGTCGTTGCCGTTCCTCATCGTCGGACTTGCAACGGCGAGGTTGTTGGCACCAGTCTTCTCGCCGCCGACTGTAGGTGATTGGGCCCTAACCCGCGTTAGTGTCACACGGTTCACTGGCTCTGATCTTCAGGATTTAACCCTAGGGTTTGTCGCAGCGCGGCGGCGAACTGATCCGCCTTCGCCGTGATCTGCAGATGTTTGTCCAGGATCAGGGCATGAAGCACTCGCTTCGCCAGGTCTGGATCTGAACCGCTAAGGGTGATGCCGATGATCAGGCCATGCGAGAATTCAGTGCGAGGGTCCGCCCCGGGATCGGTGACCGCCAAGATGTGTTGCCAAACAACATCTCGTATTCGGGCTTCGTGATCGCTCATTTGGTCGCATCTCCTCCTAGGATTGGGCGGCAGTCCTTGATCTCTTATGCTAGTGGATTACTGGGGCGATCATGATAGACGGCGTGGCACCAAAGGCACCGATGCCCCGCGCGAGTCGCGAGGAGGTCAAGGCCCGGCTGCTTGTCGAACTGGGCGAGCGGCGCGAGGTCAGATGGGGCGAGGCGCGACCGCTCGCGGTTGCCGTCGGGACCAGCCAGGTGACGTTGCGCGCGGCGATGCTGGAGCTGGGGCTGGCGCTCAGGCGCCCCGAACTAAGACACTGCACTGCGTGCGGGAAGCCGCTGCTCTACAGGAAGACGGACCAATGCTACGCCTGCCGCGTAAGGGCCGGGAGAGTGACGCTGACGTGCGCCAATTGTGGGAGGCGGTTCCAGAGATGGCGCAGCAGCTACGAAGCGTTTTTGCGGCGGCCGGTCAAGCAGGGCCGGCGCGGCCCGATCTGCAGCCGGTCCTGCCGCAAGACGGTCGTCCGGGGGTGCGCCTGGTGCGGGGCTGAGATCCCGCCGCGATGGCCGTCGACCATTGCGAGGCTGGCGTTCTGCGGGGCGGTAAGCGACTGTCAAAGGGAGGCCATGCGAGCGCTGCCCGTCAGGTACTGGCCCCGGCTCGGCCCCGCTCTGATCCCGATGAAGGACCACCTGAACGCGGTGGCGTTGCTCCGGGTGCGGGCGAAGGGCTCGGCCAGATAGCAGCGGCGGCACAGAGGAACAAGAGTACTCGCTATAATCCGGGCATGCGTGGGGTCGGCCTCGTCTTGGGTATCCTCTGTCTCTCCGTGGGCCTGACGCTTGCGCTTGTCTTCGGAGACTTCCTCGTGCTGGTCGGCGGGGCAGCCTCATTCGCCCTCTTCGTCACGGCGACGGCCCTGGGCGTATTCGACTGATCAAGCGTCAATCTGCTGAGTCGGGGAGGTCGGCGAGCTCCCGCAACTGCTTGGTCAGCTCTTCGTCGGGCCCGGGAAGGTCGAGGTCGCCCAAGTAAGGTCCACCCTTCTCCCGCAGCTCCAGCAAGTCTCCCCGAATGGACTCCACTACTTCGCGGAGGCTCGGGATGGTCGGGTCCTCGACTTCAAACTGTTGGCCGATCTCGTTCAGCACTTCCTCCGCCGAGCGAAGCTCCGTCCACCGCTTCGTGATGCCATTCCGGAGGGCCTTCACGTGGATTTCCCAGAGATCGTCAACGCGGGAACGCCTGCGGCACTCTTCCTTCACCTCCGCCCCCAACAGCAGTACGGTCAGCAGCCAGCCAAAGCGGAGGCTCAGGTGATCGACGAGAAGACGCACCGCAAGAATGAACACGCCGATCTTCTGGTTCGTGGCGTTCATCAACTCGATGTAGCGGTTGAAGTCCGTCACCTGCGCCGCAGGCATGGTGCTCCGCACGAGGCGGTCTTCATCGGTGTCATCCTGCCAGGCTTGGAGCACCAGCAGGGCGCGCTCCCTGGCCGTGAGCGCGGGGTAGATCTTGTCCAGCCGCTGGGCCCCGCTCATCGCTTCCTCATGAGCCGCGGCCCGATTGCGGCCTCCAGGGCAGCGACGCGGTCCGCGAAGTCCGAGATCTCCAGCGCCTTGAGGGCGACCTGGGCGAGGTAGGCCAGAGTGCGCGAACGCGCCACCGAGTTCTCCAGACCCAGCGCGTCGAGAGCCGCTATCTCAATCAGCCGCCGGATCTGATCGACGGTACCCAACCCCTCCAGGTCGTAGGCGACTGCGACGGTCTTTTCCCGCCGCCGGCGGAGCCCGCCGAGCCGCCTCGCCTCCGCCACCTCCTCGGCATGCTCGGGGGAGTGCATCAGGCAGAAGTCGCCGTCATGGAGCGGCGGTGCCTGGCAGCGGTCACCGTCTTCGTTGGCGGTGCTGCAGGCTCGTTTGGCCACTAGAGGCCACCTCTGCTGGCAAGGGGGGCTGCTGGCCCGAACACGCAGGCAGACCCCCGGAGGGGCCTGCTGTGCTCATTATTCGGTTGTCGGCTAACGCCTAGCCGGCGGTCGCCTGCCCCGGCTCGTGGCCCTGGGGGCAGCCGATCGGCTCCACGCCCTGGGGCGCCGTGAAGGCGTCCGCGCAGGCGTCGCACCAGAAGCGGCCGTCCTCCAGCCGCCTGAAGCCGCTGCTCGGCTTCGGGGCCTTGGCCTTGCGCGGGTTCGTGGCGGGCTTCGGCTGCTCCCCGGCTTTGTTGGCCTTCTTGGCGGGCTTCACTGGCTCCTCGCCCGCCACGCTCCAGAAGCGCCAGCCGTTGCAGGCTGATCCGCCCATCACCGAACTGCCCGCCGAGGACAGGCTCTTGAACTCCTGACCATCCTCCAGCCGGTAGCGGATGACGTCCCCGGTCTTGACGACCTCGCAGGCGTACTCCTGCTTCTTGTAGCGCGCCAGGAGTTTCGTCCCTGGCTTCAGGTCCCTGTTTTCGATGCTCATCCGAGCACCTCCTTTCTTTGGTGCTCGCACTACTCACTCTGTCGGGGAACGAAGTCAAGCGGTCACGCGGATGATTCCGCGAGGAATAGCAAGAGGCCCCTTGAGCCGTGAGGAGGGGGTACTCCAGGCCGGGCGGGGATGCCCGGCCGTATCTCAAGGGACCCGTCCGGATTATAGACCGACTGGCGAGTGCGCGCCGCATCAATCGGCCCTCCGTGCCTTCTCGCCGGAGAAAGCCTCCCAGCGCCGCAGCACTAACGCACAATAGTGTCGATCGAGGTTGAGATTGGCGGCGGTACGACTTGACTTCCCCGGCGGGTAGAGTGAGTAATGCTCGTGCAAGGAGACCGAGATGAAGGCGAAGATCGAGATCACCTACGACGACGGCACCGACGAGGAGACCAGAATGACAATGTTCAAGTTCAACACCCTTGGCACCGCCCTTAGCTTCCGCTGCCGCTGCACCAAGATTTGGTTGGTTGTCCTCGGTGACGACGATCAGCACTGGGTCGTCACACCCGCTGATGCCGCCCATTTGGAGCGGCAGGGCTACGAGGTCGTCGCTTAGGAGACGACTCATCTAGGCCGCTCGCTCCACTTTCCCACCACTAAACGCCTCCCAGCGTGCCATGATCAGCCTGCAATAATGCGGGTCGATCTCCATCCCGTAGCAGCGCCGGCCCGTCCGCTCGGCCGCGATCAGCGTCGTTCCGGAGCCGAGGAAGGGGTCGATCACCAACCCGTTCAGCTGGCTGCTGTTCTCGATGGCCCGCTCGCAAAGCGGCACCGGCTTCATCGTCGGGTGCTCGGGCGACGCCATCGGCCGCTCCTCCTCCCAGACCGAGTCCTCCTTGCGCGAGCCGTTCCAGCTGGTCTTCCCCTTCCAGCCGTAGAACACGTGCTCATGCCGGTAGTGGTAGTGGCTGCGGCCGAGCACAAGCTGGTGCTTCACCCAGATGAGCCACTGGTGGTGGGCGATGCCGGCGGCCTCGATGGAGGCGCACAGCGTCGAGATGAGAGGCCCGGAGGGGCTGAAGACGTAGGCGTCGCCGTCCAGCGGCCAGTGGCGGAACGCGTCCGTCCAGAACGCGGCCTGGTCCTTGCCGAGGTCGTCGTTGGCTATGGGACGCTTGTCCTTGCGCCAGCGGGGGTTCTTGCCCTCGGTTTCGTACGCCACGCCGTACGGCGGGTCCGTGACCATCAGCGATGCCGTCTGTCCGGCCATCAGGGCCTCAACGTCGGCCTTCTGGGTGGAATCGCCCACCATGATGCGATGGTCGCCCAGCTGCCACACGTCGCCCCGCTCAACGCCAGGAGCGGCCTTTGCCGCAGCCCACGCCGCCTCGAAGTCAAAGTCCTCGGCCCTATCGCGCTTCTCGCGGGCGTCCAGAGTCTTGAGGAGCTTTGCGATCTCGTCCTCGGCAAAGCCCGACAGCGACAGGTCGACATCCGGGATCTGCTCCAGCTCGGAGAGCAGCCGCGCCAGCAGCTCCTGGTCCCAGGAGCCGGAGATCTTGTTCAGGGCGAGGTTGAGGAGGCGTGCGTTCTCCAGCGTGATGTCGAGGAAGACGACCGGCACGGTCTTGAAGCCCAGGCGCCGCGCCGCGAGCAGGCGCTGGTGGCCGCCGATGACGGTGTTGTCTTCGCGCCGGGCGATGACCGGGTCGACCAGGCCGAACTGCTGGATGCTGCGCGTTAACGACTCCAGCTCGGTGTCCGAGATGCGCCGCGGGTTGCCGCCGTCTGCCCTGAGGGAGTCGATCGCCACCTGTTCGATCGCCAGCTGGTTCTTCATACGAAGCACCCGCACAGATCCCGCGACAGCGTGCACCGCGGACACTCGTTGGGATCGGCGGCGTCCGGGATCGACATGCGCGTCCGGCTCCCCGGCGTCATCCCGAACTCGACGGCGAAGGCCCGCATCGACTGGCTGTACTGGTGCGCCATCTTGACCTCCGGCCTTTCGTGGACACGTCCAGAGGCCGTGACGTAGACCGTACCGAGCTTCTCGACGGTGGCCAGGCATTCGCGCCAGCGCCCGTAGGCCTGGCAATACATAGCGAAGGCCGCGCGATCGAGGGGTGTCAGAAGCCCGCGGCTTGTGAGCTGCGGGGCCAGGCGTCGCCATTCGGCTTTGGCCGCGGCCGTGAGCCACTGCGGGCAGTCAACCCTGTCGGACGGCACCTGAGTCCGCCGTGTCTTCAAGGGTCGCTTGCCGGGGTTGCCGGCGAGAATCTTCAGGCGGGTGGGCGTTGGGCTAGGTCCGCGTCGTCCCATTAGAAACACCTCCGGAAAATACGCCGAAAACCTGCGCACGCACACGCGTTGCGAGCGCACGGTGCTGCGGGGTGCCGGTTGGGGAGATTGAGACCGCCCCCCCGTGGAGTGTCACTTCTGTCACGTGTCACTCCGTCCCTTAAAAGGTTGGGAGAGTAAACAATAAAGGTGACTGAAGTGTCATGTGACATGTGACAGAAGCCTCCTACACCGCCATCCAGACCTTCTGGGACCGGCCGTTGGTGGTTGCCTCGCTTACCTCGATCGCGCCCCGGTCCACGAGCGTCTTCTCAATCTCATCGAGGACGCGAGCCGGGACGTGTGCCGCTCGCGCGATGTCCCGGCGTGGACCGCGGCGGCCCTTCATCCGGATCAGCGCCCGCCACGCTCGGTTGAGGGAGTACTCGAACTCGTTGAGGCCGACGCTTTCGGCGAAGCGTCGGGCGTCCGCCAGCCAACGGGTGCACAGGCGGTCGGCGTCGGCGACATGCCCCTCCTGGACGATCACGTTTCCGCTGCCGGCAAGGTCGTCGACCAAGGCGAGCAGGGCCGCCACCTTAAGGACACGCAACTCCATCCTGGAGATGAACGCCGCCACGTCGGGCTCCTCGACGGCGCGTGCCTCCAAGGCCTCGAACACTTTGTTGGCCGCGTCCCACGCCTGCGGGGTGAGGAGCGCCTGAACGCTGTCTGCGAGACGCTTATCCACCTTCTGTAGCTGTGCGGCGACGCCCGCCCGCAACTCCAGGATCGCGCCATCTGGCGGGCCCATCGGCCTGAGCGGCGGCCGTGACTCGGGCCAGACGATGATCCAGCGCGGCCACCAGCCGTCGTCGATATCCTCGCGGGAACTGACCTGCGCGAGTCGTTCGGGCGTGGACGTGCCGAAGATGGTCAGGCACGGCTCATCGGCGACGTCGGCGTCCTCCGCCCGGACCATCACGCCATCGCGACCCTTCTGCAGCTTGGCTCGGTTGCGACGGCTCAAGGGAGAGCCGTCGTAGGCTCGCATCACGTAGCCCTTCATTTCGGACAGGTAGGTCTTCCGTTTAGCCGCGGCGAACCACCAGGCGAGCTCGTCGACGAAGAGGACGCCGCCTGTCTCCTGGTGGGAGGAGAGGTCCTGGATAAGGGCCTCCGACGAGCCGGGTGCCTCGATCAGGAGGCCGGGCACAGTGTCCTTTAGCAGGTGGTGCGTATGCTCCTGGACGTCGGACTTTCGGGCGATGGTGCTGGGACCCACGATGACGACGAAGAGGTTGCACGCGATCGGGCGCGGCTTCTGCCGGACGGGGATCGTCAGCCTCGGCCCCGCGATGGCACCCAGCGTGCAGATGGCGTGGGCCTCGGCGTACTCCAACGGCGCGTCGTTGGTCCCCTCGCGCAAGCGTATGAACTCCTGGACAAACGCGTTGGCGCTCGCTGGCTCGAAGGAGTAGTCAGGAGAGACGTACTCCGGCTCGAATTGATCGTCCACGACGCGGAGCGTTGGTTTTTCACTCTGGTCGCGTCGCTCGATGAAGTGCCGGGCGATCTCCTTGAGCTCGGGCGCTGGCAGTGGCGGCCGGCATTGGCGCTCGTTGACCACCTGGAGCAACTCCAGCAGCGTGTCGGACTCCATGCCGTCCATCCAGATGCGGCCAGCGTAGGAAACGAGTGCATTGTGCCTGCCGTCACCCTCGTGGATCTGGCCTCCGAGTTGGGTGTATTGACGTGTGCCCGCCTTCTCGGGGGACAGCCCAAAGCCGAACTCCGGCAGCACCTTTGCCAGCCAGCCGAGGGGATCGACCCGCATGGGGTTGATGCCCTCTGGTCCCAGGGTCTCGTAGGACTTGTTGCCGATGCGGCTGGGAGGGACGAGCACATACCCTCGGCTGGCCTTCAGGTCTCCCAGTTTCCTGCCGTCTTTCAGGACGAGGTTTCTGCCAGCGACCGCCTCGGACACCGCGACCGCTATGTGCAGGCCTCCCCTGGGCGTGCGAATAACCTCGGTGGTCAGTGGAAGAGCCGCGTCCGTGGCGAGGGCCTCGGCTACCTCCACGAGGTCGATGTCGATTCGAGGGGCGGCGTCCGTTCTGACGGCCACGTTCGCCTTCGGCCATCGCTGCCACCAGCCTCTGACACAATCCTCGTCAGTGGTGGCGTCATCGAGCCCACGAGCAGTCAGCGGGTGCTTGCCGGTTGAGGAGCAGGTACCCTTCTTCGGGCACGCGCAGGTCCCACGGGGATCGGTCCACCAGATCGGCAGGACAGGTTCACCCCGGCGTGCTCGCCACAGGGCGGCCGCGAGGAGTGCCGGAGCGCTCGGCGATGGCGCCGTCGCCGGGCTCACAGCGTCACGACCCGCCGGGCAACTGTGTAGTTGTGACCTTCACCCGTGCCCGTGCGGCTACTACGGCGACCCGACGAAGCACTGCTCCTGCTCTGAGTCCGCCGTCACGCGCTATCGCCACCGCATATCGGGGCCGCTGCTGGACCGCATGGACATCTTCGTAGACGTGCCGCGCGTGGATTACGAGAAGCTGGCCGATGGCAAGACGGCGGAGGATTCCGCGGACGTGCGCTGCCGCGTGGAGGTGAGCCGGGAGAAGCAGCGGCTGCGCTTTTCGGAGTCGCGGCTCTCGGCGAACGCGGAGATGGGGCCGGTGGAGGTGCGGGAGTTCTGCCAGCAGTTCCTGGAGGACGCGGCGAAATCTCTGTTGCGCATGGCGGTGAACCAACTGGCGCTCTCGGCGCGGTCCTTCCACCGGGTGCTGAAGGTGTCGCGCACGATAGCGGACCTGGCGCACTCGGAGGTGATCACGGCGGCGCACGTGGCGGAGGCGCTGCAGTACCGGCAGAGGGGAAGTGGCTAGGGGGGAGTGGGGAGTGAGGGGTTGTGCGGGTTGTTACCACGAAGGCACGAAGGCACGAAGGCACAAAGAAATGCAGGACTTAGTGCCTTTGTGTCTTTGTGGTCCGAATAGTTACCGGCTGACCGTGGGCTCTTGGCTAGCGGCGGATCGTGTTGCGCGGGTGAGTGGTGAGTAGTGAGTGGGGAGTGAGGGTGGCGGGTTGTTACCACGAAGGCACGAATGGCGCCCGCTCAGGTGAGAGCCGCGTCCTGCCAATCGCCGACGTTTGCGGGGTCCAGGCGCTCGATATCCGGGAGGGCGTCGAAGTCCCTGTCTGCGGAGACGATGCGGCGGATGCCGAGGCGGGACATGACGGCGGCATGCAGGAGGTCGCGGGCGCCAAGACCCTCATATCTGTCCGCGAGGCGCGCGGCCAACGCGACGTCGAGGTCGTAGATCGGTTCTACTCGCTGATGCATGAGCCTGGCGAACTCGTCGAAGACGGTTCTGCCTTCAGGCCATCGGCGCAGAGCGAGGTAGCGGTGGAGCAACTCCTGCAGCACTTCGGCGTCTGTGAGGAATGAGGCAGGTGTTTCACCTATGAGCCTCAGCACTTGAACACACGGCTGCTTCAGCCGGTGGGGCCTGCCGGCTGCGTAGGTGGGGATGTTGGCGTCAAGGAAGATCGGGGAGGTCATAAGCGCCGCTTAGCTGACGACAGAGCGTCTCAGGGTCGGGCACGTCCTCGATCTCCAGGCGGGCTATGGCTTCGACTGCCTCCATGCGTTGCTGCTTCAGCACTTCATCGTATTCGCGGTCGACCATCCGGCGGACGACTTCCGAGACAGGTACGCCTTTGGCGGCGGCCATCTCGGCCAGCTTGCGCCGGCGATCCTTGTCCAGGCGAACCTCCAGCCGCTCGGTAACCATTGTCCAGTGCCTCCCTTCCGTACGCCATTATACGGCATGCGACCGCCGTACACAACGTGCCGGTTCGGATGCGCCGTACATTGTGACCCCGGGCGAATCAGCTACACTGGTGGCGTGACCCGGGAGCTGACCGATATTGCTGTTTTGGCCCCCCTCCTTGAGCGCCGGCCGCTGGGCCTGATCAGCGATATCGACGGCACCCTGGCGCCCATCGTGCCCGACCCTGAGGACGCGCGCGTTGCGGAGAGCACGCTCGTCCTGCTGCGGCAACTCACGGAGAAGGGCGTCCGGCTGGCGTTCATTACGGGGCGCACGCTGGAGAAGGCGCGATCGATGGCCGGCGTCGAAGGCGCGGCGTTCGCCGCCAACCACGGGCTCAACATCTGGGTGGACGGAGCGCTGGAGACGCCGGACGGGCTGGGGGAGTACGTGCCGCGGGCGCAGGATGTGCTGCGGGAGATAGGCACGCTGGACGTCGCCGGTGTCAGCGTTGAGGACAAAGGGCCGGTGCTGGCGTTCCACTACCGTAAGGCGCTCTCGGAAGCGGCCGCCCGGCAGGCGATCCTGGCCGCCATCCAGGCCTCGCAGACGGCGCGGGCATTCCGCCTGCAGGAAGGGCGCAAGGTGATCGAGGTGCGGCCGCCGCTGCTGATCGATAAGGGGACAGCGCTGGCGTACCTGGCCCGGCGGCTGGGCCTGGCGGCGGTGATCTGCATGGGGGACGACGCTACGGACATCGACATGTTCCGGGGAGTGCGCGAGCTGCGGGCGGCGGGCCTGGCGGGCGTGAGCATCGCCGTCGCCAGCGCGGAGGCGAGTCCGGGGGTGCTGGCCGGCGCCGACTACTGGCTGCCCGGAGTGGCGGGTGTGGAGTGGCTGCTGGGCGGGCTGCTCAAAGCCCTCCCCGGCTGAGCGTCATCAGGTCGCGGAACTGGCGTTCCAGCCAGAAGGTGATGTCCTCTTCCTGGACCAGCCGCTTGAGCGCGGCCGCCCGCCGCCGTCTTTCGTCCGGCGGCATGGTCAGCGCCTGGTGGAGGGCGCGGACCGTCCCCTCGAGGTCTGTGGGCGAGATCGGCAACGAGTACTCGGAGAGCTGCTCGAAGGAGCCGGCGAGCTCGGAGAGTATCAGGACGCCGTCGCGCTCGTTGACAAGGGGGCCTTCTTTGGACACCAGGTTCATGCCGTCGATCAGCGGGTTCACGAGCAGGATGTCGTAGAGGGTCATGCCGGCGATGGCCTGGGCGTAGTTCTCCTCGTAGAAGACGCGGACGGGCTGCCAGCCGATGTCGCCGAAGTGGTCGTTGATGGAGTCAACGAGTTCGAAGATTTCGTCGGTATAGGTCTGGTAGACGCCCAGCTCGCTGCGGGAGGGGACGAGGAACTGGAGGACGTTGACCTTGCCGCGGAAGTCCGGGTAGCGCTCCAGCAGCAGCTCCAGGGCGCGCAGGCCGCGGATGATGTTCTTGCTGGGCTCGGAGCGGTCCACGCGCACGATCGTCTGCTCGCCCAGGAGGGGCCGCAGGCGCTCGCGGTACTGCCGGACTTCGGGCGACTGGGCGAAGAGGAGGAGGCCGGCGGCGTCGACGGAGATGGGGTAAGCCCGGACGTAGACGAAGCGGTCGCGGAAGGTGACGGTGCAGTGCTGATAATCGACGGCGGCGCCGTCGAGCATCGCTTCGCAGCAGTGGAGGAAGTTCTGGACGTCGCCGCGCGTCTGGAGGCCGACGATGTCGGCGCAGCACATATCCTCATGGATGCGGCGGCGCATGAACTCCGGGATGACGCCCCAGTTGCGGGGGCCCGGCCATGGTATGTGCGTGAAGTGCATGATGGTGGCGTCCGGCACGCCGGCGCGGACGAGGGCGGGGGCCAGGTAGAGGTGGTAGTCCTGGAGGAGGACGAAGGGCGGCTCGGGCTGCTGCTTCGCCTCGGCGATGATGGCCTGCGCGATCGCCTCGTTGACGGGGATGTAGCCGCTCTCCCAGGCCTCGTAGACGGCGCGGCCGATGTTGGGCGTGCGCGGGGTGTTCCACATGAAGTGCTGGAGGAACCAGAGCAACGGGTTGCAGAAGACATAGTAGTGACGCTGGTAGACGGACTGCGGGACCGTGACGAAGCGGACGTAGATTTCGTTATCCGGTACCTTGAGCAGGTGGCCGTCCGCCTCCTCGGCGGCGCGGCGGTCGCCGTCGGTCATGGCGGAGGCGACCCAGATGGCGGGTACGAAGCGGGCGGCGCCCAGGAGCGCGGTGACCATGCCGCCGCCGCCGCGCTGGGCCTCCAGGGCCCCGTTCGCTTCTATGCGGTACTCGATGGGCCCGCGGTTGCTGGCGATGATGAGACGGCGGTGGGCTAGTAGCTCCTGGGTGAGGGCTTCCAGCCGGTGCAGCTTCGCCTGGACGTTGTCGTTGGCCTCTGGCATAGCGGTCCGGCACCAGCATCGTGCAAGGGCGGAAACGCTGTCAACCGCCGGGGCGCCTTGATGGGGGTGCCATTGGCACCTAAGATGTAGGTGGCCGCCCCCGTAGCTCAGTTGGATAGAGCACCGGCCTCCGGAGCCGGGTGCACAGGTTCGAGTCCTGTCGGGGGCGCCAGTTCTGTGTCTGGGCCGGGTGGGCATGGCCGGGTCGTAGATAACACAGGTTTGGGAACAGCCCGCGTAGAGATTAGTCATCAACGACAGGGCCCTGGTGGTTGATTCACTGATGAGCAATGCGCAGCGGACGACCCAGATACGCACCCGGGCAGTGGCCTGGTTCACCGTGTTCGTGTTTGCTCGGCTCTACACCGCCGTCCTGAACGACTTCCTCGGGCGCATCCTCGGACTCGAGTTTATCTCTTACACCTGGATTCACGGGATCCCCACGTACCTGTGGCTCGAGATTATCTTCTACGGCCCGATAATTTGGCTGGCGCTGACCCAGGTCAACGCCGACGTGTTCGGCGACGTGCCTGCTGAACCCGAGGCCCTTCGAAAGCACCGCCGGTTACAGTTCATCGCGACGTTCGCGATCGCGATCCTCATCTACGGGATCGGCGTCCACGTCACCGACACCATCTCGGTCCTCTCGGAGCGAGAGCAGATCACGGACGGCGCGGTGTACGATCTGGTGTACTTCCTCGACGAAGGGCTCTCCCATTACATCCAGTTCTTCCCGCTCTTCTTCGTGATGGGCTGGTTCCTCATCCACGATCGACCCGGGCGGACGGCCTATCCGACCCTGGCATTGTTCCTCGGTGTGGTCCACGGGATCGAGCGTGGCGTCGGTATAATCGAAGGAGAGAAGTGGTTCCTCGGCCCGGCCGTCCTCCTGTGGATGGCGACGGCGGCATGGCTGCGCTGGCGCCGCGTGGGTTCGGCGGTGTCTCAAGAGTTCTTTTTTCGCCACGCCTTAGCCTTCTGCGTGACCCTGCCCGTCAGTCAGGCCATGTACTACATCTGGTTCGACTCGTTCCCTCCACCGTCAGCGCTGAGCGACAGCGAGCTCACACAGATGGCGGCCGGCGCCGTCGTGTTGACGGTTGTCGGCACGGTGCTGATCGCCGCACTCGATCGATGGTGGCATAAGCGCCGGCTCGCGCCGGTCATCTGATGAGCCGGCGAGCGCCCTCACCGCTGCGGCGTAAGCTGCTAAGCCGCGTTGGGGCCCGATATCTCCGGAGCCGGGTGCACAGGTTCGGGCAGACGCCCGCCCGCCGGGGCGAGTCCTGTCGGGGGCGCCATTTTGTATCTGGCGCAGACGCCAAGGCCGCGACGCGGGCGCGTTTCGGTTATGATTCCGAGCGATTACGCTCCAGAGGCAGCTCAACGGTTGTAGGGCCAACAGGGGGAGGCAGCTTGACAGACTGTCCGCGGTGCCAGGCAGGTGCGGCTGATGGCGCCACTTTTTGTGAGGAGTGCGGCACCCGGCTCGAGCGGGCGTGCCCATCCTGCCAGACGCCTGCGGGCGCGTCGGCGAAGTTCTGCCGTAACTGTGGCGCACCATTCCAGGCGGATGATCGCGCCCCGCTCACCTATACGCCCCCGCACCTAACCTCGAAGATATTGGCTTCCCGCGCGGCCCTGGAGGGCGAGCGGAAGCAGGTAACCGCGCTCTTCGCCGACCTGCGCGGTTCCATGGACCTCCTCGAGGGGTTGGACCCCGAAGAGGCCCGACGGGTGATGGACCCAGCGGTGCAACTGATGATGGACGGCGTGCACCGTTACGAGGGGACTGTGAACCACGTCCTGGGCGATGGCATCATGGCGCTCTTCGGTGCGCCCATCGCCCACGAGGACGCGCCGCGGCGGGCCCTCTACGCCGCGCTTGCCATTCGCGATTCGGTTTCCAGGTACGGCGAGCAGGTACGGCGGGAGAAGGGCGCCGTCGTGCAGGTGCGGGTGGGCATCAACTCGGGCGAGGTAGTCGTGCGCTCCATTGGCAGCGACTTGAGGCTGGACTACTCGGCAGTCGGCCACGCCGTGGGCTTGGCCGCCCGCATGGAGAGTCTGGCCAAACCAGACTCCATTTTGGTCACCGGCGGCACCCACGCACTGACCGAAGACTACTTCCGCTGGTCGCCGCTGGGACCAATCGCCGTGAAGGGGAGCAGCCAGCCGGTAGAGGCGTATGAACTGCTGGGCCCCTCCGACGTACGGACGCGGCTTCAGGCGGGCGCCCGGCGCGGTCTCACGCCGTTCGTTGGCCGCTCGCACGAGATGGAGCACATGAAGAGCACGCTGGAGCTGGCGAAGCGGGGGCAGGGCCAGGTGGCAAGCGTCGTCGGCGACCCCGGCGTCGGCAAGTCCCGCCTCTTCCTCGAATTCAAGGGGCTTGACCGGGTGGGCGGGTGCCTCATCCTGGAAGGGTCTTCGGTCTCTTTTGGCAGGGCGACGGCTTACCTCCCGCTGATCGACGTTCTACGGGGCTACTTCCGTATCGACGGCGACGACGGCCCGGAGCAGGTCCGCGAGAAAGTGATCGGCCGCCTGCTGGCCCTGGACGAAAGCCTGCGCGACACAGTGCCGCGCTTCCTCGACCTGCTCGCCGAAGGAGAGGACCAGGCCGCCGAAGACGCCGACCACCGCCGCCGCCTGCGTACGGAAGCCGTGAAGCGCCTCTTCTTCCGGGAGAGTGTGCGGCAGCCCGTCATCCTCATCTTCGAGGACATGCACTGGGTGGACGACGACACGCTCGCTCTCATAAGTTCGCTGGTCGAGGGGTTGGCCACGTCTCGGCTTTTGCTGTTGACCAACTTCCGCCCGGAGTTCACTCCTCCCTGGACGGCGCGCACCTACTTCAGCTTAGTGCGCCTGGACCCGCTGGCGGAGGAGAGCGCAGCCGAGTTGCTCTCGGCCCTCCTCGGCACAGCTAGCGACCTCAAGGATCTTCGGGCGATGCTCCTGAGGCGGGCCGGCGGCAATCCCTTCTTCACCGAGGAGCTCGTGCGCAGCCTGGTGGAGCGGGAGGCGCTGGTGGGCGCGCCGGGAGCGTACCGGCCGGCCGGCGATCTCAGCCGCCTGGACCTGCCGCCAACGGTCCAGGGTGTGCTCGCCGCCCGCATCGACCGCCTGGAGCCGGACGCCAAGCGGACACTGCAGACGGCGGCAGTCATCGGTAAGGACTTCGCCTCGCCCCTGCTGGAAAGGGTCAGCGACCTGGAACCGGACGTGTTGGCGGCGTCGCTGGACGTCCTCAAGGACGCGGAGTTCATCTACGAGCAGTCCATCTACCCGGAAGTCGAGTACACATTCAAGCACGCCCTCACTCAGGAGGTCGCCGCTCAAGGCCTGCTGGCCGAGCGGCGGCGGGAGCTCCACGGGCGCGTAGGCGAGGCGATCGAGAGTCTCTATCCTGCGCGCCTCGACGAGCACGTGGGCGCCCTTGCCCACCACTTCGCCCAGAGCGGCGACCAGGAGAAGGCCGTCCATTACCTGCACCGGGCCGGCGTGCGCGCCGGCCGCCTGGGCGCCTGGCCTGAGGCGATGGGGCTGCTGGAAGACGCGCGCACCCGCGCCCGCGACCTGCCGGCCAGCGAGGAACGCGACCGCGGCCGGATGGCTGTTCTGCGGACGCTGGCCATGAGCGTGCTCTTCTTCTTCGAAGAAGGCTGGGAGGCGTACCTCGAAGGAATCGATGAGGAGCTGACCGAGGTGGCCACTTCCCTGGGCGCTTTCGGCGAGCTGGCCTGGACCTTCAGTGCCCGGTCGGTCCCTCTGGGGTTCCTCATGGGGGCCAGGGGAGCGCTCCGCTGCGTCGAAAAAGTGCGGGCACTCGCTGGCCTCCTGCCGGACGAGGACGCTGCCTGGTATGGGGGTTACGCCGAGGCGTTGGCTCATTACCTGCGGGGTGAGTTCAGGGCGACCGTGGCGAAAGTGCGGGAATTACTGGAAAGACCGGATGTGGATCATCTGGCTCCGCCCGCGGAGTTGTCAGTAACGACGTCGCCGGCCGCCGCGCTCGGCGTAAGAGCCGCGCTGTCGCTCGACAGTCTCGGTGAATTCGCGGAGGCGGAACGTCTGGCGGAGCGGTTCCGGGAGGAAGCGGCGAAGGACGGGACAGCCCTCCGTTTGGGCTTCCTGCGCGCGGTGGAAGGGTTGCACCACCTGGCGCTGGGACGCGCTGAGCCGGCGGCGCGGACACTCGCTGAAGCGGTCGGCTACCACGAGCAAGCGGGCTTCCGGCGCGGCTCAGCAGGCGCGCGTTCCCGACTCGGACAGGCCCTCACAGAGCTGGGTCGGTTCGAACAAGCAGCCGAAGTGCTCAGCGAGGCGCTGGAGAGCCTGGGAGGCGCCGACTGGTCCTCCGCATTCGTCTTCCCCCGCCGCGCCCGAGCCTATCTGGGAGCTGGGCACCTCGAGGAAGCGCGGCGGGATGCGGAGACCGGCGTCGTCATGACCCGTCAGTTCGAGAACCGCGCGGGTGAGGGAGAGGCGCACCTCTCACTGGCCCTCGTGCTCGGCGCTTCAGAGCCTCCGGATTACGCTGCGGCCGAGAGAGAGTTCGCCGAGGCCGAGCAGTGCCTGCGCGAGTGCGAGTATCGCACGGAGCTGGCGCTGACCTTGCGTTGTCACGGCGAGATGCGCCTCAAGACCGGCGGCCCGGCCGCTGCCGGCCCGCTGCTCGAGGAGGCGCGGACCCTCTACGCCTGGATGGGACGCGAGAGGGACGTCGCGGCGGTTGAAGCGCTGCTTGGGCGGGCGCCCTCCGGCCCCTCGCCGGCGGCCGCCAGGTCCAGAGATGGTTAGACTAGCGGCCCGTCTATCTTGTCAGCGACCGGGGCCGGAAGGGCAGGGCGCACCATGAAATGCCGTGTTATTACCGTAGCAAGGTCGCTTGGTGCGGGTGCCGACGAGGTCGCGCACGCCGCGGCGGGAGCGCTGGGGTTTCGCTGCCTGGATGAGGAGATCATCGTCAGGGCGGCGGAGAGGGCGGGCGTTCCCCAGGAGACGGTGGCTCGGGTGGAACGCACCGACCCGCTTTTCCTGCGCGTACTGGAATACTTGGCGCGGGCGTCGGTGGATCCCGTCGCCGGCGCGGCTATGCCGCCCGTTTGGGACCCGTCGCTGCGGCAGCGGGGGTTCGAGGCGCTGATCTCCGAGGTCATCAGGGAGACGGCCGCGGAAGGTAAGGTCGTCTTCCTCGCGCACGGCGCCGGCATGCATCTGACCGGCACCGACGGCCTGGTGCGTGTCTTCGTGACGGCCTCGCCCGATACTCGGGCCATCCGGGTCGCGCGCGAATCCGGGCTGACCGAGACGGGCGCCAGAAAGGCGATCGCAGATTCGGACCGGCAGCGCCTTGAGTACCTTCGCCGCTTCTGTGACGTGCGCCACGAGTTGCCTACTCATTACGACATGGTGATCAACACCGATGTGCTCACGCCCGTTCAAGCCGCAGAAATAATCGTTGGGTCGGCGAAAGGCTTTGGTGGCCGCTAGCGAACCAACTCCACTGGCCACTACGAATTCCATCGGAGACGCTCGAGGCCGGAGGAGGCAAGCCCGAGGAATCTATGACCATTGACAAACTCACCATCGCGGAAGCCACACCGCAGCACGCTCCCTTCATAGCTTGGGTCACGTTGACAGCCTTCCGCTCGCACCTAGAGCGGGGCTTTTGGGACTTCATGCTCGACGGCGACGAGGCATACAAGCTGCGATACCTGGAGGCGCTGACGACAACGGAGCAACTCCACTGGGTGCACTATTCGACGTTCATCGTCGCCGAGGTGGCAGGCAGGCCGGTTTCGGCGATGGGCGGCTACTTCGGCGAAGAGCTCGGCGGCCCCGCGCTGCGGATGGCCGGAATTGAGGCGAACCAGAATACTGGGAGAACAGAAGCGGAGGGCGCGGCTGGCTTTGAGCGGGCGAAGTCGATCATGAACGTGATACCGGAGCACTTACCCGGGGCCTGGATCGTCGAAAACGTGGCGACCGTTCCGGAGTTCAGGCGCAGAGGGCTCGCCGACCTCCTAATGGAGGAGATCCTGGAGCTTGGCTGCAGGCGCGGCGCAACGGTATCTGACATCAGCGTCTTCATCGGAAATGACGGGGCGCAACGGGCGTATGAGAAGCGTGGTTTTGCGGTGATAGCCGAGAGACGGAACCCTGAGTTTGAGTCTGTATACGGGACGCCCGGCACGCGTACATTGCGTCGCTCGCTCGGATCGAGCTTAAGCGGCGGGCGGTGATAGGGTTCGAACAGGAGTGCTCATTTCTACGCACGATAACTGCAGGCTAAGCCGCATCCGCCGGTAGATTCAGAGAGCGGTTTGCTAAGCCGCATGGGCTCTTCCATCTCCGGAGCCGGGTGCACAGGTTCGGGCAGACGGCCGCCCGTCCGGGCGAGTCCCGTCGGGGGCGCCATTTATTGTGGTGCGAAGCGCAGTTATGGTGCGCGAATGCGGCTTAGCGGCTTTTGGGTGCGCAGGAGGACCGCGAATTCGGCTCGGCGGTCAGCAAAGCATGCGTTCTGGGGCTCGAGCGGAGGTTGGTCCCCGAGGGCCCGCCGTGATCGCCGGTGCGGGAGAGATCGCCGTTTCCGCGGAAATGCCCTCAAGTCTAGGGCATTGCCCCACAGCCATGCGGGAGTACCCGACAGACCAGCCAGCGAAACCTGCATATGCTTTGTCATGGGTTGTACGGACAGCCCCGCTAATTAGGACCGGGGCGGACAAGTGTCATTTACTGCTTATCGGCGCCCCATAGACCTGGGTGAGGTCCGCGTGCCGCGCGGCCAGGTCTTCGTAATACCTGAACGCTGCAAGGGTTGTCGCTTCTGCATCGAGTTCTGCCCGGAGGACGTTCTGACGGAGTCCGAGGGCATGAATGCCAAAGGCTACCACTACGCGGTTGTCGCTGAAGGCAAAGAAGACGCCTGCGTAGACTGCCGCTTCTGCCGCCTGGTCTGCCCGGAGTTCGCCATCTACACGGAGGAGGTCCAGTGACCACCGCAGCGCCGGCCGCGCACGTCCTCACAGGCCAGCATTTCATGAACGGGGACCTGGCCTGTGCCGAGGGGGCGTTGGCAGCCGGGTGTACGTTCTTCGCAGGCTACCCGATCACACCTTCAACAGAGATCGCTGAGAGGCTCGCCCGCCGCCTGCCCGAAATCGGCGGCACCTACATCCAGATGGAGGACGAACTCGCCTCCATGGCCGCCATCCTCGGCGCGTCCTGGACCGGGGTGAAGGCTATGACCGCCACTTCCGGACCCGGCTTCACGCTGATGATGGAGAACATCGGCCTCGGAATGATGACAGAAACCCCCTGCGTGGTCGTCGATGTCCAGCGCGGCGGCCCCTCCACAGGTCTGCCGACACTTGTCAGCCAGGCCGACGTCATGCAGGCGAAATGGGGCTCTCACGGCGACTACGAGCCCATTGCCTATGCGCCCGCATCGCCACAGGAGATGTTTGATTACACAATCAAGGCGTTCAACGCTGCCGAGCGGTACCGCCTGCCGGTGTTCGTGCTGGCAGACGAGGCCGTGGGTCACATGACCGAACGGGTCACGATACCCGAGCCGTCCGAGATCGTTCTCGCTGAGCGGCGGCGGCCCGACCTGCCGCCTGGCGATGGCTGGCTCCCGTACGGCGTGGGAAACGACCTGGTTCCGGCGATGGCGCGGGCCGGCGATGGTTACGCGATCCATGTCACCGGACTCACGCACGACGAGCGAGGATACCCCGTCGTGGAGAGCCAGGTGCACGAGAGGATGGTGCGGCGCATCTCTCGCAAGGTGCAGATGCACGCGCCGCAGATTTGCGAGTACGAGAAGATCATGACCGATGACGCCCACGTTATCGTGATCGCGTATGGCTCCACCGCGCGCGCGGCGCGAAGTGCGGTGCTGGCGGCGCGAGAGAAGGGCATTCGGGCCGGAATGCTCCGGCTGATTACCCTGTGGCCATTCCCGGCCGGTGCGATTAAGGACCTGGCCAACGTCGTCCGGCGGTTTGTGGTCGCCGAAGTCAACCTCGGTCAGGTCGCCCGGGAAGTGGAGCGCTACACCCGGTCGCCAGTCAACTGGGTGAATCACGCCGGCGGCACCATGTTGACGCCGGAGGCGATTCTTCGAGGCATTGTGCAGGTGAAACCATGAGCCGCGAGACCGCCGTCAAGAGCCATCCCCTGGACCCGTTGCTCAGAGCGGACAGGCTGCCGCACATCTGGTGCCCGGGCTGTGGCCTGGGTTCCATTATGGCCTGCCTTAGCAGCGCCATCGCCGCATCCAGCATCCCCGCCGAGAAGCACGTCATCGTCTCCGGCATCGGCTGCACCGGCCGCGTCGCAGGCTATATGAAGCTCGACTCGTTCCACACGACGCACGGCCGCGCCATCCCCTTCGCCACCGGACTCAAGCTCGCGAACCCGGAGCTGGAGGTCACGGTCGTCAGCGGAGACGGCGACCTCTTCGCCATAGGCGGCAACCACTTCATCCATGCGGCCCGCCGAAACATTGATATCAATGTCGTCTGCGTGAACAACTTCAACTACGGGATGACGGGTGGCCAGGCCGGGCCAACCACCCCTGTCGGAGCGCGTACGAGTACGACCCCACAGGGGGCGACGGAGCCGACCTTCAACCTCCCTCTCTTGGCCGCCACCCTCGGCGCTGTCTTCGTCGCCCGCTGGACCTCTCTTCACGTGCGGCAGCTGGAGAAGGCGATGAGCCGTGTCATGGAAAAGGATGGCTTCTCGTTCATAGAGGTCCTTTCGCCCTGTCCGGTGGGCTTCGGGAAGTCCAATGACATCGGCGACGGGCTTGACGAGATGTCGATGTACCGGAGGAACGGCGTCGTCTCCCACGACGCCGACCTCACGGAAGCAGGCATCGATATGAAGCACGACTCTCCCATCGTGCTTGGGAACTTCCGGGACGTGGAGCGGCCGGCCCTGGGAGTGCGCCAATGAGAGAAGAAGTTAGGCTGGCTGGCTTCGGCGGACAGGGTATCATCCTCGCCGGCTACGTCCTGGGGAAGGCAGCGGCCCTCTACGATAGCAAGGAGGCCATCTTCACCCAGTCGTATGGACCGGAGGCCCGTGGCGGCGCCTGCGCCGCAGAGGTAGTCATCAGCGACGAGCCTATCGACTACCCGGTGGTTTCACAACCCAGGTACCTCGCCATTATGTCCGAGGAGGCGTTCAGCAAGTACGGCTCGGCGGCGGCGGACGGCGCCGTCCTGATGGTCGATTCGGACCTCGTCGAAACCGCGACGCGCCTGGGCTGGGCGCACGGTATTCCGGCCACGCGCCTGGCGCAGGAGCTGGGGACCCGCATCGTCAGCAATATGGTGATGCTTGGGTTCTTCTGCGGGGTGACGGACCTCGTCTCCGCTCGGGCGATGGAGGAAGCAATACGCACATCCGTACCGGCCAAGACGGTAGACCTGAACGTACGGGCGTTCAATACCGGCCTGGAATACGCGCGCTCGAGGGGAGATGCATGACTGATTCTGTTCTCATCATCGGCGGCGGCATCGCCGGCGTGCAGGCGGCCCTCGACCTGGCTGAGGCCGGCGCGAAGGTGGTCCTCGTCGAACGGGGTCCGTCCATCGGTGGCATGATGGCGGCCCTGGACAAGAACTTCCCCACGCTCGACTGCTCTGTCTGCATCGAAGCGCCGAAGCTCTCCGAAGTCGGAGAGAACCCCAACATTGAAATCCTGAACAACGCCGAGGTCGTGAAGGTCGAAGGCGAGGCAGGCGATTTCCAGGTTACTCTCCGCCGGCGCGCCGGATTTGTCACCAGCGAGTGCACCCGCTGCGGTGAGTGCGAGCCCGTTTGTCCCGTGGTGTTGCCCAACGAGTTCGACGCCGCCATGGCCTCCCGCAAGGCGGTCTACACACCGTTCCCCCAGGCCGTTCCCGGGGCTTATGTCGTCGACATCGACCACTGTCTGAACGAGCCGCCGAACTACTGGCCGTGTCAGCGCTGCGCAGAGGCGTGCCCGCCAAAGTGCATCGACTTCTCTATGCCGCTCACTTCGCAGGCGACCCGCAATGTCTCAAGCATCATCGTCGCCACCGGCTACGAGACCATGGACCCGTCACCCCTGACCCAGTACGGCTACGGCACGCATCCGGACATCCTCACCGCTATGGAGTTCGAGCGGTTGCTGACCTCCGCCGGCCCTACGGGTGGCGACATCGTCCGGCCCTCGGACGGGAAGCACCCGAAGAACATCGTATTCGTTCTTTGCGTCGGTTCGCGCGACCGCAAGGCCTACCGCTACTGCTCCCGGTTCTGCTGCATGTATTCCATCAAGCATGCCTTCCAGGCCCTGGATCACGGCGTGAAGGACGTCACCGTCCTCTACATGGACGTGCGAGCGTACGGCAAGGGGTTCGACGCTTTCTGGAAGCGGACGGAGGAAGAAGGCGCAAAGTTCCTGCGTGGCAAACCGTCACGAATATCAGCAGACGGCGACCGCATCCACATCCGCTTTGAAGAGACGGACTCGGGGAAGACGCAGGCCATCGAAGCCGACATGGTAGTGCTTGCCAACGCGGTCCAACCTCCGGCGGGACTGGCGGGTCTCGCTGGTGTGCTGGGTCTTGGCATGGGCCAGGACGGGTTCATCCAGGTGGATGACAGCCGGGTAGGCCCGGTTTTCACCTTGCGCCCGGGCATCTATCTCGCGGGCTGCGCCGGCGGACCCAAGGACATCCCGGACAGCGTTGCCGAGGCTAGCGCCGCCGCGGCGGCTTCCCTAACGCACCTGACCGAGCGCAGTTGGGCCGAATTCGAGGCCGCTGAGCCCATCACTGATCTCGCGGAACCACGGGTCGGCGTCTTTGTCTGCCACTGCGGCAGCAACATCGCCGGTGTCGTCGACGTTCCGCGGGTCGTCGAGTACTCAAAGACGCTCCAGGGCGTCGTCTATGCCCAGGACCAGAAGTTCTCGTGTGCGGGCAACACGCAAGCCGAGATCGTCGAGCGCATCAAAGCGAATGGCGTCAACCGCCTAGTCGTCGCTGCCTGCTCACCCAAGACACATGAAGGCACTTTCCGCCGAGTTTGCCTCAAGGCCGGCCTGAACCCCTATCTGCTTGAGATGGCGAACCTGCGCAACCAGGACTCGTGGGTGCACAAGGACGACCACGACGCCGCGACCCTGAAGGCCTTGGACATGGTTGCGATGGCCGTCGAGAAGGCCGTGCGCCTGGAGCCGCTGGAGATCAGCAAGCAGCCGATGATTCAGGCAGCACTCGTCGTGGGTGGCGGCGTAGCCGGTATGACGGCCGCCGCTAATCTGGCGCGCCAGGGATACGAGACGCACCTCGTCGAAAGGGAGCCCGAGCTGGGCGGACTTGTCTCCAAGCTGGACGAGATATCCCCTTCCGGGATTCCCGCCCGCGAATTCGTCGCCGGACTGAAGACGGAGGTCGAGGAATCTGGCGTCAGGCTGCACCTCGGCACAGGCATCGAACACATCGGCGGACATATCGGCAGCTTTTCGGCTCGCCTCACCGATGGCGCCGAGGTGGGGGCAGGCGCCGTCATTCTCGCCATGGGCGCGCGCGCCCATGAGCCGACCGATCAACAGGTTGGGCAGGACGTGCGCACGGTAACCAACCTCGATCTGGAGGGTATGTGGGGCGACGTCCCGGGTGACAGAGTGACCATCGTCGGCTGCGTCGGTTCGCGCGGCGATGGGGCGGGCTGCTCCCGCTATTGCTGCGAGTCCATGGTAGGTCAGGCGCTGCGCCTGCGGCGGATGGGCAAGAAGGTCCGCGTGCTGTACCGCGATATCCGCACTTTCAGCCGCCAGGCCGAGGAGCTGTATGAGCAGGCGGCCCGGGAAGGCGTCCAGTTCATACGCTACCCCGATGTCCCATCGGAAGAGGCCGTCCGCTTTGATGACGGCGCGGTATCTGTGCACGACGAACTGCTCGACGCGGACATCCGGATCCCCACCGACCTCGTGGTGCTGGTGACCGCTCTACGGCCGCCGGAAGAAGACGTCTCGCAACAGCTCAAAGTCTCGCACAGCGAAGACGGTTTCCTCCTGGAGAAGCACCCCAAGCTAGGTCCTGCCGAAGCAGGGTCCCCGGGTATTTTCCTCGCCGGCGCCGTCCAGGGCCCGAAGGACGTCCGGGAGGCGATCGCCCAGGGGCTTGCCGCCGCCGGGAAGGCTTCGGCACTCCTGGCGCGTGACACGATCGAGAAGGAACCCATCACGGCGCAGCTCGACCTGGAGAAGTGCATCTTCTGCGGCCGCTGCGTGCCCGTCTGTCCATTCGGCGCGATCGAGATGCTCGGACCCATCAAGCAGGGCCCCCTGCAGATCATCGATGCCGCGTGCCAGGGCTGCGGTACCTGCGCGGCCGAATGCAACTACGACGCAATCAACATGCCCTACTTCACGAAGGAGCAGGTCCTGGCCCAGATCGATGCCGCGCTCGCGGAGCGCCCGGAACAGAAGGTCCTTGTTTTCGCCTGCAATTGGTGCTCCTACGCCGGCGCCGACCAGGCCGGCATCGAGAAGATCCAGTACCCTCCCTCCGCCCGGATCATCCGCAGCATGTGCTCCGGCCGCGTCGAGGAGGACTTCATCGCTCGCGCCTTCGACAACGGCGCCGGCGCTGTTCTGGTCACCGGCTGTCGTCTCACAGAGCGCGGCTCCGACTGCCACTACATAAACGCCAACAACACCACGGTGAAGCGCTTCCAGTTCTGGCAGCGCAAGTTCGGGCGAAAGGGAGTTACGCCCGAGCGCCTCCAGCTCCAGTGGATCTCGGCTTCGGAGGGGCGTGAATTCGCCGCCAAGATGCGCGAGATGGACGGTATCGTCCGCGAATATGCTGCCTCGCCGCGCTCAAGCAACGGCGCCTCGCCCGACGGACAGCATGAGACAGCCGCGTCCGAAGAGGAGGTGTCCGTCTGATGGCCCGCAAAGCTGCAGCCGCCGAAGTTATCACGCTCGACGATGGCCTCTGGGAGCGCGTGATGGAGGCCACCCACGGAGCAGTCGCGCCCTGCTTCCAGTGCGGCGTCTGTACTGCCACCTGTCCATGGGGGCTCCTCCAGGAAGAGCCTGTGAACGTCCGGCGGCTGATGCATCGCGCCCAGATCGGGATCGAGCAGGAGGACGGCGCCATGTGGTGGTGCACCACCTGCCGCGCCTGCGAGGAGCTGTGCCCCCGCGGCGTCCCCATCGCCGACGTGATGCTCGCTCTACGCGACCTCGCCTGGAAGGACGGGGGCGTGCCCAAGGGTGTGTCCTCCGTCATGTGGGCAATGTACTGGGACGGCAACCCCTGGCGGCGGCCGCCCACCCAGCGGACGGGCTGGAGCAAGGGCGTTGATGTACCGCGCTTCTCGCCGGCCTGTGATGTGCTCTTCTACGTCGGCTGCACCCCGTCCTACGACAGCCGTTCCCAGAAGGTGGCCCGCGCCCTGGCCCGCATATTCGGCGAAGCGGGCGTGACCTTCGGTACGCTCGGCGAGCGCGAGCCCTGCTGTGGCGATGCCGCCTACGGTCTGGGCCAGCACGATTACCTGCGACAGATCATCGAGGCGAACACCCGCCTCTTCGCCGAAGAAGGTGTTAGCACTCTGGTGACGACGTCGCCGCACTGTTACGACATGTTCGCAAACCACTACGCGAAGGACAGCGGCCTGAAGCCGCTGCACTACACCCAGTACCTTGCCACACTCATCGACGAAGGCAAACTGCGGTTCGAAAGACCATTCGAGGCGACACTGACTTTCCACGACCCCTGCTACTTGGGCCGCGCCAACGGCGTCTACGACGAGCCCCGTGCCGTGTTGTCCGCGATACCAGGCGTCACTCTCGTCGAGATGCAACGCAGCCGGGCGGACGCCCTCTGCTGCGGTGGCGGGGGCGGCCGCATGTGGATCGATACCAAGGCGGGCGAGCGCTTCGCCGACCTGCGCGTCGCCGACGTGGCCGAAACCGGCGCCGACATCCTCGTGACGGCCTGCCCCCACTGCATCGCTTGCCTGGAGGACAGCCTGAAGATGGCCGGAAGCGCCGTCCGAGTCATGGACGTGGCGGAGGTCGTAGCCGAAGCGCTCGATGTTGGGGGAGCGTCATGATTGAGCCGCTCTACGGCCCCCGGGATGCCAGCGGCGTCTGGGTGCATCTCGAGCACGAGGACAACGGACTTGACACCGTTTCGAAGGAGATACTGGGCCGCGCGCGGCTGCTCGCCGATGAACGTGGCCAGGAGGTGACGGCCGTCCTTATGGGCTCCGGCGCCGGCCAGCTCGCAGCCGAGGCGGTCTCCTTCGGCGCGGACGCGGTGCTGGTCGCCGACGACCCGCTTCTGGCGCCGTATACCACTGCGCCTCACAGCAAGGTGATCGCCGGCCTCGTCGCCGAGCGGAAGCCGGACATCCTCCTGCTGGCTGCCACCCCTAACGGCCGCGATCTGGCGGGACGCCTGGCGGTGCGGCTGAGGACAGGCCTCACGGCTGACTGTACCGACCTGCGCATCAACCAATCGACGGGCCTGCTCGTTGGCGAAGTGACCGGTTTCGGGCAGGGCATCCTGGCGACGATCGAATGCCCCGAGCACCGCCCGCAGATGGCCACCGTCCGGCCCGGCGTCTTCCCGAGGCCGGAGCCTGACCCATCGAGGGCCGGCAAGATCGAAAAGATGACCGTACACCTCTCCGAAACCGACAGGCCAGTGCGCGTGCTGCGCCGGTCGCTCAAGCGAGGCGTCGATATCACGCAGGCGGAGCGCCTGGTGGTCGCCGGCCGCGGCGTCAGTGGAGACCTGGCGCTGGTCAAACGTTTGGCGCGCCTGTTGAAGGCCGAGATCGGCGGTACCCGCGTCGCCGCCGACGCCGGCTGGGTCAGCCACGAGCGGATGGTAGGGCAGACGGGGTCGGTTACCCATCCCAAACTGGCCGTCGTCTGCGGCGTGAGCGGCGCCTTCCAGTTCACGGTCGGCATCCAGGATGCGGGGACGGTCATCGCCATCAACTCGGACAAAGACGCGCCGATCTTCGATGTCGCCGACTTCTGCATCGTCGACGACGTCTTCCAGATCTTGCCCCGCCTGATCGAAGCCCTGGAGAAGCAGAAGGACGGCAGGAGCGAATAGATGCGTGACCTGAAGATCGTCGTCTGCCTCAAGGTTGTGCCCAAGTCCGAGGAGGTGTCCGTCAACGCGGAAACCAACACCCTGGAGCGGGCCAACGCCCGGTCCGAGATCAACGGCGCCGACATGAACGCTCTGCAGATGGCGCTGGAGCTGAAGGACACTCATGGAGGATGCGTCACCCTCCTTTCCATGGGTCCTCCGTTCGCCGAGCGCTATCTGCGACTGGGCATGGCAATGGGCGCCGACTCGGCTTACCTGATGAGTGACCGCGCCTTCGGCGGGGCCGACACTCTCCCCACGGCATACGCGCTGGCGGAAGGCGTCCGCGCCTTGGAGGAATGCGACCTCATCATCTGCGGCGAGGAGTCGTCCGACGGGGCGACGGGCCAGGTGCCGGCAGGAATCGCAGAGTGGCTCGATCTACCCCAGGTGACAGGCGCGACGAGCATTCAGCTCCTGCCCAGGTCACGTCTGCTGCGGGCCCGCCGCGAGCTGCGCGGCGGCTACGAGATCGTGGAGGCGCTGCTCCCCTGCGTGGTCTCCGTCAGGCTCGGAAGCAACGAGCCGCGGTTTATCGATTTCGCGCGCTGGGATTGGGCGCTGGAAAACGCTCCTGTGACCGTCTGGTCCGCCGCTGACCTTGGTCTGGAAGAGGAGCACCTGGGCCTCAAGGGCTCCGCCACTGCGGTTGCCGGTGTCGCTACAGCCGCCACGGCCGAGCGGCGCCGCGAGTTCCTGTCCGGCACACCCGAGGAGAAAGCAGAGCAACTGCTGGAACGCATAAAGGCCTGGACTCGCCTCTAGTCTCTGCCCATCTGGCCCACCCATTGCGGATCGCGTGAGTGCGTGGGTGGTGGCCCCTAAACTTAATTGACCAAATGTCAGGGATCGCCCTGACGGGTCTTACGTCAGCCGCGGCGTCAGTTACTAATCGGCCTTATGCTGCTCGGAGCGGGCGGGCTTGGCGAAGATGCGGCGCCGCGCGACAGTCAGCGCAGACGAGGACTGATACGCCGCCAGGGTTGCGGCAGCCACGGGCAGGCAGGCCCACCGAACGCATAAGTGTTAGCTAAGCCGCGGAGGCGTGCGCTATCTCCGGAGCCTGGTGCACAGGTTCGAGTCCTGCCGGGGGCGCCATCTTCTCGCCATTCGCCCGCGTCCGGCGCACAACTACTTGACAAAAGTAGCGGCTCGGCACGAGAATTAGCGCCAACCTGAGTTCGCATCGGGTTGGGTGGGCCATTGGGGGAGAACCACATTGCAGGTCGTGCCGGCGACGATGTCCGCCGCACGCCTCAAAGGCGGGGGGAGGCGGATCTCAGGGATCGGCAGGAAGGGTAGTTTTCCCGGAGGTCTGTGATGCAGCGCGTTCTTCAGTTCCTATTCCTCGCTCTTAGTATTGCCATCTTATTCGGCGTATCTACTCGGGAGGCAAAGGCGGATGATCCCAACGCCGCAACCATCCGCAGCCGCCTGGAGGAGTTCTTCGAGCTAACCGATACGCTCTCGCAGTTCGAAGAACTGGATGAAGAGATACCGTTCACGGACTTCAGCCCCAGTTCAACCGAAGGGCTGCAGCTTGCAGACCTGCTCGCCGACGCCGATGCGCTGGCGACGAACTCGCTCGAGGACAAGATAGCCTCGCTCTCAGTTGCCTCGCTTGCCGGCCTGGAAAGCGCCATCGACGGCGCCGACGCGACTTACGGGGACGTAGACGTCACCTTCGACTCAGTGACCGTCGCGCTTAACGGAGGCAACGCTGATCTCATCGATGTTGGGTTCACGCTGACATTGACGCGAAACGGTGTGACCCTTCCGGTCTCGTACACGGATGGCGGCTCCGTGAACCTCCACGGAGGCAGCATCAGCGTTGATCTCTCGGCCTCAGCCGTCCTCAGCTTCCAACTGGACACCTCGGCCGCCGATCCCGATCTCGCGTTCTACACCGTCGGCGCGCCGGAGTTCGATGTCAGCGCCGCCGCCACCGGCTCGATCACCGGTTTCACCGCGAACTTCGGGCTCTCCGAAGTGTCCGTCAGCGGCACCGCCACCCTTAACATCGACATCAACCTTGACTTCGTTGATCCCGACGCCGACGGCAAGATCACCGTCGACGAGTGGACAAGCACTTCCATTCCCGACCTCGTGGATGTCGGGTTCGGGAACGGCGCGGGCGATGACGTCAACATCGCGGTCTCCCTGGACACCACGCTGCTCACCGGCTCACCGGACGCCACCGTCACCCTTGTCGATGACGATCTGAGCAACGGCCTCAATTCGCCGTTGGTGACGCTAGGCCTCCTCGACAAGTTCGATAACCTCAGCCCGACTCAACTGCTCGGTGGCATCGCTCAGCTCGTCGGTGCGCTGGGCAGCGCCCAGGGTAACGCTGCGGGCAAGCTGCCCTTTATCCAGGGCACCCTGGACGCTATTGGCGAGGACGCTCAGAAGGTCTTCGAGATCGCCGAGCCGCTGATCAAGTTCCTTGACGGTCAGGGCGCCGCCGCGATCACCTGCGGCACTATGGACAACGGCGCCAACCTGCCCTCCGGCCCCTACACCAACCTGCCGCCCGGCTCGACGTTGTACTGCCGTGCCGTCACTGCCGAAAATCCGACCGCTGGCAGCACCACCTGGACCATCACCGGCGGTACCGCCGGGGCGAATACGTCCGCTCCGGATTCCAACGGCACCGTCGCCGAGATCCCCACCAAGAGCGCAACGTTCACCAACGTCGGCGGGTCGCCGGACGTCCGTGTTGTCTTCACTGACAGCAAAGGCTCGCATACGGTTGATCCAATCAACAGTGTCCAGGAGATGGTCACGCTCCTGCAGGACGCCGGACTGGACCTTCCCCCACTGAACTACGACTCCTCCACCCAGGCGCTCACGTTTGACCTGACCAAAAGCGCCAGCAACCCCGACCCTCAGACCGGGCAGATCGATTTCGGTGACCAGTTGCGGGAGGCCGCGAATCTCGCTGGTTTGAGCGCCGACATTGACGCCGGCGCCGACGCCACCGTGGATGTCTCCGGCGTCAACCTTGACCTCACGTTCGGCGCCCTTCTCGTCGATGACCCCGCAGACATCACGCCCAACACCGGCGACCCCGACATCGGCGACCGCTTTTTCGTGAAGGTGGACAACACCGCGAGTGCGCACGAGTTCAAGGTTGACAACGCTTCCATCACCGCCGACGTCTTCCTCAAGGGCCGTGTCGGCTTCCTGGAAGTGACGGCTGAGGGCGATGACGGCGCAAATCCCTCCGGCGACGCGTTCGATGTCTCGAAGCTCGCCGGCGGCGCCCCGGTGCTCTCGGCGGACATCGTCGCCTCTGGCGTCCCTGTCGGCGGCGGCAGCCCCTTCACCATCCCGGACGCTGTGCTCATTAGCGAGCTGCTCACGGCGCTTGGCCCCAGCCCAATCGCTTGCGGAACGGCCAACGCCGATCCGCCCACCGGCGACGCGACTGTCGCCGGCTCCGGCGCCACCGTCTACTGCCAGGCGACTACCGCCAAGACGGTTACTTCCCTTAACTGGTCAATCGTCGGCGGCACCGTCGGCGGCAACGGCACCAACACCTCGACCGCGGGGCCCACGCCCAGCGCCAACGCCTCCTTCTCCATTACGGCGCCGGGCGGCCTCGGCGCCGGCTACAAGCTCCGCCTGGAGTACACGGACGCGGACGGCTCGCACGTCGCTTTCCTGCCTCGCCTCCTGGACGCGAACTGCAACCTGAAGATGTCCGGCGGTATCAAGGTGACCGCCAGCGTCGGCGGCTCCGAACTCGGCAGCGGCAACGTCGCCATCACCTGGCCGGACGTCTTCGGCGACGACTGTCTTCCGGATCCCGGCGGCATCTCCGTCACCGCCGACACCGACTTCAACGCCAACCTCAAGCTGTTCGACCCGTTCCCCACTGTCACCGGCACCAATGACCACCTGAAGGCGCTGCCTGCGGACCAGAAGCAGCTCCTCACGGACACAACGAAGAATTTCAACCTGGTGGGGAACCTCCTCAACGCGACCCTGACCAACAGGACCACCGGCGCCAGCTGCGTCATTACGTTGATCGCAAGCACCATCAACCCCAACGACACCCTGAGCTGCTTCCCGCTCAGCCTCTCCGGCGGTGCTCGCCAGACCTGGCTGGTCGGAGACGAGTACGAGGTCACGGGCAACCCGCTGGCCCTGCTCAGCCAGATCATCGACCAGCTCGACGCTATCGTGGACGCCCTCGGCGGCGCCGGCGTGCCCGTAGACCAGGAGCTCCCGCTTCTCGGAATCAGCACTGAGGACCTCGTGGCCAAGATCCAGAACCTGAAGGTCACCCTCGACGAGCTACGCGGCTTCCCGACGGGCACCATAACCTGCGGCACCCAGGAAAACGGCCTTAACCCGCCTTCGGGTGACATAACGGGCGTCCCGGACGGGACGTCGATCTACTGTCGTGCCGTGACTCAAAAGGCTCCCGATAGCTTCGCATGGAAGATCACGAAGGGCGGCGCTATCGCGGGTGGCGACGTGCCCAGCCAGCCAAACACGGTGGACCTAACGCCGACCGATAATATCGAGTTCGTCATCGATGATGGTGACGGAGACCCCACGACCACGATCAGCGAATACCAGATCGTCCTCGAGCACACCGACTCGGCGGGCACGCACACGACCGACTTCCCGGCGCTCGCCCCGCCCAACTCCCTGCAGAAACTGGAAGAGGCGATCGAGCTCAAGCTCGGCATCGACCCGGCGGCCCTCCAGCTACTGCTCCTGGACATCGGCCCCGAGAAGGCCACCGGCACTCACGACGGCAGCAGCGGCGCCGGTACGCTGACGGACTCCACGGCCGACTTCAGCGCCGACGGCGTTGCCGTCGGGAACTCCGTCACCAATGTGACAGATGGCTCCAGCTGCCGGATCGTCGCGCCGATCACCACCACAACCGCCCCCTGCTCTCTCGCCGGCGGCGAAGAGAACGACTGGGACAACGGCGACAAGTACACGATCTACGGCGACGAGACCGTGGACCTTGTCATTCGTCTCGGCTACGGCTTCTGCACCGACGGCAACGTCACCGCCGTAGGTGCCTGTAAGCCCAGCGACAGGCTCGTCGAGAAGCCGACGGCCCCGCTCAACATCGACCTGGACGCCTTCGGGGGCCTGGTTAGCCTGGATACCACCACCACCACGTTCCAACTGGAGTACGCCGCGCGCGCGCAGCTCGACTTTGCGATGGCCATCAAGCTCGCCTTCCCGCCCGAGTTCAAGATCCTCGACACCAGCAAGATCGAGGCGGAGTTGGGAGTGGCCGCCGACAACATCAACCTTACCGCGACGATTGCCGGGCTGGAGCTGGACCTCGGCACCTCTGTCGACATCGGCAGCGGCGACCACGACGGCGCCTCCAGCGACGACACGCTTACCGACACCGACGTGACGTTCGTAACGACATACAACGGCACCGACACGCTGGTGCAGCCGGGCAACGTCCTGACCAACACCACGAAGGGCGAGTCCTGCATCGTCGAGACGATCGCGGCCACCACGCTCACCTGCGAGGACCCGCTGCCCAACAGCGCCGAGTTCGAAGACAACGACCTGTATGAAATCACCGGCGCCGGCGTGGCCAAGCTGGGCGCGGAGCTGATGGTGAACCAGCCCGGCACAGACGCCGGCGATGAGGACAACGACGGATTCACTATCGGCGACTTCTTCACCGGCCTCAGCGCCGATCTCCAGGGCACGACCCAGGACTGCGGTGGGGAGATAGACCCGTACCCCACCGACGGTGCCGGCGTGGTCGACCTGATGGGCCACGCCTGCGCCCGCCTCTCCGTAAGCTCTGACCTGACCGACTACATCGGCGACGTCACCTTCCTCGCGCCCGATTTCGCCACACCCGCCGGATGGAAGTTCGGCGCCCCGGACCTGGAGGCCGTGCTCGGCAGCTTTGAGCTGGACTGGGCGCTCATCCTCAAGGCCATGCCCAAGCTCCTGGAGAACCTCGCGAACTCCCTCAACGGTGCCGCATCCGACCGGAGCATCCCGCTCGTAGGCGACGCGCTGGACGCAGGCGCGGACGTGGTCTTGAAGATCAAGGAGAACGTCGCCGACCCACTGGCGGACCTCGCCACGCAGATCGAGACCGCTGGCGACGTTGAACCTCCGGGCGGAGACGGCGATACCGATCCGTTGGACCTCAAGAAAGCCGCGCAGGACTTTATCTTCGGCGTCTTCGGCCCCGGCGGCTCCGCAGACATAGACCTCCTGCAGGACACCGACGGCAGCGGTGGGGCACCGGATGCCGACGACGTGGTCATCACGGTTCTCTGTGACCACAGCGGCACTGTGGAGGACTGCGTCAACGGGGACGACCTGTTCATCATCGACGACTTCCGCCTGACAGCCCTCATTGGCCAGGGCTCGCCGAGCGGCCAGGGCTGCTCGCCCTGCGAGCTCGGCACTTCGATCCCCATCAGCCTCGGCCTGCCCGGCTTCCCGCTGAGCATCGACGGCACCATCCAGGCCAACGTGGGCTGGCGCGTGCTAATCGACTTTGGCCTCAGCCGCGCGGACGGTCCATACCTGGCGACGGGCGCGCACGATGTGGCGGGAACGCTCACCGCCGGCGAGAAGGAGCTCTTGCTCGGCGCAAGCCTGAGCCTGGGCGATAACGCCCCCGCCTGCGGCCTTGACCCCAACCCGAACACGGGAGTCGTCGACGAGCTCAAGGAGTTCGACAGCGACCGCTGCGTCAAGGGCACGCTGGGCTTCCTGGCCGTCACCATCCGCGACGGCAACGACGGTACGGATCCCGAAAAGGAGCCCACCAGTGTGGCGCTTGAGGCGTCGCTGGACCTCGGCTCTGACGGCGCTGATCCGGATCGCCTGACCTTCCCGGAGCTGTTCTCCGGCAAGGCAAACCTCGACTTCAACTTCGGTGTCACGGCCAACGTGGACGTCCGCATCCGCACGGGGCTGAACCTGTCATCGGAGCACGCTCCGGACTTCCCCAGCGTACTCGGCCGCTTCCACCTGGAGTGGAGCTGGGCCCTCGGCACGGGGTCGTCGGACCCCGCCCTGTCGTTTGACGGTCTCTACATCGACGCCGGCCGGTTCCTCACGGACCTCCTGGGCCCGACAGCTGAGGAGATCAAGCGAGTCCTCTCGCCGTTCAAGCCGTTTATCGACTTCATCCAGACACCGCTGCCCGTGATTTCAGACATAAGCCAGCTGGCGGGCGGCCCGCCGATTACGCTCATCGACGTGATCGAGGCCGCCAGCGGGCAGGACCTCTCGATGGTGCGCAGCGTGCTGGAGGTGGTCCAGTTCGTCCAGAATCTCCCCACCGCCTCCAACGGCCTCCTCATACCGCTGAGCTCCTCCATCACGGATGGCTTCTCCGTCGCAGGTGACAAGGCCAAGGGCTCCCCCGTCACGCCGGACAAGGCCGGGACGCTCGTGACGCCGAGTGGCACACCTTCGACCGGCCTGCTGGCAGCGATCGGCGGCGCGACCGGCTCAAGCCCGAGCCCGGACACCACACCTGACGGCCGGCCCAAGACGTTCGGCGTCTCCGGCCTGAGCTTCCCCTTCCTCAACGACGCCAGCCAGATCTTCACGGTCCTCATGGGCCAGGACGTTACGCTCGTCCGCTACGAGGCCGGTCCCCTGAGGGCCAACGCGGGCTTCGAGTACTGCGCGCCGCCCTTCATCGTGGTGGTTGTGCCCGTCGAGATCTGCTTCGGCGGCTCGATCGAGTTGCAGGGCCGCTTCGCAATGGGGTACGACACCCGCGGGCTGCGGCAGCTGGTGGGCGGCGGCGGCAATGCGGCCGATCTGCTGGACGGCATCTTCCTCGACGACCTGGACGCCAACGGCAACGACGTTCCGGAGTTCACGGTTATCGGCAGGGTCTACGCCAGCGGGGCGGCCACCCTGTTCATCGTCAAGGTGGGTGTGCGCGCCGGCCTCGAGGCCACCGTGGACTTCAACCTGGACGACAGTCCAAACGCGGACGGCAAGCTCTATATCGAGGAGATCGTCAACAAGCTCCAAAACCCCATCTGCCTGTTCGTGATATCCGGACACCTGGACGTCTTCCTGGAAGCCTTCGTGGAGATAGACCTGTTCCTGTTCACGAAGGAGTTCACCATCGAGATCATCCGGCTCACCCTGCTGGAGTTCTCCAGCGCGTGCAGTCCGCCGACGCCTAACCCGGCGGATGGCGGAGGCGACGTCTATATCAACATCGGCCCCCGTAAAGCCTTACGTAACATCAACACGGAGGAAACAGAAGAAGAGGTCGTGATCCGGCAGCTTACGATCGCGGCCTGCGGGGCGGCGACGCGCGTGTCGATCTCCATGTTCGGGGCGTACGAGGAGGAGGTCGTGGGCGCCGGCGGCAGGATCATCGCAGACGGCGGCGTCGGCGATGACAAGATCCTGCTCCTTTCCGGCGCGACGCAGGATGACCAGGAGATCCCCTTCAACGTCCCGGCTGTTATCAACGGCGGCCCGGGCAACGACGAGATCAAGACCGGCAACTGCAACGACGTCGTCACGGGCGATGCCGGCGCGGAAGCTGGAGACGCCGGCGGCGATAAGATCGACACCAGCGCCGGCTGTGACGACGCCGACGGCAACGGCGCGGCCGACTCCATCAACCTCGGCACCGGCAACGACAACACCACCGGCGCGGGCAGTTGCACGAACGGCGGTGGCAAGGGCGGCACCGGCGAAGACGTCATCAACGGCGGACTCGGTGATGACCGCATGGACGGCGGCGCCGACGGCGACGTGCTCAACGGCGGGCCCGGCATCGACAAGTCGGGCACCGCGGAGAGCGGCGGCCAGTGCGGCAATGGCACTGACGACGACGGCGACGACGTGGCCGACGACGGCTGCCCGGATGGCGTGGACACGCTTATCGGTTCCGCGGGCCACGACGCCCTCACCGGCGGCACCGGCGATGACGACCTCTATGGAGACGAGGTGCTGAATTGTGACGCCACCGGCGCTGCCCCCGCCGGAGACGACCAGAGACGTGACTCTCTGGACGGCGGCGACGGTGCGGACGACATGTGGGGCGGCAACGGCGACGACCACATGGTGGGCGGTCTTGCCAGCGACACCATGTGTGGCAACGGCGGTGACGACTTCATGGACGGCGACGACGACGTTGCCTCCACGCCGGACAGCGACGACGAGCTCCACGGCGGCCCCGACGACGACACCCTCTACGGCCGCGGTGGCCACGACGAGCTCTTCGGCGACAGCGGTAGCGGGAACGACTTGCTCTACGGCGGCCCCGGTCCGGACGACCTGGTGGGCGGCGACGGGCGGGACGTCCTGCGTGGCGAAGGCGACAACGACATCCTCCTGGGTGACACCGGCACGATCGACGCGCACACCGCAGCCAGCCACGCCGGTGCCATGGACACCGTCGCCGCGCTGGCCAACCCCGGTAACGCGGCCGCGGTCGGCTCCGTCACGGAAGCCCAGTGCAACGCCGACGACGTTGGCGCCGGCGCCGGCAACGCAGACTGCCTCTTCGGCGCGGACGGTAACGACTACCTGTTCGGCGAGGGCGGTAACGACAAGGAGTTCGGCGACGCCGGCACCGACTACATGGAAGGCAACGCCGGCAACGACTTGATGCGCGGCGGCCAGCAAGACGACGTGATGCACGGCAACGCGGACAACGACGAGATGCACGGCGACAGCGGTGAAGACCAGATGTTCGGCGAGCAGAACGTGGACACTATGCGCGGCGGCATCGGCGAAGACCGCATGGTCGGCGGCAGCTCCACGGCCGGCACCGCCGACGACGGCGACAACATGAAGGGTGACGCCGGCGTGGACCGCATGGCCGGCGATAACGCCCAGCTCGTGCTCGCGGGCAGCGAGCTTGAGATCAAGCTGCTTGACCTGTACTCCCCGGGCGACGCCGTCAACGCGAGCGTGAGCGGCGATGACACCATGGAGGGCAACGCTCAGGAAGACGTCATGTACGGCGGCGGCGACAACGACACGATGAACGGCAACGAAGCCGACGACTACATGGAGGGCAACGCCGGCCGCGATACGATGCATGGCGACGACGGCGAAGACGATATGGCCGGCGGCTCGGGTCATGATTTCGGCGGTCCCTCGAACACCTTCCGCGAGCTCCCCAACATCATCGACGAGAACACGGGCGGCACAGGCGACGTGATGCACGGCGACGGTGGCGTGGACTTCATGACCGGCGACAACGCCTCCATCACCCGCAGCAGCCCGCGCCTCATCAGGCTCCTGGACGTGCCGTTTCTGAACGCGACCCTGCCGAGCACACTCGTCAGCGGCGACGATACGATTAACGGCAACGACGGCAACGACGTGATGTACGGACAGGGCGACGACGACGCGATGAACGGCGGTAACGGTGACGACTACATGGAGGGCAACGCCGGTCGCGACACCATGCATGGCGACGCCAACGAGGACGACATGGCGGGAGGCTCCGGCCACGACAACGGCGGCACCAGCGGCGCTTTCCGGGAGTTCCCCAACGTCCTGGACGACAACGTAGGCGGGGCCGGCACGGGCGACATCATGCACGGCGATGGTGCCGTAGACCTCATGGCCGGCGACAACGCCTCCATTACCCGCGCCAGCCCGCGGCTCATCAGGCTCCTCGACGTACCGTTCCTGGATGCGACCCTGCCGGACGACGAAGCCAGCGGTGACGACACCATGAACGGCAACGACGGCAACGACATCATGTACGGCCAGGGCGACAACGACGCGATGCACGGAAACGCCGGCGACGACTACATGGAGGGCAACTCCGGCAGCGACACCATGAACGGTGACGAGGACGACGACGACATGCTCGGCGGTTCCGGCCACGACGACGGCGGGCCGAGTGGCGCCTTCCGCGAGTTGCGCAACGTCCTGGACGACAACGTCGCCGGTGTCGGCGACACGATGCACGGCGACGACGACTTTGACTACATGGCCGGCGACAACGCGAACATCACCCGTCCCGGCGGTACGCACAGCTACAACGCCAGCGTCAAGCGCGACATTGAACTGTACGACGTCGAGGTTGCTGGCGGGCCCGCCATCAGCGGCCAGGCCAGCGGTGACGACACGATGACCGGAGACGCCTCGGACGACGTCATGTTCGGCCAGGGCGGCGACGATACGATGAACGGGAACGATGACGAAGACTACATGGAGGGCAACCACGGCAGCGACACCATGGCCGGGGACGCCGGCCAGGATGACATGACCGGCGGCGGTTCCGCCAATGACGGCGTCATCACCGCAGGCGGTGACTTCGACCCGGACCGCGAGGCGGAGGGCCTTCTCGACGAAGGTGACACCATGTACGGCGAAAGCGACACGTCAGACGGCGATACCGACGGTAATGGCGCCGACGCCATGATGGGCGACAACGGCGTCATCACCCGGCCGCTCTCCGGCGGTCTCTGGGAGATCAACTCCTTCAACGGCGAGGACACCCGTATCATCACCATCGCCGACATCGAAACCACGGCCAACGCACCGCTTCCTGCCAGCATCAGCGGTGGAGACGACATGTGGGGCAACAGCAACGACGACCTCATGTACGGCCAGGGTGACATGGACGAGATGCACGGCGGCAACGGCGACGATTACATGGAAGGCAACGCCGCCAGCGACCTCATGTTCGGTGAGGGCGACGAGGACGACATGCTGGGCGGCACCGGACCCACCACCAGTAGCTCGCAGCTCCGGGAGCTGAGTTCGGGCGACCTGGCGACCCTCCTGCAGGGCCGCACTGACAAGAGCACCACGGACCGCGACGGTGTCCCCTCCGGGACCGGGACCACCGGCAACCTGACCCCGACCATCGATAACGTCCTGTTGGGCGACGTGATGTACGGAGGTCCCGCCGCCGACGTTATGCTGGGCGACAACGGCGTTGTCGAGAGACCGCTTGTCAGCGGCCTCTGGGATCAGCTGAACTACTCGCTGGAGGCCGGCAGTAATGGGACGCTGGCTCCGCGCCACCCCACCGGTGTCGCCAGCGACCGCGTCAACCGCAACACGAACATGGTCGATACGGTGCCCGGCATGACCGCGGGCAGCGACCTCATGTACGGCGAGCAGGGCGACGACGACATGTACGGCCAGTACGACGACACGACCGTGTCCGGCGTCGGCGACGAGATGTACGGCGGCCCGGGTGAAGACGCCATGGCCGGTGACCAGGGGGTGTTCGACAGCCGCGAGCAGGCCGATGCCACGACCCACATCGAGCCCTCCGAGCCGTTCATCGATGACGATGTCCACATTCAGGGCACGCTCTTCCGGGAGTTCCAGTTCCCGGCGCTGAACCAGGCGCAGCAGATCGTCACCGGAGGCGCCGACAGGATGCGCGGCGGTGAAGAGGGCGACTGGATGCATGGTGGCGCCGGTAACGACATCATGAATGGTGACCAGCTGAACGACAGGATGTTCGGGGACAACGGCGATGATGCCGTCTGGGGTGGCCGCCAGCACGACCACATCTGGGGCGGCAACGGCCGCGACTTCCTGGACGTGCACCCGCGCGTGGACGAGAGCGACCCTCTGCCCCACTCCTGCAACCCGCTGGATCCGCCGGATCCCTCGGCCTGGTACACGTTCGCCTTCGATGCCGCAGGTACCTGCGACGGCAACCTGGAGGAGGTCGACTTCATATACGGCGGCTGGCACGCCGATGCTCTCCAGGCCAACATCGCGGATAACGGACCGCGCATCGGCGACCGGTTGATGGACTGGGTCGGCGGGTTCAACCTGTACATCGTCTGCCCTGCCACATACGGTGAGTACGTCATCACGCGCGAGTCCAGCCCGTCGCTGACAACGTTCCTGCACGACCTGGCGGAGGGCGACGGCGCGTTCATGCCGGGTCCCAGCAGCGGGCCGGGCTCCGTCCCGACCAATCCGTCCGGCTTCAACGAAATCGCCTTCGTCTACAAGCCGTTTAAGGACAACGCCAACCCACCATACGTGGGCACACCCGCCCACTTCACACCGGCGCCGGACTGCCAGACGATCCCATGATGGACGACGGGAGCTGAACGCAACGAGGCGTCCACGGCGTGGACGTGATCCGCGAGGAGGACCCGGATGGCCGGGCCAACGTCTGCGGCTGGGCGGTGAACATCGCGGCGGGCGTATCGGCGCTCTCGTCCCAGCGGAAGCGCTCGTCTCGGAGACAGTGCGCTCGCTTACCAGCGCGCCGGCCGGCGTCCGCTTCGAGACGCGGGGAGAGCAGTCGCCAAGGGATGCGTCCGAGCCGGTGCGGGTGTGGCTGCTGAGGCAGACGCGTGACTGAAGGGCTTCCCTGGAGGTACGGTCTTAGTTCAGGTGTAAGACGGGTCACAGCCCAGGGGGTGGTGGTTGTTCGCGAGCGGAATGCATGTCTGCATTTCTACGCCCTTCGTGAGCGCCTCCCGTGTTGAGAGGCAGGGCGGCCGTTGGTCACTTACCCGCGGAGAGTGCGGGACGGAGTGGTGACCATTGCGCCGTCCCGCACAGCGACAGGCGACACTGAGCTAACGGCCCCGGGTTGCACTAAGGGTCGTCCGCGCGCCTGTAGTGAAAAGTGACACACCCGGAGGAGCCATCGTCGCAATAGTAGGACACGAACGTCAGCAGCACGACCTCGCCCGCAGCTGTCCGCAGCGCGTAAGAGTGCTTCTCGCTGGTGATGATATGGCTGGTCCAGTCGTAGTTGTACCACTTGTGCAGGGCGGGGTTCTCAACGCCGCGTTCGTCGTGGGTTGCGTCTGGCAGATAGCCGCCGACAGGAGCGGCCGCTTGTTGCAGAGGAATCTCGCCCAGGCCGATGGCCCCTCGCCCCCCGGCCTACTCCACAACCTCGATGGCAAGCCGGAAGGCTGGCAGCCTGTAGCCGAGCGCCAGACTGGGGTGGTCCTGCGCCCAGGTCAACTGCGGCATGTTGTACTGCCACGGCCATTTGCCGTGCCCACCGTCGTAGATCATGGGGTAGAGGTCGATGAGGTGGGTCCCAGGGCCGCCGGTGGCCACCAGCTCGATGGTGACATCGCCGTAGCTGGCGAACCCGCAGGCATAGCCGATGTAGGCGTTGTCGTAGGTCACGGAGACGCCGTTGTCGAGCTCGGTCCAACCTACGCCCTTGATCTGCACCGTGAACGTTTCGCCGGCCTTCACAACCGCGGGGGTGACGCCTACCAGGCTTCGCTCGATAAAGAACGGGGTCTCGACCAGTGCCTCCTCGTTCTGCTCGACTGTTAGTGCGTGCCACCCCCCCAAACCTTCGGGGATTGTGACGGCTGTGTTGACAGATCCGTCCTGACCTATCTTCACCTCGCCCAGCTTCTCTTTCGATAGGTTCCATCCAAAGAGATCGTTGCCTATCACGGTTACCCACATGAGGTCGGCAGTGGAATCCGGCGGCAGGCCGGCCGCCCGAAGGGTTGCCTCGGTAAGGATGGGTCCGACGGCTGGCGAGAGGCTCGCTGATGCGCCTGGCGCAGCAAGCACACCACCGCTTACGGTGGTTCGTGGCACATCCTTATCGAGTACCACGCGGTCGGCGTCGGACCAATCCACTCTCGCCTCCGGCGCGCCGGCGTCCTCCGTCACATTAAACACCGCTTTGAAGGGAACCAGGTGGGCCACCGGCGACTGCTGAACGTTAAGATACGGCAGAGTATGGCTGGCACCGTGAACCGATATGGGGTGCTTGCCGATCGGCCCGGCGGCGCGGATCTGAGCCACAGCGGTGCCTCGGGTGGTTGTGGCTGAAATGAAGCCCGTGTACTTGTTGTCATAGAGTAGGGCCGCTGTGCTCTCGAAGGCCCTCGAGCCCAGGGCAGTGACTTTGATAGTAACGAGCGTGCCCACGGGCCCTTCTTCCGGGCTCATGGTGAAACTGCGCATCAGCCGGAAACCGCCCTTGGCTGCATCCTGACCGTCGACCGCGACATAGAGGTCGTGCAACTCGCCGTAGTCCTCGGGAGCGCTGAACTCGAAGGTTACGCTCCCCTCAGTGTCGATGGATGTGCTGGCTAGGGGCACTCTCTTCTCGGTGAACTTGCGCTCGTAGAACTCCACGCGGTTGTTCTCCAGCTTTGTGTCGTAGCTGCCGTCCACCGTCACCCAGATGAGTTCCGCCGTTTCCCCGGGCGGCAGCCCGTCGCCCGTGACTGTAACGCTCGTACCTACGGGTCCAGTCTCCGGAATGGTTGTGAGCAGGACTTGCGGCACCGCGGGGGTGGATGACGCCGCTGGAGGCGTCTCCGTCGCCGCTGCCTCAGTGGGCGTGGCAGCGGCAGGCGTTGCCGTGGTGTCCTTATCTCCACCTCCGCCACAGGCCACCAGTAGTAATCCAAGCAGCGCAATGGCGGCGATGCTCCCCACGGCCCGCAGCACCCGATCCGGGCTATGATGATTCGTCTTCATCGTTGCCTGGCTCCTTCTAGTGTCGCGCGTGCCTACCCGACGATCTGCAGCCGCGACTCAATTTTGCTAGCGGCATTGCTGACAGGTATCTGCTTGAAGGCGCCGCTCTTGCCGTCGTTGGTGGTGAACTCAACCGTGAAGTCAACGGCGCCCAAAGGGTAGTCCGGGGGCACGTCCCAGGCCGCCGTCCAGAACCAGGCCCCTGTGGCGCCGCCGTGGAGGCCGAATTTGAACGTGACATCCTCGGCGCCGGGCACTTTCAGAACCGCCGTCGCCACGTCGGTCGCGTGCAATTCCTTGCCCGTATTGTCCGATGCAATGACACGCCAGACGATGTGCATGCCACGCCGGAACGAGCTGCTTTGGGTGCAGTAGCGGTCGGCGTCCACGTTGAACTTGCTCTCACCGGCTCCCGCCGTGACCGTGTCCACATAGAAGAAAACCTCTCTGACCACGTCCGGTGGTGGGGCCGGAGTGGGCGCCGCCGTTACGCCAGGCGCCAGCGTGGGCCGTGGTGCCCTGGTCGGCGCGTTGGGGATGGCCGCCAATATGGGGAGCCCTGCCGCCGCCGCAGGCGTCGCCGTCGCTGCAGGCGTCCCTGCCGCCGCTGCCTCAGTGGGCGTGGCAGCGGCAGGCGTTGCCGTGGTGTCCTTATCTTCACCTCCGCCACAGGCCATAACCAGGACCAAAACCGAAGCGGTTGCCGCCAAGGCTGTCAACCGGATGGCCGTCAGGACATTTGTCCGGTGCATGTGGAACCTCCTTTTCCTTCAGCGAAGGTCTATGGGAACTGCGTTCTCAGAAACGCTGACAAGCTCTCAATCTCTTCTTCGCTCAGTTGCCCAAAGAATGGCATTCCAGGAGGCACATCCTTAGGGTCGCCCTTAAGCAGACGCGCTAGCTCCGCCGATCCCGACCCACTTGCCCAAGAAAGTTCGGGGCCCACGGCGCCACCGTCGCCGTTGAGGCCATGGCAACTGGCGCAGCCATAGCGGAAGAATAACACACGGCCGTCCTGAACGGGATCACCGGTGGTGGCGACACTCGGGTCGGCGAGGCCAATCCCGGTGTAAGGCTGCTCCTGGCCGACGTAGATGATGTTGGTGCGGTTGTAGCCCTCCGCCGATAGATTGCCGTGCGTGTAAGGGCTGCGGGCGATGATGACAACGACGAGAGTGAACGCCAGGCCGCTCATCATGACCGCGCCGAGGATGGGCCCCGGCGGCACACGCAACTTCCCGAACACGGGAATCACTTGCTCGCGATCGGTGCCGCACGTCCCGTGGGGGGCGCGTCGTCGGCGTGGGCGATGGCGATGACCCGGAGGGCAACGCTCAGCAAGATCGCCCAGACAGTGGCTACCAGGGCCATCAAGAGCCAGACGTTGAGCCCGGGGATCTGGACTCCCGCCGTCGACTGGTACAGCTGGGAGGTGACGCCGGGCAGCGTGACGGATGCGGTGGCCGTCTCCGGCTCGCTATCACCAGGGAGGACGTACTGGATGCGGATCTCATGTTCGCCGGCAGACATCGGGTGAAACCTCACGACTGCGACGCCGTTCTGGTCCGTCACCGCCTGTCCGAGTTCGACGTCGCTGGTGACCCCCCCGAAGGACGCAGAGGCGTACAGAGTGACAGCGGCGTTCGCCATGGGCAGACCATCGTGGGCGGAACTCAGTCTGACCTGAACGGCCGTCGGCCCCCCGCCGGTAACCTCGCTTGGCACCGAGACATCCACCTTCGCGTGGGAAGCCCCGGCTGTGCCGGCGAGGGCGAAGACCGCTACCCCCAGGGCAATCGAGACAACAAGCACTTTGGCGACGATGGATTTCATCGTGCTCCTCCTCCTGCCGGCTCCGGGGCGGTCCCATGTGGGAACCCCCGAGCGGCCGGCGCTATTGCTAGACTTTCCTCGTCTTCCGCCACCTCCCAGACTGCGATGATGGGGAAGATCTTCACAAATATCGTGATCAAGAGGGCGAACAGCGCGAAGCCTGCGGCCATCACGGACAGTTCCACCCAGGTCGGCGCGTAGGTCGATGGTTCGTAGGGCATCAGCGGCACCCGAAAACCGGTCACGACGATGAAATACCGCTCCACCCACATCGCCGCGACCACGAGGATCGACGCGGCGACCACGCCCCAGATGTTGCGCGTCCATGGGAGCAGGATCAGCAGCCCCGGCAACACAAGGCCACCGAGGAGGTAGAACCAGTAGAACCCCGCGAATTCCCCGAGGAACAGCTGGCGGAAGTGGAATTCCGTCCCCTCCGTCATCTTGTAACCGGTGGTGAGGTATTCGGAGACGTTGCCATACACCATGATCAGCGACATGGCCGCCAGCAGGTAGCCCAGGTAGACGAAGTGCTTCTCGGTGATGTACTCCTCCAGGTGGTAGACCTTGCGCAGAATGGCCATCACGATGATCAGCGTGGCGACGCCCGAGAAGATGGCGCCGGCGACGAAGAAGGCGCCGAAGATCGTGCTGTCCCACGGCGCGCGCAACGTCATGGCAAAGATCCAAGAAACGACGGTGTGGACCGACACCGCGATGGGGATGATCAGTATCATGGCGGTGGTGATGGCCGCACCCATTGAGCGCCACTGCGACGGCGTCCCCTGCCAGCGGACGGACAGCAGTTTGTAGATCCACATCCTCCAGCCCGATACACGGCCGGCGAGCCGGTCGCGGAAAAGCGCCAGGTCGGGGATCATGGGCAGGAAGAGGTACGCGGTGCTGGCCGTGATGTAGGTCGTGATAGCCAGTACGTCCCAGATGATGGGCGACTGCCAGCGGCCGTAGACGATGACATTCAGGACCCGGTCGGGACGGCCCAGGTCGATGACCACGAAGAGCGCCCCGCAGATGAGGGACACCAGAGTGATGAACTCCGCCATCCTCGTGATGGGAGTCCGCCAGCGGGCCTGGGACACCCTCAGGATGGCCGAGATCAGGGTGCCGGCGTGGCTGATGCCGATGAAGAAGACGAAGGTCGTGATGTAGAGCCCCCAGGAGATGCGGTCGCGCATCCCCGTGACAATGAGGCCGTCCTGGAGCTGGCGGGAATAGGCGTAGACGCCCCAGCCGATGACGATGAGGAGGAAGGCCACCCAGGCATAATAGGCACGGCTTGTGCCGGTGACAGGCGCCAGTGCCGTCCGCTCCAGCCTCTCCCGCCAGGGACTGGTTACCTCTTCCACGTGCGGGCCCCCTTTGTGAGGTTTATCCACGGCCACTGGGTGGGCAGCCTGCCCTTCGTGAAAGCGTCGCGGCCAACGGCCTCTCCGTGGCCCGGGATGTAGTAGACGCGGGGCTTCGTCTTCAGGTCTTCCTTCAAGTGGTAGGCCTGGTTATCGGACAGGAACCGCGATACGGACACGACTTCCTTCCCGTTGCTGGCCACGTCTTCCTCCAGGTCGCCGTAGTAGATGGCGTCGTTGGGGCAGCCCTGCACGCAGTAGGGCAGGACATCATCGCGCATCATGTCCGGGCAGAAGTCGCACTTCATGACCGTGCCCTTCTTTGCAGGCACCTGGTGTTCTGCGTCGTAGTGCGCCAGCTTCGCTTCCACGGGTACGGGCGCTTCGCCCCAGTTGAAGAACCGCCGATCATACGGGCAGGCCGCCATGCAGATCCGGCAGCCAATGCAGCGGTCCTGGTCGATCAGCACCGTACCTTCAGGGGTGGAGAAGGTGGCGGCGACGGGGCACACGTTAACGCAGGGAGGGTTCTGGCACTGCTGGCACGGTGTCGGGATAAACTGGGTGCCGCCGCCGGGGAGTTCGCCTTCGTAGACCTCGATCCACTCCATAGGCTCGGGAGCGAAGTGGCCCTGGATGCAAGCAGCAGTACACTGAGGCGGTTTCCCCACGCTCTGGCAGCCGTCGCAGCGGCGCAGGTCGATGATCATGGTCCACTGGCGAATGCGGCCGTCCGGTGTGCGCGCCACCTCGCCTTCGGATCGCGTGAAGTGTCCGCCGATCGCGGTCCGAATCGTCGACAGAAGGGGCAAAGGAGCGATGCTGAGGACGCCCAGGCCGATTAGCCGCAGAATGCCACGCCGGCCTATCGTGTGACCGCGCGTCGTCTGCTCCACCGGGGGCGAGTCATGCCGCTGCGGGTCGTGTTGCGTCATGTGAATTCCTTCACATTCAGCTTGGGACATCGGCGGTAGGGCAGGCATCGCGCAACGGTGCAGATTTCGGGATGGCGGGCTGCGCAGTTTGCCTAGGCATTTGGCGCATGCGGGCGTGAGCAGTGACACTCGCGGCATATAATCAGGGTGAAATGGAGAAGATTCGAGTGATCATCGCTGACGACCACGCCGTCGTGCGCGAGGGGACCCGTCACATACTGGAGCAGGAGGAGGACATCCAGGTAGTCGGCGAGGCAAGAGACGGGGCCGAGGCCGTGGCGCTGGCGGAGACGCTCAAGCCGGACGTTGCGATAGTGGACATATCGATGCCGGTGATGGGTGGAATCGAGGCGACGAAGCGCATCAAAGCCTCGCGACCGGGTACGGCCGTCCTGATACTGACGTCGTACGACGATGACCGGTACGTGTTCGCGCTCCTGGCCGCGGGGGCCGCCGGATACCTGCTGAAGGATGTTGCATCTGAGGAAGTGGTGAGAGCGGTCAGGTCTGTCCACGCTGGCGAGCCGGTGTTGCACCCCGCTATCGCCAGGAAGGTGCTGGCCCGATTCGCCGCTGAAGCTCAGGGCGGATACGCGGGGCGGGATAGCGAGAGGCTCCTGACGGAGCGCGAGCTCGACATCCTGCGGCTGGCAGCCTGCGGCCTGAGCAACGCTGACATCGCTAACCGCCTGAGCGTCAGCATGCGGACCGTGCAGGCGCACCTGACCCAGGTATTCAACAAGCTCGGCGCCAGCTCGCGCACAGAGGCTGTGATCGCAGGCTTGAGGCGCGGTATGCTCCGCCTGGAGGATCTGGATGAAGGCTGAGGAGCGCGCTTTCAGGCGTGACACCGTCCCACCGGTGCGCGCCGCTCGCTCGTCCATCGTGGCCGGGGCCGTACGGCGGGTTCCCCAGCGGCTGCGGGAACGTCGCTTCTGGGTCGTCCAGGCCCTCGTTCTGCTCATTACCGCGCTCCACTGGGTGCTGGAGTCCACGGAAGCCCTGGGTGAGCATGAGGCCCTCTCCTTCGTTCCTGTTTCCTTCTACTTCATCCCCATAGTCTACGCCGGACTCAACTTCGGTATGGAGGGTGCCCTCCCCACAGCCCTCTGGAGCGCCGCACTGGCTCTGCCCAACGTGTTTGCATGGCACGCTGGTCTCCAGCGGTTTGGCGAGTTACTGCAGTTGGCGATAATGGTCAGCATCGCCATAGTAGTCGCCCGAAGGGTGGATGAAGAGACCACTCAGCGGCGGCGCGCCGAGAAGACCAGCGCCGACCTGAAACTCCTCAACGAGGTGGGAGAGACCCTCAGCAACACCCTGGAGGTGGAGCAGCAACTGCCGCAGGTCGTGCGCAGCCTGCTACTGGGCCTTTCGCTCGAATCCGTGTGGCTATGCCTGGAGCCGGAGTCCCACCGGCCCGGCTCTTTGACGACGGTAGAGGCCTCGACCCCTGGAGCGCCTTCGCCAACCGACTTGGCGCAGGACCTCCACCGGCGTCTGGAGTCCGGGCAAGGACCGTTGCTCGTGGACGACCGGTCTGTTGTCGTGCCCCTCCTCGGAGAGAAGGGGATGCTCGGCTCGCTGGGCGCGAAGGCAGCCGAGGATGGAGGAATCGCCGGCGGGCCGCTGGACCTGTTGACCACGGTGGCGCGTCAAGTGCAGGTGGCCCTGGAGAACGCACGGCTCTACCGGCAGCGGCAGGAGAGTCTCCAGTCCTACGCCCGCCAGGTGACGCAGGCGCAGGAGGATGAGCGGCTACGGATTGCTCGAGAGTTGCACGATGAGACGGCGCAGGAGTTGGTGCTCCTGTCGCGCAAACTGGAGCAGCTGAAGAGCCGGGTGGCGCCAGATCAGGTACAGGACATCGATGGGCTGTTGACCATGACGCGCGGAACAATTCAAGCGGTTCGGCGGTATAGCCGCGATCTGCGGCCATCGGTTCTGGACGATCTGGGGCTGCGGGCGGCCATTGAAATGGTGGTGGAAGACACCGGCCACCAGCTTCTGAAAGGCGCGCGTCTTCAAGTCACGGGGAGAGAGCGGCGCCTGGACGGGCCGCTGGAACTGGCGTTGTTCAGAATCGCGCAGGAGGCTCTGCGGAACGTCGAAAAGCATTCGGCGGCCACGATGGCTACGGTGGACCTGCACTTCGGCGGGGACGAGATCACGCTCTCCGTAGCCGACGATGGACACGGGTTTTCGCCCGCTACGAACATGTCGGACTTGATCCGAAGCGGCAGGCTGGGCTTGGTTGGAATGAAGGAACGAGCCGAGTTGGTTGGCGGCACGTTCGAGCTTCGCTCAGATCGCGAAGGCGGGACCCGGGTGGCAGTGCGAGTCAAGACGGTCTCGCCGTAGCTGGGTCGATGCTGCGCGCCTGAGGCGTGACAGGCGAGTCCTGCCGGGGGCGCCAGTCTGCATTTGTTCGCGGTAAATTCGCAGTGCTTCGCCGTCCATGCTCGCCCTGTTAAGCCGCATCTGTGCACCATAGCTGTCAGAGGTGTTGGCGTGCGAGCGCGTTGACATGTCGTCGCGTTTCTCGCACGATAGTCCCACTGTCTACAAGTTAGGGGGCGGGCCATAACGCACTGTCCATCCTGCGGCTACGAGAACCGCGACGGTCAGCGCTTCTGCACGCGGTGCGGCGCTGGCCTGGCGTCTGCCTGCCCGTCGTGCGGCGCCGCCAGCGAGTCCGGCGAAAGCTTCTGCGGCGCCTGTGGCAAGCCACTGACCGCGGACCCCAGCGGCACGCGGACGCCGCAACCGTCCCCCACGCTCCCCTCCTCTTTCGCCGGGGGACGCTACGCCGTCAAAGGCTTTCTCGGCGAGGGCGGGCGCAAGCGTGTGTACCTGGCACACGACGAGAAGCTCGACCGGGACGTTGCCGTCGCCGTGATCAAGACCGACGGCCTCGACGAAGCGGGACTCTCGCGCGTGAAGCGGGAGGCCCAGGCGATGGGGCGGCTCGGTGACCATCCGAACATCGTGACGGTGTTCGACATCGGCGACGACGGCGGGCAGCCGTATATCGTCTCGCAGTACATGGGCGGGGGCGACCTCGACGGGATGCTCAGCAGGGCTCCGGACCGGCGCCTTCCGATCTCGGAGGCCATTCGAATCACGCAGCAGGTGCAGCAGGGAATGGCACACGCGCACGACCGCGGGATCATCCACCGCGACCTGAAGCCGGGGAACATCTGGCTGACGGAGGACCCTTCGGCAGGCTCAGGGCAGGCTCAAACCGCCAAGATCGGCGACTTCGGGCTTGCCGTAGCGCTCGATCGCAGCCGGCTGACGATGGAGGGGATGATGGTGGGCACGGTGGCGTACATGGCGCCGGAACAGGCGCTGGGACGCCAGCCGGACGCTCGCTCGGACCTCTATTCGCTAGGTTGCGTTGTGTACGAGATGGTCACCGGGCGCGCGCCGTTCCTCGGCGACGACCCGGTGGCGATCATCTCTCAGCACATCAACACGGCGCCCGTGGCGCCATCGTGGCACAACCCGGAGGTGCCGAGGGCGCTGGAGTCGCTGGTGCTGCGGTTGCTGGCGAAGGACCCGAACGAGCGGCCGGAGAACGCGGCGGCGATCCCGCAGGCGCTGCAGGCGATCGTGGACACGGCGTCGACGACGGCGCCGGCGGCGGCGGAATCGGACGTGAACCCGCTGGACCGGCTGGCGGGTGGCATCTTCGTGGGGCGCGAGAAGGAGATGGACGAGCTGCGGGCGGGCCTCGAGGACTCGCTGTCCGGCCGGGGGCGGCTGCTGATGCTGGTGGGCGAACCCGGAATCGGCAAGACCCGCACGTCCGAGGAGCTGGCGACGTACGCCGGGCTGCGCAACATGCAGGTCGTGTGGGGCCGCTGCTACGAGGGCGAGGGCGCGCCGGCCTACTGGCCCTGGGTGCAGATCATCCGCTCCTACGTGCACGAAAAGGACCCGAAGGAACTCGCCTCGGAGATGGGCCCGGGCGCGGCGGATATTGCGCAGGTGGTGTCGGAGGTCAAGGAGCGGCTGCCGGGGTTGCCCGCACCGCCGACGCTGGAGCCGGACCAGGCGCGCTTCCGCCTCTTCGACAGCATTACGACGTTCCTGAAGAACGCCTCGAAGGGCACGCCGCTGATGGTCGTGCTGGACGATATGCACTGGGCGGACAAGCCGTCGCTGCTTCTGCTGCAGTTCCTCGCGCGGGAGCTGCGCGGCTCCCGCCTCCTGGTCCTCGGCACATACCGCGACGTCGAGCTGCGCCGCGGCCACCCGCTCTCCCAGACGCTGGGCGAACTCGGACGCGAGGGTCTCACCCATCGCATCACCCTGAGGGGCCTTACCGAGCAAGACGTGAAGCGGTTCATCGAGATCACCTCAGGCGCCAAGCCGCCGGCGGCACTGGTGGAGGCGGTATACCGGGAGACAGAAGGCAACCCGTTCTTCGTCAATGAAGTCGTGCGGTTGCTCGTTGCTGATGGCCGGCTCGAGCATGCCGAGTCCGTCACCTCATGGAGCGTGACAATTCCTCAGGGCGTCCGCGAGGTCGTGGGCCGGCGGCTTGACCACCTATCGGACGAATGCAACAGAGCGCTGACAATGGGCGCCGTGATCGGCCGGGAGTTCGACCTGAAGACGCTGGAGAAGGCGATCGGCCAAGCAGATGAAGGTCGCATGACCGGCGACCGGCTGCTTGAGGTGCTCGAAGAAGCCGTCGGCGCCCGTGTCATCAACGAGGTGCCGAACCGTATTGATCACTACAGCTTCACCCATGCGCTGATCCGCGAGACACTGTACGAAGAGTTGAGCACGGCGCGTCGAGTCCGCGTCCACCGCCAAATAGCGCAAGTCCTTGAGGAAGAGGCCGAGGCGAATCTCTCCCAGCTCGCGTATCACTTCTCTGAGGCCGCACAGGGCGGCGACGTCGAGAAGGCGATCGACTACCTGGCGCGGGCCGCCGAGCGGGCGCTGGCGATGACGGCCTACGAAGAGGCCGCCGGTCACTACGAGCGCGCCCTGCAAGTGATGGAACTGGATGCCTCCGCCAGCGATGAGCAGCGATGCGACATTCTCATGGCGCTCGGCGATGCGGCCTGGAAGTCGGGTGATGTCGCCGATTCGCAAGCGGCCTACCGCCGGGCTGTTGGCATCGCGCGGCGGATGAATGACAGGCAGAGGTTAGGGCGTGCAGCGTTGGGCTACGCCAACTACCTCGAAATCGGCACCGTACGCGAGGACATCGTAGACATGCTGGACGAAGGGTTGAAGGCCGTCGGGAAAGAGGACAGTGCGCTACGGGCGCTCCTTCTTGCCAGGCGCGCGACGTCAGTCTACTTCCGCTCGCAGGAGGAACTGGCGGAGAACGCCCGCGAAGCTGTCGAGGTGGCGCGGCGAGTCGGCGACCGAGGGGCGCTGGCGCGAAGCCTGTTCGCTCAAGTCTATGGCGCGATTCACATCGAAGGTGTGGAGGTTAGCGAGCGAATCAGCAATGAGATTGTCCAGCTCGCCGAGGAGATGAACGATCGGGAACTCTTGATCACCGGGTTATTCGTGCGCATTGCGATGCGAATGATCCTCGGCGACATCGACTCAGCAAAGGCCGATATCGAGCGATACGCCACGGTGGCTGAGGAGTTGCGCATGCCAGTCTGGCTCTGGCAGTTGGGCATGTATCGCGCGATGCTGGCGCTGTTTGAGGGGCGGCTCGCGGAGTCTGAGACATTGGCTCAACAGGCCTTCGAGGTCGGGCGGACAGCCGATCCAGACAACTCGATCCAGATGTACTCCGTCCAGTTGTTCGCTATCAGGCGCGAACAGGGGCGGGTAGACGAGATGGTCGGGGCGACGAAGGCGTTGGTGGAGCAGTACCCAGCGATACCGGCGTGGCGCACAGGCCTCGCGTTTCTGTACACCGAAGTTGGTCAGATGGAAGAGGCGCGCCGGGAGTTCGAGACGCTCGCGCGTGACAACTTCGCCGCGATACCTGCGGACGGCAACTGGCCGGTCGCGATGGTCCTCCTCGCTGACATCTGCTATGCGCTCGGAGACAAGGAGCGCGCAGAGGTGCTTTACGACAAGATCGCTCCCCATTCCGGCCGCTGTACGGTCGTAGGCCAGATGGTGGACAGCTACGGATCTATGGGGCGGCTCGCAGCCCAACTGGCAGTGACGCTGGAGCGCTGGGACGACGCCGAGTCCCTCTTCGAGTCCGCGCTTGAGATGAACACGCGAATGGGGACGCGCCGTTGGATCGCCTGGACACAGGGCCGGTATGCAGAAATGCTGCTGACCCGCGATGGCCCCGGCGACCGGCGAAAGGCGCTGGAGCTGCTGGGTCAGGCGATGGACATAGCGCAGCAGGCCGGCATGAAACGGCTACTTGACATCTGCCTGGAGCTGAAGCTGAAGGCGCAGGGAGTGAGCCTGACGAATTCCGGTGCTTCGATCGACGCGGTCGCCTCGCTGGTCTACGCGGAGAAGCCGGACCTCCGCTCGCACGCGGCGCCGGACGGCACGGTGACGATACTGTTCAGCGACATCGAAGGCTCCACCGCCCTGGCGGACCGCCTCGGTGACAAGCGCTTCATGGTCGTCCTGCGAGAGCACAACGCAATCGTCCGCCAGCAGGTGAAGGCCCACGGTGGGTTCGAAGTGAAGAGCGAGGGGGACGGGTTCATGGTGGCGTTCCAGTCGGCCGGAAAGGCGCTGGGGTGCGCGTCGGCGATACAGAAGGCGTTGGTTAAGCGCAACCAGAGCGCCGAAGAGCCGGTCCTGGTGCGGATGGGGTTGCACGCCGGCGAGGTGATCAAGGAGGGGGAGGACTTCTTCGGGCGCAACGTGATCATGGCCGCGCGGGTGGCTTCGCAGGCACAGGGAGGCGAGATACTGGCATCGGGCGTGCTCAAGTCGCTGGTGGAGGGGTCGGACGTTCCGTGGGGAGAGAAGCGGACGGTCACGCTGAAGGGGTTGTCGGGGGAGCATGAGGTTTGGTCGGTGGAGTGGGAGCCGGGATAGAGGATGCCGGTAAGCCTCACTCGAACGAACGGACCGGATTTCTACGCACCATAACTGATGGCGAAGCCGCATGGGCGTCCGCTATCTCCGGAGCCGGGTGCACAGGTTCCAGTCCGGTTGGGGGCGCCGGGGCGGGCGGAGGATCCCTCCGCGCCGCCCCGGTTGGAGGCACCCTTCGGCAGGCTCAGGGCAGGCTCCGAAGGTACCTCCCTCGGGAGTTTGGCCCAGGGGGAGTCAGGAGACGGTGGCGCTGGCGGGTGGAGGCTCCCCCGCCTCGCCCCGGTTGGAGGCACCTGAAGGTACCTCCCTACGGGAATCTTGTCTCCGGTTCCAGTCCTGTTCTTGGGGAGCCGGGGGCGTCTAGCCACGTTGTCCTGCAATCCGGAACCGCAAGTCTGACGGGGAGGGCAGCGCCCCACGCAGGGTAATGCTCTGTCCGATTGACACGCGTCCTGCGAGCGGTATAGTTTGGCTCGATACTTCAGACTGTGAACCACCAATCGTCCTGTAGCGCGCAGGCGGGCCCCGGAAGGAGTTGCAGAAATGGTTGACAGCAGCGACGCCCTGCCCGACCTCCGGGATCCGAACATCCTGTCGATCGGCTACAACGCCGTGTACACGGCTACGCCTCACAGCGCCACCCTGCGCCGGTTGTGGCATGAACTGGCAGAGGGGCTTGACTTCCCTGAGGACTTCGGGCACATCAGCTTCGTCACACTGCCCCAGCTACGGCGCATCGCCGCCGAGCTCCGCCTTGGACCCGGCGGCACTTTGGTCGATCTCGGTTGCGGAAGGGCCGGCCCGGCGCTCTGGGTGGCGCGCGAGCTGGGGGCCCAGCTCATCGGAGTCGACTTCGCGGCCGTGGCCGTCGAGCAGGCCGGCGCCCGGGCAGCGGCGTTGGGCCTTGCCGGGCAGGCGCGGTTCGTCGTGGGCACCTTCGCTGACACGGGCCTCGATCCCGAGTCGGCCGATGGGGCGATGAGCGAGGATGCGTTGCAGTACGCCCCCGACAAGCGCGCCGCGGTGGCGGAGGCCGGGCGCATCCTGCGGCGGGGCGCGCGGATGGTGTTCACGGCTTTCGAGCTTGAGCCGGGCCGGGCCGCGGGCCTGCCGGTCTTCGGCAGCGACCCGGTGGACGACTACCGCCCGCTTCTCTCGGAGGCGGGGTTCGCGGTCGAGGCGTACGAGGAGGTCCCCGGCTGGCCGGAACCGATGACGGCCACCTATTCCGCGCTGGTCAGCGCCGGCGGGACTCTAGCTCAGGAGATGGGCCCGCAAGCCGCCGCAGCGCTGCTGACCGAGCTGTCCATGACGCTTCAGCAGCAGCCTTACCGGCGCCGGGTCCTGGTCGTAGCGACAAAGCGCTGATCGCATGACCGTCAGGCAAGCTCCTTTACCATCAGATGTCGGCCCTCAATGCCCGTGTAGCGCTCGTAATCGCGGTCGGTCCGCGTCTCCACCACCCGGAAACCGTTCCGCTCGTAGAGCCGCCGGGCCGGGTTGACCGTCGTCGTCGTGAGCGACATCGTTGCGCGGCCCTGCCGGCGTGCCTCGCCTTCAGCGTGGCCCAGCAGCGCTCCTCCGATGCCGCGACCGCGGAGAGCGGCGTCCACGTGCAGCTCGGATAGGTGGTAGGTGTTGTCCGGGTGGTCCATCGTTAGCCGGCCCCGCGCTCGCAGGCGGGAAGCAATCGCAAAGCCCCCACCGGTCCGACGATGCGGAGGGTGTGCCACACCAGGCGCGGGCCAATCCGTGTGCCGACGCTGCTGCCGGCCCTGGTTTGCTGGAGCACGCCGATCACCTGCCCCTGAAGCTCCGCGACGGTAGTGTTCTGCCACCCGAGCTCGCTGCCGGGCATGCGGACCATTGCCTTGCCCAGTTCGCGCGCCCTGCGCTCACTTCCGACAATGCCGACGGACTCCGCCGGAGGGTTGTCGAAGATGACCTGCGTGATCCGCTCGGTATCGGATGCGCGGGCCGGACGGATTGTCAGGCCGGGGATCGTCACATGAACTCGTAGCCGCCCATGATGCCGGGGGGCTCCTGGTCCATGATCACGTTCACGCAGGCGGGCTTGCCTGAGGCGAAGGCGCGCTCGATGGCCGGGCGGATCTGGTCCGGCTCCGTGACGTACTCGCCGTGGCCGCCCATGCCCTCCACGATCTTGTCGTAGCGGCAGTTGTCGCCCAGGAGGCTGGCCAGCACGCGGTCCTTGCCGTACATCGCCCGCTGGCCCACGGTGATCTGTCCCCACTGCCTGTCGTTGCCCACCACGGACACGACCGGGATGTTGAAGCGCACGAACGTATCGAAGTCGAAGCCGTTCAGGCCGAAAGCGCCGTCGCCGTTCACCATCAGGATGCGCTTATCTGGGTAGACGCTGTGGATGGCCATGCAGAAGCCGGTGCCCACGCCGAGGGTGCCGAAGGGGCCCGGGTCATACCACTGGCCGGGGTGGTTGACCGGCAGGATCTTGGAGGCGTGGCTGACGATATCGCCGCCGTCGCCGACGACGATCGTGTTGTCGTCCACGAAGTGCGCCATCTCGGCGCAGAGGCGCAGCGGGTGGATGGGCGTGCGGTCGGAGGCCATCCACTCCTCCATCTGGGCGCGGGTCTTGTTCTCGTTGTCGCGCAGCTCGGCGAGCCAGCCGCTGTGATCCAGCTTGCGGCCCTGCAGCTCGCCGACTAGCGACTCCAGGGAGGCCTTCGCGTCGCCTTCGATGGGGATGTCGATGTCGCGGTTGCGGGCCAGCTCCTGCGGGTCGGTGTCGATCTGGATCGTGCGCGCCTCGGCGTTGAAGCGCTTGCCGTAGGCCAGGCGGAAGTCCATGGGCGTGCCGACCACCAGGATGCAGTCGGCCTTCGTCAGCGCCGCGCGACGGCTGCGGTTGAAGAAGAGCGGGTGGTCCTGGGCGAGCGAGCCGCGGCCCATGGCGTTCAGGTAGACGGGCGCGTTCGTCAGCTCCACCAGTTGCCGCAGCTCCTCGTGCGCCTCGCTCCAGTAAATGGCGGAGCCGGCCATCACCATCGGCCGCTCGGCACCGGCCAGGGCCTCGGCGGCCTGCTTGATCACCTTCGGGTCGGGATAGACGCGCCCCTGCGGGCGGTAGCTCTGCGGGAAGTAGACCTGGTCCTCCTCCACCTTCTTGAACAGGACGTCCGTGGGGATCTCCAGGAAGGCCGGCCCCTGTCGCCCCGTCATGGCGGCGCGGAAGGCGGACGCCATGTACTCCGGGATTCGCTCCGTCTGGTAGACGCACTTCGCCCACTTGGTGATGGGGCGCAGCATCTGGGTGTGGTCCATCTCCTGGAGGGCTCCCATCTCGAAGCGCATGAGGGGGCTGCGGCCGCCGATGATGAGCACGGGCGACTTGTTGTGCCAGGCGTTGGCGATGGCGGTGACGCAGTCGGTGACGCCGGGGCCGGCGGTGACGACGGCGACGCCGCAGCGCCGGGTGGCGCGCGACCAGCCCTCGGCGGCGTGGCCGGCCACCTGCTCGTGGCGGACGTCGATGACCTTGACGCCCTCGTCGAGGCAGGCATCGTAGATGGCCTGCACGTGGCCGCCGCAGAGGGTGAAGATGGTATCGACGCCTTCTTGCTTGATGGCGCGGACAACGAGGTCGCCGCCGTCAACGAGGGCCATGGGGGTGCTCCTTCTATGGTGGGGGGAACGATGGTGCGCTAACGCACCGCCATACTATGCGATAACGTCAGGGCGGACAAGGAGTGCGGCTGGAGCATTGGAGCATTGGAGCATTGGAGCATTGGAGCATTGGAGCAATGGAACATTGGAGCAGTGGGGCATGTCTGCCTCCAACCTCGAGCCTCCAGCCTGTCAACGGATGTGCGAACGGATTAACGGATAGGCGTGTGCCGGTAGCGCATGCGCAATCCGTTTGCTCAGATTCGGCGGATCTCACACCACCACCTCCATCCCGTCCTCTGCTGCCTCCAGCTCCAGATTCGACGCGCGCGATAGCATGTCGCTGTTCATGTGGGTGAGGATCAGGCGCTTGCAGGCGAGGCGGTCGCGGTTGGCCATTAGCGTCGTGTAGTCCAGGTGGAAGGGGACCTTCTTCTCGAAGAAGTTGGCCTCGCAGATGAAGAGGTCGGCGTCGCGGGCGGCGTCCAGCAGGGCGTTCGTCCACTCGGTGTCGCCGGAGTAGGCCACCGTCTTGCCGTCCACCTCCACCCGCAGAGCGTAAGGCGTCGCGCCGCTCGCGTGGACGACCTCGAACACGGTGGCCGTCACGCCGGCGATCTCGGCGTGGACGCTCGGCTGGAGTTCGACGAACCGCACCTCGAAGCGCTGCTGCGTCTGCGAGGAGCCGGGGAAGAGCACCTCCATCGCCTGCTTAACTCGCGGCTCGGTGCCCGGCGGGCCGGCGATCACGAGCGGGCGCTCCCGGCGCGAGAGGAACTGCGCGTCCAGGATGAAGAAGGGGATGCCGCCGAAGTGGTCGCCGTGTAGGTGCGAGAGCACGATGGCGTCGATATTGTTTGGGTCAACGCCGAAGCGGCGCATCGCGATGAGAGATGAGGCGCCGCAGTCCAGGAGCACGCCGGCGGCGGACGTGCGGACGTGGATGCAGGCCTGGAAGCGGCCGCCGCTGCCGAAGGCGTCGCCGGAGCCGAGGAAGCGGATCGTTACCATAGATCAGATCGCCTCCGCGAACAGGCGCTACCGGAACTCCGGCGCCGTCTCGATGTATTCCTTGACCTCGTTCGTGAGGCCGTTCCACATGAAGAGGCCGATGAGGCCGCCCAGGAGCAGGCGGGCCCAGAGGCGCGGCGCCAGGCCCCCGTAGACGAACTTCGTCTCGCCTTCGCCCTGCTCGAGCTTGACGGCGACGCCGACGAACGGGTTCTTGACGACCACGAAGTCCCGGAGGAATCCCTTGAAGTCCTCGACCTGGCGCTTGCCGTCGAAGTGCTTGCGGAACAGCTCCTGGGCCTGCTCCTTGGTGAGATCCGGCTTGTGGGCGATGGTGGCTACGGCCATGTGGCACCTCCTCAGTCCGAGCGGAGCGTATCGCGGGCGCGAGGGTGCGTCAACGGGCCGATCTGCCTCACGCAAACGGTTACCGAAGGAAAAGCGTTGCCTCAAAAGTAGGGTTACCGAAAGGGGGCGACGTGACTCGGCTGACATTGTACGAGTATGCGGCTACGGTGCGGCCGCGGTATGGAAGGGCGAGGAAGAAGGAGAAAGGGCGGATTCTGGATGAGTTCTGCCAGACCACGGGGATGCACCGGAAGGCCGCGACGCGGCTTCTGGGAGGAGGCCGCAGGCTGGCTGCGGTGCCGAGGAAGAGAGGCCGGCCGTCGCGCTACGGGCCGGAGGTGACGGAGACGTTGGTGAAGGTGTGGGAAGCGGGCGACCGGATGTGCGGCAAGCTACTGGTGGCGGTGCTGCCAGCGCTGGTGGGAGGCCTTGAGCGGCACGGCGAACTGCGCCTGGATGCGAGCGTGCGTGGAGCGCTCATCTCGATGAGTGCGGCGACGATCGACCGCCAGCTGCGGGGCTGGCGCAGGAGGCTGGGCCGGCAGCCGCGGAGGCAGTCCGCCTCAGGCGGATCACTCAAGGCCGAGATACCGATCCGCACCTGGAGCGAGTGGGGGCAGGTAGAGCCAGGATCGGTGCAGGCGGACCTGGTGTTGCACTGTGGGGAGAGCCTGGAGGGGTTCTTCTTGGCGACGCTAACCGTAGTAGATGTGGCCACGGGCTGGACGGAAGTGCAGCCGGTCTGGGGGATCGGGATGAGCCGGGTGGGTGGAGCGGTGGAAGAGGCGTCGCGGCGGCTGCCAGTTGCCCTGCGAGAGCTGCACACAGACAACGGGGGCGAGTTCATCAATCATGGCCTGCACGACTGGTGCCGCAGGCATGGCGTCCGTTTCACCAGAGGCCGCAGCTACAAGAAGAACGACCAGGCCTACGTAGAGCAACGGAACTGGTTGGCTGTTCGCCGCAGCGTTGGCTATGACCGCTACAGCTCGCAAGCCGCCTTAGCGGCGCTCGGACGGTTGTACTCGCTCAGCCGGCTGCAACTGAACTTCCTGCGCCCGGTACGCAAGCTGGCGGGGAAGGAACGCGCGGGAGCCAGGGTGCGCAAAGTCTACGACGCGCCCCGGACCCCTTACCAGCGACTCGTTGACTCCGGCGCCTTGTCCGAGGCCACTCAGGCGCAGATGGAGGAGCAGTTTCTCGCCATCAATCCAGCAGAGCTGCAACGAAGGATCGAACTCGCTCTTCGCGCCGTCTGGACTTGCACCGAGCGTAGCGAGCGGCGCAAAGTTGGGTAACACTTATTTTGAGGCATCACTCCAGTTTCGGTAACCGAGACTTATGAGGCATCACGACCTATGGCTCAGGTAACCATGCGGGTATTCCGCGGGACTGCGGAGGGCGGCGGCTTCGTCGACTACCAGGTGGAGGTGGAAGAGGGGAACGTCGTTCTGGACGTCCTCCATCGCATCCAGGCCACCGAGGCCAACGACCTGGCGATCCGCTGGAACTGCAAGGCTG
>JAUSFE010000048.1 GCA_030649945.1 Dehalococcoidia bacterium | reverse complement strand
GCGTTTGTAGGAGCGCACATTGGAGCTGTTCTGCGGCAGCGACCGGAGCCAGTTGAGGTACTGCCGCGGGTCGTCCGGCGGGTTGAACTCGGGGCCGGGGCGCTGTTCCTCGTTGATGGCCTCGGCGGTGGAGGCGCTCATGTCGAGCAGGAAGGCGACACTGACGTCGCGCTCGATCTTGTTGCGGCGCCAGTAGACCTTGTCCGTGGGCGTGTGGCCGGCCTTGCGCTCGATGGCATACTCGATCATGGCGTCGAGGTCGATCTCCTCGCCGTCCAGGAGGCGCTTGATCTTGCGGAACATCTCGGGGCGCAGCAGCTCGAACTGGCGGCGGGTCTGGCTGACCAGCGAGGCGTACTTGGCCAGCGTCTGGTCGAAGTACTGGGTGGTACCCTCCCCCACGGCGTACTCCACAATGCGGCACCAGCGCGGGCGGTAGTCGCCGGCGCGGAAGTCCCACTCGTCGTAGTAGAAGTACTTGGGCTCGCGGGGCAGCTCGTGCTCGTCGTCGGCGGTGCTCATGCCGGTGACGGGCTGGCCGTCCTTCATGGGCACGGGCTGGCTCTTCTGGCGCTCCTGCTCCTGGGCGTTCAGCTCCTTGATCAGGTTCGTCAGGAACAGCTCCGACGATTGCGTGAGGTCCGCCTCCGCCATGTCTGACAGCGTGATCTCCACGCTCTTCTCCAGCATCTGCTTCAACTGCTCCGGGGAAAGCGGCGAGACCGGACCCTTCTCGCCCCGCTCCTGGCGCAGCTTCATCAGCAGCTGCACGGTCTCCGGCTTGAACTCGCCGCGGAAGTCCACGGGCTGGGGGCTCTCGTAGGGCATGGGCTCGCCCTGCGGCATTTGTAGGTCCAGGTCCTTGCCCAGCGAGTCCGCGGTCATCGGCTGTACCTGCAGGCTCTGCTCGTCGAACTCCTGCCAGTCCTCCATGAGGTCCGGCGGCAGATTGGGGATCTTCTCGGCCAGCTGGTAGAGACGCAGGGTGGCTTCGGCAGCGTCCTCCACGGTGGCCCGGGGCTGGCGCAGCGTCTCCACCACGCCGATGGCTTCCTGCATTAGCGGCAGGAGTGGCTGCGGCCAGGCGATGCGGTGCAGGCCGTCCAGGCTGGCGCGCACGAGGTTCTCCACGAACGCCTGGCGCAGCGGCAGCGCATCCACCTGCGGCCGCTTCTCCAGCTCCCGCTCCTGGCGCTCCGCGTAGGCCCGGCGGATGCCCGCGTACTCCCTGCTGATGAGCACGTCGATGCGGGCGTCCTCGACCACGGCGAAGATGTCGGACGCCAGGCGGCGGTCCTTGAAGAGGTCGAAGAAGCGCTCCATATCCGTAAGCGGCCCCGCTGCCAGCTGCGGCGCGGCGCCGGCCGCCGCGTGATCATCGTCCGGCTGGGGCTCGGCGCCCGCCGCCTCCGTGACAGCGCCCTCGTCCCGTACCGGAGCGGCGCCGGGTAGAGGCGTCTGCGGCGAGCTGGCAGCCGATTCTTCCTCGAGGGACCGTCGCAGGGTGTTGAAGATGCTGCCTTCCCTGTCGAACTCGAAGTCGAACGTGCCGAACTCCAGGTGCCCCGCCTGGTGCGTGCAATAGACCTTGTAGACCTTGAAGTTGTCGTCCTTCTCGCGGAACTCCTCCACAAACGGCGGCAGGAAGATGGCCGTGCCTTCCGTGGAGGGCGCCTCCGTCTCCACCCAGCCGATGCCCTTCTCCGCCAGGGCCTCCGCGGGGTGGACGGCGACCTCGAAACCCGTGAGGGCCTTGCCGTACATGCGCAGGATGTCCGCGACGCGGCTCAGGTCCACGCGCGAGGAGAGCGCTTCGATCATCTCCTCGCCGCGGCTGGACTCCAGGCGGAAATAGGCCTCGCCACCCTCGGGGCTGGCGTCCAGGAGGGTGCTGCCCTCCTTGTGCCAGACGGCGATGGTGTCCAGCGGGATGCGCTCCAGCACCCTGGTGGCGCTCTTCAGGAACTCCATGGCGGCAAGCGGCGAGCGGCCGGCCAGCTCCTCCGCCAGCGAGAGCAGCAGGCCGTGCGAGTCGGCGTCCACCTGCGAGAGGGCGCGGGCGGCCTCCGCGAAGAAGGCGAAGGCCTGGCGGCCCTCGCGGCGGGCCAGCTCCCGGGAAAGGGCCAGGAAGCGCGCCCGCTGCATGGAGTGGATGTGGGCCAGGAGCGCCGGCCCCTTCTCCAGGTAAGAGCGCGCGTCCGCCCAGCCCGTGGCGCCCAGGGCCTCCGCGAACGTGAGGAAGGCCGTGCGGTCCTCGCCCTCCAGCGGCTCAAGGACGTGCGGGGCGATGCTCAGGCAGTGCGAGGCGAGGTCGTACGAGCGGTCACAGAGGGCGTCCACGAAGCGCACCAGGATGCGCGCCTCTTCGATGGCCATGGCGCCGAAGAAGGCCGGGCTGCCATCGAAGAACTGCACGGCCAGCGAGGCGGAGCGCCAGGTGCCCTTGTACAGCAGGCGGCCCAGGTTCACCCAGTCCCCCAGGCGCGCGAACGTGATGGATGGCAGCGTGGCCGGCGAGGCGCGGAAGTAGGCGGCGGCCAGGGCGGACGATAGCTCCGCCAGGTCCCGCCCGTACTGCGCCCAGCGGCGGAAGCCGTCCAGGCCCAGGAGCGGCAGCACCTCCGGCGTCACGCGGTAGTATTCGCCGGCGGCCTCCCAGGAGCGCCAGGACTGGCGGGCCAGCTCCATGCCCTCCTCGGCCCATTGGCGCAGCTCGTCATCGGAGACGTGCTCGCCGATTAGGTCCGCGGCGCGGCGGAACTCGGCGACGAGGCTCGTGGAGAAGGGCGTGAGCAGCTTTTCGTACTGGGAGTAGATCTTGCGGCGTTCAGAGGGGGTCAACGGTGATCACCTGTTCCAGAGGCCCTTCTTGTCGCCCTGAGCAAGCCGAAGGCGCGGCGAAGGGTCTGTCCGTGGGGTCACACTTGTGCTGGATCAACTCGCCGGGACTCTCTGGAGCGCAGCGCGAACGCACAGTCCCGAAGCCGCCTTCCGGCCGCAGAGCTTCGGCGTGGACAGGTCCTTCGCTGCGCTCAGGACGACAAGCGAGGGCGCTACTCAAAGATGGACGACACCACCTCTTCGATGCTGCGCTGCACATCGCGGTCGTCGGTGAGCGCCCAGACGACGGCGACCTGGCAGGCGCGCCGGGCGGAGATGCCCTCGTGGATCAGCTTGCCGGCGTAGATCAGGAGGCGGGTGCTGACGCCCTCCGCCAGGCCGTGCTCCTTCAGGTGGCGCACCTTCTCGCCCAGCTTCGCGAGGTCCATGGCCACGGCGTCCGAGACGCCGGCCTCGTGGGCGACGATCTTGGCCTCCAGGTCCCGTGGCGGGTAGTTGAACTCGATCGCCATGAAGCGCTGGCGGGTGCTGTGCTTCAGGTCCTTCAGCGCGCTCTGGTAGCCGGGGTTGTACGAGATGACCAGCAGAAAGCCGTCCCGCGCCTCTACGATCTGGCCCAGCTTCTCGATGGGGAGCATTCGCCGGTGGTCCGTGAGCGGGTGGACGAGGACGGTGGTGTCCTTGCGGGCCTCCACCACCTCGTCCAGGTAGCAGATGGCGCCGACCTTGACCGCGCGGGTCAGCGGGCCGTCGATCCAGCGGGTGGAATCGCCCTCCAGCAGGTAGCGGCCGACGAGGTCCGACGCCGTCAGGTCCTCGTGGCAGGCGACGGTCACGAGCGGGCGGCCGGCCTCCTCGCCGTTGGCCTCGCCGACTTCGCGGATCGCGCTGACCGGCCGGCCGAGCTTGAAGGCCATGTATTCGATGAAGCGGGTCTTGCCGCAGCCTGTGGGGCCCTTCAGGAGCACCGGGATCTTCTGGGCGTAGGCCGAGCGGAAGAGCTCGATCTCGTCCTTGACGGGCTCGTAGAACGGCTCGCTGGCGACGATGTATTCCTCGATGGCGTACTGGCGGTATGTCTCGTCGCTGGTCTTTTCGCTGGTCTTTTCGCTGGTCATCTGGCTGTGTCTACCTCAAGTGCGGTTGGCGCGCGGGATATCGCTCATCCCCTAGCATACTATGGAAACGCCCTCTTACGCCGAAGGTAGCGCCAGGCGCCTCTGCAGGGCGGCCCAGTGCGCCAGCGCCTGGCGCCGCGTGCCGTCAAGGTCGCCGTCGGTGTCGATGACGACGTTCGCGCGGCGCGTGCGCTCCTCGTCGCTCATCTGGGCCTTGATGCGCTCCAGCACCTGCTGCTCGCTGATGCCGCTGCGCTCGGCGGTGCGGCGGGCGACCACCTGCGGCGGGGCCACGGTCACCCAGACCTCGTCCGCCAGGTCGTCCCAGCCGGCGTCGAAGAGGAGCGCCGCCTCCAGCACGGCGACGGCGGCGCCCTGACGCTGCAGCTCGGCCAGCTTCTCACGCATCATGCCCTTCATGCGGGGGTGCGTGATGTTGTTCAGCCGCTTGAGCTCCTTCGGGTCGCTGAAGACGACCGCGCCCAGCTTCTTGCGGTCGATGCTGCCGTCGGCTGCCAGGACCTCGCGGCCGAAGGCGTCCACGATCTCCTGCCAGGCGGGGCGTCCCGGCTGGTAGACCTCGTGGCCCACTAGGTCGGCGCTGAGGATCGCGGCGCCCTGCTCGCGCAGGACCTCGGCCACGGTGGACTTGCCGCTGCCGATACCTCCAGTGAGTCCGATGACGTACATGGGTTCTTCCCGAGCGGTGCTCGTAAGACGGCGTTGGCCGGGCAAGAGGCCCGACCGCAATCCGATTATAGACAGACCCTTACGTGCGCATCAAGGTAAGTGGCTAGCGCTGCTCTCTGCGCCTATACTTGTTGTGTTTCCGGGGGAGGGCCATGACTCAGGAGCTGCCTGAAGGCACTGTTACCATCCTGTTCACAGACGTCGTCGGCTCGACAGACCTGACGACGGCCCGCGGGGATGAGGCCGCGCGACAGGTGTTGCGCGCCCATGAGGAGCTGGTACGCCAGCAGGTGCAGGAGCACGGCGGCCACGAGGTGAAGGCGATGGGCGACGGGTTCATGATGGCCTTTGCCTCTGCCCGCCGCGCCGTCGCCTGCGCCGTAGGCATCCAGCGGGCGCTCTCGGAGCACAACCGCCAGGGGCCGGCGGACGGGCAGGTGCTGGTTCGCATCGGGCTCAACACGGGCGAGGTGATCCAGGAGGAGGCGGACCTGTTCGGCGAGGCAGTCAACGCCGCTGCGCGCATCGCAGCAAAGGCCAAGGGCGGCCAGATTCTGATCTCCGAAACGGCGCGAGGCGTCATAGGCCGGGCGCAGGATCTAAAGTTGCTCGACCGGGGCCGCTTCCGCCTCAAGGGGTTCCCGGAGCGCTGGCGACTGTACGAGGTCGTCTGGCAGAAGGAGGCGCCAGTCGCCGTAGTTCCGCTCGTCGAGCGGACTCCTTTCGTGGGCCGCGAGACGGAGCGGGCAGAGCTTCGGCGTCTCTTGGAGCAGGCCATCGGTGGGCGTGGCGCCCTGGCCATGATCGGCGGCGAGCCCGGCGTGGGCAAGACCCGCCTGTCCGAAGAGCTGATGGCGGAGGCCGGCCAGCGGGGGCTGACCACACTCATCGGCCACTGCTACGAGATGGAAGGCACGCCGCCCTACATCCCCTTCGTGGAGATGCTGGAAGCGACAGCCAGGACGGCCACGCCCGAGGCGTTCCGGGCCGCCCTGGGCGACGCGGCGGCGGAGGTGGCCCGCATCATGCCTGAACTGCGCCGCCTCTTCCCGGACATCCCGGCGCCTCTGGAGCTGCCGCCGGAGCAGGAGCGGCGTTACCTGTTCAACAGCCTGCGCGAGTTCCTGGAGCGGGCCGGCCGCGTCAACCCGCTGCTGCTTGTCCTGGACGATCTGCACTGGGGAGACGACTCCACCCTGCTCCTGCTGGAGCACATCGCCCAGCAGTTGGGGCAGATGCCGGTCCTCATCATCGGCACCTATCGCGACGTAGAGCTGGACGTGGGCCGCCCTCTGGCCAGGACCCTGGAGACGCTCCTGCGCCAGCGCCTGGCCCACCGCATCGCCCTCAAGCGGCTGCCGCAGGCGGGTGTGGAGGCGATGCTGCGCGCCCTCAGCGGCCAAGAGCCGCCGACCCCCTTGGTCGGAGTCATCTACAGCGAGACTGAAGGCAACCCCTTCTTCGTGGAGGAGGTGTTCCAGCACCTGGCCGAGGAGGGGAAGTTTTTCGACGACCAAGGCCGCTGGCGCTCCGACCTCCAGGTGAGCGAACTCGATGTGCCCGAGGGCGTCCGTCTGGTCATCAGCCGACGCCTACAGCGGGTGAGCGAGGAGTGCCGTCGCGTCCTTACGAGCGCCGCCGTCATCGGCCGCGGCTTCAGCTTCGAGCTGCTGGAGGCGCTGGCCGACGCGGAACCGGACGCCCTTCTGGACACCATCGATGAGGCGGAGCGCGCCCAGCTCATCACCGCCACGTCGGAAGGACGGGAAGCGCGCTTCACCTTCGCTCACGAGCTGATCCGCCAGACCCTGATCAGCGGTCTCTCGCTGCCCCGCCGCCAGCGGCTGCACTTGCGGGTGGCGGAGGCGATCGAGCGCGTTTACGCGGCCGACCTGGAGCCGCACGCGGCGGACCTAGCCCACCATCTGTACCGGGCGGGCGCGGCCTCCGACCCCGAGAAGACCGTCCGCTACCTGACGCTCGCCGGGGAGCGGGCCCTGGCGGCGGGCGCTTTCGAGGAGGCTCTGCGTCATTACGAGAACGCCATACCGCTGCAACCTGCCGGCGAGCCGCGTGGGCTGGCGGACCTTTTGTTCAAGCGAGGCTTAGCCCGGCGAAGCCTGGGCCGCTGGGACGAAGCCCTGGCGGACTGGCGGCAGGCGTTGGATGCCTACGAAGGATTGGCCGATGGACAGGCAGTGGGCGCTGTCGCGGCGGAGGTGGTGGTGCAACTGCTTTGGGGGGCCCGTTTTCTCGAGGCCGTCGAGATCAGCCGCCGGGGCCTCATCGCCCTGGGCCAGGTCGTGAACGCCGACCGCTGCCGCCTCCTTGCGTATGGGGGTCTCATACTCAGCTTTGGCGGCAACTACGCGGCCGGCGAAGGGATGATCAATCAAGCCCTGCTAATGGCGCAGAATTTGGGCGATCGGCGATTGCTGGGGGAGGCCCTGGTGGGTAAGGCCATGCACCATTGGTCCCACATGCAGTGCAGGGAAGCGTTCGAGGCTGGCCTTCACGCTGCGGAGCTGCTGCGCAATGAGGGTGCTGCCTGGCAGCTTGCAGACGCGCTATGGGTGGCACTGTTCTCCGCCCTCTACCTTGGTGAGTTTGACCGGGTCCATCAAATCAACGAAGAAGTGGAGCCGTTAGCCGCGCGCATCGGCCACCTCGGCGCCGCTAGACAGGCCCGGGTCTGCCGCGAGGCTCGTGAATTGTCGCTTACGGCGGACATTGACAGGTTTCACGCATTCATCCAAAACGAAATTGAGCTGGATCGGAGCTTAGGCGTTCCCTGGATTTCCAACTCTTACTCGCTGCTCGCGTCCGTCCACCTCTGGAAGGGCCGCTGGCCGGAGGCGCTCGACACTGCCCAGGAGGCGGCCAGGTTGGAGCCGCCCGGCTTCGCCGCTGGGTGGGACTGGGGGGCGCTTTTCTTGGTCAGGGCCTATGCCGGACAGCACGATCGGGCCCGCGCTATGTTCGCAGAGAAGAGGAGTGAGCTTCCTCGTCCCGGTAGCGCGAACACGGGGGGTAAATGGAACATACCGCTGGCTATGGTCGAAGGGCTGGCTGTCATCGGCGACCGAGACGAGGCGGCGAATCTTCTCCCGCTCGTGTCGGAAGCCATGGCTACCGGCGTTCTCATCTATTCATCTAATTACAGACTACTTCAAACTGTGGCGGGGATCGCCGCGGCGGCCGGCTCGCAGTGGGAGAAGGCGGAGGCGCACTACCAGACGGCGCTGCGCCAGGCCCACGAGCTGCCCCACAAGATCGAGCAGCCGGAGGTGCGGCGCTGGTACGCCCGCATGCTCCTCGACCGCAACGGCCCCGGCGACCGCGAGAAGGCCCGCGAGCTGCTCACCGAAGCGATCGCCATGTACCGCCGGATCGGCATGCCGAAGCACGTGGCGATGGCGGAGGCGCTGCTGGCTGAGGCCGGCAGCTAGCACGCAAGCGTCCAGGGTGGGAAGACGGGGCGTGCCTAATCGAGCCAGCGCTCGAACAGGTACTCCTCGCCCATTCCCTCGCGCCGGTAGAAGCGGTGGGCGTCCACCCGTCCCATCCCGGAGCTGAGCTGCAGGTGCGTGCAGCCGCGCTGCCGGGCCCAGTCCGTGGCGGCGTCCAGCAGGAGGCGGCCCACACCGCGGCTGCGGCAGGCGGGGGCCACCACCAAGTCCTGCAGCCAGCAGCGCTGGCCGTAGCGGATGGAGAGGATGTCCCGGTAGACGGAGGCCAGCCCCACCACGCGCTCGCCGTCCAGCGCCAGGAGGACGTCTGAGTGCGCGTCCTGGACCGCCCTGCGGAAGCCGGCGCGGCCGCGGGCCGGCGTATAGCCGGGGGCGCGCCGGCCGGGGGGGGCGAAGAGCTCCTTCATGAGGACGAGGGCGGCCTCCTCGTCTGCCGGGGTGGCCGGGCGGATGGTGAAGGACGGCTGTTGTTCGGCCATGATGAGGGCTGCTATACCACTTCCGAATGTCGAAGGGCGGGTTTCAAACCCGCCCCTACGACTGTCAGGGTCCCCTGACCCTTGACCCGTTGACCCTCTCCTACGACGCCTTCAGCTCCTTCACCTTGGCGGTGAAGGCAGGCATGATGTCCTTCCAGTCGCCGACGACGGCCCAGCGGGAGGCCTTGAAGATGCTGGCGTCCGGGTCCTTGTTGATGGCGACGATGTTCTTGACGGAGGAGATGCCGGCCATGTGCTGGCTGGCGCCGGAGATGCCGACGGCGATGTACAGGTCCGGCGTCACGATCTTGCCGGTCAGGCCCACCTGCGCGGCCACCGGGTACCAGCCCAGGTCGCAGACGGCGCGGCTGGCCCCGACGGCGCCGCCGAGGATGTGCGCCAGCTCTTCCAGCTGCCCGAACGCCTCCGGCCCGCCCATGCCGCGGCCGCCGCCGACGACGACCTTCGCGTCCTCCAGGCGGACACCCTCGGCCTTCTCCTTGCGGCGGTCGATGATCCTGGTGCGCACCTGGTCTGGCGTCACGCCGGCGGGCTGCTTCACAATCTCTGCCTGGGCGCCCGCCCTGGCCTGCGCCGGCTCCAGGGCCTTCGCGCGCACCGTGACGATCTGCGGCGAGCCGTTGAAGGTGTAGCGCGCGCGGGCGCTGCCCCCATAGGCGGGGCGCTCGGCGATCAGCTTATCGCTCTGCTGCTCGATGGCGACGCAGTCCATGGCGACGGCGGTGTTCAGGCGCTGGGCCAGGCGTGGGGCCAGGTCGCGGCCCTTCATCGTCTGGGGCAGCAGGACCACGGAGGGGTCCACTTCCTTCGTGATGCGGACGGCGGGCGGCAGGTAGGCGTCGCCCTGGTACTCGGCAAGGATGGGGTCATCGACTACGATCACCTTCTGGGCGCCGAAGCCGGCGCATTCCTGGGCCAGGCCCTCGACGCCGGCCCCCAGAAGGGCGCACGTGATGGGCCCGCCCAGGCGCTGGGCCGCTCCCAGCAGCTCAGCGGTTACCGGGTTCAGCTTCCCGTCTTCCGTCGCTTCTCCGAAGACCAGAACTCCGCTTGGCATTTGCTTTTCTCCTAGGTTCTTGGTTCCAGGTTCTTGGTTCTCTTTCCCCCGTGGCTCAAGGCGCCCCGCGTTAATCCCCGTGGCTCAAGGCACCGTCGCTAATCCCCGTGGCTCAAGGCCCCAGCTTTGAGCGCCCAGGGCAGGGCCCTGCGCCACGAGAGGGCGCCCGGAGGTGCGGTGTCAGATGAGCTTGGCCTCCCGCAGCCGGCCGGCCAGCTTTTCGGCCTTTTCCTGTGGCGTGTCGCCGTCAATGAACTCCGTCTCCACCTTCGTCTCGGGGACAAAGAGCGCTTCCAGCTTCGTGCGGTTTTGCGGGGTGGGGATGCCCAGGTCGCTGACCGTCCAGGCCTTCACTTCCTTGCGCGCGGCCAGCATGATCTGGCGCAACTGCGGGTAGCGGGGCTCGCCCAGCTCGTTGCTCACGGTGACGACGCAGGGCGTGGGGGCCTCGACGGTCTCGAAGCCGTCCATGAGCACGCGCTCCACGCGCACCACGCCGTTTTCGTACTGCACGTCCTTGCCGATGGTGATCACGGGAACGCCCAGGATCTCGGCGATGGTGGAGCCGACGACGCCCATGTCCCAGTCCACGGCCTGGCGGCCGGCGATGATCAGGTCGTAGGGGGCCAGCTTCTGAATGGCGGCGGCCAGGACTTCCGCCGTGGCCCAGTGGTCGGCCTCGTTGACGGCGGGGTCGTTAATGTGCACGCCTTCGTCGGCGCCCATGGCCAGGCAGTGCTTGATGGTGTCGCGGGAGGAGTCCGGGCCCAGGCTGAGGATGGTGATCGTCGTGTCCGGGATCTTGTCCTTGATGCGGAGCGCGCCCTCGACGCCGATGGTGTCGAACTGGCTGGGCACCGGCTGGATGCCGGGCGCGGGAATAACCCTCTTCGCCGCTTCGTCCACCCTGAACTGGGAGGCGGGGGTTTCGGGGTCCGGCACCTGCTTGGCCAGACAGATAATGTGGGGCATAAGCTCCTCCTAGGGGCCCGTGGCGCCGGGGTGGGAGCGGGCGCGCCTCACCCTGACGCGCGATATGTGAAATTTGTCACCCGCAGTAGTATAGCACCGGCCGAGTTTGCCGCAAGTTCCCGGTTTTTCCGGAATTACGCAGCGTCCATAAGGAAGACGCGTCCGTCAAGCAGGGGTGCTGGAGGATGGCGGCAGCAAGCCTCTGGGAGTTCATCGGCGATTCTGTCGCACAAGCCTCAGCAGCCCGTCCTCGCCGCGCTCCAGCAGCGGCACGACGGACGATACGTCCAGGCGCGCGCAGTACTCCACGTCGTCGCCCAGGCCGGCCTCCGTCAGCCCTTGCGCGTGGTAGGCGGAAGCCACGGCCTGCCGCAGGTGGGGCTGCGCGACGGTGAAGGCGTCGCGGGCGAAGCGGGCGGCGTCCGAGGGCGCCGGAGGCTGCCCCAGGCGCAGCGCCGCGTCCGCGATGGCGCCGGCCCCCAGGGCGTCTTCCAGGACGAACGTTGACCCGGCGTAGGCCGCCGAGCAGATGACGGCGATGTCCAGGCCCCGCTCCGACGCGATGGCGATCGCCGCTCGCGCCACCGCCGTGCGGTTCAGCAGGCAACCCACGAGCAGCACGGGCGCCTCTGCCGCCGCGGCCGCCAGCAGCCGGGTGCCGTTGGAGGTGGCCAGGATGATGGACGCGCCGTTCAGGGAGAGGCGGGAGAACTCCGCCGGCGAGTTGCCGTAGGCAAATCCCTCCGGCGGCAGACCCTCCTTCTCGCCGCACAGGAGGTGGTCCGGCAGCCCGCGGTGCAGCCGGCGGGCCTCGTCGATGTCCCGGGCGGCGACCACGCAGGCGGCGCCCCGCTCCAGCAGCGTGACGATGCTGGAGGAGGCGCGCAGCACGTCCACCACCACGCAGACGGAGCGGGAACGTTCCTGCGCCTGCCCGGGCAGGAGGGCGACATCTATTCGCACAGGCGGAGTTCTTGCATGCAAACGTAGGGTATATTATGGTCGTGAGTTGTAAAGTTGTCGACATTTTGTCCACACCGTTCCGCTAAATGATTATGCGATTAACCCTATTGACAAAAGGCGTCGGACCGCATACCATCCTCGCCAGAATGCACGCAGCCTACATAAGGGGAGGGCTGGGCTTTGCCGTTTAGAGACAAGCTAGCCGGTGCCGAGACTCGCAGTGGCAGCCTTCTGTGTGTCGGACTTGACCCCTACCTTGTAGAGCCTGGGTTGGTCGCCGATTTCAACCGGTCAATTGTGGAAGAAACGTGCGACCTCGTCTCATCCTACAAGCCAAACTTGGCCATTTACGAGGGAATGGGGCCGGCCGGGATGAAGGCTCTTGAAGCTACTATCCAGTGCGTTCCGGCCGACATACCGGTCATCGGGGACGGCAAGCGCGGCGATATCGAGAATTGTGGCAGATCGTATGCCGAGGCTCTATTCGGCAAGTACGGTTTGAATTTGGACGCTGTGACTATAAATCCGTACATGGGCCAGGAAGTTGTGGCCCCGTTCCAGCAGTACTGGCCGGACAAAATGCTATTGATACTTTGCCGGACGTCCAATCCGAGAAGTACTGAAACGCAACTGCTTGAGACACGGGGTCTGGACGGCGTGGTCCGACCCCTCTACTTGGAATTTGCGCGTCAAGCTATGGGTTGGGGCACTCCGCAAAATATGGGGCTCGTAGTGGGGGCTACTTTCCCGGACGAGCTACGCCGAGTTCGGCAGGAGTTCCCCGACGTTCTATTGCTGATACCCGGCCTCGGGGCTCAAGGCGGCTCGGTTGAGAGTGCGGTGGAGGCGGCCGCCGATGTGCATGGGGCTGGCTTCATTCTCAGCGCATCTCGGGCAGTTACTTTTGCCGCGGGTGATCCTTCAAGCGTGACGCGACAAAATCTGGGAACGTTTGCTCGGGCGGCGCGGCGTTCGGCGCTCGAATATCGAGACCGAATAAACAACGCGCGAGCTTTCGCCACTGTCTCCTAAGGTTCGCACCGCCTTCGTTGACCTGCGCTGCTAGTCTACTTATCATCGGCTGGCAGGAGGCAGGTCATCAGCTTCGACGATAGACTCCGTGCGGCACAAGATGGCAACAATAGCTTCCTGTGCCTGTCGTTGGACCCCGATCCGGAGCTGATGCCCCATCCCCACATCCCCTCCTTCCTGCAGGAGATCGTTGACGCTACCAAAGACCTCGTGTGTGCGTATAAGCCCAACCTGGCGTTCTTCGAGGCGCTGGGCGCCGGCGGCATGCAGACGCTGCTCGAGGGTCTGCGCTCCGTACCCGCCCACATCCCGGTCATCGCCGACGCCAAGCGCGGGGACATCGGCAATACGGCCCGGTTCTATGCCAAAGCGCTCTTCCAGCACTACAAGTTCGATGCGGCCACCGTCAACCCGTACGGCGGCCGCGACGCCGTGCAGCCCTTCCTGGATTACGCCGACCGCGGCGTGTTCGTCTGGTGCCGCAGCTCCAACCCGGGGGCGGCGGACCTGCAGGACCTGCGGCTGGACGACGGCGGCTGCGTGTACGAGGCCGTGGCCCGCCGGGCCCGCGAGTGGAATGAGCATGGCAACGTGGGCCTGGTGATGGGGGCCACCTGGCCGGAGCAGCTGGAGCGTGTGCGCGAGATCTGCCCGGACCTGCCGCTGCTCGTGCCGGGCGTCGGCTCGCAGCAGGGTGAACTGGAGGCGGCCGTGCAGTCCGCCATGGACGAGCGGGGAGAGGGATTTCTGATTAACGTATCGCGAGGCGTGCTTTACGCCGGCAGCGGCGACGGCTACGCGGCGGCGGCGCGCAAGGCGGCGCAGAAGCTGAGGGGCCGCATCAACCTCATGCGCGAGGCCGTCCTCGCCCGGCGGTAATCCGTGATAATGGAGATACGCTTGGGCGATGTCGTTCGCCTGAGGAAGGTACATCCGTGCGGCGGCTACGAATGGGAGGTCGTGCGCCTGGGAGCTGACATCGGCGTCCGCTGCCGCACCTGCGCCCGGCGGGTGCTGCTGGACAGGAGCGTGTTCGAGAAGCGGGTGAAGACGGTTGTGCAGCGGGGGCCGGAGGAGCCCGGACCGGCGGTGCAGACGTGACGATGGCCTACCAGCCCGACGTGCGCGAGGTGGTGCGCTCGCGGGCACTCCTGTCTGACCGGCGCTTCCGCAGCCTGTGGCTCAGCCAGGGCATCGCGCAGACGGCGCAGAACGCCATCCTCTTCAGCCTCCTCGTCGTCATCCTGGGCATCACCGGCTCGTCCATCCACACCAGCCTCCTGATCCTCGCCTTCATCCTGCCGTCCATCCCCATGGGGTTCGTGGTCGGCGTTGTGCTGGACCGCACGAATAAGGGCCCGGTGCTGGTGGTCACGAACCTGCTGCGCGCGGGCGGCTGCATCCTGTTCTTCTTCTTCCACGGCAACGAGTGGATCATCTACGGCATCAGCATGGGGTTCGCGACGGCCGGGCTCTTCTTCAACCCCGCCGTCGTGGCGCTCATCCCGTCGCTGGTCTCGCGGGAGCGCCTGGTGCCGGCGAACAGCCTGTACAACTTCACGCTCACGGCTTCGCAACTGGTGGGCATTGTCTTCGTGGCGCCGTTGATCCTGAAGAGCGCTGGCGCGGACGGCATGTTCATCGCCGGCGCCGTGCTCTTCGCCCTCGCGGCGGCCCTGGCGGCGCGCCTGCACATCGCGCACGAGGAGCGGGAGCCGCGGCTGCCCCAGGGCGCCATCTTCGGCGGCATCCCCACGGACTTCCGCGAGAGCTGGCGGGTGCTGCTGTCGGACCGCTACTCGTTCCTGGCCCTGGCGCAACTGATCATGAGCAGCACGCTGGTCCTCTTCTTTGCCATCCTGATCCCGCGCTACATGCGAGACGTGATCGAGGTGGCGCCGGACAGCGCTGCGTTCGTGTTTGCGCCCACAGGCATCGGCGCGCTGGTGGGGCTGCGCTTCCTGCCCTGGTTCACGAAGAAGGGGAAGAACCGGGTGGTGGTCATCGGCCTCCTGGGCATCGCGGCCTGCCTGGTGCTGCTGGCGCTGGTGGAGCCGCTGGCGGACCTCCTGAAGCAGGCCCCGGAGCCCATAAACCCCACGCGTTTCTTGCGCATCTCGCTGCTGCAGGCGCTGACCATGGCCATCGCCGGCCCCATGGGGTTCGCCTACGCGCTGCTCAACGCGCCGGCCCAGACGGTGCTGCACGAGCGCGCGCCGCCGGAGATGCGCGGCCGCATCTTCGCCACGCAGGTAGTGTCCGCGAACTTCATCTCGCTCCTGCCCCTGCTGATCATCGGCGCGGCCACGGATTGGCTGAATGTGCCGGTCGTGCTGGTGCTCGTCGCCGCCGTCACCGCCGCGATGGCAGTCGTCAGCGCTGTTGTGGCCGGGAAGGAGCCGGATGAGGAGCCGGAGCGCGCGCCGCAGGAAGTGGGGACGTGACGCGGCCCCGGGACGGAAGGCCAGAGGGGAGTCGGCGGCCGGACCGCAGCCTGAAGGCTGCGGCATGGTCGTCTTGATGCCGCATCGTCCGCGATGCGGTGCGACCCCTCTGACCCCCTTGACCCCTTCCCCCTCTGCTCCCTTTTTCAATTGACACCTATATGGGCCGGGGTTAGACTCTTGGTGCATCGTCTGGAGGTGGCCGAGTGGTCGAGATGACCATCGAAAGCATACGCGTGAGCCTGATGAACTACCAGCGTGTGGTCATCTTGAAGGAGAAGGACTCAGACCGCTACCTGCCCATCTGGATAGGCCCGGCCGAAGCCGACGCCATCGCCGTGCGGCTGCAGGAAGTGGCCGTGGCCCGCCCCCTGACGCACGACCTCCTGCGCTCCATCATCGATACGCTGGGCGCCAGCGTGGAGTACGTGCTCGTGAACGACCTGGCGAACGACACCTTCTTCGCCCGCATCATGCTGCAGATAGACGGCCGCAGCCTGGAGATCGACTCGCGCCCCAGCGACGCCATAGCGCTGGCGGTGCGGGCGCAGGTGCCGATCTTCGCCGACGAGGCCGTGCTGGAGAAGGCGGGCGTGAAGCTGGACGAAGAGGGCCAGGCGCTGGAGGTAGAGGGAACCGGGACGGAGAAGACGGGCGAGGTCTCGCCGGAGGAGCTGGAGAAGCTGAGCCCGTTCCGGGACCTGATAGAGGGCCTGGACCTGGAGGACTTCGGCAAGAAGCAGTAGTTCCTTGCGCTGCCGGCGCATGTACGCGGTCCCAGGCTGTGAGCCTGGGGCTTTTGTGTGTGCAGGGCTGCCTCGACGCTGGAGAGACTTTGTGATATTCTTCGCAAGTGGCGGAGGCGCCAGCCACCTTCCGCAGGCCGGAGACGGGCGTGCTCTCTAGGACTCCGCGCGCCGTCGGCCTCCTGGGCATCGGCTGGTACTTCGCCGCCAGCATCGTGGGCGGCATTGCGGGCGGGCTGCTCCTGGACGGCTGGCTGGATACAAAACCCGCCTTTACGCTGCTGGGCCTGTTCGCGGGCCTTGCGCTTGCCTTCTACGGCGGGTACAAACTGCTCATGCAAGTGATGTCTAAGCCCGGCAGAGAAGAGGACGCTTAGTGCTCAGTCGCAGAGGGCTGGTCGCCATCGGCCTGGTCGCCCTGGCCCTGTTCGGCTTCGTCTTCTTGCGCGGGCCCACCCCCCACATCACGATCAAGCCGGAGACGATCGCCAGCGTAGGCGGGATCGATCTCACCAACACCATGATCACCTCCTGGCTGATCGTGGTCATCCTCATCGTCGCCGTCTTCTTCAGTACCCGCCGCTGGGAGATCGTGCCGCGGGGCGTTCAGAACGTCGTCGAGGCGGTCGTCGAGGCGTTCTACAACCTCGTCGTCAGCGTCGCCGGCGAGAAGAACGGCCGGCGCTTCTTCCCCGTGGTCGCCACCATCTTCTTCTTCGTGCTGGCCTCCAACTGGCTATCGCTCATGCCCGTCTTCAACGTCATCGGCAAGGTGCAGGAGGAAGAGCACGGCTTCGTCTTCCAGGAGCGGTCCATCGGCCCCATCGACGCCAGCGTGGTCCCGCTCTCCGGGCCCGGCGGGCTGAGCGCGGCCTCCATTGACGAGGACGACGCCAACGCCGGCGAGCAGTACGAGAAGGCGAAGTCCGAAGGCAAGATCGTGGGCGAGCTGTTGCCGTTCCTGCGCGGTCCCAATACGGACCTGAACACGCCCCTGGCCCTGGCCATCGTCTCGGCCATAGCCGTGGAGAGCTGGGCCATCAGCTCGCTGGGACTCTTGACGTACGGCCGCAAGTTCATCAATTTCGGCGCGCTGGGCCGTGGAGTCGTCCGCCTGAACCCCGGCATGATCTTCCAGGGGATCATCGATGCCTTCGTTGGCCTGCTGGAGCTGATCTCGGAGCTGGTGCGGCTCATCAGCTTTACCTTCCGTCTCTTCGGAAACATGTTCGCCGGCGAGGTCGTGATCCTCATGTTCACCTTCCTGACGCCACTGGTGATCACCATCGCCTTCTACGGCCTCGAGCTGTTCGTCGGCGTCATCCAGGCCTTCATCTTCGCCATGCTGACCCTTGTCTTCGGAATGATGGCCGTCTCCCACGGCGAGGGCCACGGCGGCGAAGAGAAGCACAGGGAAGCGGCGCAAGGGGGAGGCCCGCTTGAGGGCGGGCTGGAGCAGGCTGCCCCTCAGAATATTTGATTCTGCAACGATATGTCCAACAAGGAGGGTTTGTAAATGGACGTGCTTCTGGCCCTGATCCCGCCGGCGATCGATGCCATGCGCATGGCTTCGCAGGAAGCAGGGGCGGGGGGTGGCATCACCGACGCCGGCATCAAGTTCCTGGCGGCCGGACTGGTCATGGGCATCGGCGCCATCGGGCCGTCTCTGGCCATCGGTAACCTCGTCGGGCGGGCGCTGGACGCTTTGGGGCGCAACCCGGAGGCGCAACCGGCCATCCAGACCAACATGATCCTGGGCCTGGCCTTCGCCGAGGCTATCGGTATCTACGCCCTGGTTGTGGCCGTGATGATCGGATTCGTGTTCTAGGGAGTCCATGTATGGGCGCTGCCCGGATGGGCTGCGCCCTGCCGCAGAAACGGACGAAACTATGGAACCGGTTGTTTTGGGAATAGGTGCCCTGGGCTTCAATCTGCCGGCGCTGGTCGCCCAGCTCATAAACTTCACCCTGCTCCTGGTCCTCCTCTCCGTGCTCCTGTACAAGCCGCTGCTGAAGGTGCTGGATCAGCGCAAGCAGCGCATACAGGAGGGGTTGGACGCCTCCGACGAGGCGAAGCGCCGCCTGGCGCAGACCGAGCAGGAGGTGGCGAAGGAGCTGGACAAGGCGCGCCAGGAGGGCCAGGGGCTGATAGGCCAGGCGCAGCAGATATCCGCCCGCATCCAGGAGGAGGCCAGGCAGGCGGCCCGGGCGGAGGCGGAGCATCTGCTGGAGCGCGCCCGCAGCGAAATCCAGATGGAACGCGACAGCGCCATCGCCGACCTGCGGCGGGAGTTCGCCGGCCTCACGATCACGGCCGCTGAGCGCGTGATCAAGCGCAGCCTGGACGCCGGCGCCCACCGGGAGCTGATCCAGGAGGTGCTGGCGGAGGCGCCCGCGGTGGACGGCGGCGGAGGCCGCGAGAAGGCGTGATTCCGGCGTGATCCAGGAAGTAGCCGCCAAGCGCTACGCGGAAGCCGCCTACCTGATCGCGCGGGAGGACGGCAAGGAAGAGGCCTGGGCCGAAGGGCTGCGGGCCATGGCCGCGCTCTTCGGAGACGCCGGGGCGCGGGCGCTGCTGCAGAACACGCGCGTGCCCGTGGACCAGAAGGCGCAACTGGTGGAGGCGGCGCTCAAGGGCGTCGATCCGCTGGTCCTGAACCTGGCGCGGCTGCTCCTGCGGCGCGGGCGCACGGCGCTCGGCCCGCAGATCGCGGAGGCGTACCAGGAGCTGCTGGATGCGGCCAAGGGCGTCTCCCACGCCGCCGTCACCACCGCCGTCCCGCTCTCGCCGGAGGACCTGAAGGCCGTGGAGCGCCGCTTGAGCGAGTTGACCGGCGGCCCCGTAATCGTGACGCCGGCGGTGGACGAGAGCATCCTGGGCGGGCTGGTGGTGCGCATCGGCGACAGGCTGATCGACGGCAGCACGAAAAGCAGGCTGCAGGCGCTGAAGCGGCAGCTCGAAGGGGCCCGCGCATGACGGACAAGGCCGCGACCCTGCGGGAGCTGGACGAAGCCTGGGCAGCCCTGCGCAGCCTGGTCGATTCGCTGGCAGAGCAGGAGCTGGCGGCGCCCGGCGTGGTTGACGCCTGGTCCGTAAAGGACCTCCTGGGGCACATGGCGTTCTGGGCGCAGAAGGCGGCGGACGACCTGCGGCTGCTGACAGACGGCCGCGAGAGCGAGATCCAGACGCCGGGCAGCGAGCAGGGCGTGGACGAGTGGAACGCCCGCGAGTCTGAGCGCCGCAAGGGTCTGGACCTGGCCGCCGTAACGGCGGAATGGCAGCGCGGCCACGAGGCGGCCCGCCGGGCGCTGGAGGCTGTCGCCCCGGAGCGGCTGGACGTGGAGGTGAAGGGCTGGAGCATGGCCCGGCGCTTCGGCGAAGACACATACGTGCACTACCGGGAGCATGCGGATCAGATCCGCGCCTGGCAAAGGCAACGGGAGACGAGCGAGACATGACGGAGAGGGCAGGTGGAGGCTGGAGGTTAGAGGTTAGAGGTTGGAGACTAGAGGTTAGAAGTTAGAAGTTTGGACTCTTCGTGATGCAGGTCAGGGCCCTCGCGCGAACGTCAGCCCCACCCCAGATTCCCCTTCGGCTGCGCTCAGGGCAGGCTTCGCGAGGATACGTGGTCGCAACGAGGCGGGCGTGGTCGGCGCTCAGAATGACAAGACACGGTGACGGAGGACAGCGATGGCAGTAAAACCGGAAGAGATCGCCAGCATCATCCGCCAGCAGATAGAGCAATTCGGCGGCGCCGTCACGGCGGTGGACGTGGGCACGGTGGTGGACGCGGGCGACGGCATCGCCCGCATCTACGGCCTGCGCAACGCCATGTACAGCGAGCTGCTGGAGTTCCCGAACGGCATCATGGGCATGGCCCTCAACCTCGAAGAGGACACCGTGGGCGCTATCATCCTGGGCGCCTACACGGCGATCAAAGAGGGCGACGAGGTGCGCACCACCGGGCGCATCGTAGAGGTGCCCGTCGGCAGTGGGCTGATCGGCCGCGTGGTGGACCCGCTGGGCCAGCCGCTGGACGGCAAGGGTCCCGTGCCCTCGGACAAGCGCCGGCCGGTGGAGCGCATCGCCCCCAACGTCGTCGTGCGCCAGAGCGTGAATACGCCGGTGCACACGGGCATCAAGGCCATCGACGCCATGATCCCGATCGGCCGCGGCCAGCGCGAGCTGATCATCGGCGACCGCTTTACGGGTAAGACGGCCATCTGCCTGGACACGATCATCGCCCAGAAGGGCGGCGACCTGCTCTGCATCTACGTCGCCATCGGCCAGCAGGCGTCGAAAGTGGCCCAAATGGTGGGCGTGCTGGAAGAGAACGGCGCCATGGAGCACACGATCATTGTGGCCGCCAACGCCGCGGACCCGGCGGCGCTCCAGTACCTGGCGCCCTATTCCGGCTGTGCCATCGGCGAGGAGTTCATGGACGCCGGCAAGGAGGCGCTGGTCATCTACGACGACCTCTCCAAGCACGCCTGGGCCTACCGCCAGATGTCGCTCCTGCTGCGCCGCCCGCCCGGCCGCGAGGCCTACCCCGGCGATGTCTTCTACCTGCACAGCCGCCTGCTGGAGCGCGCCGCGAAGCTGGCCCCGGAGTACGGCGGCGGCTCCCTCACCGCCCTGCCGGTCATCGAGACGCAGGCCGGCGACGTCTCTGCCTACGTCCCCACAAACGTGATCTCTATTACCGACGGCCAGATCTACCTGGAGAGCGACCTCTTCGCCGCCGGCATCCGGCCGGCCATCAACGCCGGCCTCTCCGTTTCCCGCGTGGGCGGCGCCGCCCAGACGAAGGCGATGCGCCAGGTGGCCGGCGGCATGCGCCTGGGCCTGGCCCAGTACCGCGAGCTGGCGGCCTTCGCGCAGTTCGGCACGGCAGAGCTGGACGCGTCCACCAGACGCCAGTTGGAGCTGGGGCAGCGCCTGACGGAGATCCTGAAGCAGCCTCAGTTCCAGCCACTGACCCTGGGTCAGGAAGTGAGCATCATCTACGCCGGCGTTAACGGCCTCCTGAACGACGTGCCGGCGCCGAAAGTGCGCGCCTTTGAGGAAGCTTTCCACCGCTTCATGGACTCCAACCACCCGCAGGTCCTGAAGAGCATCGAGGAGAAGAAGGCGCTGGAGCCGGACACGGAAGAGAAGCTGAAGGCCGCGGTCCAGCAGTGCAAAGAATCGGTGCCGTACTAGGTGCGAGATGGAACTGGGAACCAGGAACTAGGAACTTGGAGAGCTTAACGCCGGTGGACGCGTCCAACCTGTTGCTTGTTACTTGTTACTTGTTACCTGTTACTTGTTACCTGTTCCCGGGGCCACGGGGAGAGGGGCGCTAACCCATGGCCATGGGCACGCTGCGCCAGATCCGGCGGCGCATCCGCAGCATCCAGAGCACGGCCAAGATCACGCGGGCCATGGAGCTGGTGGCGGCGTCCAAGATGCGTCGCGCCCAGCTCAACGCGCTGGCCGGCCGGCCGTACGCGGAGAAGATGCGCTGGGTGCTGGCAGACCTGGCGGAGACGCTGCCGCTGATTGAGCCGGAGGCACTGCACCCGCTGCTGCAGAGGCGCGAGGTGAAGGCCATGGAGATCATCCTGGTCACTCCGGACCGCGGCCTGGCGGGTGGCCTGCCCTCCAGCATGAACCGCCGGGCGGCGCAGTTCATCCTGGAGCGCGGCGTCCCGGTGCGCGTGGTCGCCGCGGGCCGCAAGGGGCGGGACTTCATGCGCCGCACCGGGCAGCAGGTCGTGGCGGAGTTCATCGCCATCGGCGACAACCCGGGCTACGAGGAGATACGGCCCATCGCCCAGGTGGTCATGCAGGACTTCACGGCAGGGCTCGCGGACGAGGTATACCTGATCTACGCCGAGTACGTGAACACCGTGACGCAGCGGCCGCAGGTGTTCAAGCTGCTGCCCGTGGAGCCGCCGGCGGAGGCCGAGACGGCGCGCGTGGACTACATCTACGAGCCGGGCCGCGAGGCCGTGCTGGCGGAGTTGCTGCCGCGCTACGTGGAGCGGCAGCTGTACGGCGCGATCCTCGAGGCGATCGCCAGCGAGCAGTCCGCCCGCATGGTGGCGATGCGCAACGCGACGGACAACGCCAACGAGCTGATGCGCGACCTGACGCTGGTCTACAACAAGGCCCGACAGGAGGCCATCACCAGCGAGCTCCTGGACATAACGGGCGGCGTAGAGGCGCTGAAGGGGAAGTAATTGTCCACAGATTGACACAGATGAAGTCAGAGGAGATCGGAGCTGGCGGCGGAACGGTGAGGTGGAGTCAATCAGTGACAATCTGTGGGCATCTGTGGATAAATCAGGGAGGCTAACGCTATGGCTAAAGGCACAAGAGGCAGCGTCGTGCAGATCATCGGCACCGTGGTGGACATCGAGTTCCCTGCGGGGGAACTGCCGGACATCTACTACGCCGTTGATATCGACGCGGGCGACGGCAAGACGCTGGTGGCGGAGGTGCAGCAGCATCTGGGCAACAACTGGGTGCGCGCGCTCACCATGGACACGACGGACGGCCTGCGCCGCGGCGCCGTAGCGGTCGATACCGGCGCCCCCATCGCCGTGCCCGTCGGCGAGGCCACTCTCGGGCGGCTGTTCAACGTCCTCGGCCAGCCGCTGGACGGCCTGGGCGAGGTGAAGGCGGACGAACACTGGCCTATCCACCGCCCCGCGCCCACGTTCGAGGAGCGCGAGACGACGCCCAAGGTGCTGGAGACCGGCATCAAAGTGCTGGACCTGGTCTCCCCGTTCACCCGCGGCGGCAAGGTGGGCGCCTACGGCGGCGCCGGCACCGGCAAGACCGTGATTATCCAGGAGCTCATCCGCAACATCGCCACGGAGCACGGCGGCTTCTCCGTCTTCGCCGGCGTGGGCGAGCGTTCCCGCGAAGGCAACGACATGTGGAACGAGATGAAGGAGTCCGGAGTCCTGGAAAAGACCGCGCTCGTCTTCGGCCAGATGAACGAGCCCCCCGGCGTGCGCGCCCGCGTCGGCCTCACCGGCGTGACCATGGCGGAGTACTTCCGCGATGTCTCCGGCCAGGACGTCCTCATCTTCATCGATAACGTCTACCGCTACATCCTGGCGAACATGGAAGTCTCCGCGCTGCTGGGGCGCATGCCCTCCGCCGTGGGCTACCAGCCGACGCTGGCCACCGACATGGGCGCGCTGGAGGAGCGCATCACCTCCACCAAGCGCGGCTCCATCACCTCGTTCCAGGCCATCTACGTGCCGGCGGACGACTACACCGACCCGGGCATCGTCACCACGTTCGGGCACCTGGACGCGGTGATCTCGCTGGACCGCGCGCTGGTGGAGCAGGCGCTCTACCCCGCGGTGGACCCGCTCTCGTCCTTCTCCCGCATCCTGGACCCGCGCATCGTGGGCGATGACCACTACAACGCCGCGCGGGGCGTGCAGGCGGTGCTGCAGCGGTACCGGGACCTGCAGGACATCATCGCCATCCTGGGCGTGGAGGAGCTGTCGGAGGAGGACAAGCTGACGGTGGCGCGGGCGCGCCGCATCCAGCGCTTCCTGACGCAGCCGATGTTCGTCGCCGAGGTGTACACGGGCCGGTCCGGCCGCTACGTCCCGGTGAAGGAGACGGTGCGCGGCTTCCGGGAGATCCTGGACGGCAAGTGGGACCACCTGCCGGAGCAGGCGTTCTACATGGTAGGGACGATAGAAGAGGCCGCCGAGCAGGGCGAGAAGCTGGAGAAGGAGGCGGCGGCTGCATGATGGGGCCTTCCCCTGTCATCGGTGCTGAGGCGTGAACCACATGACGAAGGATAAGACCCGCACCACTCCCCGCCCCTTCGACCTCCACTGGGGCCGCGGCCGCGTGGCCGAGGAGGCGACTTGCGTGGGGGAGCACCACGAGCCGTCCATCCAGCTCCTGGAGTTCGAAGACGGCTCGCTGTCCATGCGCTTCTGCTACTATGACCACGCCGGCCGTTTCCAGCGCAGCCCCCTCATCGTTGGCACTAACGAGATCGCCGGCTTGCGCAAGGCCTTGGCGGGCGCCCCACGGCTGCGCGGCCTTCTGAAGGAGCTGGTGAGCTGAGATGCCACTGAAAGTCGATATCGTCACCGCGGAGCGCCTCGTCTACTCCGAAGAGGGCGTGGACGAAGTGGTGGCGCCCGGCATTGATGGCGAGCTGACTGTCCTGCCCATGCACGCTCCGCTGCTGACCATGATCAAGCCCGGGATCATGCGCATCGTCAAGGGCGGTCAGGACACCGACATGGCGATCACCGGCGGCTTCCTGGAAGTGCGCGACGACCGCGTGACGATCCTGGCGGATGCCGCCGAGCGCGCCGATGAGATCGACGTCGTGCGCGCGGAGGAGGCGCGCCGGCGGGCGGAGCGGGTGCTGGAGGAGCGGGTCAGCGAAGAGGAGCTGGCGCGCGCCGCCGCCTCGCTGCAGCGCGCCCTCCTGCGCCTGAAAGTGGCCGAACGCCGCCGCCGCCGCACGGGCCTGCGCCCGGGGCCGCCGGGCGTCTAGACGGCAGGAGAGCGCCCGGGATGTCCGCACAGGACAAGCACGGCGCATTCCGCATCGAAGGCGGCCGCCGCCTGGCGGGCGCCGTGGACATCGGCGGCTCCAAGAACGCCACGCTCGGCGCCATGGCCGCGGCGCTGCTCGTCCCCGACGAATCCATTCTGGAGAACGTCCCCGACATCGGCGACGTCGAGCACATGGCCCGCGTCCTGCGCAGCCTGGGCGCCGCGGTGGAGTGGGCGGCCCCGCACACGCTCCGCATCAGCGCCGCAGACCTGCGCGGCTCGTCGCCGCCCAGCGATCTTGTCGGCAACCTGCGCGGCAGCTTCCTGGTCATGGGCGCGCTGCTGACCCGCCTGGGGGAAGCGGCCTGCGCTCCGCCCGGCGGCGACGTCATCGGCCAGCGGCCCATCGATGTGCACCTGGCCGGCTTCGCGGCGCTGGGCGCGCGGGTCCAGCGCGAGGAGGATAAGTTCGTCGCCAGCGCAGAGCGGCTGACGGGCGCCGCCATCTTCGCGGACTACCCCAGCGTCCTGGGCACCCAGAACCTGATGATGGCCGCCGTCAAGGCGAGGGGCCGCACGACGATAGTGAACGCGGCCGCGGAGCCGGAAGTGCAGAGCCTGGCGGCCATGCTCCAGGCCATGGGCGCCCGCATTACGGGCGCCGGCACCCACACCCTGGAGATTGACGGCGTGGACGAACTGCACGGCACGCGCTACGCCATCATCCCGGACCGGCTGGAGGCGGGCACATACGCCATCGCCGGCGCCATCACGCGCGGCGAGGTGGAGGTGCGCGGCGCCTGCGTGGAGCACCTGCCCTCGCTCATCGCCAAGCTGCGCGAGGCCGGCGTCAGCGTGGACACCGGCGGCGACTGCATCCGCGTGCGTGGCACGGACGAGTTGCGGGCCGTGACGATCCAGGCGCTGCCCTACCCGGGGCTGGCCACGGACCTGCAGGCCCTGATGGCGGTGCTGCTGACGCAGGCCCGCGGCGTCAGCTACGTCCACGAGCGGGTGTTCGACAACCGCCTGCTGTATGTCGGTGAGCTGCGCAAGATGGGCGCGGAGGTAGTGACCACCGGCACGACGACTGCTATCATTAGCGGGCCGACGCCGCTCCTGGGCGCCAGGGTGCGGGCGTTGGACGTGAGGGCTGGCGCGGCGCTCATCCTGGCCGCCCTGGTGGCGCGGGGCCGCACCGAGATCACCGACATCTACCACGTGGACCGTGGGTACGAAGGCATAGACCAGAAGCTGCGCTCCCTGGGCGCCTCCATCGAAAGGGTGTGAATGTTCGGCAAGCGGATAGGGGTGGACCTGGGCACCGCCAATGTCCTGGTCTACGTCAAGGGGCGGGGGATCGTCATCGCGGAGCCCGCCGTGGTGGCCGTGGCGCAGCGCGACAACAGCATCGTGGCCGTGGGCACCGCGGCGCGCGACATGCTGGGCCGCACCCCCGGCGCTATCCAGGTCATCCGGCCGATGCGCGAAGGTGTCATCGCGGACTACGTGACGACAGAGGCGATGCTGCGCTACTTCATCAGCAAGGTCCTCGGGCGCATGTCCCTGATCAAGCCGGAGGTGATGATCTGCGTCCCTGCGGGCGTCACCGGCGTGGAGCAGCGGGCGGTGCAGGACGCGGCGGAGGCCGCCGGCGGGCGCCGCCCGGCGCACATCATCCCGGAGCCGCTGGCCGCCGCCATCGGCGCGCGCATCCCCGTCGGCATCCCTCAGGGGCACATGATCGTCGATGCCGGCGGCGGCAGGACGGAGGCGGCGATCATCTCGATGTACGGCATCGTCGTCACGGAGTCCGTGCGCGTGGCGGGCGACAGGCTGGACGACGCCATCGTCGGCTACGTCAAGCGGCGCCACAACCTGATCATCGGCGACCGCACCGCCGAGGAACTGAAGATCGCTATCGGCAGCGCCCTGCCGCTGGAGGAAGAGCTGACCTACCAGGTGCGCGGGCGCGACCAGATCTCCGGCCTGCCCCGCACCATCACCGTCACCTCAACGGACGTGACGCAGGCCATCCAGGACTCGCTCGCGGCCATCATCGGGGCCATCCGGTCCGTCCTGGAGCGGACGCCGCCGGAACTGGCCTCGGACGTCGTGGACCGGGGCATCGTGCTGGCCGGCGGCACGGCGCTCTTGCGCGGCCTGGACCGGCTGGTGACGCAGGAGATCGGCATCTCCTGCTACGTGGCGGACAACCCCATGGAGTGCGTGGCCATGGGCGCGGGCATCGCCCTGGACCACCTGGACCTGATCAAGCGCGCCCAGCCCGCGGAGGGCGAGTGGCTGGTCAGCTTCTAGGGGGCGCGCAGGTGGAGGTTGGAGGCTAGGGAGTGGAGGAGTGAGCGCGGCGAGTACCACCAAGACACGAAGACACGAAAGCCTTCAGTTAGAGACAACCTTCGTGTCTTCGTGTCTTTGTGGTCTTCCAACGCGGACAGCTATGGGCGTTGCCTCTACTTACCCACGGCGCTGTTCTTGAGGTAGTACGTCATGCCCTGCAGGGCGAGCACAGGGTCTATGCGCTTGATGTTGACGCCGCGCGGCACGTGGGCGGCTATCGGCGCGTAGTTCAGGATGGCGCGCACGCCGCAGCGCACCAGCGCGTCGATCACATCCTGCGCCATCTCGGCCGGGACGGCGACAATGCCGATATCGACGGGGCTGCCTGAGAGAACGCCCTCAAGGTCAGCGGTGTCTTTGATGGTGAGCCCGGCGATGGTGAAGCCGACCGTGCCCCGGTCCGAGTCGAACGCCTCGACGATGCGGAATCCCTGGGGCGCGAACCCCTCGTAGCCCAGGATGGCGCGGCCCAGCCGGCCGGCGCCCACGAGCGCCATTTTCCACTGCCGGTTCAGGCCCAGGATGCGCCGCAACTCGTCCAGGAGCTTGCGGACGTTGTAGCCGCGGCCCTGCTTGCCAAAGCGGCCGAAGTAGCTCAGGTCCTTGCGGATCTGCGCCGGCGTGACGTTCAGTTGCTGGCCCAACTCTTGCGAGCTCACCACCTCGCGCCCCCGGCTCTCCAGCGCGGCCAGGGCGCGGGCGTAGAGCGGCAGGCGGTCTATTACTACCGGCGGAATCTCCATATCAGCCCCTATAGCTAATGCTAATCTGTCCTATCGAACGAATAAATGCGAACAAAGAGGACCCGCGACTTTTATAGCACTGCAGGGACAAGCAGGTCAAGCACGGCAGCGGCGCGCCGCCGTCCCCGTAACGGTTCCTATTCGCGCTGCGTCTTATCTGTTGTACGACAAGATGGGCCGCAGAGCCTCCGCCCGCGGAGGCGGACAGGGTATGACCATGGACAAGACGCCGCAACTCCGGGAAAACGAATCGCCAGAGGCGCTCGCTGACGCACCCGCCGGCGGCGAACGGCCGCCGGATGAGCCCGGTCCCGAGGGCGATCCCGCCGCCATCCCGCCCGATACGTTCGAGCGGGAGTCCGCCGAGCTGCTGGAGGAGCTGCCGCGAGGAGGCCTGGGAGAGTTCAGCGCCCTCGCGGCGGCAGCGGTCCAGGAAGCCCAGGAGAGCCCGGAGAGTCCACTCTTGCCGCGGCCGCCGCGCACGCTGGCGGACCTGGGCCTGTCCAAGGCCTTCCTCACGGACCTGGCGCTGAAGATCCTGCATTACTCGGGCACGCCCTCCGTCTCGCAGCTAACGCGGCGGCTGGGGCTGGCGCCCAACATCATGCAGCAGCTCATCTCCGCCCTCAGCGAAGCGCATCTGGTCGAGGTGCTGTCGCAGTCCGACCTCTATACCGGCAACTACCGCTACCGCCTGTCCGAGCGCGGCCATGCGCGGGTGGCGGAGGCGCTGGAGCGCAGCCGCTACGCGGGCCCGGCGCCGGTAACTGCGGAGCAGTACAGCGAGGTCATGCAGAGGATGCTGGCACAGCCGCAGGACCCGGGGCGGGCCAGGATCAAGTCCATACTGAATGAACTGGTGCTGTCCGCTGAGGTGGCGGACTCCATTGGCCGCGCGCTCTACTCCGGCAAGGCCGCCATCTTCTTCGGCGCCTCCGGCAACGGCAAGACCGTCATCCTGGAGCGCTTCGCCAGCAACCTGGATGGCTTCTTTCTCGTGCCCTACGCTATCTATGCCTACGGCCAGGTGATCCGCGTCTTTGACCAGTCCGTCCACGAGCCGATTGACGGGGAAGAGCGCGCGGCGCAGATGGGCGAGTACCCGAAGATGGACACACGCTGGGTGGCCGTGAAGCGCCCGGCGATTGTGCTGGGGGCGGAGATGGAGCGCGGATCGCTGGACCTGGCCTATGACCCGCAGTCGCGCTTCTACCAGGCGCCGCCGCACATCAAGGCGCAGGGCGGCGTGCTCGTGGTCGACGACTTCGGCCGCCAGGCGATGACGGCCAGTGAGTTGATGACCCGCTGGCTGATCCCGCTGGAGCGCGGCTGGGATACATTGACGCTGGTCACCGGCGAAAAGCTGACGGTGCCCTTCCGCGTGCAGCTGCTGTTTGGCACCAACCTGCCGGTGAAGAAGGCGGCGGACGACGCGCTTTTGCGGCGCGTACTGTACAAGGTGGAGGTGCCGAGCCCGCGGGCGGACGAGTTCATGGAGATCCTGCGCCAGACCTGCCGCCACAAGCACGTGCTGGTGGAAGACGGCGCCCTGGAATATGTGGTGGAGCGGCTCTACAGCCACCCCGACATCACGCCCAGGGGCTCTTACGCGCGCGACCTGTTGGGAATGCTGGTGGAGAGCGCGGCCTTCGACGGACGCGAGCCCGTCCTGGCCCGCGAGTCTTTCGACCGGGTGTTCAAGCTGTTCGTAGCCCAGGAGAGCGAAGAGGTGGAGAAGCACCGGGACGGCGACGGCCAGGTGTAGTTCCCACACGGGTTGTTTGCGGCGAGATGAGTCTCGCAAGCGGTGCCTAGATTTCACCCGGCCCCACCGTTCCGCGATCGAGATGCCGTGCGTCCCACCCGCCCGGGATGTTATCTGGGGGACACCCCCAGACCCCCGACAGGGGGCTCCGCCCCCTGTACCCCCGTTGCGCGAGAAGGCAGCCTGGCGCGGCACCGCTTAGCGGTATCTGTAAACAACGTCCGTGGGAACTACGGCTAGGCCAGCCGCGCCGCAAAACCGATAATCGCCTCCGCCAGCTCCCTGGGACGCTGGACCGGGATGTCGTGAATAGTGTCCGTCATCACGTGCACCGTGGCGTCGCGCAGCTTCCCGCGCGCATCCTCTATGCCCTGGAGCTTGCGCTCATTCCAGCCGGGGCGTGCCGCGCTGTCACTGGAGATCGCCGGCACCATCAGCACCGGGCACTCAATGCGCTGCCACAGGCCGGACGTGTCCTGGTCCCAGATCGCCCGCACGATTTTCATGTGTTTCGCAATCGGCAGCCGCCTGTAGATGCGGCCGTCCACGATCTCGAAGTTGGTGAGGATCATCTGCCCCAGCTGCTCGCTCCAGATGTCCTTGACGTCCGGCCACAGGCGCGCCATGCGCAGGAACACGTCCACCTTGACGCCGTCGATGTCCGGCGGGCGCATCATCTCCTCCGCCTTCTCCCAGGTCATCCCCTCCGCGGACGAAAGCTGCGCGAAACCGCCGTCGACGAGGACGATCGCCGCCGCCAGCCGGGGGTGATCGGCGGCGAACTGCGCGGCCACGCCGCCGCCCCAGGAGTGGCCGGCGACCACCGGCCGCCCCAGGCCGAGGGCAGCGACGAGCGCGGCGAGGTCCGCCGTGACCTCCGCGAAGGTGTAGGCGTCTTCGCCGTCCGGCTTGTCGCTGCGGCCGTGGCCCCGCTGGTCCACCGCCAGCGCGCGGAAGCGGGACGCCAGGTACGGCGCCGTCAGGTCCCAGATGTGCGCGTTAGAGGCCAGGCCGTGGAGCAGGAGCAGCGGCGGGCCGGCGCCGCCCCAGTCCAGGTAGTGCAGGCGGATGCCCCGGGCCGTCAGGTAGCCGTCAACGGGCTCACTCATGGATGCTGCCATGCCATGCCTCCAATGCCTTGGTGCCAGCCTCGGCCCTGCCCATGCCCCGTGTCAGGCTAAGAGCCTGACCCCCCGGGGTTGGCGGCCATGCCATGACTCCAATGCCTTGGTGCCAGCCTCGGCCCCGCTCATGCCCCGTGTCAGGCTAAGAGCCTGACCCCCCGGGGTTAGCGGCCATGCTCCAATGCCTTAGTGCCAGCCTCGGCCCTACCCATGCCCTGGGTCAGGCTAAGAGCCTGACCCCCCGGGGTTATAGCGGCCATGCTGCCATGCCCTGACGCTCCAGCCCCGCTAGAGCTTCTTCAGCTCGCCCAAGATGTGGCTCAGCCGCTCCTGTTCGTCTGGTGTGCGCGCGCCGAAGCCGAAGTTCAGCGTGGTCACCAGTCCGCCGAAGCGCGCCTTGATCTTCGGCAGCAGCTCGTCGTAGGTGCCGACGATGGCGAACTCCGCCAGCATCTCGTCGCTGATGCCCGTCGCCATCTCCGGCCACTTGCCTTCCATCGAGAGCCGGAACAGCCGCTCGCCGGCCTCCTGCCAGCCGTGCACCGCCAGGACCGGGTGGTACACGCGCGTGGAGGCGTAGAAGGACAGCTGCTGCCGCGCCGGCGCCTTGTTCTTCTCCACCTCCTCCTCGTTCTTGCCGGTGACGACGAAGGTTCCGCCCACGAGATCGATGTCCGAGAGCTTGCGGCCCGCCTTCTCGGCGCCCTCCTTGATGGCGGGCAGGATCACCTCCTTCGTGTACTTGAGCGTGTTGAAGCCGTGCATGCGAATGCCGTCGCAGAGCTCTCCCACGAGCCGGCAGTTGTAGCGGTTGACGGCGGAGATGTAGATGGGGACGTGCGCGTCCTGGTTCGGCCCGGGGTTGAAGAAAGGCGAGATGAGCGTGAACTGGTAGTGCTTGCCCTGGAACTCGGGCCGGGCGTTGGTCTGGAACGAGTTGAAGATGGCCTTGAGGCAGAGGATGTACTCCCGCAGGCGCGGGCCGGGCGGCGAGGGCCAGGCGGTGGAGTAGCGCCGCTCGTTGTGGCCCTTGACCTGGGTGCCCAGGCCCAGCAGGAAGCGGCCGCCGGAGTAGCGTTGCAGGTCCCACGCCAGCTGGGCGGTAACGAACGGGCTGCGCGGGAAGGCGATGGCCACGCCCGTCCCGAACCTCAGCCGCTGCGTGTGCTCCGCCACAACCATCAGCGGCAGGAAGGGGTCGTGTCCCGCCTCCGGGGCGATCACGGAGTCGTAGCCGGCATCCTCAATCCGGCGCGCCTGCTCGGCGTAGGCCTGGATGCTGGGGGCGACTAGGGCGGTCTCCAGTTTCACGGCATGCTCCTTCGTAGGTCGGAACCTTTAGTGCTCCGTTGTAGGTCGGAACCTTCAGATCCCGACAAGGTCCGTTGTAGGTCGGAACCTTTAGGTCCCGACAAGAGGACGTTGGTCCAGTCACGGGACCCGGAGTAAGGGTAATCGCTTGCCTGGGCAACGAGCCCCGCACGGACGGGGTTGCTGAAAATGTACTCCTCGACGTCCGGCAGTGCTTCTTCACCGCGCAGCGCGTGGTCGTAGAAGCTCGCCTGCCATGCGTTCGTGTCATGGCCCAGGAGTCGTTGCAGGTGGTAAGAGGTCGTCTGCTTGACGTGCTTGACGAAGGCGACGAGGCTCTCAGCCTCGGGGAGCGCGACGAGCATGTGGAGGTGATCAGGCATCAGACAGTAGGCGAAGAGGGCGGCATTGTGTTTTGCTACCGATGCCTGAGGGAGTTCCAGGCAGAGGTCGGCCGCATCGGCGCGGGCGAAGAGGCCGGCGCGATTCGCCGTTGTAATGGTGACCGAGAATGCGTGACCGAGGCGGTATGCCTCCGGAGCGAGGCGAATTCGTTTCATCGTGGCGTTGTTGCGCGGGGACCTGAAGGTTCCCGCCTACAAGGTTCCCGCCTGCATTGAACACGCGGACGTGCGGGTTGCCGCCGGTATTGCGTGCAGGGCGCCATCACTTCTCCTCCCCCAGCACGAACTCCGCTATCGCCTCGTTCACAAGGTCCGGCTTCTCCCGCATCAGGAAGTGCCCCGCCTTCTCCACCTTGCGGAAGGTGAGGTTGGGGAAGAAGTCGCCCAGCTTGTCGCTCCAGGCCAGGGGCAGGACGGCGTCGCTGTCGCCCCACAGCACCAGCGTCGGCGCGTAGATCTTGGGGTCCCCCTGCGGCCCCTGGCCCATGGTGCGGAAGGCCGCGCGGTAGCAGTTGAAGCCGCCGCGGATGGCGCCCGGCTGGGAGAACGCCTCCACGTACTGCGCTATCTCGGCGTCCGTCCACAGGTCCTTGTCATACGACCAGTGCGAGAGGAAGTGGCGGACGTACAGCTCCGTGGCCCGGCGGCTGGAGCCCACAAGGTCCTCCGCCCAGGGCAGCTGGTGGAACATTTGGTACCAGACCTGGGGCACGTGGCCGGGCGCCAGCCAGCGCATGCCGATGCCGGCGTACGGCGGGTTGAACATCACCAGCTTGTCCACGCGGTCCCGGAAGGTGCGGGCGAACTCCTGCACCCAGACGGCGCCGAAGTCATGCGTGACGATGTTCGCCTTCTGCCAGCCCAGGTGGTCCAGGAGGGCCCGGATGTCCCCGGCGAAGGCGGCCGGGGTGTACCCGGTCTCGGGAGCCAGGTCCGGCTTATCGGTGTAGGCGTAGCCGCGCATGTCGGGCGCCACCACATCGAAATGCTGCGACAGGGGCCCGATGTTCAGATGCCACTCGTAGTAGAAGCCGGGCCAGCCGTGGACGAGCAGGAGCGGCGTGCCGGCCCCTTCGCGGACGTAGTGGTAGCGCAGGCCGGCGAGGTCGGCGTATTCGTGGTTGAACGTATCGTCGGGGTGCAAGGCTACTCCTGGAATGCAGGGCAGAGCTTACCGGCATCCGCGCGCGGAAGTAAAGGCCGGCGGCGGCCGTCTACACAGTCTGGTGCCGTGGCGGTGGTCCGTGTGCAGGTGCTCTGATGCTCCAATGCTCCGGGGCGGGGCACGGGGCGGGGTCTGCTACAATCCCCCTGTGATCCTGGACGTGCACCACGTCGGCATCGCCGTGCGCAGCCTGGAGGCCGCTTACGCGCTGTACCGGGACGCTCTGGGGTTGCCGCTGGTGAAGGAGGGCGCGGTCCCGGCGCGCGGCGTGCGGGCAGCGCTGCTGGCGGCCGGGCGCAGCTACCTGGAGGTGCTGGAGCCGGTGACCACCAATTCGCCGTTCGCCAAGCACATCGCGGAGCGCGGCGAGGGCCTTCACCACCTGGCGCTGTGGAGCGACGACGTCGACGGAGATGTGGAGCGGCTGCGCGACCTCGGCGCGCCGCTGACGGACCACGAGCCCCGCGACGGCTTCACGGGCCGCCTCGCCTACCTGGCGCCCCTGGCCTGCGATGGCGCGCTGCTGGAGGTGGTACAGCCCTTCGGCCCCGCTCAGGACCGGCCGGAGGCGGGCGGCGTCCGCCTCGGGCGGAGCGGCGTCAAGCGCATCGACCACGTGGTCCTGCGGGTGCCGGACGTGGGCGCGGCCTGCGGGCGCTTTCAGTCGTACTTCGGAGTGCCCACGAAGCGCACGATGGAGCGCGGCACGCACCAGTTTGCCTTCCTGCGCCCCGGCGACGTCGTCATCGAGGTGATCGGCCCCAGGGAGGGCGGCGAGCCGGACTCCGGCCGCATCGCCGGCCTGGCGCTAGAGGTGACGGACATCGACGGTCTGACGGCGTCGCTGAAGGCCAAAGGGTACCCGATCGGTGAGCCGCACCCGGCGCTGCAGGGCGGGCGCATCGTCAGCGTCCACCACTCCGGCGCCTGCGGCGTGCCGCTGGCCTTCATCGACTTCAGTTGAGGAACCAAGAACTTTGGGCGTTGAAATCGTATTCGAGACGCACTCGATCAGCCTCGACAATGAGCGCGGCATTGCTACGGGCTGGCTACACGGTTGCCTCTCTGAGACGGGAAAGCGGCTCGCGAAAGAGCTGGGAGAGCGCCGGCGCGCGGAAGGCGCTGACGCGGTGTTCACGTCTGACCTGCGGCGTGCCGTAGATACGACTGAGATCGCGTTCGGAGGCTCCGGCATCCCGATCCACAGCGATTGGCGCCTGCGCGAGTGCAACTACGGCACGCTGAACGGTATGCCGGTTGCGGTGCTCCAGGCCGAGCGGTCGCGGCACATCGACGACCCGTTTCCCGGTGGAGAGAGCTATCGCCAGGTCATTGAGCGCGTCCGGGACTTTCTGGACGACGTCTCCCGCGGGTGGGACGGCAAGCGTGTCGTAGTCATCGGACACGCCGCCACGCGCTTCGCGCTGGACCACCTGCTCGACGGAGTCTCTCCCGAGGATGTCGTTACCGCCCCATTTCAATGGCAGCCGGGGTGGCGCTACGTCCTCCGCTGAGCCCCGCGAGCGGAGCGACGCTGCCAGTGCCGCAGGGTCGTAGCCCACTCCCCACTCCCCACTGCTAGAATAGGAGCGTCTGAACCCGAAGGAGGTCCCCATGAGAGAAGTCGTGATCGTAGAGGCGGTGCGCACGCCCATGGGCCGGCGCGGCGGCGTGCTGTCCGGCATCCACCCGGTGAACCTGGGCGCGCTGGTCCTGAACGAGGTGGTCCGCCGCGCGGGCATCAAGGCCTCCATGGTGGAGGACGTCGTGTTCGGCTGCGTGGATCAGGTGGGCGAGCAGGGTGTGAACGTGGCCCGCAACGTCCTTCTGACGGCGGACTTCCCGTACGAAGTGCCGGCGACCACCGTGGACCGGCAGTGCGGCTCCAGCCAGCAGGCCATCCACTTCGCGGCGAACCTGGTGCAGTCGGGCGTCTGCGACATCACCATCGGCGGCGGCGTGGAGTCCATGTCGCGCGTGCCCCTGGGGGCCAACGCCATGCAGGGGCCGGGAGTGCCCTTCACGGCCGAGCTGATGAACAAGTACCCGCTGACGCCGCAGGGCGTTTCCGCGGAGGAGATCGCGAGCAAGTGGGGCATCACGCGGCAGGAGGCGGACGAGTTCGCGCTGGCCAGCTACGAGAAGGCGAAGCGCGCCCGCGACGAGGGCCGCTTCGACCGCGAGATCCTGCCCGTGGACGTGAAGCTGGAAGGCCTGCCCACCACCATCAAGACGGACGAGGGGATCCGCGATACCTCCCTCGAGAAGCTGGCCGGTCTGCAGCCCTCCTTCCGGGCGGACGGCGTCCACCACGCCGGCAACTCCTCGCAGATCACGGACGGCGCGGCCGCGGTGCTGCTGATGGCGCGCGAGAAGGCGGATGAGCTGGGCCTGAAGCCGCGCGCCCGCATCGCCGGCCAGGCCGTCGTCGGCTCGGAGCCGGTGCTGATGCTCACGGGCCCGATTACGGCGACGCCCAAGGTGCTGAAGCACGCCGGGCTCGAGTTGAAGGACATTGACCTGGTCGAGATTAACGAGGCCTTCGCCGCGGTCGTGCTGGCGTGGAAGCGCGAGATCGGCCCCGACATGAGCAAGGTGAACGTGAACGGCGGCGCCATCGCCCTCGGCCACCCCCTCGGCGCCACCGGCGCCCGCCTGATGACCACGCTCCTGCACGAGCTGGAGCGCAGCGGCGGCCGCTACGGCATGCAGCTCATGTGCTGCGGCGGCGGCCTCGGCACCGCCACGATCATCGAGCGGTTGGACTAGGGCAAGACGCACGTAGCTGCAGGGCTCTGGCCCTGCCTGCAGACGCGAAGGTGTGGACAGGCTGAAGCCTGTCCCAAGGAAAGAGATCGTAGGGGCGCAGCGCGCTCGCCCCTACCCTGAATGGGAGGCCCACATGAAAGCCGCAGTTTACTACGAGACCGGCGCCCCGGACGTCTTCCGCTACGAGGACGTGCCCGACCCGCAATGCCGCGCCGGCGGCGTCCTCATCGAGGTGAAGGCGATCAGCATTGAGGGCGGCGACGTCCTCAATCGCGCCGGCGGCGAGATGCCCTCGCGCCCGCACATCGTCGGCTACCAGTGCGCCGGCGTCATCCGCGAGGTGGGGGAGAACGTGAGCGACCGCGCGGCCGGTCAGGCGGTGGTGGCGGTAATGCCGTCCGGCTCCCACGCCGAGCTCGTCTCCGTGGCGGCGATGCAGACCTGGCCCGTCCCGGAGGGGATGGACCTCCGTGCCGCCGCCTGCGTCCCCATCGCCTTCGGCACCGCCGACGAGTGCCTGTTCGAGTTCGGCGGGCTCGCCGCCG
>JAUSFE010000036.1 GCA_030649945.1 Dehalococcoidia bacterium | reverse complement strand
CTGCTCCTCCTCCTGGCGGCCTTCGGCGGCCTGCCGGAGGCCGCGCGTACGACCGCAGCGCCCGCCGCTATCGCCGACATTCCGCCCGACCAGCTCGAGGTCATGCAGCAGGTGAGCCTCCAGACCGGCATCCCCTGGCAGATCTTCGCCGCCATCGCCAAGGTGGAGAGCGACTTCGGGCGCAGCATGGCGACCAGCGAAGCTGGAGCCATCGGCTACGGCCAGTTCCTGCCGGAGACCTGGGCCGCCTACGGCGAGGGCGGCGGTCCCTACGACTTCCGCGACGTCATTCCCGCTATGGGTCGCTACCTCCTGGCCAGCGGTGCGCCGGCAGACATGCCCGGCGCCCTGTATGCCTACAACCACTCGTGGGCCTACGTCGACAAGGTGCTGGCCTACGCCGCCGCCTACGGCTACGTCGACCCGACCAGCATCCCGGCGCGCGCTGTAGAGTTGGCGCGCTCCCGCATCGGCGCGCCCTACGTGTGGGGTGCGGTGGGGCCAGACGCCTTCGACTGCAGCGGCCTGGTGCTCTGGGTCTACGAGCAGCTGGGCCTCCAGGTGCCCCGCACCGCACAGCAGCAGTTCGAGTGGGCCGTGCCCATCGAGCCGACCCAATTACAGCCCGGCGACCTGGCGTTCTTCGAGGGCACCTACCCCTCGGTGGACCGCATCACCCACGTCGGCATCTACGTGGGCAACGGGACGATAGTCATGGCCCCCAACACCGGCGACTTCGTCCGGGGGGTGCCGCTGTCCGACCCTTACTGGAGCCAGCACTTCGCGGGCGCGGGCCGGCCGCCGTATTGGGAGGTAGAGGCATGATCGGCGGGCGGGGGGCAATGCTTGCTTTGGCCGGGCTGGCCGGCCTGCTGCTGGTGATGGCGGTGGTGAGCGGCTGGCAGGGGACGAGCCGGCTGACAGGCAGGGGCGACGATACGCGGGCGGTGGAGGAAGCGGCCGGGGGCTTCGTCGAAGCCTACGGCACCTTCGACTTCCGCGATCCGGGCTCCTATCGTGAGCGCCTGCTGACGCTCACCACCGGGACCGTGCGGTCGGCGGTGGCCGCTTCCCAAGTCGACCCCGTGGCGCTGGGCCAGCAGCGAACAATGACCACCCGGGTTGTGGCCGTCGAGGTGACGGCCCTCTCGGACGACGAAGCCACGGCATCGGTCACAGCTGAGCAGCTCCGGCGCGGCACAGACCCTGCGTCGGCTGGGCTGACCGAGGAAC
>JAUSFE010000030.1 GCA_030649945.1 Dehalococcoidia bacterium | reverse complement strand
CCAGCGGCAGACGGTCGCCAACTATCGCCGCCTGCTGGAGGTGGGGGACGCCGCGGCTCTGGATCGGGAACTGCGCGATCGGCGCTTCCTGCCCCCCGACTCGCCATCGCGGCTGGCCTTCTTGGAGGGGGAGCCCCTGGGCGCACGGCGGATCGACCGCATGGTCGGGCAGTACCGGAGCGGGCTCCTGCAGCTCCGCGCGGAGACCATCGCGCGCACCGAGGCTCTGAGGACCGCGTCCCTGGCCAGGCAGGAGGCGCTGGCGCAGGTGCTCGAGCAGGTCGAGATGCCGCGCGACCGCGTCGTGAGGGTCTGGCGCGCCACCCAGGATGAACGCACGCGCGACACCCACGCCGAGATGGACGGCCAGGAGCGCGGGCTGGACGAGCCGTTCGAGAGTCCCTCTGGCGCGATCCTCATGTACCCGGGCGACCCCGCGGCTCCCCCCGCAGAAGTAATAAATTGCCGGTGCGTCCTGCTTCATGAGTTTCTCCCCGCTGAGTAGTCTATTAAGTGCACTTAATACTACAGTATAGTCCCCGCTCAGTTTTGAGCGTATCTTCCCTGCGCAGAATTAGACCGCCCCAGCTGCGCGTAGATTTTGCAGGTGGGCGGCGGTAGCGTGGCTTCATGGGGTTGTTAGCGAGATGGGCTGCTCGAGCATACTTCCTCCCATGCTGTCCGGGTGGTCCCGCCGCGCGGAGGGGTCCCCCGCCGCTCCCTCCCCTCCGCGCGGCAATCCCTAATTACGGAGGGAAGCGAGTGCGCAAGGTCAACGGTGAAGACCCATTCATCAAAGCTGAGGTCGTTAAGATCGATGCGGAGCTCGGCTTGGTGTTCGGCTGGGGCATCGTCTGCAAGGTCGACGGCGAGCCTTACTTCGACTCGCAGCGCGACCATATCCCGGAAGCCTCGATGCTCCGGGCAACTGCGGACTTCATGGAGAAGTCCCGCATGTCCAGTGAGATGCACGCGCGTGATGATGACGGGGTCCCGATGGGGGACGGCGCGGTGATCTTCTCATTCCCGCTGACCACCGAGGTGGCGAAGGCCCTAGAGATAGACACCCGCAAGACCGGGTGGCTCGTGGCCATCAAGCCCAGCCCTGGTGTGCTGGCCAAGTTCAAATCCGGGGAGTACGCGGGATTCAGTATCGGCGGCGGGCGCCTGGTGGACGAAGATGTCGTCTAAGCCGCTTGAGACCAGCAAGGCCGCGCGCACGTCGCTGCCGCCCGCGCGGTCCTACGAAGTGCCCGGGGGGCCGCTGGCCAAGGACCTGGGCAAGGTCGACGTCTACAAGTTGGCCGAGATCGCCCGCGGCGGCGAACATGATAACGTGAGGTAGGTCCGATGGCAGAGCGCCGCCCGCTGAACCGCAAGCGCATCATGCGCGATTTTGTGCTCAATGAGCTGTCGGCGGTGGACAACCCGGCGCAGAAGCACGCCGTGGCCGTGCTCATGAAGCGGGACAAAGCCGAGAAGCGCGCCCCCGACAGCCACGAGGATGATGCGGTTCCTGCTGACAAGGCCGCGCGGGTGCAGGAGTCTCTGCGGCAGTTCCTCGGGGCGGTGGCCGAGGAGAGTGCGGTCATCGCCGAGACCATCGCCAAGTCCCTGTCCGCAGTTCCGGCGCTCGCCGAGCTGCTCCCTGAAGATTACGGCAAAGGAGACGACACCATGAACGACGCTGAGAAGAAGCAGATGGCGGACCTGCAGAAGTCCGTCGACGACCTCACCGAGAAGCTCGCGGCCGCAACTGCGAAGGAGCCCGCCAAGAAGGCGGTGGAGCTCCAGGAGCAGCTGGACGCCGCCAAGGTGCAGATCACCGAGTTCACCGAGAAGCTCGCCAAGTCCGACGCCGCCAAGGTCGAGGCCGAGGCGGTGGCCAAGATGTCCGACGCCGAGAAGGAGCACATGGCCGAGCTGTCTGGCGCCGACAAGATGAAGTTCATGCAGGCGACCCCCGACGAGCGTAAGAAGATGATGGCCAAGGTCGCCGACGCCAACCCGGTGGTCTACAAGTCCGAGTCGACCGGTGAGGAGTACCGGAAGAACGACGACCCCCGCCTCGCCAAGCTGGCCAAGCTGGCCGACGAGGACCGGGAAGTCGCCAAGACCGAGCGCGAGAAGCGCGAGTCCGCCGAGCTGGCCAAGCGCGCCGACGAGGAGCCCTACAAGCACTTCTCGGTCGAGAAGGCGAAGGACGACAAGGAGGGGCCCACCAAGACCGACGTCCTCCGCGCCATCAGCAAGATGGACGAGGCGCCCCGGGCCGTCTTGGAGAAGTGGCTCGGCATCGGCGGCAAGGCCATCAGCGCCGCGTTCGAGAAGATCGGCCACTCCCGCGAGGGCGCGCAGAAGTCCGCGGCCGACTTCAGCAAGCGGGTGAATGAGATCATGGTCCGCGATAAGATCTCCAAGAAGGACGCGCTGGAGAAGGCCCCGAAGGAGTTCCCCGAGGAGTTCAAGGCCTACCAGGAGAGCGGCGCGCAGGTCAACTGAGCGCTGCTCGCCGGTCCCCCGCAGTTAATTCTAGCCCGCCCGCTCGGCGGCCCCCCAGCTGAAGAAGGACGACCCCAATGGCTTATGAGAAGATCCCCAACGAGTTCACCCACGCCCAGAATGCGGGCGCGGACCTCAGCGCGAAGCTGCACTACTTCGCCCACGTCGATACCGACGGCGACATCGTCCTGGCCGGCGACGGCGAGCATGTGCTCGGCGTCATCACCGAGGCCGCGGTCGAGAACAGCCCGGTAACCGTCCAGTTCGGCGGCATCGGCAAGGTGGTCGCGGGCGCCACCATCGTCGCAGGTGAGCGCATCGCGTCGGACTCCGCCGGCAAGGCGGTTCCCGCCGCGGTTGGCGACTTCGAGGTCGGGACGGCGCTCACGTCTGCCGATGCGGACGATCTATTCTCGTTCGTGTTCCTGCCCGGCCGCCGCCACGCGTAATCATCTCATCAACTGACCCGTAGGCCCGCGTGACGCGGCCCTGATCCCACTGAAGGAGTTAACCCCATGCCCGCCAGTAACATCCAGGGTACCATCCACGTCGATCGGTACCTGACCACCTACGCAGTCACCTACATGCAGAGCAAGGCCTCGTTCATCGCGGGCCGCGCGGCGTCGTTGATTCGCGTCCAGAACCAGTCGGACAAGTTCGTGACCTACGACCGCGGCTTCTTCTGGCGCGATGAGATGAAGGAGCGCCCGCTCGGCGGCACCCCCGTCCAGGTCGGCTACAAGGTCAGCGAGGGTACCTACTCGGCGCGCGAGTGGGCGGCCGAGCACAAAGTCGACGACCGCCAGCGCGCCAACACCGACGCGCCCATCAGCCTCGACCAGAACGCCACGCGGCTCCTGTCCGACAAGGCCATGATCCGCGCCGACCGCATCTGGGCGACCAACTTCTTCGCCCCGGGCATCTGGACGACCCTGCGGGTGGGCACCGCCTCCACGCCGGGCACCAACCAGTTCCTGCAGTTCGACGACGCCAACTCCGACCCGATCGGCGTGGTCGACGCGGCCAAGGATGCCATGCACCAGCTCACGGGCTTCATGCCCAACACGCTGGTCCTGGGGGCCGCCGTCCGGCGCACGCTGCGGTCGCACCCCGACATCGCCGACCGCATCAAGTACGTCGGCATCGGCCTGGCCGACGAGGCCAAGCTGCAGGAGCTGTTCGACGTGCCGAACGTGATGACGGCGCGGTCGATCTACAACGCCGCCGACGAGGGCGCCGCCGACAGCTTCCAGTACATCATCGACTCGCGCGCGATGTGGCTGGGCTACATCGAGCCCACCCCGGGGCTGGACTCCCCCACCGCCATCGGGAACTTCGCCTGGCAGGGCCTCATCCCCGGCCAGACCAACGAGTTCGGCGGGGTCATCACCCGCGGCCGCGAGGACCGCGCGTACAGCGACTGGTTCCACAACCGGATGGCCTTCGACCTCAAGGTGGTCGCGGCCGACCTGGGCGTGTTCCTCCAGACCGCAGTATCGACCAGCGCGTAAGCTGCTGGCAGGCTGAGCACCGAGGGAGGCAACTGATGGCTCGCACGCGCCCCTACCGGCCGATATGCTTTGACCGTATCGGTCTGATCGACGCCCGCCTTGAGTTCGTGGTGACGCCGCCGGCTGGGCGGACTTCGCTGTCCGTCGGCGGCGCTCTGCTGTTGGCTGGCGAGCAACTCGACAAGCGGCGGGTTGACGCCCGCCGCTTGCGTCAGATGTATGAAGCGCGGTTGATTGCCCTCGCGCCCGGGTCGACCCTGCCCGCGGCGCGGAAGAGCGAGAAGGGCCCGCTGGCGATCGGGCCGACCGCCCTCCCGGGCGAGGCGCAGCCCGCGCGCGCCGCGCGGGGGGTCCCGCGCCGTCGGTTGAAGCGAGCCGCGTGAGAGGGGGGCCGCGGTGGCCTCCCTGCTCGAGACCGAAGTCAAGCGGCGGGTCGCCGACGCGTTCCGGGGGCGCCTGCTCACCGGCACGCTCCGCCGCGCCGGCCCGGCATCCTTGAACTCCTTCGGCGACCCGGTGGCGGGCGCCGCGCAGGAGTTCACGTTCGAGGGCATCCGCGACAGCTTCACGCTGCGGTTCGCCGAGGCGGCGGGGGTGCCCGTCACCGACGCGAAGATCCTCGTGCTCCTCGGCTCCCTCTCCCCCGCGACCGACCCCCAGCAAGACGACCAGGTGCTGCTCCGCGGGCAGTGGTTCCAGCTGCGTCGCAAAGTGTCCGCCGACCCGGCGGGCGCGACCCAGGAGTGGGCGGGATTTGAGATCGAGGACCCGACATGACTTCCACTTGGAACAACGCCGCGGTCGTGGCGCGCGTGCGCCAGGCCCTCATGCGCGGCATCGTCGTGGCCACCGAGGGTGTGCGGAACGAGGCGGTCTCGCTGGTCTTGGATACTAAAAAGACCGGCCGCATCTACCGCCGCAGGGGCGTCGAGCACCAGGCGTCCGCCCCCGGCGAGCCGCCCGCGTCCGACACGGGCACTTTGGTGAGCCGCATCCGCACCGACTACTCCCGCCTCGGCGAGCTCGTCGGTGTGGTCCGCGCCAGCACCGCCTACGCGGCGGCCCTCGAGTACGGCACTCCGCGCATGGAGCCGCGCCCGTTCATGCGGCCCGCGCTGGCGAACCGGCGCAAGCAGATCATCGCAGGCCTCGAGGCTGAGGTGCGGGCGGTGCTCTGATGGACCTGGCCGCCCCCATCCGCGCCGCCCTGCTCGCCGACTCCGCGATCACGAGCAAGATGCAGGCGTACCTCGGGTCGTTCCCCATCTTCACGCGCCGGCCGGTACCCACCGCCGCGCCGTACCCAGTGGTCGTGGTCTCCCCCGACGTGACCGTCGCGCAGAGCGACGGGGTCTCCGACCAGCGCCCGGCCCCGATCCGGGACGTGGCCATCTACGGCCGGAACGACACCCCCGCGAGCTACCGCGACGTGGAGGCGATCGCCTACGCGGTGCGCGCCCTGTTCCACCGGAGGCGTGGCGCGATCATTGTACCCGGCTGGGGGGTGGTCGACATCACGGCGGCCGGGCCCCGCGCGGCCCCCGTCGACGACGAGCAGACGGTCGGGCGGGTGGTCGAGCTGACGGTGCAGCTGGCCCGCAAGGACTAGGAGAACGCCCCTAAATCGCCCTTGGGCAAGGCGGCCCGCCAACGTCGGACGACGTAGGCATTCCCTGTAGAAGGAGCCCACTAACATGGCTGGAATTTTCGCTACTGCCGGTTCGAAGCTTTACATCGGAAACGCGCTGGCCTCCAAGTCGACGAACTTCGTCCTGGGGGACTTCGTCGGTCAGTCCTGGGTGGAGGTGGGCTGGCTGGAGACCATCGGGGCCTTCGGCGACGAGTCCTCGGAGGTCTCCTTCGACGCGATCGGTGAGGGTCGAACGCAGAAGCTCAAGGGGGTCCGCAACGCGGGCAACATGGACGTCGTCTGCGGCATCGACTACGAGGACGAGGGCCAGATCGAGCTGCGCGCGGCGGAGGGCCTCCCCAACGACTTCGCGTTCAAGGTGGAGTTCAACGACGCCCCGGCGGGGGGCACGCCCTCGGAGCGCTACTTCATCGCCAAGGTGATGGGCGCGCGCGAGGCCCTGGACGGGGCCAACAACGTGATGAAGCTGAACTCTACCCTCGGCGTCAACAGCAACATCGTGCGTGTTAATGCTGCCGCCTGATGCGGAGCGTTTCTAGGCTTCCGGGCTCCGGCCCGGCGGGGGCGCCGCCGGCAGCAGAGGTGCGGGCGAGCCCCGTGGAGGAAGGTCAGCGAACTCGGCCGGCTGTGGTGGCCAGGTTGGTCCCCAAGTCGGCCCCAGCAGGGAGGAGTAGTACCATGTCCGAGCGGCAAGAACGGCCCCCGCAGTTGGGGGGCGGTGATGTGGTCGTCGTGCTGGATGGTGAGAGGCACGTGCTCAAGCCATCCATCGGGGCGTTCCAGATCATCAGCCGAACCTACGGGGGGCTGATGCCGGCGATGCAGAAGGTCGAGCAGATGGACTTCGACGCCATCGTGTTCGTGATCGCCGCGGGGCTGGGGCTGCCCCCGAATAAGGCCTCCGCGCTGGCCGACAAGGTCTACAAGACCGGGATCGGCGGCGGCACCCCCGAGGGCCCGCGGGTCGGCTGCATGCAGTACATCCTGCACCTGATGAACGGCGGGCGCGCGGTTACAGAAGACGATGAGGTGGAGGCGCGCCAGGACTCCGAGGACCCTTCTCAGAAGAGGACCGCATCTCGGTAGAGGAGTACTACGCGGAGCTGGCGCGCATCGCGCTGGGCTGGCTCCACTGGTCGGAGGAGCGGACCCTCTGGTCGGACGTCAACGCCATCAAGGTGGGGTACGCGGGGATGCTGGACATGCTCCGGGCGATCCACGGCCCGGCCAAGAAGAAGCTCCCCAGGCCCCCGGTGGTCGGGGGCGGGGGCAAGCCCCTCAGGCTCACGGCCAGGGTCTTCGACGCGATCTTCGACGCCAAGCCTAGAAGGAGAAAGTAGGTAATGGCTGAATCTGGCGGCCCGGTAGTCGGCTCGGTAGAAGTCGAGGTCAAGGCGCGGCTGGACCGCTTCGAGCGCGATCTCGAGCAGGTCCGCCGGCTGTCCCAGAACATGCAGCGGGACGTGCAGGGCGGGTTCGACGGGATCAGGGGGGCCATCGACCGAATGTCGGCCCCGCTCATGCGGTTTCGCATGCTGTGGGGGGCGGCCACCGCGGCGCTCGGCGCGCTGCAGGTCCTCAACGCTGTGCGGGCCTTCGCTCGGCTGGAGCAGCAGCAGATCGCGTACAACGCCGTGCTGCGGGCGACCGGGTTTGGCGCCGGCCGCACGGCCCGGGACATCGAGAACCTGGCGGACTCCCTGAGCCGCACGACCGCCGCGACGCAGAGCGAGGTGCGGCAGGCGGCGACGACCCTGCTCACCTTCCGCACGATCGCGGGGGAGACCTTCGACGAGGTGCTGCGGCTGTCGCAGGACCTGGCCGCCGCCGGGTTCGGCTCGCTGGCGACGAACGCGCGCCTCCTGGGGCGCGCCCTGGAGGACCCGGCGCAGGGGCTGACGATCCTCCGGCGCGCGGGCATCGTGTTCTCCGAGGCCGAGCAGGCCGTGATCAAGGACATGATCGAGACTGGCCGCCGGGCGGAGGCGGTCGACGTGGTGCTGCAGAAGCTGCGCTCGTCCGTGGGCGGTGCGGGCGCCGCGCAGGCGGGTACTTTGACCGGAGCATTCAGCCAGCTGGTTGATGCCTCGGGCAGTCTCCTGGAGCTCTGGGGGCGGGAGCTGGCCGGGGGATTCCAGCTCACCGGCATGTATCAGCGGTTGACGGCCTCGGTACTTGGGTACTTAGA
>JAUSFE010000023.1 GCA_030649945.1 Dehalococcoidia bacterium | reverse complement strand
CGGCGTCTCTACCGGCGTGTGCGGCGGCCCGGCCACCCCTGCGTCGGGGGGTCAGGCTCTCAGCCGGACGGGGGGCGGCGGGGGCCTGTGAGACGCCCCGGCGCGGCGTCTTTACCGGCGCTGCTGTGCCGGGCCACCCCTTCTTCGGGGGGTCAGGCTCTCAGCCTGACGGGGGGCGGTGGGGGCCTGTGGAGACGCCCCGGCGCGGCGTCGCACAGGCGTGTGCTGCGCCCCTACCGCTACCGGACGACGATGTTCACCAGCTTGCCGGGCACGTAGATAACGCGCACGATCTCCGCGCCCTCCAGGTAACGGCGGACCTGCGGGCTCGCCAGGGCCAGCTCCTTCGCCTCACCCTCCGGGATGCCCGCGGCAACCTGGATGCGGTCGCGCACCTTGCCGTTCACCTGCACCACCAGCGTTACCTCGGCCTCCCGTGCCAGCTCCGCGTCCCAGGCGGGCCAGGTCTGCCGGTGGACGCTGTACGGGCGGCCCGCGCGCTCCCACAGCTCCTCGGCGATGTGCGGGGCCAGCGGCGCCAGCATCAGCAGCAGCGCCTGGACGGCCTCCTCCCACGCCTCCCGGTCTACAGGGCCCTCGTCTCGCGTGCGGGAGAGCCCGTTGGTCATCTCCATGAGGGCGGCGATGAGGGTGTTGAAGTGGAAGCCCTCCATGTCCTCCGTCACATGGCGGATCGTCTTGTGCGTGACGTGCCTGATGCCGCGGGCAGTGCGGTCCGCCCCGAAGGTGACATCGCCCAGGGCCAGGTTCCAGAGGCGGTTGAGCCAGCGCTCAAGGCCGGCGATGCCCCGCAGGCCGAAGGGGCCGCCCTCGTCCCAGGGGCCGATGAACATGAGGTAGCAGCGGAACACGTCCGCGCCGTAGCGGGCCACCTGCTCGTCCGCCGCCACCACGTTGCCACGGGACTTGGACATGCGCTGCCCGTCCGGGCCCAGTATCTGGCCCTGGTTGAACAGCCGCCGGAACGGCTCGTTGCCCTGCACCAGGCCCAGGTCGCGGATCACCTTCCAGAAGAAGCGGGCGTAGAGCAGGTGCATCACGGCGTGTTCCGCGCCGCCGGTGTACTGGTCCACGGGCAGCCACTTGCGCCCCAGGTCAGGATCGAAGGGCGCCTTGTCGTGGCGCGGGCTCAGGTAGCGGATGAAGTACCAGTTGGAGTCCATGAACGTGTCCATGGTGTCCGTCTCGCGCCGGGCGGGGCCGCCGCAGCGCGGACAGGCGGTGTTCACGAACCCCTCGTGGCGGGCCAGCGGCGATTCGCCGGTGGGCTTGAAGGCCGCGTCTTCTGGCAGCAGCACCGGCAGCTGGCCCTCTGGCACGGGGACGACGCCGTCTTGCGGGCAGTGCACCATCGGTATCGGCGTGCCCCAGTAGCGCTGGCGGGAGATCAACCAATCGCGGATGCGATAGGTGGTAGTGCGCTGGCCCCAGCCCTGCGACTCGACATAATCGGCGACCGCCGCCTTGCCTTCCTCGTTCGGCTGGCCGTTGAAGCGCCCGGAGTTGACCATTGTCCCCGGCTCCACGTAGGCGCCGGCTGGCTCGCTCCCGTCCCAGTCCGGCGGGGCGATGACGACGCGGACGGGCAGCCCGAACTTCCCGGCGAACTCGAAGTCGCGCTGGTCGTGGGCGGGCACGCCCATGACGGCGCCGGTGCCGTACCAGAGCAGGGCATAATCGGCGATCCAGATCGGGACTTCCTCGCCGGAGAGCAGGTTGCGGCAGTAGGCGCCGGTGAAGACGCCCGTCTTCTCGCGCTCCGTGCTCAAACGCTCGATCTCCGTCTGGCGGCGCGCCTGCTCGATGTAGGCGTCGACCTCGGCGCGGCGGTCGGGGGTGGTGATGCGGGGGACCAGGGGGTGCTCCGGCGCCAGGACCATGAAGGTGACGCCGAAGGTCGTGTCGGGGCGGGTGGTGAAGACACGGATCTCCTTCTGGTCGACCCCAGGTACGTCCAGGCCGAAGGCGATCTCCACGCCCTCGGAGCGGCCGATCCAATTCCTCTGCATGGTGACGACAGGCTCCGGCCAGTCCAACTGGGAGTGGTCCAGGAGCTCGTCGGCGTAGGCGGTGATGCGGAAGAACCACTGCTCCAGGTCGCGGTGGGTAACGGCGGCGCCGCAACGCTCGCAGGCGCCGTTCGGCAGGACCTGCTCGTTGGCCAGCACGGTCTGGCAGGAGGGGCACCAGTTGGCCGGCGCCAGCGCTCGATAGGCGAGGCCCTTCTCGTAGAACTTGAGGAAGAACCACTGGTTCCAGCGGTAGAACCCGGGGTCGCAGGTGATGGCCTCGCTGGACCAGTCGAACATCGCGCCCATGGTCTTGAGCTGGCCGCGCATGCGGTCGATGTTGTCGTAGGTCCACTTGTGGGGGTGGATGCCCTGCTTGATGGCGGCGTTCTCCGCCGGCAGGCCGAAGGCGTCGAAGCCGATGGGGAAGAAGACGTTGTGGCCCCGCATGCGGCGGTAGCGGGCCTGGATATCCGGCCCGGTGTAGTTGTACCAGTGGCCGATGTGGAGATCGCCGGAGGTGTATGGGAGCATGCTGAGGTAGTAAAACTTGGACTGGATATTGTTGAGGTCTGTGTGGTAAAGGCCGTCCGCCTCCCACCGCTCCTGCCACTTCTTTTCGATTGTCTTGGGGTCGTAGCGGTCAATCATAGCTGTCTTCCTCTGAGAGAGATTGGTTAGGGGATGTCCCGCGCACTAAGGCCTGCCTGCCGGTAGGCAGGGTGCGTGGCTCACTCCGGGAAGGCCGCCGCCCGCACCTGCAGGCGGCGGCGACGTAAGGACGTCGCCGGGCGCGCGGCGTCCGCAATCAGCGCCAACGCCGCGCACGGAAGTGCGGGACTTGCCCTCTCCCACCCGTGTCCTCATCTCCTCGGGTCCTGTTGCACCGGTTCGACGTCGTCCGGGTCGGGCGGCATTGCGTTCCGTTCCTCGCTCTCTTCGCGCAGCTCCCCGCCGATGCGGCGCAGGAAGTCGTCGATGCGGCTGGTCACGGGTTTGGCCTCCAGGATGATGAAAATGAGCAGGGCGCCCAGGCAGGCCACAACGTAGAGCTCGCGGCCGATGGCCATGCCCACGGCGGCGGCCGCCCAGATCGTGGCGGCCGTCGTGATGCCCCGCACGCTGTATCCCTCGCGGAAGACGACGGCGGCGCCCAGGAAGCCGATGCCGGTGACGATGCCGGCGGCGACCCGGTCATCGCCCCCCAGGATCTGGGAGACATCCGTGAACAGCGCTGCGCCAAGGGTGACCAGCGCCAGGGTGCGGATGCCGGCCGGGTAGCCGCGGAGCTCACGCTCCAGGCCGATGATGCCGCCGAGGAGGGCGGCGAGGGTCAGGCGGCCCACGATCTCCAGCTGGTCGTCTACAGGCATCATCGGCTCAACTCTACCAAATCAGCGAGCCCCTCCGTACAGGGACGGAGGGGCTCATAACGCTCCGCGGTACCACCCTGATTCCCGCCTGAGGCGGACGCTCTGGGGGCGCTGTAACGGGCGCTGTCCCGTCGCCGGCTAGTCCGCCCCAGGCGGTTCACCGGCGAGGCTCAGGGGCGAGTTCGGGCCCATCGTGCCGGCTCGCACCTTTGGCCGCTGACGGCCCGCCGGCTCTCTGGCGCCAGGCCCTACTACTCCCCTTCGACGCCTCTGGCTATTCTTCTGTGTCATTCTGAGCGGCCGTGACTCTTGCGGCCACCCTCAACGCAGCTTCGCGAAGCCTGCCCTGAGCGGAGCCGAAGGGGAATCCCGGCGATCCGAGTCCACTACCTCAGCAAAGCCGCCGAGATTCTTCAACGCTTCGCTCCTCAGAATGACAGGCAGGACGCTGGTGGAGCTGAGGGGGCTCGAACCCCTGACCTCCTCAATGCCATTGAGGCGCTCTCCCAAACTGAGCTACAGCCCCGACCGTACGAGTATCGTATCAGAGCGCCCGCCCGCCCGGCAAGGAAACGGGGCGCCTGCACCGTCCGCTGGACCCGCTGACGCCGGGTGGCCAGGATTCCGTCCGATCTTACCCTCCGGGCTGGCGGCCACCCACCAACCGAGGCGCCTGGTGGTTCTCAGGGCGGCCCTCACCATGTTACGGTGGACACAGAGAGTCGGTGGGCCAACAGGAGGTTTTATGGATGAGATTGGTACACATCGCCAGACACTACATCTGGATTGCGCCCCTAGCTATCGGGATCGCCTTCATTGCGGCCGGCGTGTACATGGTGGTCGAAGGCCGGGATGCCAGGGACGAGGTCCGCGACGCCGTCGTCAGGGAGAACATCACCACCTCCAAGGACGCGAGCATCCCGGGCGTGCTGGTGGATGACGCGGCCACGGCCAAGTCGCAGGCCGCAGTCATTGAGAAGCACGTCCTGGACTTAACCGGCGGCAAGCCCTACGCCGAGCTCCCGCGCGATGACCCCAACCGCAACACTGTGCTGCAGTCCGTGACCCTGCGCTCGGCTCTAAATCTGGCCGTGATGGGCTTCCGGATCTCCGACCTGGTGATCGGGCTGGGCATATTCATGCTCGTCATCGGCGGGACATTCATCGTGTTCATCGCCCCTGCGGTCTACTACTCGGCCCAGGTGGCGAACCACTACGCTGAACTGATCAAGCGGGAAACGCGCGAAGGAGGCGGCGCGGCGCCAGCCTAGCTGTCCGCCTAGCCCGGCGACCCTTCCTTGACGCCCGGTCTCCCCGTTGCGCATCATGCGAGCGCATGTCTTGAGGATGAGCGAAGGGAGTTCCGGGCATGATGGCACTCGAGGGGATCCGCGTACTGGACCTGACGCGCCTGGCGCCCGGGCCGTTTTGCACGATGCTGCTGGGCGACCTGGGCGCCGACGTCATCGTCGTCGAGGAGCCGCCCGGCGTCGGCCGCCGCTTCGACGCCGGCACTAGCGAGCGGGCGCGCGCGTTCAACGCTCTCGGCCGCAACAAGCGCTCCCTGGGCCTGAACCTGAAGGACCCGGGGGCGCAGGCGGCGTTCCTGCGCCTGGCGGAGAAGGCGGACGTGGTGCTGGAGGGGTTCCGCCCCGGCGTGGTGAAGCGCCTGGGCGTGGACTACGAGACGGTCGCGGCCCGCAATCCCCGCATCGTCTACTGCTCGCTCAGCGGCTACGGGCAAACGGGCCCCTACGCGGGGCTCGTGGGGCACGACATCAACTACATCAGCGTCGGCGGCGCGCTCGGCGCCATCGGCTGGCCGGGCACGCCGCCGGCCATCCCGCTGAACGTCATCGCAGACTTCGCCGGCGGGGGCCTCTACGCCGCCTTCGCCATCCTGGCCGCCGTCATCGCCCGCCAGGCCACCGGCCGCGGCCAGTACGTGGACATGGCGATGAGCGACGGTGTCACCTCGTTGATGACGTTCATCGCCCAGCAGTACTTCGGCTCCGGGGGGCCGGTGCGCCCCGGCGAGCACATGCTGAACGGCGCCGTGCCCGCCTACTGCGTCTACGAGACCGCCGACGGCAAGTGGCTCTCCATCGGCTGCCTTGAGCCCTGGTTCTGGGCGGAGCTATGCCAGGCGCTGGGCTGCGAGCAATACATCCCCCACCAGAACAACCGCGAGCAGTTCCCGGAGATCTTCGCCTACCTGCGCCGGCGCTTCAAGGAGAAGAGCCGCGACCAGTGGTTCGAGGAGCTGCGGCAGCATGACATCTGCGTGGCGCCCGTCTATGGGCTGGAGGAGGTCTTCGACGACCCCCACGTGCGGGCGCGGGCGATGGTCGCGGAGTTCCAGCACCCGGAGTTTGGCGCCGTCAGGCAGGTGGGCGTGGGCCCCAAGTTCTCGGACACCCCCGGCGCCGTGCGCTCGCTGGCCCCCGCCCGCGGCGAGCACACGGACGCCCTGCTGCGGCAGGCCGGCTACTCGCAGGCGGAGATCGCGGAGCTGCGGGAGGCGGGGGTGGCGGGATAGGTCCGGCGGCCGGTCTTCCATTTCGCGATTGGAGTGATCACCAGCGTCTGTATCTGCGCGCTCTGATTGTCCCCGTCTGAACAACTGATTGTGAACCGGAAAATTAGCAGATTGTTGACAAGATCCACTTGGCAGCGGTGTCTGGGGGGGGGTATGACGGGCGCGTCGTAGGGAGGGAACATTTTGCGACGAGCCGCCGTCCTGCTTATTGGAGTTGTCGTGATGGTGGGCGTAGTAGCGCTTGATCAGCCCGCGCGCCTGGCGGCGGACGATGATCAGTACACGAACAACAACCCTCAAAACCGGCCCGGCGGCTCACTGGTCCGTGATCCGGCCACGCAGCAGGTCTACCTGGTTGAAGGCAACGGCAAGCGCCTGTTCCCCGCGATACAAGACCTGGATTCGCACCGTTACAGCGGCTTCATCGGAGTCCACGACGTGTCCGCCGACGAGCTGAGCCGCCTACCGACGAACGCGAATATGCGCGCGCGGGAGGGGACTGTATTCCGGAATCCCGCCAACGGGGCCATCTACATCATCGATGAGCTGAGCCCGGGGAGCTACCTGAAGCGCTACGTTACGGCGGCGGCCTGGAGCAGCTACTTTAACTACTGCGGCGTCGCTTACGGCTATACGGACGTTGACTCCGCCTACCTGAACGGGTACACCTCGGGGCCGAACGTCGATCCCGCCACCTCGCTGCGCCCGGATGGGCAGCTGGTGAAGGTAAGCTCGTCCAGCACGACCGTTTATCTCCTTGCCGAATCGGGCAAGAAGCGGCAGTTCGTGACGGCGAACGACCGTCTGACGCACAACTTCCCTTACCCCGTCTGTGCGGACGCGCTGGTGGGGACCGGGACGTATCCGGCCGGAGACAACATCCGGGGGCGCGCCGGAACACTGGTAAAATCGTCAAGCTCACCTGACGTCTATGTCGTCGACCACGGCGGCGGCGCGAGCTACGCGAAGCGCCACATGACCAGCCCCGATTCGTTCGCGTTCTACGGCTTCGCCAGTGACCCGATCCAAATATGGTCTTCTAGCGAGGTATCGGGCTACGCGACAGGCGCCCATGTCCACCCGGTGAAATCGCTGCTACCCGACAACTGGTACAAGAGCTTGATTACCAATGACCTGACGATGCACCGAATGTACGGCGCAGGCATGCCATCAGGGGTGTGGAATCCGCTAATAGACGGCGCGCGGAATGCCTATAGCAACGGGCCGATTGTCGTCGACTTCGTGGAGCAGCCGCCGAGCAGCAACAACGACGTATGGGTGGATGTGGCTAATTACCCAGGGGTTACGTGGTGGGGTCTGATGACGTTCCTTACCGAGGGGGCGACGGTTCGGCATGCCCATATCAAACTGAACAACCTCTTCGGTCCTAGCCAAGCGATCGCCGTGCACGAGCTTGGACATTCAATCAATCTGGCTCATGACGGACTTGATCCCGACGCCAACGGGGACGGAGTCGAGGAAAGAGACCTTCAATGCGGCGCACCCCGCGTACCTCAGACGATTGAGGACTACGACTGCTATCTACAATACCCATTCCTGAATACTCCCGCTAACTGGGATTATTGCGGCGTAAATCACAAGTACTACTCCGCGACCTGGGGCTGGTCAGGATGCTAGGCACAGCGGTTCGCTGCCTCCCGCTCTTGTTGTTGCTCCCGCTTGCGGCCGCGGCGGCCACTGGCTGTGGCGAACCTGAGGACAACCGGGACGATCCGTCCGTCACGCTCTCAACTGAATCTGTCGACTCGCCCCTGCCGTCTGCTAGCTATTCAGCCGCAATCGTGGCGGATGGACACGAGGGTGCACCAGGAACTCTCCCTATGATGGCGACGGTCCGTACGATGGTGGAGCGGTACCCGCAGATTGTGGTGGGCACGGTGAGCGACCAGACCGGAACACAATATCTGCAATCGCCGTCGGATCTCCTGAGCGATCCACCGCTCGCTGGGATGCCGTATGTGGAATTCGCCGTGGCTATCGATGAGGTGATATCGGCCACGAGCATGTCCGTCGGTGACCGCATACCGGTGTTGCAAGAACCCGGGTTCGGGCAAGACGGCGTAACCGCGAACCCTCGCCTGCTTCAGGTCGGCGGAAGGTACCTTTTCTTCCTCGAAGACTGGGGGCCGTATCGGTTGCGGGGGTTCGGCGGCTACGCTGCCGCCCGGTTCGCCATCTCTGAAGACGGGCGCCTAACGGCTAACGGCGCCGAGTGTGAGTACGGCGGCCCGAGTGACATCAGCGGTATCACCAAGGAGCAGTGCGAACAGGCTAAGCGGTCCGCCGACCCCGGGCAGGCGCTGTCGCCGTTGAAAGGCCAGACGCTCAAGGAGGCCGCCGCCAGGATCCGGGCAGCGATCGCCGAGGCGCCGCTGCCGGCGCCGCCACGGCCGGGGGTGCCAGCGGTAACGCCGAGCCCCGGCGTGGTGCGGTAGCGGTGGCGCATCCGGCCCGGCGACGCAGCCCGCTGGGGTCGCGCCGGGGCGGTTCGCCAACCGCCCCTACTCGCCGCCCGGCTCGCCGGTCGCCTCCAACGCCCGCTCCTCCTGGCCGGCGCCGCGCAGGTGGGGCAGCCACAGCAGCATCAGCGGCAGGCCCAGCACGGCGATGATGATCCCGCCCGCCGCAAACGCGGCCGACGTCGAGGCCTCGTCCGCCAGCAGCCCCAGCAACGGCGCGCTGGGGATCAGCACCGCCGAGCGCGCGAGGTTCGTCAGCGAGACCACCGTCGCCCGCTGCTCGCTGGGCACGCGGCGGTTCAGATAGTCCGTCGCCGTCGGTTGCGAGAGCACCACGACGAAGTAGATCAGCGGGAACGCCACCTGCGCGTACACGGAGTCCCAGAGCGCCAGCAGCGAGTACCCGGCGATCAGCCCCAGCGGCATCAGGTAGAACGTCCGCCTCTCCCCCAGCGCCAGGATGAAACGGTGGGCCAGGAGCGCGCCGATGATGCCGGCGATGCGCATCGGCGTTTGCCAGATGCCCACTTCCCCCGTGCTCACGCCGTGCGCGGACAGGAACGGCTGGAAGAAGAAGATGGGCGCGATGCTGCCGATCGTGATCAGCCCGAAGAAGAGGATGGAGTAGCGAACGGCGGGCCGGCGCGCTATGTCCAGACTCTCGCGGATGATCTGCCCGTAAGGCAGCGCCGGGCTCGTCCGGGCCTGCGGCGCCAGCGGCTCGTGGAACGTGAGGGCGGTCAGCGCCGCCATGGCCGCGATGCCCCCGCTGAGCACGATAGGGATCGACAGGTCCGTGGCCGCGGCCAGCGGCGCGCCCACCAGCGTGCCGGCGACGGCCGCGCCGGTCATCACCGCCCAACCCCGTCCGTAGATCTTCGGGTACTCCTCCTCGCGGCCCAGCGCCTTCAGCGTGTCGTAGATGAACGCAGACTCCGTGCCGAACAGGAGCGAGAAGGCGATGCCCCAGATCATGTAGGAACAGAGGATCAGCCAGAACGTGCTGGCCAGGCCGAAAAAGGTGATGGCCGCGGCGAAGGCGGCAGCCGCCGCGATCAGCGTCGGCTTGCGGCCCCAGCGGTCCGCGATGGCGGCGGCCGGGATCTGCAACAGGACGATGCTCAGCCAGAAGGGGATGTCGATCAGCGTGACCTCCGCCAGGGTCAGGCCGCGCTTCTCCGTCAGGTAGAGCACCCAGATGGGCCACCAGAGCTGGAAGTTCAGGAAGAAGTGGAAGACGTAGTACTTCCGGATATTGGACTGCATGGCGCCGGAAGTGGCGGCCTCCAAGATCGGGTCTCCTTGCTGGACGGCAGGCCTGCCTGCCGGCAGGCAGGCGGAGCGCTTTGGGGTTCCCCGACAGCTTACCCCGCAGCCCGTCGCTGGTACCAGAAGCGGCGTCTGCCGGCAGGCGCCTCCGCCTCCGGCGGACCGCCGCGAGCGGGCGCCCCGCGTTTGGGGCCTTACGGCGTGCCGTAGGGGCGAACGGCGTTCGCCCACCTACCGGGCTCGTCCCCCCTACAGGTCGAGGGAGAAGAAGAGAACGCCCGGGGCGATGCCCCCGAAAGTGCCCACCTCCGCGATGTTGGCGAACACGCCCATCACGATGAGGAAGGCGCCGAAGCCCGTCAGATTGGCCAGCGTCGTCTCCCGCACTTCCGTCCCCGCCACCTGCTGGATGGCGATGTTGGTGTAGAGCAGCGTGATGCCGAAGGAGAGCAGGCCAAACGGCACGGCCAGGTTGGTGATGGCGATGAGGATGCTGAACGCTACGGGCACGAAGGCGAAGCCCATCGTCCGCACAAGCTCAGCGAAGTCCATCTGCGCGCCGTAGCCACGGGCCAGCACCTGGTACACCAGGTAGACCCAGAGCAGCCATACCGCCGTCTGCACCAGGCTGCCCAGGACCAGCGACTTCAAGAAGACCTCGCCGCCGTCGATTCCCCGGAACTCCGAGTGCTGCAGCGCCCAGAGCCAGGAGCCGGAGCCCGCAAAGACGCCGGCGACGAGCACCACCACCACGGCCGCCAGCGTGGCGGCGGGCTCCGAGCGGATCTCCTCGAAAACGGAGAAGTCCATGCGTAAAACGCGCGCCACCCATCCGCCCACCGTCTGCCAGTTGGTGCTCTGTAAGCGCATATGGTCTTTCATTAACCCTCGCCAGGTCAGGCTGGCCCACATTCTAGCGCCTGTTGCCGCTACTGTCTCCCCGCGCGCCGCCGCCTGCGCAATCGCTCCGCGCCCGGGCTGTGTTCCGGCCGCAGCTCCTGGCGGAGCCCCGGCCGCCTGTCCTCAGCCTCGTGGGTGGCGGCGCGAGACGACGCCTTTCACCACCATGCTAGATGTAGTTCCCACGGACGTTGGTTACATGTGTCGCTAGGCAGTGCTGAGCCAAGCTGCCTTGTCGCGCAACACGGGGGTACAGGGGGCAGAGCCCCATGTCGGGGGTCTGGGGGTGTCCCCCAGATAACGTTCTGGGCGGGCGGGTGGGACGCACGGCATCTCTATTGCGGAACAGCACTAGAGGCCAGACTCATCTCGCCGTAAGCAACCTGTGTGGGCGCTACCGCTAGAGCGGCCGCCTGGAGGGCGTCCCGGCCCGGCGCGGAAATCGCTCCGGCGTCTCCGCCGTCTTCCGGACGACCACCAGCGTCGGCGCCGGGCCCGGTCCGGCCGCCGCCAACGGCTGCACGCGCTCCACTGTCCCGCCGCACGCCGCCAGGGCCTGCGCAGCCTCCTCCACCTCGCGCGGGGCGGCGCTGCCCTTCGGTGTGGCGAGCACACCGCCGATACGCAGGAACGGCAGCGCCAGCTCCACCAGCGTGCGCAGGGGTGCGACGGCCCGCGCCAGGGCCAGGCGGTAGCGGCCGCGTTGCGCCGGGTCGCGCGCCAGGTCCTCCGCCCGCCCGTGCACCACGGTCACGTTCTGCAGCCCCAGCTCCCGCACGATCTGCTCCAGGAAGACCGCTTTCTTGCCCGTCGCCTCCAGCAGGGTTAGCTCCAGTGCCGGCCGCGCGATCTTGATGGGCAGGCCCGGGAAGCCGGCGCCCGTGCCGATGTCAATAGCCGGCGACGCGAAGACACCCGCGTCCTCCAGCGCGCGGAGGAGGGCGAGGGACTCCGCGAAGTGACGCCGCTGGATGGCCCCCCGGTCCGTCAGGGACGTCAGGCCCGCGCGCGGGCTCTCGATGAGCAGGCGGCTCAGATAGATGTCGAAGGCCTGGAGCTGTTCCGGGGATAAACCGATACTTAACCGTTTCGAAACTGCGGGCAGCGCGTCCATCAGGTAACGGCAGTGGGGTGAGGTCGTCTACCCCTTTGGAAGAAAGAACGGCGAGGAGCCTCGGCCTGGGAACCCAGACTCCCCGCCTTAGTCGAGCCCTTTACAGGGCCGTACCTCTTGGGAGTATAGCATATGGTCCCTGGTGGCGGATACGGGCGGAAATTCCTGCTCTGGCTCCTGGTGGCGCCCCTCCTGGGCGTCCTCGCCCTCTCTCTCCAGACGTCGTCCCCTGCGGCACCCGCGCTGGCCCTGGATGACCAGGAGACGGCGTTCCTCGATATGATCAACCAGTACCGCGCCGCCAGCGGCCTGGGCTCGCTCTCCGTCAACGCAATGCTCACGGACAGCGCGCGCTGGATGGCGCAGGACATGGCGGCCGAGAACTACTTCAGCCATACCGACTCTCTGGGCCGCGATCCCTTCGATCGCATGGACACCTTCGGGTACACCTATAACACCTGGCGCGGCGAGAACCTGGCCGCGGGTATCGACGACGCGCAGCGGGCGATGGATCTGTGGCAGGGGTCCCCCGGCCACAACGCTAACATGCTCAACGCGAACTATACCGTCATCGGCATAGCCCGGGCTTTCGGGCCTACCTCAGCGTTCACCTGGTACTGGGCCACGGAGTTCGGCGGCCAGGCGGACCCCCCTCCCGCGCCGGCGCCACCACCCCCGCCGCCGCCTGCGCCTGCTCCGGAGCCCGCCCCGTACGTGCCCCCGGCGGAGCCAGAGCCACCCGCGCCGGCGCCGCCGCCTGCGCCGGAGCCTGCGCAGACGCCCACGCCGGTAGTGGCGGGGCAGCCGGAGCTCGCTCCCACCGCGCAACTGGCGCCTGAGCCGTCCTTCGCGAAGGCGGTGGCCTGGCCGCACCCGTGGTGGCACGCGGCGAGGGCAGGCTGGCCGTGGCACAGCGTCTGGACAGACGGGGGGCACGGCAGCTTCCTGCGCGCCTTCGGGCACATGGCAGACGCTCTCTCCTCACGGCGCAGCGCCACCCTGCTCCGCAGCCGTCCCTGGTGACACGGTCTGCGCCGCGACCCCGCGGGCGCTGACCGGCTCTCTAGCTGCAGTTCCCACGGAGGTTGTTGGCAGTCAACGAAGGCAGAGAGGGCATTCGCTTGTATCGCGCCGTAGTCCGCCGCTCGCCCTACGAGTGCCTCAGGGCGAGCGGGAAGGGGGGTTGGCCCGAATCCACAGCCAGCCAAGGAGCCCCCGACCCGCTCATGGTGAGGTACTCGTACCATGAGCGGCTGCCGAACACTCCCCGCCTGAGGCGGGCGGCCTCTTTCAGGGCGCTCCCTGGTAGACAACGTCCGTGGGAACTACACCTAGCCGCCGGCGAAACCGGCGACCCGCTCCGCCCGCACGATGACCCGGTGGCTGTAGTTCCCCCCGCTGGCCTCGCTGGGGTCGGGCACCCAGGCGCCGCCGCAGGTGATCAGGGTAATCACGTCTCTCGTGGTTGTGTCCATCGCCTTCACCACGTTCGGGTCATTGTAGGCGGTGGCCACGTTGCCCGTCACCCGGTACTGCACCTGCGCTCCGTCCTCCAGGGTCACGGCGATGCTATCGCCTATCTCCAGCTCCCGCAGACGGTAGAAGACCCCGGGAATCGGGTCGCCCGCGCGGGTCTGCCAGTCAACATGCCCCGCGAAAACGGCGTTGCTGGACTGGCCGGGTACCGCGCTAAAGTTGTACCATGCCACCTGATCGGGCCGCGCCGGCACCTCCGGGTAGCGCCTGGCATCGAGGCCCAGGGTGATGATCGGCGCATCGATGTACAGCCGGGCGATCACTAGGCGGACGGGTGGCGGCCCCGCCGGCGTGGGTGGTGGGGCCTGTGGCTCGCCCGCCGCAGGGGCGTCGGCGCCGATGATCTGCTGAAGGGAACCCTCACTCGGCAGCGGGATATCGTCGTCGGTGAGGGCGGAGACGACAGTGAAGAGGCCGAGGGCCAGCAGCCCGGCAGAGGCCAGGGCGGTGAGGCCCCCCAGGGCCGTACGGCGGTCCACCTTCGAGAGCAAACGGCTCACGAGAAAAGGATAACAACAGCAGGTTGGTGAATACAAGGTGAATATGGAGAAGATGGCGACGGCGGCAGCTTGCGGGGGCGAATTTGTGGGTAACTTTTCCACAGTGCGCGACGTTCTACCCAGTGACGGGGCGAATAGGGTAATATACCGGGGCAACCACCTAGGCCATAAGGGGGGCTGAATGGGAGGATTGTCCCGTGAGCCCTAACGGCGACGCTCACGGCGAGCGTCTCATTGTAGACGCCGCTCGGGTAGGTGACGTAGCCGCGTTGTCAGAGCTGTATACGCTCTATTTTCCCCGGGTGTACCGTTACATACTTGCCCGTACGGGCAACCAATATGACGCCGAGGATCTGGCCGAGGAGGTCTTCATGCGTGTCCTGGAGGCGATAGAGCGCTTCCAGTGGCGTGAGGCACCTTTCTCAGCCTGGCTGTTCAGGATCGCGCACAACGCGGTGATCAGCCAGCGGCGGAAGGAGACGGCGCGCGGTCGTTCGGCGCCGCTGACCGAAGGCCTGGCTGTGAACACGGCGGGGCCGGAGGAGTTGGTGGAGACCCGGATGGCGCTGAACGAGGTCATGGCAGCCGCGCAAAAGCTCCCGGATGCGCAGAGACAGGTGATCTCGCTCCGCTTCGCCGCCGGGCTCTCGGTGGCGGAGACTGCCAGGGCCATGGGCAAGGGTGAGGGGAACGTCAAGGTAATACAGCACAAGGCAATCGCAAAACTAAGAGAGATGCTGGGGCAGAAGAAGCGGACTAAGGTTTATGAAACGGAAAAGGCTTGAGGAGATACTGGAAGAGTGCCTGACGGCGTACTTCGAGGGACGGCGCAGCATAGAGGAAAGCCTGTCCCAGTATCCCAGCCTGGCCGATCGCCTGGCGCCGCTGCTCCTGACGGCGGCCTCCGTCGCCGATAACTTCCAGGACTACTCCCTGCCCGCTCACCTGCAGGAACGCGGCCTCCTGCGCTTCCTGGCGGCCGCCCGCACCCGCGCGTCCGCCCGCGTGCTCACACGCAACCTGCAGCAGCAGACGTTAGCCGCCTCCTGGGGCAAGCGCCACTGGGGCTTCCTGGGCGGCGCGGTCGCGGCTGCGCTCGGCGTCGTCCTCGTTACGGGCGTCGTCCTCTCGAACGGCGGCGGTGGCGGCGGTGGCGACGGGCTGGCCCTCAAGCAGACCCCCGTCCCCACGGCGGTGCAGACGGCTCCCCTGGTCAGCAGCCTCAGCGCCCAGGTCGGCGCCCTCAAGCAGCGCGTCAGCCAGGGCGGCGCCGTGGAGACCTCGGAACTCGTGAGGATCACTGAGATCGTCTCGCAACTCGGCTCCTCCAGCCTGGACGATGCCTCGCGCGCCGAACTGAAGGAGACGGTGCAGGATACTTTCGACATCCTTAATGCGATCGCAGCAGGAAAGCCGCTCGAGGACCAGACCCCGGAGGTGCGCGACGCCTACATCGCGACGCGCGATCTGGCCGGCAAGGTCGGCGCTACGGAGTTCACGCCGCCGGCTGTCACGGAACCGGCCGGACCCACCCCCGCCGCGACCGAAACGCCCGCCGTGACGCCCACGCCGGCCGCGACCCCGGCGCCTTCGCCGGCCCCCTCGCCCACTCCCGCGGCGACCCCGGCGGAAGCGTCCGCGCCGACGCCGGAAGCCCGCAGCGTGGGCCCAAACGACTCCATCCCCCTGCCGGCGCCGGCCAACATCGACCCCCTGGCGACGCCCGCGCAATAGACGCCGGCCCCCTTCGTCTCGTTGACACCAGCTTTCCGCGGGTCATAGAATTATCTCCCCACCATGGCTGATGTGACCCTGTCCGAGGCCGCCGCCCGCTTCGCTGAGAGCCTGCGCGGGCCTTCGCGCCAGGCCGCCATGCTGGAGGTGACCAGGTTCGTGGCCTGGTACGGCCGGGACAGGCGCCTGCTTGAGCTCCGCGGACACGACATCTCCCTCTATGCCGACGTGCTGGGCCCCGCCACGCCCGATGTGATCCAGCGGGCGGACCAGGTGCGCAGCTTCCTGGCCTACCTGAAAAAGCAGGCGCTCACGGACTCTAACTTCGCGCCCCACCTGCGCGTGCGCAAGAGCCCGAAATCCGCCGCTGGCGCCGCCTCCGCGCCTCAACCTTCGATGGTGGAGCTGACGCGCGAGGGCATTGACGCCCTGACGGCGGAGCGCGAAACCCTCCTGGAGCAGCGCCTCCTCGTGCGGGAAGATATCCGCACGGCGATGCTGGACAAGGACTTCCGCGAGAACTCCCCGCTGGACGCCGCCAAGAACAAGCAGGGCCACCTGGAGGCCCGGCTGCGGGAGATAGAGGAGATGCTCAAGCGGGCCGTCGTCGTCGAGGCCGGGCAGCGGTCCGGCCGCGTGCGCGTCGGCAGCGCCGTCCACGTGCGCAACCTGGGCAGCGACAGGGTGGTGCGCTACTCGATCGTAGGCCCCACGGAGGCCAACGCGGCGGACGGCAAGATCTCCAGCGTCTCCCCCGTAGGCAAGGCCCTGCTGGACCGGACGGTGGGCGATGAGGTGGAAGTGTCAGTGCCCGCCGGCGTGATGCGGCTAAAGGTCGAGCAGATCGAGGACTAGGCGGGAGCGGGGTGGGGCACTACCCACTACCCACTACCCACTATCTCCGAAGGATCCGCGGCAGGAGGTCTTCCGGGCCGCTGGGCACGGTGTAGTGGTCGTTTATCTCGGGCTCCTCGTAGCCGGCGATGTAGCGCCAGGTGCGGATGCCCACCACGGGAATGTTCAGCTCGCGGCAGAGGTCCAGGGCTTCGCCGCCCTTGCCCACAGGCACGTACAGGTAGAGCGGCGCCAGGTCCGCATAGAGCAGCCACTCGAAACGGGCCACCGCCTCCCGCACCGTCTCGTTCGTCTCCACTTCGGCGACGATCTTGGCGTTGTTCTCGGGATGCTGAACTACCACAATGTCCGGGTAGGCCACGCGGCCGTCCGCCAGGAGCACGCCCATCGTCCGCCGCGGGTGGTTCACAAACGTCTTGTAGTCGCGGTACTTCTCGGTGGGGAAGGCGAAGCGGAGGCGGGCGATGTCCGCCAGGGCGCGCTCGTGGATGGTCTCGCGGGCGGCGCTGCGCAGGGCGGCCGTCGGCGGCACATAGGCGGTAGGCTGCCCGGGCGCCGGGGCGGGACCCACGAACTGGGCGAGGAGCAGGTTGGCCGGGAGAGACCGGCGCAGGTGCGCCGCCGCCCTGTCCACGGGGTTGCTATCGGCGCTGGGGTCCGGCTGCTGGTTGTCCTGGGCCATTAGATCTCCCGGTGTATGCTTCGCTGTCCTATTGGTTAGGAAAGTATCAGGAGAGCGCAGGGAAGAGCAAGCGCGGGTACCCGTGAAAGCGCGGCGTCTGCCGCCGCCCTTCCTTGACACCGATTTTCCGATTTGTGATATTTGCTACAAGGATTTTCCGCCTGTGACCGTGACCCTGCTGCCACCATGCCTTTTTGCGGCCCGCCCCGGCGCTGCTCCCAGCCCGCTTGCGCTAGGCGATGCATAAGGCGACGGCGTTCCCGGCGGCAGGCGAGCGCCCGTCCGGGCGGCTGCGCGCCCTCCTGGAGTTCCGCTACCTGGCGCTGCTTTCGGTCCTCGGCACTTACAGCCTGATCGTCCTCGGCGGCACCGTGCGCGCCACCGGTTCGGGCACTGCCTGCCCGGACTGGCCCCTGTGTCACGGGCGCGTGGTCCCGCCGCTGGAGACAAACGTCCTCATTGAGTTCTCCCACCGGCTGCTGGCCTCCCTCGTCGGACTGCTGATCTTGGCCACCATCCTCCTCATCTGGCGGAAGCACAGGGACAACCGGCTCGTCTTCCGGGCGGGGGTCGCGGCCGGCGTGCTCCTGGCTGTGCAGGTCCTGCTGGGCGGCGTCACAGTGGGCACCGAGACGAATGCCACCGTCGTCGCCCTCCACCTCTCGGTGGCGCTGACGCTGCTGGCCGCGCTCATCCTGGTCGCGGCCGCGGCCTTTCGCTTGCCGGCCGGGGCCGCGTCCGCCGGCAAGCGCCCGCCTGAGCTGCGCCACTACCTCCTGCCGCTCGCCACGGCGCTGGCCACCTTCGCGCTCATCATCACCGGCGCCTATGTCTCGCAGACCGGCGCCGGCCTCGCATACCCGGACTGGCCGCTGTTCAACCACAAGCTGGTCTCCGCCGGCGGGCGCCTGGCGGACCTCCACTACGCGCACCGCCTCGTGGCCGCGCTCGCCGGCGCCGTCCTCGCGGCGCTGGTCGTGCGGACGCTGCGCCACGAGCGGGACCGGACGGTGATCGCCGCCGTAGCCTTCGCCTTTGTGCTCTATGTGGCGCAGGTATTCGCGGGGGCCGCCAACGTCTGGCTGGAGCTGCCCACCTCCCTGCGCATCGTGCACCTGGCGCTGGCGTCAGCGTTGTGGGCCGTGATAGTGTTCAGCATGGCGTGGCGTTTTCTGGGTAATCTGACGCCCGCCGGGGCCACCGCTTGACATGCTGACCGCATCCACGACCACGAGAGTAGCCCGCGACGTCCGCGAGACGCTCTGGGCGTACGTCCGCCTCACGAAGCCGCGCATCGTTGCGCTTCTGGTGATCACGACGGTCCCGGCGATGATCCTGGCCGAGGGCGGCCTGCCCTCGCTGTGGCTGGTCCTGGCCACCGTGCTCGGCGGCTCCGTGGTCGCCGGCGGCGCCAACGCCATGAACATGTACTTCGACCGCGACATCGATGAGTTGATGCTGCGCACGCGGCGGCGGCCGGTGCCGTCGGGACAGATAGAGCCGGAGAAAGCGGCGGTGTTCGGCATCCTCATGGGCGCGGCCGGCTTCACCTTCATGCAGCTGTTCACCAACTGGCTGGCGGCCTCGCTCACCATCGGCGCCTTCGCCTTCTACGTGGTCGTCTACACGCTCCTGCTCAAGCGCACGACGCCGCTCAATATCGTCATCGGCGGCGCCGCCGGGGCGCTGCCTCCCGTCATCGGCTGGGCGGCGGTCACCGGCGAGATCAGCGTCACGGCGCTCCTCATGTTCGCCATCGTCACGGCCTGGACGCCGCCGCACTTCTGGGCGCTGTCAATCAACTACAGCAGCGACTACGAGCGCGCGCGCGTGCCCATGCTGCCCGTCGTCGTCGGGCCCCGGGAGACCAGCCGGCAGATCCTCCTGTATTCCCTCGCCCTGGTGACGCTCACGCTCCTGCTCGCCGCCTGGGGCGAAACGGGCGTCATCTACCTGGCCTCCGCCTGTGTCCTGGGCGCCGGTTTCCTGTACCACGCCTTCCGCCTCTGGCGCGACGCCGCCACCGCGATGTCCGCGGCGCTTTTCCGCTACTCCATCGTCTACTTGGGCCTGCTGTTCGTCGCCATCGCGGCGGACGGGCTGGCCGGCGGGCCGTGGCCGGCATGAAGCACGCGTTGACTTGCTGCCTCGCGTTGCGACATCATACCTGCCGTGACCAACTCGCGTCTGTCATCAGGCCGTTGATCTAAGCACAGATGAGATTTCTGCGGGCCCGCCGGATTCACCTGAGCCGGGCACTCAGCGCGCTGCTGGTGCTGGGCCTGCTGGCGCTGCTCCTGGCCGGCTGCGAGACGGACACCCCACAGAACACCTTCGACGCCCGCGGCGAGGTGGCGGCCAGGCAGCGCGACCTCTTCTACATGGCGATGTGGCCCGCCATCGCCATCCTCATCCTGGTGTGCGTGGTGCTGGTCGTCGCCCTCCTCCGCTTCCGCCGGCGCAGCCCGGACGAGCTGCCCAAGCAGGTTCACGGCAACACTACCCTGGAGCTGACCTGGACCATCGCCCCGGCGCTACTCCTGCTGGTGCTGGCCGTCCCCACGGTGACCGCCATCCACGACCTGGGACGCCCGCCCCGCGCGGACGCTTTTCACGTCAACGTCACGGGCATCCAGTGGGCCTGGCAGTTCGAGTACGCGGACCTCCTGGACGACCGCGGGCAGCCGCTCACCAGCCTGGGCGAGCTGCACGTCCCGACGGGCCGCGAGATCAGCCTGACGATAAGAGCGAGCGACGTCATCCACAGCTTCTGGGTGCCCAAGCTGGCCGGGAAGCTGGATGCCATCCCCGGCCGCGATAACGTGATGTGGCTGAAGGCCGACGAGGACGGCTCCTTTTCCGGCCAGTGCGCGGAGTTCTGCGGCCGCGGGCACGCGGGGATGAAGCTCACTCTGATAGCCCAGAACCAGGAAGACTTCCAGGCCTGGGCGAACGAACAGCGCGGCGGGGGCGGCTAGGTGCAGTTCCCACGGACGTTGTTGACAGATACCGCTAAGCGGCGCCGCGCCAACCTGACTCCTTGCGTAGCAGAGGGGTACAGGGGGCGGAGCCCCCTGTCAGGGGTCTGGGGGTGTCCCCCAGATAACATCCCGGGCGGGTGGGTGGGACGCACGGCATCTCGATTGCGGAATGGTGGGGTAGGGTGGAAGGCCAGGCACCGCTTGCGAGACTCATCTCGTCGTAAACAACCTGTGTGGGAACTACAGCTAGGAGCGGCTGTGGAGATTAGCGGGAGTTAGCCATGGCAACCGTTGCGGGACCGGCACGCGGAAACGCCATAGGGGAAGCGCTGCGCCAGGCGCGCAAGGCGGCGGATACTGAGTACGGTATCTGGAGCTGGATCGCGACCGTTGACCACAAGCGCATCGGCATCATGTACGGCGTCACCGCCTTCTTCTTCTTTCTGGCCGGCGGTATCGAGGCGCTGGTAATCCGGCTGCAGCTCGCCACGCCCAACGGCAGCATCGTCAATGCCGATCAGTACAGCCGCATCTTCACGATGCACGGCACCACCATGGTCTTCCTGGTGGTGATGCCGCTGAGCGCCGCCTTCTTCAACTTGCTGGTGCCTCTAATGATCGGCGCCAGAGACGTTGCCTTCCCGCGCCTGAACGCCTTCAGCTTCTGGACCTTCCTGGCCGGCGGCATCTTCCTCAACGCCAGCTTCTTTACCGGCAACATCTTCGAGGGGCGCCTCGGCGCTCCGGACGCCGGCTGGTTTGGGTACGCCACGTTGACGTCGCGGCAGTTCTCTCCCGGCCACGGCGTCGATTTCTGGGCCATGGGGCTGCAGATTCTCGGCATCGCCTCCATGGCCTCCGGCTTCAACTTCATCGTCACCATCCTCAACATGCGCGCGCCGGGCATGACCCTCCTGCGCATGCCGCTCTTCGTCTGGATGACGCTGGTCACCTCCTTCCTCATCATCTTCGCCATGCCGGTGATCACCGTGGCGCTGTTCGAGTTGATGTTCGACCGGCTGTTCAACGCCAACTTCTTCAACCCGGCCGCCGGCGGCACCCCCCTGCTCTGGCAGCACATGTTCTGGCTGTTCGGCCACCCGGAGGTGTACATCCTGATCCTGCCGGCCATGGGCATCGTCTCGGAGGTGCTGCCCACGTTTGCGCGGAAGCCGCTGTTCGGCTACCCGTTCGTGGTCTTGTCCGGCGTGGCCATCGGTTTCATGAGCTGGGGCGTCTGGGTGCACCACATGTACACCACGGGCCTGGGCACTATCGCCAACTCCGCGTTCGGCATCTCTACGATGCTCATCGGCGTGCCCACGGGCGTAAAGATCTTCAGCTGGCTGGGCACGCTCTGGGGCGGGTCCATCAGCCTGCGGGCGCCGCTCATGTTCGCCGCCGGCTTCATCGCCATGTTCACCATCGGCGGCCTCAGCGGCATCACGCACTCCATCGTGCCTTCGGACTACCAGCAGCAGGACACGTACTACGTGGTGGCTCACTTGCACTATGTGCTCTTCGGCGGCGCCATGTTTGCTCTCTTCGCCGGCATCTACTACTGGTTCCCCAAGTTCAGCGGCAAGCTGCTGAACGATGCCCTGGGCCAGGTGCACTTCTGGCTCATGCTCATCGGCTTCAACCTCACGTTCTTCCCCATGCACATCAGCGGCCTGCTGGGCATGCCGCGCCGCATTTACACCTACTCGGGCGACAACGGCTGGGACCTCTGGAACCTGATGTCTACAGTCGGCGCCTTCACCATCGCCCTCTCAATACTCGTATTCATGATCAACGTGGCCATCACCGCCAGGCGCGGCGATCGCGCCGGGAGCGACCCCTGGGACGGCCGCACGCTGGAGTGGTCAATACCATCGCCGCCCCCGCCCTACAACTTCGCGGAGATCCCGCGCGTCCACGCCCTGGACGACTTTTGGCACCGCAAGTACACGGAGGACGCACAGGGCCGGCCGGTTCCCATCCCCGCCGGCGCCGCCCTGGCGCCGGAGCCCGAGCATGCCGAAGGCGGACACGGCATCCACATGCCTTCGCCCTCCTACTTCCCGCTCATCGCGGCCATCGGCTTCCCGTTGATCGCGGTCGGGCTCATCTACGACTACGCCATCTTGGCCGTGGGCGCGGCCGTCCTGCTGGTGGGGCTCTACGGCTGGGCGCTGGAGCCGGCGACGGAGGAGTAGGGACGCATGGAGCACGCCGCCGCGGGCAGCGGACACCTGGAGACCTCTACCGGCCTGGACAACAGGAAGCTGCTCATGTGGCTCTTCCTGGGCTCCGAGTGCCTCTTCTTCGGCTCCCTCATCGCCGCCTACCTGCTCTACCGCGACCGCAGCCTGGGCCCGCCTTTCCCGTCCGATCGAGTGTTCAACGGTGTCCACTACGAGGGGCTTTTCGACATCCCCTTCACGTCTGTGAGCGCCTTCGTGCTGCTGATGAGCAGCGTGACGATGGTGCTGGCGCTGGCCGCCATCCAGCGCGGGAACCGCCGCAGCATGCAGGTCTGGCTGCTCACCACCGCCCTCCTGGGGACGCTCTTCGTGAGCGGGCAGGCCTACGAGTTCACGGTGTTCCACCGGGAAGGGCTGAGCCTGGGCTCCAACCTCTTTGGCACTACGTTCTTCGTCCTCACCGGCTTTCACGGCGCGCACGTTACCATCGGCGTGCTCATCCTCCTGTCGCTGCTGGCGATGTCCTTCCAGGGGAGGATCCAGCAGAAGGATAGCCTGAACGTGGAGCTGGCGGGGCTATACTGGCACTTCGTGGATGTTGTCTGGATCGTGATCTTCACACTGGTGTACCTGATCCAGCCGTAGGGGTGGAGTGACCATGACGCTTTCAGAGCTGAGAAAGAAACGGGGCGCGCCGGAACGGCCCGCCGAGCCGGCAGCGGACACGGGCCACCGGGAGAAGCATCCGGGGCCGCTGGAGTACGCGCAGATCGGCGTCGTCCTGGCCATCGTCACGGCGATAGAGGTCGGCATCTACTACCTGGACATGGCACACGGGCTGCTGGTCGCCCTGCTCATCGGCCTCTCGCTGCTTAAGTTCAGCCTGGTGGTCCTGTGGTTCATGCACCTGAAGTTCGATAACCGCGTGTACTCCAGCATGTTCCTGTTCGGCGTGTTCCTGGCTGTCTTGATCTTTCTCGTGGCCCTCTCTACAGTCGGGGGCAAGCTGGTCTGAAGTAGGGGCGCCGCTTGCTGCGCCCGGCGGGAAGGAGAACAGTGGTAGCGCCGCTGCTGCACATCGCTGGTGTCTGGTGGCTCGACTGGCACGTCCACCCGGACGTCCTCCTGGTGCTGGGCGCCCTCCTGTCCGGCTACCTCTACGCCGTCTACGTCCTGCGGGAGCGCATCTCCGACGCCGGGCGCGTGCCGCGCAGCCAGGTGGTCTCCTTCGGCCTGGGCGTGCTCGTCCTCTACGCCGCGGCCGGCTCCCCGATTCACGACCTCAGCGAGCACTATCTGTTGAGCGTGCACATGTTTCAGCACCTGCTGCTCACGCTCGTGGCGCCGCCGCTGCTGCTGCTGGGCACGCCGGCGTGGCTCTGGCAGGCGCTCTTCCGCCGGCCCGCCGCCCTCGCCGTGGCGCGAGTCGCCTTCCACCCCCTGGTGGGGTTCGGCGTCTTCAACTTCCTGCTCGTCATCACGCACCTGCCCGGCGTCGTGGACCTCGCGCTGCGGGAGCACTGGTTCCACTTCCTGGTGCACGCCGGGCTGGTGGTCTCCGCCGTGATGATGTGGTGGCCGGTGCTCAGCAACGTGCCAGAGCTGCCGCGCCTCAGCTACCCCTACCAGATGGCGTATCTCTTCGTGCAGTCGCTGCTGCCGGCCGTGGTCGCCTCCTTCATCACGTTCTCCACCAGCACCGTCTACGACTTCTACGAGCGGGCACCCCGCGTCTGGGGCCTGACCCCGGTGGAGGACCAGCAAATAGGAGCGCTGGTGATGAAGCTGCTGGGCAGCCTGATCATCTGGGGCTTCATCGTCGTCGCCTTCTTCAGGTGGTACGCGCACGAGCAGGCGGAATCACGCGACCCGAAGTGGCCAGAGGTTGAAGAGGAGCGGCGCGAGCTGGGCCTCAGCGGGCGCTAGCCTGTGGGGGTTGGGGCGGGGCCACTATCCACTACCCACTATCCACTACCCACTACCCACTACCCACTATCCACTAATCACTGCACTTCCAGCGTGCCCGTCATCTCCAGCGGGTGGAAGTCGCAGCGGAAGTCGTAGGTGCCCGCTCCCAGGTTGATTTTGATCGTCGCCGTGCCGCCGGCCTTGATCAGGTTCGGGTCAGAACAGGGGGTGGCGCCTCCCGGGTTGCAGAAGGCTTCCGGGTACTGGCCGCCGGCGTCCGCCACGTGCATGTTATGGGGCGCTATGCCCGTGTTGGTCAGGCTGACCGTGGCCTCTTTCCCCGCCGCCACGCTCAACGTCGGGCTCTTCTGGCCGGCAAGCTCGAAGAAGTTGTCGCCCAGGGTCAGCGCCAGCTCCCCGCCGCCCGCCGCCGGCGAGCCCGCGGGTGACGCCCCCGGCGAGGCGCTGGCGGTGGGCTCGCCCGTCGCCTCGCCTTCGTCCTCTTGCACGAGCGCCCAGATTGTGCCGCCGGCAAGCGCCGCGATGACGACGACGAAGATGCCGCCGACCTGCCACGCCGGCATGCGCGGGTTGTTGGCCACGTAAACGGCGATGAGCAGGATGCCGATGGCGACGCCCGTGGCCAGTCCCACCGCCGATCCCTTGTCCAGCTCCAGGTAAATGCGCGAGAGGCCGTAGATGGCCAGAAGCGCGAACGCCAGCACCCCCAGCGGCACGATTAGCGGCAGAACCAGGCGCGAGCGGGCGGCCTCTGCCGATTCCAGTCTGGCGAATGACGCTTCCGTGCGCAGGGCCTCCATGTCCAGCACCTGCAGGCTGTCGCGCACCAGCAGGTCCTCGTGCTTGCGGATGATGCCGGCCACGTTCGGCTCGGCGGTCTCGTAGCGCACCAGGCTCTCGTCGTCCGCCCAGCGCGTCTCGACGACGATCAGCACGTTGCCCTCGTTGTTGATGGATCGCGTCAGCCGCAGGTCGCGGAAGCCGGGCTGCTGCTTCAGGTAGGCGCGGTGGCCGTCCAGCTCCGCCAGCAGCCCGCCGGTCTCGGAGGCCTGCTCCAGCCTGGAGGCCGGCACCTGAAAGAGCACGGTCTGTATGTATTCCATAAGCGCTTCCTATCAAGAACTGGGGGCTTCGCACCGGCCCGTGCGGCCGCCGCTGGCCCTGTCAAACGGTCGCGGCCGGATGGCTAGAGAGAACGTCTGGCAACTTTTGTAATGGGTATCACAAACTGAACGGGAAGGTCAAGGAGGATGGAGGGGCTAAGGGTCAGAGGGTCAAGGGTCAGGGTGTCAGAGCGCCGGGCGTTCCGACCGCTGACCGCCGATCGCTGACCGCTGACCGCTGACCCCCTGACCGCTGACCCTCTGACCCTACTCCGCGCCCTTCTTGCTCCCGATGCCCAGCAGGAAGACGGCGGGGGCGAGGACGCCGAGGACGGCCAGGTCTACCGCCAGCCCGAAGTGGCCATTGGTGTCCGTGTAAGCGGCGATGTGCACCAGGTCCACGGCGTAAGACAGGGGGTTGACCGCAGCGGCCACCTTCAGCCACAAGGGCAGGTCGTCCAGGGGGAAGAAGGCTCCGGAAAAGAAGAGCAGCGGAAAGAGCACCAGGTTCATCACCAGGTGGAACCCCTGCATCGTGCGGATGCGGGCCGCCATCAGCTGCGCGAAGCCGTTCAGGAACACCGCCAGCAGCAGCCCGCCGCCGGCGGCCAGCAGGAAGCCCGGCGCCGCGCCGAACTGCCACTCCAGGTTGATGCCCGGGATCAGCGCCGCCACGGCCAGCAGCCCCAACCCCTGCGCCGCGCCGATGAGCACCCCCGCTAGAGCCTTGCCCAGCAGGATTACCCGAGGCGAGTGCGGAGACGCCATCATCACCCGCAGCAAGCCGGAGTCGCGGTCATGGTAGTACGAGGCGCTGGAGAAGGTGGAGGAGAAGAGCGCTGCCATCACCACCAGTCCCGGCACCAAGTAGCTGGTGTAATCGCCGTCGCGGATGCGCGAGGACGAAGGGTCCAGCCCCTCGGAGACGCCGGCGCCCAGGATGGCGAGCAGCATCAGCGGGAAGAGCAGCGACGAGTAAAGCTGCGAGCGCGAGCGCAGCACGGCCCTCAGGTCCCGTCCCAGGATCGCCTGGCAGGCCATGGCGGCGCGGATGACCGGGCCGCCCGCCGCCCGCTCCGCCGCGATCACGCCTCTCCTCCGTTCGCGATCGGCGTGCCGACGATATCGAAGTAGGCGTCTTCCAGCGTCGCCTCCCGCAAGCGCACGGAGATAACGGCGTCGCCGGCGGCCTGGAAGAGCCGCGGCACGAAAGTCGACGCCGAATCCACCGTGGCGTGCAGGATGGGCGGCGCCCAGGTCAGGCGGCCGACGTCCGGCCAGGCGCCTACCGCATCGACGAGGTCCTGCGTGAACAAGCCCTCCAGCCAGACGGCGTCGCGCTTGAGCCCCGCCTTCAGCTCCGCCGGCGGGCCCTGCGCCACGACGCGTCCCTCGTGGATAAAGGCGACGGTGCCGCAGTGCCGCTCCGCCTCGGCGACCTTGTTCGTCGCCAGCACCACCGTCGCCCCCTCGCGGTTGATGCGCTCCAGCTCGGACCAGAGCGCCTGCTCGGAGTCCGGGTCCAGGCCCGTGGTCGGTTCGTCCAGGAGCAGCAGCTCCGGCCACGGCAGCAGCGCCCGCGCCAGCTCCAGGCGTCGCTTCATGCCGCCGGACAGCGTGTGTACTGAGCTGCGGGCGCGGTCCGCCAGGCCCACGGTCGCCAGCGTCTCCTCGATGCGGCGGCGCAGCACGGGCGCGGGCAGGCCGAAGAGGCGGCCGTGCAGCCACAGAACCTCGCGCACGGTCATCAGCGGGTCCAGGGATGTCTCCTGGAAGAGGAAGCCGATGCGCGCCCGCAGCGCCGGTGACGGCGTCTCCCCCAGCACCCGCAGCTCGCCACCGGCCGGCGCGCGCAGCCCGGCCAGCAGCGAGAGCAGGGTGGACTTGCCGGAGCCGTTGGGCCCCAGCAGCCCGAACACAGACCCCTGCGGCACGCTGAGGCTGAGGCCGTCCAGCGCGACACGGTCTTCGTAGGAAAACGATAGGTCGCGAACCTCGGCGGCAAAGGTGGCGTGGGGAGGGGCGGCGACTTCGGTAGAGCGCATCGCAAGAGCCATAATACGGTGTGCCGTGCGTAGGGGCGAACGCCGTTCGCCCACCTCCCGCGCCGTCCCGCTATAATGCCACCAGATTGACCACCGCCCCGCCTGGTGTTAGGGTAAGTGTACGAATCACACTAACTAAACGATAATCTATGCGCAGACTAAGGTTCGGGCTGGCCCAGATCAACACCACCGTCGGCGACCTCCAGGGCAACGCCGCCAAGGTCGCCGACTACGTGCGCCGCGCCCGCGACCTGGGCGTCGATATCGTCTCCTTCCCGGAGCTCACCGTCACCGGCTACCCGCCGGAGGACCTGCTCCTGCGCCCCGCCTTCATCCGCGATAACCTCGCTGCCCTCGAATCGCTGGTCCCGGAGTGCACCGGCATCACCGCCGTCGTCGGCTTCGTGGACCTGCACGAGAGCGATATCTACAACGCCGCCGCAGTCATCCACGACGGCCGGCTCGCCTCCGTCTATCACAAGCACTATCTGCCCAACTACGGTGTCTTCGACGAGTTCCGCTACTTCCGCCCGGGCGACGAGGCGCCCGTCTACACCGTGGCCGGCGTGGGCGTGGGCGTCAACATCTGCGAGGACATCTGGTACGCGGGCGACCCCACGCGCCGCCAGGCCTACAGCGGCGCCCAGGTCATCGTCAACATCAACGGCTCGCCCTACCACATGGGCAAGCGCCGCTTCCGCGAGCAGATGCTCGCCGGCCGGGCGCGCGACTACGGCGTCTGCGTCTGCTACACCAACCAGGTGGGCGGCCAGGACGAGCTGGTGTTCGACGGCGGCTCCATGGTGCTGGACGCCTCCGGCGAGCTGGTCGCGCGGGCGGCGATGTTTGAGGAGGAGCTGCTGGTCTGTGACCTCGACGTCGAGGAGGTGCTGCGGGCGCACCTGCGCGACCCGCGCCACCGCCAGGAGCGCGCCACCTACGCCGCCGGCGAGGGTAACGTCACCCTGAGCGAGCAACCGTTCGTCTCCGCCAGGCCGGCCATCGAGCGCCGCCTCGCGCCCGAGCCTGAGGGCGAGGCCGAGGTCTACGCCGCGCTCGTCACCGGCACGCGCGACTACCTGCAGAAAACCGGGTTCGCGAAGGCGGTCATCGCGCTCTCCGGCGGCATCGACTCCAGCCTGGTGGCGGCGATCGCCGTGGACGCCATCGGCGCCGGCAACGTCACCGGCGTCAGCATGCCCTCGCGCTACTCTTCCGAGGGCAGCATCAGCGATGCCAAGGAGCTGGCCGAGAACCTGGGCGTCCGTTTCCTGATCATCCCCATCGAGCCGGCGCACGCCGTGTACCTGGACATGCTCTCGGAGCCGTTCGCGGGCACGGAGCCGGGCACGGCGGAGGAGAACGTCCAGTCGCGCATCCGGGGAAACATCATCATGGCGCTCTCCAACAAGTTCGGCTGGATCGTGCTGACCACCGGCAACAAAAGCGAGTTCGCCACCGGCTACGCCACGCTGGCCGGCGACCTCGTGGGCGGCTTCGGCGTCATCAGGGATGTGCCCAAGACGCTGGTCTACAAGCTGTCGCACTACCGGAACACGCTGGGCGAGCGGCCGGCGATCCCGCCGAGCGTGCTGACGAAGCCCCCTTCCGCGGAGCTGAAGCCCGGCCAGCTGGACCAGGACACGCTGCCGCCGTACGACATCCTGGACGCGATCCTGCTGGAGTACGTGGAGCACGACCGCAGCCCCCAGGACATCATCGTCATGGGCTTCGACGAGGCGACCGTGAAGCGCGTGGTGCAGATGGTGCGCCGCAACGAGTACAAGCGCCGGCAGGCGCCGCCCGGCGTCAAGATCACCCCCCGCGCCTTCGGCCGCGACTGGCGCCTGCCCATCGCCAACAAGTACGTGGGGTTCTGAGGCCCCTCAGCGCCGAGGAACAAGCCAGCAACGGGCAAAATCTGTGGGTGCAGCCGGTAACAATTTGCGCCGGCTTGCGTTCTTTATCGGTGAACCGAGCGACGAGTCCATCGCGTATGAGGAACCGAGTGACCGGAATACGAGACTTTCAGTGGCACGAAGAGGCGCTGGCCGATAACCTGCGAGCTCTTGAAGACTATTCGCCTGAGCCCAAAGACTACCGCGGTGTGAGCATCATATTTGGAGGGCACAGCCACGGAGCGCATTTTGTGTTTTCCGACCATGCGCGTTACGTGCCGAACACCTCCATTCTCCTAGAGATCAAGAACAAGCAGACTGAAGAGGGTGGCGTAGATTTCTTACTTGATGCGGGCGCAGGATGCTTTGAGTCCTATAACAGGCTCGGAATTTCCCTGAGAAACCTGCGGGCTATCCTAATCTCGCACAACCACCTCGACCACGTGGACGACCTGCGGAGGATTCTTCTAATGTTTCGCCCGGAAGTACTACGTGGCGAACGCGGCCCAATCGAGCTTATAGCCAATGGCACTGTCTTTAGAGGTGGAGCCGGTTACCCTCCCCTGTTATGGGGGTCATTTTTCAGGGGCGCGATTCGAAAGCGCATGTTAAATCATGGTGACAGCGTCAGCTTGTTCGGCGCGCGGGTCACTTCGGTGCCGTCGCACCATGTCGAGCATCCAGAGCGTTCATCAACAACGAATTCGTACAGAATCGACATTAGGCTCGCAGACGGGGCGGTGCACTCCCTTGGGGTATTGTGCGACGGGCCACTGGTCGGCCAGGAAAAGACAAAGAGGAAGGTAGTTCACGTCGATGCTATTGCGCCGATGGAAGGCGTGAACACGCTCGTACTGTACCTCGGAACCACCTCGGAGGGTCCTTTGGTCCCAGGGCACGATCCCATCTTCGATACTGCGACGTGCTTACATGGAGCTAGGGCGGCACTCGAATACCTCGCATCCCGTGAATGCATGCCCGATCGCATCTTCCTTACGCACTTTGGTGCTGAAACCTACGACATTCGCTCTGCCAAGCTGAGTCAATTCCTTGAGAATAGCGGTTACACTACCGAATTCGATTATGCAGCGGATCAGCTAGATAGAACTCTCCGGGAACTCGGTGCCGCGACGACAACGGTAGCTGTGCCAAGGATCGGCGAAAGGATCACATTGATGGAGGCGCTATGAGGAACGCGAATGGGTCGTCAACCTCGAACACGCCGAAGACGGTCATTCGAGGCTGGGTACTGAGGACCACCATATTACTCCTCGTCGCGGACCTACTAATTTGGTGCGCCTGGGCCGTGCTGCTCGTTACGGGAACTTCCGATAACACATCAGATAGACTCCAGGAAGTCGCCATCGTCCTGCTCATAACAGCGGCAATAACGGGCGCATTTGAATGGGCAAGCTTAGGCGAGTTGGCCGAGCAACTGCAAGCTCAGTTGAAAGAAGCCATATCGGCAATCGTCGTCCAGACAAAATCGGAGACGCAAGAACTTAGCATGAGCATTAGCAGAATCGTGGATGGGGCCATTGGAAGCGGGATCGTTAACATCTTTCCTAATCGACGGGAGCCTGATGCTATTTCAGCTGTGGCGCGAGAGTTGCGGAGAGCCAAAGGCGAAGTGAAGATAATTGGCGTAGGTCTGCCAGACTTCTTTCATCAGCGAAAGGCTGACTACTATCCCGACATATGTGTCCTACTCGAAGGGAAAGGTGCGAAGCTTCGCATTCTGATCCTGGACCCAGAGTCCCCGGCTGCGAAAGAGCGTGGGGAAATCGAAAGACAGTTCCTCACAAGAGACGAGATTAACGACTCCATCAGGACCATCGAAACGCTCAGGAAGGATGACCTCCCAATCGAACCCAGGCACTACGGCGGGCGCCCGATCAATTTCATGGTCTGTACGGAGACTTACTTGTTCTTAGAGCAGTATCATTGTGGGAGGTCAAGCGACTTGAAGCCCGGCGAGTGCATCGGAGCTCGCGTACCGTTAATTCAGTTCAGCTTCGATTCCAGAACTTACGAAGTGATGAACTCGCATTTTGAATACCTGTGGTCCGTGGGAACGCCGTTACGGCAAGCAACAGAGGCAGCAGTACAGTAGGCGGCACCGCCCCCGACATGCGAAGGGCATCGTGGATACAAGCCGTCTTCTTCGACTTCGGCGGCGTTCTACAACAGCACATGGACGGTATCGACCACAAGGCCATCGAGTCGCGCCTGGGCCTGGAGGAGCGCACCCTCATGCGCGCCCTCTACCGCGATAGCCGCTACCTGGACTTCCAGGTGGGCAAGTGCACCTACGACGAATGGCTCGCCTCCGTGCAGGAGGCCGTCCAGCAGCACTGCGGCGACAAAGCGCAGGCCGTGATGCGCGCCTGGCAGGAGGCGGAGCGGCCGCTGAACGAGGACATGATCTCCCTTGTGAAGCACCTGCGCGCCGGCGGCTACCGCACCGGCATCATCTCCAACACCATCCCCGGCATGGAGGAGCGCCTGCGCGCGGAGCTGCCGCACCTGGTCCCGCTCTTCGACGTGCGCGTCGGCTCCGGCGACCTCGGCATCGCCAAGCCGGATCCGGAGATCTATCTTCACGCCGCGCGCCTGGCCGGCATCGCGCCCCAGCGCTGCGCCTTTACCGACGATGTGCACAAGTACGCCCTCGCCGCCCGCGACGTCGGCATGCACGGCTTCCACTTCACCGGCTACGAACAGTTCGCCCAGGACCTGCGCTCGGTAGGTGTCAGGTGTTAGGCGTTAGGTGTCAGGTGTTAGGTGTTAGGCGGCAGCGCCAGTTCAATTTGTCATTCTGAGCGCCAGCCACGCCTGCTCAACGGAATCACATTGTTCGCGAAGGAATCTGGGGAGGGGCAAACGGCTGCAATGGGGTCTTTCAGCAGCCTGTTAGGTGCTAGGTGTCGGGTGTGGCACGAGAAGGACATCCCTTCCCGCTCATGCTGAGGCCTGTCCTGAGCCCAGTCGAAGGGCTCTCGAAGCACGAGCGGGGTGAGGGCGCCCCGCTCGGGGTGTCGGGGTGATGGGGGCCCCCGTCCGCGCCGTCTTCTTCGACTTCGGCGGCGTCGTCGCCGCGCTCGACCGCGACCACATGCGGGCCCTCGAGCGTGAGTACGGCCTGCCGGAGCGCGGCCTCTGGCGGGCCATGTACGAGACGCCGGAGTGGCAGGCGCTGCGCATCGGCACGGGCAGCGAGACGGCCTGGGTGGGCGCCATCCGCCGCACCCTGGACGAGCTGGCGGGCCACCCGGTGGCGGACGCCATCTCGCAGCGCTGGGTGGAGTGCTGGCGTGGGCTGGACCAGGACATCCTCGCGCTCATCGCCGGCCTGCGCGGCCGCTACCGCGTCGGCATGATCTCCAACGCCACGCTTACGCTCGAGGATGAGCTGCGCGACCATCACAAAATCCACGACCAGTTCGAGACCATCGTCAACTCCGCCCGCGTGGGCTTCGCCAAGCCGGACGCGCGCATCTTCCAGCACGCCGCGCAGGCCATGGGCCTCGCACCCGGCGCCTGCCTGCACATCGACGACCTCCCCCACAACGTCGCCGGCGCCCGCGCGGCCGGCTTCCAGGCCGCCCTCTACGACGGCGACTTCCCGGCACTCGAACGCGAGCTGCGTGCCGCGGGCGTGCAGTGGTAACCCTCACCCGTAGGGGCGAACGGCGTTCGCCACCCCGCCAGCGTCGGCCGCCTCGCGACCTACACCCTGCGCGGAGCGTGGGGACGAACGGCGTTCGCCCATCCCCCCCCCGCGCTCGGCAATCCCCCACAGCATCGGTAACTGTCGCCCTGAGCGGAGCGAAGGGTCTGTCGACGGCGATGCGCCGGCCCACGCGGGCCGTCTCGCGACCTGCACCCGTGGGGACGAACGGCGTTCGCCCGCCGGCCCCCCGTCCGGTAATTCCCCACAGCGCGTGGGGGCATATCGTGTTGACAGCGTGGCGCCCTGTTGTTAGGCTAAAGTGGACTATTGAAAGCCGACACTTCCTAAATGGGATCGGGGTAGACCATGCTGAAGATGACCGACAAGGCCGCGACGAAGGCCAAGGAACTGTTCGAGGAGAAGGGGCTGACAGCCGACGCCGGCCTGCGCGTCTTCGTCGTCGGCGGCGGCTGCTCCGGCTACCAGTACGGCATGGCCCTCGCCCGCGACGTCGAAGACGGTGACCTCGTGATCGAGCACAGCGGCGTCCGGCTCGTCGTCGACCCCGATAGCGCGCCGCTCCTCGAGGGCGCGGAGATCGACTACGTGGACGATCTGATGAAGGCCGGCTTCACCATCCACAACCCCAACGCCGTCAAGTCCTGCGCCTGCGGCCAGTCCTTCGACACCGCCGAGAGCGGCGGCCAGGCCCGCGCCTGCCACTAGCTGTTCCAAACACTAAGACACGAAGGGCACGAAGGCACTAAGAGTTCGAATACACTATTGGTGTCTTTTTTCGTCCCTGTGAATTTCCTTCGTGTTCTTCGTGCCTTTGTGCCTTAGTGGTTCAAAGGGAAGGAGGCTGCCATGACCTACTGGATCGTCGTCGGCTCCGAGGAGAACATGCGCATCGCCGAGGAACGCGGCTTCGACATCTTCGGCTTCAAGAGCACCCGCCGCAGCGAGGTCTCCGGCATGCGACCCGGCGACAAGCTCATCTTCTACCTGACGAAGATCATGAAGTTCGGCGGCCTGGCGGAGGTCACCTCCGACTACTTCGAGGACCACGCCAGGGTGTTCAAGAGCGAAAAGAAACCGGGCGAGGACTACCCCTTCCGCGTGAAGGTGAAGCCTCTCGTCATCCTGGCACCGGACCAGTACCTGGACGTGCGTGAGATCGCGCCCACGCTCGCCTACACGCAGAAGTGGCCGGCGGAGCACTGGCGCCTGGCCTTCCAGGGCAACCTCCACGAGATCCCGGAGGAGGACTACCGCCGCCTGGAGTCGATGATGCGCCAGGCCGCGGGCGTCAGGGGTTAGGCGTCCGGCGCAAGCAGCGCCCCCAGCCCCAGCGCCATCGGCACAACAGCCAACATCCTCAAAGTTCGCGCCGATCGTCCGTGTTTAGCGAAGAGTTGGGCCTCAACGCGTATCTCGCCACAATGGTAGTTGCGACATCTCTGTGTACTTGGCTGGAGGGATGAAAATGGATCTCGGTTTGGTACATAGGCCACTGGCCCGCGCAGCGCACGAGGAATACAACCTCAGCCTCAACGGTCTCGATGTCTAAGACGGGATTGTCGGGTGGGGCATCGTCGTGGCACCAAACATCAAGGAGCGCTTCGGTTAGCCCGTGGCGCCAGGCATATCCGTAGTAGCCTCCCTGGCCCTCAGCGTTCCAGCCGAAACGTAGGCGGTTCCGAATCGACTGCTTCGTGACGCCGACGTAGATGGGCTTCTCATCGACGCTGGCGATATAGAGCTTCGGCTTCTTCGACGTGGCAATGCCAGAAAATCTTGGCGTCCCCTTCGCGCACGTTACCACGAAGGTAGTCGCGTCGAAAGTGAGTTTGTATCGCTCGGGTCCGGTGATGCGCATCTATAGCCCCGCGGTGGCTAAACCACCTATCGGCAAGCATAGCTGATATGTGACTGGTGCGGATTGGGGAATGGCGCCGAGACAGAACGTCACGCCTTCCCGGGGATCCACGAACCCTGAAATCCGCTGCCATCATGCCCCCCGCATTTGCCTCCCTTCCACCCTTCCGCTAACCTTGTACCCACTATGACCGAGCACAACCCCGACGCGCTCAGCGCCTCCCCGGCCCTTGCCGCCGCGCCCGCGGGTGCCGCCCGCGCCACGCCCCGCCCGCCCGGCGAGCTCGCCACCTTCCGCGAGAAGGTGGAGGCCGGCCGCTTCGTGATCACCGTCGAGGTGGACCCGCCCCACGGCCTCAGCGCCCGCCGCGCCATCCAGGGCGCGCAGCTCCTGCGCGAGGCCGGCGTCGACGCCATCAACGTCGGCGATTCCCCCACCGCCAAGGTGCGCATGTCGCCGCTCGCCATGTCCGTGCTTCTCCAGCGCGAGGTCGGCGTCGATATCGTCATGCACTACACCACCCGCGACCGCAACGCCATGGCCATCCACTCCGACATGGTGGGCGCGCACGTGCTCGGCATCCGCAGCATCCTCTGCCTGCGGGGCGACCCGCCGTCCGTCGGCGGCTACACGGACATCGTCGGCGTCTGGGACGTGAGCGCCGTGGGGCTGATGCGCTTCCTCAAGCTCGCCAACGACGGCGTGGACTTCACCGGCAAGTCCATCGGGCGGCAGGCCTCCTTCTTCATCGGCGGCTCCGCCAACCTGAACGCGGACCCGCTGGAGACGGAGCTGCGGCTGATGCGGCGCAAGGTGGAGGCCGGCGCCCACTTCTTCATGACCCAGAACGTCTTCGACGCCAAGGTGCTGGAGCGCTTTCTGGACAAGGCCGCCAAGTTCGGCCGGCCCATCATCGTCGGCGTCCTGCCCCTGCACAACAGCCGCCACGCGGAGTTCCTGCACAGCCAGGTCCCCGGCATGAGCCTGCCGGACGGCGTCCGCGAGCGCATGCGCCGCGCGGGCGAGGAGCGCGGCCCGGCCGAGGGCGCGGCGATGGCGCGCGACATGATCGCGGTCTGCCGCGAAAAGGCCGCGGGCGTCTACCTCGTGCCGTCCTTCGGCCGCTACGACCTGGCAGCGGAGCTGGTGGCGGAGACGAAGTCCGCAGCGTCGTCCTGAGCGGAGCGCCACATTGTCGTCCTGAGCCGAGCGTCGCATTGTCGTCCTGAGCGGAGCGAAGGACCTGTCGCAGCAGGATGCTCAGCCTCAGTGCAGGCGACGCGACCCAGCGCGACATCCCGCCCGGCAGCGCACGCAGAAGGCCTCGCCAGGACAGATTCTTCGCCTGCGGGCTCAGAACGACGGAGCAAAGAGGCGGTACGATATAGTGGCGGAGACGAAGTAGATGAGCGATCGCCTCTCATTTGAGCCAATCGGCGGTGCCAAACTGGCCTGGGTCCCATACCTGTCCTATCCGATTTTTCAGCTCCTTGAGCGCCTCGTGAGAGAAGCCCTGGTCACCAAAGAGATCGGACCATCAATAGCCAGTGTGGTCATGGCCGTGGCTTGTGCGGAGGCTTACGCGAATGAAGTGGCGCACATGACGTTAAGCACGGATGTCGCCTCGTGCCGGCAATACCGTCGGTTGAGCACGGACGTTGTGAAGAAGTACCGCTATCTGGCCACGGAAAAGGAACGGGCGTTCGAGGAACAGGCAGATCCCTTCCATTCCGTCAAGCTGGTTGTTGGTCTTCGGGGGTTGGTGGTGCACTATCAGATTGGCGAGGAGCCGATTGAGTTGCAGCAAACGAAATTGGAGAAGGGATTGGCTTCAAAGTTCCTGCCCGGTGCAGGGGACGTTTCGACAGTAAGGATCCTAACGGGAGCCTGTGCGAACTGGGCGCTGGATACGTCGTTCGCAATGATTCGGCACTTGTATGACATCGGCTATGAGCCGCCGAACGTCGCCTGGTTCGAGGCGTTTCGACCAGGTTGGACCGAACGGGCCAGCAAGATAACCTCTACTGGGGCTTATCGGCTTCGGGACATGTGACGCCATGGCTGAGGCAATGCCCCCCTTCCACTTCTCCCCCCGCCCCAACCGCGCGCACGAGATCCGCTGGCGCCCGTGGGGCGAGGACGCCTTCCGCGAGGCGAAGGAGAGCGGCAAGCCCCTCCTGCTCTCGCTCTCCGCCGTCTGGTGCCACTGGTGCCACGTCATGGACGAGACCTCCTACTCCCACGAGGGCGTCATCAACTACATCAACGACCAGTTCGTCCCCGTGCGCGTGGACAACGACCAGCGGCCGGACATCAACGCCCGCTACAACATGGGCGGCTGGCCCACGACGGCGTTCCTGACGCCGGAGGGGGACATCCTGGCGGGCGCCACCTACGTGCCCCCGGACCAGATGCTGGAGCTGCTGCCCAAGGTGTTCCTCTACTACCAGAACAGCCGCGGCGAGGTTCAGCAGAAGGCGCAGGAGCTGCGGCAGAGCCGCCTCACCGCGCCGCCGGGGGAGCGCGGCCCGCTCTCGCCGCAGATATATGACGACATCCTGCGCAGCGTCGTCGAGAACTACGACCCCGTCTACGGCGGCTTCGGCGAGGCCCCCAAGTTCCCGCACGCGGACGCCATCGACCTGCTGCTCTACGGGCACCGCAAGGGGCGAGACCCCGACCTGCTGCACATGGCCCGCAAGACGCTGGAGTTCATGGCCCGCGGCCAGGTGTTCGACCACGAATGGGGCGGCTTCTTCCGCTACTCCACGCGCCGCGACTGGTCCGAGCCCCACTACGAGAAGATGCTGGAGGACAACGCCGGCCTCCTGCGCAACGCCCTGTCGCTTTACCGCCTGACCGGCGACGCGGATCACGCGGCGCCGGCGGAGCGCACCATCGACTACGTGGAGCGGAAGCTGCGCGACGGCGAACGCGGCTACTTCTACGGCTCTCAGGACGCGGACGAGGCGTTCTACAAGCTGACGGCGGCGCAGCGCCGGGACGCCCACGAGCCGTACGTTGACCGCACCTGCTACACGAGCTGGAACGCGATGATGGCCTCTGCCTACCTGGAGGCCTCCTGGACGCTGGACCGGCCCGAACTCTGCCAGGCCGCGCTCAGAGCCCTGGACTTCCTGTGGGCCGAGAACCGCGACCCGGACGGCGGCATGTATCGCTTCAACGACGGCGCGCCCCAGGTCCTGGGCCTCCTGGGCGACCAGGCGTACACCGCGCGCGCCCTTCTCGATGCCCACGAGGCGGTGGGCGAACCGCAGTACCTGGAGCGGGCGCTGGAGCTATCGCGGTTCTTGCTCGAGCGCTTCGCTGACGACGCCGGCGGCTGCGCGGGCTTCTTCGATGTCTGGGACCGCAACCCGGACCAGGGCCGCCTGCGCGAACGCCAGAAATCCGTGCAGGACAACAGCGTTTGCGCGGAGGTGTTCATCCGCCTGCACCATCTTACGCGCGAGGAACGGTATCGCCGGGTGGCGCAGGGCACGCTGGAGGCCTTCGTTCCGGCCTACCCGCAGATGGGGTACTTCGCGGCCGGATACGCGCGCCAGGCCGACGCGTTCCTCGACCCGCCGGCGGCGATCAACATCGTCGGCCGCGGGGCGTCCATCGCACCGCTGCACCGGGCCGCCCTGTGGCTCGACGTGCCTGCGCGCGTAGTGCAGGTGCTCGACCCCCGGCGCGACGGAGAACGCCTCGCCGCCCTTGCGCTGCCGCCCAAGCCGTCGCCCGCCGCCTACGTTTGCCTGGGCACGGTGTGCTCCGCGCCGGTCACGGACCCCGCGGCCCTGGCGGAGGCGGTGCGCCGGATGCGCCAGACCGGCGGCATCATACAACTGCCCGGCTAGGCGCGCGGAGCCTATCGGAAAATAAAGCGCCCAAAAAGCTTGACACGCCCGGGAAGTAGACTATAATGCGGTCAAAGCATAGGGGGTGCGGCGCGTGCAAAACTTCGCGTTTTCCCGTCTCACGGGGGTAATTCTGGGCCAGCTATCCGTCTGGTAGCTAGGCTTTTTCTTTTTCCGATGCGAGTCCGCTTTCAGTTCGGATCGTTCAGCATCCCGCGGCGGTGGTCCGTCATCGGCCCCGCCCTGCTCGTCGGCCTCGCTCTCTTCATTGGCCAGATAACCGGCGTTAACGCAACACCGACGATAACTACCGATAAACCCGAGTATTTCACCGACGAGATTGCCGTTATAACGTTCTCGGGCTTCCCGGCCGGCGATTACGACGTGCCGGTCATCCGCCCTAACGGCAGCCCCATGGTCAAGGGCGATGGCGTCACATCGGGCTGGGACACGATCACGATCGATGGCAGCGGCACGTACTTCTACTCTTACGAACTGAACGGCGTACAGGGCATGTACGAGGTGCGCGCCTACACCGCCGTCGCCTGGAACGGCGATACCAGCGACATGAGCTACATCGCCAACGCCTTCTTCCTGGACGGGGACATTCATTTCACCCAGTGCGAGAACGATACCAACGGCGATGATATCCCAGACGATTGTGACTGGATAAACGGCGCTCTGAACGAAGGCAACTCCGCCTACTTTGAAGGCTACGTCGTGGCCCACCGCCTGTTCCACGATCTGGACGACCCGGGCGCCTATACCTTCGTCTTCGAGCACGACTTCAGCAAAAACTCCGTGTACGCTTACGACTTCCTGACGGACCCGGAGGAGACTCAGACACTCTCGCCGGACCTCCTCTTGCAGTGCGATGACAGGCCGTCCTTCGTAACCGCCACCGAGTGCTCTAACCTGGTCACCAACCTGCAGACTCCAACCGTTCCCTCCGACCCGTTCGACTCCGTGTCGTCTGCGGAAAGCGCGGTTGTCCCTCCGCGTGCGTTCCGCGTCGGCTGTGACCCCGCCTGCAGCGTGGGTATGACCATCACCTTCCCCGACCCCCCTACGGGCCCGACGGACGGCGAGGACAGTCCGGACGAGGCGCACGACCCGGACACCGACCCGGACTGCTACAGCCCGGGCATTGCGGCGTCACCGCCCACGTGTGGTACCAGCAACGGGATTGTCTCCGTCACAGTGACCACGGTGGGGAATATGCAGGGCGACACCCTTGTCGGCATCTGGCTGGGGGCGCACCTGGCGGAGGACGGCGATTGGGGAGACAACTGCGGGACCGCTGATGACAAGCAATGCGGCGTGCAGGCCATCTCCGGCTCCCCGTTCCACCTGAAGTACACCTGCCTGGACGAGCCGGACTCCCCGGACGGCGGCTGTGAGGCCGTGGGCAACCGCGACAACCAGATCCAGGTGGGCGACACACTCCCGCCCACGCCCACACCCTCACCCTCACCCTCACCCTCACCCACGCCCTCACCCTCACCCACGCCCTCACCCTCACCATCGCCATCGCCATCGCCATCGCCATCGCCCTCACCCTCACCCTCACCCTCACCATCGCCATCGCCATCGCCATCGCCATCGCCCTCGCCATCGCCCTCGCCCTCGCCCTCGCCGACGCCCTCGCCCTCGCCAACGCCCTCGCCGACACCCTCGCCCTCGCCAACGCCCTCGCCCACGCCGACGCCCTCGCCCTCGCCCACGCCGACGCCCTCGCCGACGCTGACGCCCCCGCCGACACCGCCCTCGCCTACGCCAACACCCTCGCCCACGCCAACACCCTCGCCTACGCCGAGTCTGTCGCCGCCTACCCCTACACCTTGCCCGACCCCCTGCCTGGTGGGCGGGATTGTTGACCTCCAGGTGCCCGGAGATAGTGCGCGGCTGGATGCGCCGTCAGACAGTGCTGGGCCGGTGGACTGGGCTATCCTGGGCGGAATTGCTGTGTTCGGCCTGCTGGTTGGTGGCGCCGCCTGGAGCGCTTCTCGGCGCAAGGCCCGCTAGCCGTTTCTCCGTCGTCTCCCTCGCTGATAACTCGCCTGCTGAGTTTCCGCCCGGGCGTTCGCGCTTGTGCACGGACCCCGCGGCCCTGGCGGAGACCGTGAGCCGGATGCGCCAGACCGGCCCGGTCGGGTTGCCGTGACGGCGCCGGGCCGCTACCTGGCGAAGGCGCGGGAAAGCCTGGCGTCGGCGCAGGCGGACCTCGGGGCCGGGCGCGCCAACTCCAGCGCCGCCCGCGCCTACTACGCGGCGTTCCAGGCCGCCGTCTCGATGCTGATCGCGGAGGGCGTCCACCCCAGGCGCGGGAACTGGGACCACAAGTTCGTAATGACCGAGTTTTCGGGTAGACTAGTATCCAGCCGGAGGATCATCTCGTCCCGCTTTCGCAACACACTGCAGACGCTATTCGATGTCAGGGTCATCGCGGACTACCAGGAGAGGGACGTGAGCCGGACACAGGCTCGTCGGGCCGTTCGTGCGGCATCTGAGTTGCTGGGCGAGATTGAGTCCAAGCTGAGGTAGGAACGCCAATGGCTATTCAGCACAGAGACCGGGGAGTGGCTGACGACTACGTCGCGGAGCTTATGGCGATCATCCGCGTCCGCTTCCCCGACGCGGAGTTCCAGGCGCGTCGCATTGGGCCGAAGGACTATCAGCTCATAGTCTACGGCGGATACGACATATTCGCTGTCCTCGATCTTATATCGGAGCGCCGTACGGACATTCTGCTCGAAGCAGGGATTCATATTGTTGTTCTTCCGCTCGGCCGCCGGGCCGTGAGCTAGGACGAGAGTTCGTGCAGTCCCCGGACCACCAGCTCGCCCGCGTCATGCACGCAATGCCCTACGGGCTCTACATCATCGGCTCGCAGGAGGCAGACGGCGACAGGGTGAACGGCATGATGGCGGACTGGGTGATGCAGGTGTCCTTCCAGCCCAGGCTCGTCGCCGTGTCCTTCGAGAACGACTCGCACACGCTGGGCAACGTGCGCGCGCACCGCTGGTTCACGGTGAACCTCCTGGGCCAGGACCATCAGGGCATGGAGCTGGCGAGGGCGTTCGCGCAGCCGTTCAGCGGGGCGAAAGTGGCGGGGCGCAAGAGCGACGAGGCGCAAAAGGTGCACTACAAGCTGGACGGCCTGCCTTACCGCCTGACCGGGTCCGGCTGCCCGGTGCTGGACGGCGCCATCGCCTGGCTGGAGTGCGAGGCTGAGCAACTCATCGCCATCGGCGACCACACCCTCGCCATCGGCAGGGTCGCGGACGGCCGGGTGGAGCGGGAGGCGGAGCCGCTGACATCCACGTACACGGGCTGGACGTACAGCGGTTAACGGCAATCCGGGCGTAGGGGCGAATGGCATTCGCCCATGGCATTCGCCCACAGGCGGCGTTCCGTGTGTGGAAAGCCCTCAGAAGGAGGTATGGTCTCGTGCCGGTCAGCAAGAACGACATCGTCACGACGATCCGCGAATCGCAGCGGGAGATCGAGAAGGTCGCCTCGTCCTTGGCGGACAGCGCCTGGTCCCAGGGCGTCTACGAGCAGGGCTGGAACGCGAAGCAGCTCTTCTGCCACCTTGCCGAAAACAGCGGCGTCGCTGGCTTCCTCATCGGCATCGCGAGCGCGCCCGCGGGCGCCGGCGGCGGGGTGGACGTTGACGTCTGGAACGCACAGCGGGTCTCGGCGCTAGAGGGCAAGTCCGTGCTGGAGCTCCTGAGTCATCTCCGGACCAGCTGCGAACGCGACATCGCCGCCGTGCAGTCCGCCCCGGCCGCCCTCCTGTCCAGCCAGATACGGGCCCCCTGGGGCGCCCAAGGGCCGCTCGGCCGGGTCATCGTCCAGAGCATCCGCGAGCATGGCGGCACGCACCTGGCGGACCTGCGCGCCGCCGTAGCGTGACACCATGGTAGGGGCGCAGCACACGGAACCCCGGCACTGCGGGCGAGTGCCGCCGTAATGTCGAAGACCCAGCACCCACTCGGGGCCGATGGGTGCTGCGCCCTGCGCCACCCGGTTGGCCCATCCGATTCCACTGGACACCCTTCGGCAGGATCAGGACGAGCGGGGAAGAGGCGTCGTGGCAGCGAACCACACGAGTGCGAGGACCCTTCCCGCTCATGGTGCCTGCCCGCCTCAGGAGGGAGGTACTCGTACCATGAGCGGCGTCAGGGCGGTGCGCATTCCGAACGTCTGTGCACCGCTCGTCCTACGAGGACCTCAGGACGAGCGGCAAGGCATGGTATCGCGACAGGTACGACGCGGCCCCCACGGCAGCGCGTCGCCGCCGTTGTAGACGGCGATGGCGACCCACCCCCCGTAGGCCGGGCCTTCAGCCCGGCCGGCTCACGGCAGCGCGTCGACGCCGTTGTAGACGCCGATGGCGCAGACGATGAACAACGCCGCCAGCCAGATCAGGATCAGCGCCTCGTTCAACCCGTCGGTCGGGATCGCTCTGCCCTGCTGAGCGGGCTCGTCCTCGGCGGCGCCCTCCGCCGGGCTCATCCCTGCGCCCCCGCCGCCTGCCGCTCCGGCCACGCCGGCGAGAGCGACCGCAGGCGCGAGACGATGCCCGGCAGCACATCCAGCACGCGGTCCATATCCTCCAGCGTGTTGTCCTCGCCCACGGTCAGGCGCAGGCTGCCCCGGGCCAGGTCCTCCGGCACGCCCATCGCCGTCAGCACGTGCGACGGCTCCAGCGAGCCGGAGGTGCAGGCGGAACCGCTGGACGCGGCCACGCCCGCCAGGTCCAGCGCCATCAGGATGGCCTCGCCCTCGATGAACTCGAAGCAGGCGGAGAAGTTGTTGGAGACGCGCCGCGAAAGGTTCCGCGGGCCGGTGACGTGCACGTACGGCACCCGCTCCGGGATGCCGCAGAAGAGGCGGTCGCGCAGGGCGCGGTAGTGGGCGTTACGGGCGTCGAACTTCCCGTAAGCCAGCTCCGTCGCCCTCGCCATCCCCACAACGCCGGCGACGTTCTCCGTGCCCGCCCGGCGGTTCTTCTCCTGCGACCCGCCCAGCTGCTGGGGCAGGAACGGCGTGCGCGGGCGCACGTACAGCGCGCCCACGCCCTTGGGCCCGTAGAACTTGTGCGCCGCCAGGCTCAGCATATCCACGCCCAGCCGGCCCACGTCCACGTCCAGCATACCGATGGCCTGCACGGCGTCCGTATGGAAGGCCGTGCGCGGGCTCTTCTCCTTGACGACGCGCGCCGCCTCCTGGACCGGCTCGATGGTCCCCACCTCGTTGTTCACGTGCATGATGCTGACCAGCGCCGTCTCCTCGGAGACCGCTTGCTCCAGCTCCGCCAGGTCGATCAACCCCTCGCTGTCCACGCCCAGGTACGTGACCGGGAACCCCTCCTGCTCCAGCCGCTCCGCCGTGTGCAGGATAGCGTGGTGCTCGATGGCTGTCGTCACGATCTGCTCGCCCCGGCCCTGGCGCCGGGCGGCGTAGGCGGCGCCGCGCAGGGCCAGGTTATCGCTCTCGCTGCCGCCGGAGGTGACGATGATCTCCTGTGGCCGGCAGCCCAGGATGCCCGCTATCGTGCGGCGGGCCGCCTCCAGGCCCCGGCGCGCCTCCTGCGCCTCGGCGTAGAGGCTGGCGGGGTTGCCCCAGTGCTCCCGCAGGTACGGCAGCATCGCCTCCAGGACCCGCGGGTCCAGCGGCGTGGTGGCGGCGTGGTCCAGGTAGATGCGGCGCTCGGCGGCCATCGTCAGTCCACCGTAGCACCGGCCAAATAGGGGGTCAAGGAACGCCGGTCAGACCGAGTCGCCGATGCGCAGACAGCCCTCCGCCTGCGTGATCGCCAGGTCGATCAGATCCCGCGCGATCTTCTGCGCGTCGCCGATGGTGACGCCGTTCAGGCAGTCCACGTCGCCCCAGCAGCCGCGCGTATCGCACCGTCGCCCCCTCTTCTCGGCGGCCCGCCCTGAGTATGGCCCCAATCGTACTCCCCCCGGCGGTGTTGTCAAGCCGCCGCGGCTATCCCAGCGGCTCGCCGATCCGGAGGCAGCCCGGCGCCGCCGCCTCCGGGCTAGTGGCCGGGGCACCGGCCGCCCGGCTCTTCAGCGAACGTGAGGAAAGTATCTGCGCGGTCCGGCGTGTTGACTGCCAGACCCACCTCATGGATACGGCTTGGCGAGGGATCGGCACCGTCGCTATAGGTAACTATGGTATCGGTGAGCGTCGGTAGAGGCGCCGTGAATTCCTCGCTCGGCCCTTTAGGTCCCCAGGTCGACCACACACTGTAACGGCTGATGCCGGCGGGGTTTGCAATTCGGATGTGGACCAGGAGGTCGAACTGCGGGCCGCACTCCACACTGATGATTTCGGCGCTGAACGCCGTCGTAGCAGTTGGGGTCCCTGCGGGTGTTGCGGTTGGGGTCGGCGTAGGCGTTCGCGTTGGAGTTGGCGTCACTGTCGGCGTGGGCGTTGGCGTTCGGGTTGACGTGGCCGTAGGAGGAACGCCGTCCAATTGAACGGCGACCTCATCGCCGATGCGCGGACAGCCCCCCGCCTGTGTGATCGCCAGGTCTATCAGGTCCCGCGCGACCTTCTGCGCATCACCGATCGTGACGCCGTTCAGGCAGTCGATGTCGCCCCACAGCAGGTCCGCCGCTCCGGAGCCCGCTCCCCCGTGGCTCAGGGCCCCAGCCCTGAGCCGTTCAAGGCTGGGGCCTTGAACCACCGAGAGGGAACCCCCGCCGCCGACCGGCGAGCCGATGAGCGGACAGCCGGCGCCCTGCGTGATCCCCAGGTCAATCAGGTCCCGCGCGATCTTCTGCGCGTCGCCAATCGTGACGCCGTTCAGGCAGTCGATGTCGCCCCACAGCCGCTCGATGCCCGCCACAAGGAGCGTGGAGCCGATGAGCGGGCAGCCCGGCCCCTGCGTGATCGCTAGGTCAATCAGGTCCCGCGCGATCTTCTGCGCATCGCCGATGGTGATGCCGTTCAGGCAGTCGATGTCCCCCCAGGCGGCGCCGAGCGGTGTCCCTGTCGCGGTGGGCGTCGCGCTCTGCGCCGGGGTTGGGCTGGGCGCGGGAGAGGGCGAGGGGGTAGGCGTGGCGGCCACGCCGCGGTCGTGAACGAAGACGTCGCGCACGGCGTTGGTGTCCCCCGGCGCCAGGTTGGTGGCGGCGCTACCAAAGGCGACGTAGCGGCCGTCGGCGCTGATGGCCGGGTATGCGCTGTCGCCGTCCCCTTGGGTGCCGGCACTGTCCACGCTCATCCGCTCCGTGGCGCCTGTCTGACGGTCGTGAATGAACGTGTCCTTCTTCCCGTTGATGTCTCCGGGCACCAGGTTCGTGGCGGAGGACTGGAAGGCGACGTAGCGGCCGTCGGCGCTGATGGCGGCGTCCAGGCTGTCGTCGTCCCCTTGATTGCCGGCGCTGTCCACGCTCACTCGCTCGGTGGCGCCCGTCTGGCGGTCGTGGACGAACATGTCCCGGTAATCGTTTGTGTCCCCCGGCACAAGGTTGGTGGCGTCGGACTCAAAGGCGACGTAGCGGCTGTCGGCGCTGATGGCGGCGTCCAGGCTGTGGGCGTTCCCCTGGTTGCCGACGCTGTCCATGCTCACCAGATCGGTGGCGCCCGTCTGGCGGTCGTGAACGAACATGTCATACTTCGCGTTGGTGTCCCCGGGCGCCAGGTTCGTGGCGGTGCTATCAAAGGCGACGTAACGGCCGTCGGCGCTGATGCTGGGTTTGGTGCTGAGGCCGTTCGCCTGGTTGCCGGCGCTGTCCAGGCTCACCCGCTCGGTGGCACCCGTCTGGCGGTCGCGAACGAACACGTCGTTCACGCCGTTGGTGTCGCCCGGCACTAGGTTGGTAGCGGGCGATTGAAAGGCAACGTAGCGCCCGTCTGCGCTGATGGCGGGAAATCCGCTGAAGGCGTTCGCCTCAGTCCGGTCGCTTGCCACGCTCACCCGCTCTGTCGCCCCCGCTTGGCGGTCGTGGACGAACACGTCCTCCACGGCGTTCGTGTCTCCGGGTGCCAGGTTGGTGGCGCGGGACGTGGCGGCGACGTAGCGGCCGTCGGCGCTGATGGCCGGGTTAAAGCTGTCGGCGTTCCCCTGGTTGCCAGCGCTGTCCATGCTCACCCGCTCGGTGGCGCCCGTCTGGCGGTCGTGGACGAACACGTCGCGCACGGCGTTGGTGTCCCCCGGCGCCAAGTTGGTGGCGGTGCTATCAAAGGCGACGTAACGGCCGTCGGCGCTGATGGCGGGGAGAAGGCTCTGCGTGTCCCCCTGGTTGCCGGCACTGTCCACGCTCACCCGCTCGGTATCGCCGGCAGCTGCCGACCCGCCGTCGGCGTACGAATAGAGCGCTGCGAGCAGCGCGAGCGCCGCCAGGGACAGCGGCAGCAAAGTGCGGAACTTGTTCAGCATCGGTCGCCCTCCGGGAACGAGATTTGCCCCCAACGATAGCAGCAGGCAGCGGCGCCCGTCCAGAACGCCGCCGCTAGGTGCTCTCCCCGACGCGCGGACAGCCCTCCGCCTGTGTGATCGCCAGGTCAATCAGGTCCCGCGCGATCTTCTGCGCATCGCCGATCGTGATGCCGTTCAGGCAGTCGATATCGCCCCAGAGCCGCGACTCGCCCGACGGCGTTGGCGAGGCCGTCGCGCTTTGTGACGGCGTGGCGGTCGGGGTGGCCGTCGCAGCTGCACCACGGTCGCGGACAAAAACGTCGCCCGAACGGTTGGTGTCCTCCGGCACGAGATTGGTGGCGCCGGACGCGAAGGCGACGTAGCGACCGCTGGCGCTGATGGCGGGCCTAGTGCTGTCGCTGTCCCCCGGGTTGCCGACGCTGTCCACGCTCACCCGCTCGGTGGCGCCCGTCTGGCGGTCGTGGACGAACACGTCGAAGCGGACGGTGATGTCCCCCGGCGCCAGGTTGCTGGCGCCGGAATCGAATGCGACGTAGCGGCCGTCGGCGCTGATGGCGGGGTTGTAGCTGCCGCCGCTTTCGTCCCCCTGGTTGCCGGCGCTGTCCACGCTCACCCGCTCGGTGGCGCCCGTCTGGCGGTCGTGGACGAACACGTCGTACTTGCCGTTTGTGTCCCCCGGTACCAGGTTGGTGGCGAAGGAATAAAAGACGACGTAGCGACCGTCGGCGCTGATATCGGGGCCATAACTGCGGTCGTTCCCCTGATTGCCGGCGCTGTCCACGCTCACCCGTTCGGTGGCGCCGGTCAGGCGGTCGCGGACGAACACGTCGGACTTGCCGTTCGTGTCCCCCGGCACCAGGTTGGTGGCGTCGCTGGAGAGGGCGACGTAGCGCGCGTCCGCGCTGATGGCGGGGTTTGCGCTCCCGGCGTCGGCTTCCGCGCCGGCGCTGTCCACGCTCACCCGCTCAGTATCGCCGGCAGCCGCCGACCCGCCGTCGACGTACGAATAGAGCGCTGCGAGCAGCGCGAGCGCCGCCAGGGACAGCGGTAGCAAGATGGGGAACTTGTTCAGCATCGGTGGCCCTCCGGGAACGAGAATTGCCCCCAACGATAGCAGCAGACAGCGGCGCCTGTCCAGAACGCCGCCGCTACGTTGCCTGACCGATTTGCGGACAGCCCTCCGCCTGTGTGATCGCCAGGTCAATCAGGTCGCGCGCGATCTTCTGCGCATCGCCGATGGTGACGCCGTTCAGGCAGTCGATGTCGCCCCAGATCTACGCCGGTGAGTGGGAGGCCGTCAAGGAATTCAGGATGACTTAGTCGCGGAAGGGATCCGGCACCCACGCTACCTCGTGATAGTGGCGTCTGCGAGCAACCCTCTGACTCTGCGCGTTTCCCGCCCCATTCGAGCCGTGAACCGCGATCGGGCAGTGTTGATGGCGGTGAGATTGGGGGGACCGTGCGTTGTGGGGTGGGTCACGCCGAGTTGGGCTACCGCCAGTCGACGGCGACGACCTGGACTGGCTTAGTGATGCCCTTGAGGCTGACGGTTCGGGCCTCGGAAGTAGCGAACCCGCCTGCAGCGCCGGCAAGGGTCTGCTCGCTGGCCAGGATCTCCCCGCCGTTTCCCAGAGCAGCGATCCGCGCGGTCTCGTGGATGCCCTTACCGCTATAGTCACGGCCCCGGCGGGTGGCCTCAGCGACGTGGAGGCCAATGCGGACCTGTGGGGCAAAGCCGTGGGCGGTGCGGTGGTCGGCGAGGGTACGCTGAATGGCGACGGCGCACTCAATCGCGGAGACCGAGTCGGGAAAGGCGAAAAAGAAGCCGTCTCCGGCCTGCTTGACTTCCTCTCCTTGATGCGCGGCCAGTAGCGTCCTCATGGTCTGATCGTGCCATCGCAGGAGGTTTTCCCACGCCTCGTCACCCATCGCCTCGACCAGGTTCGTGGACTTGACTATGTCGGTGAACATGAACGTCCGCGTGGCGCGCCCGGCCTCTCCCGAACTGGGGGCGCTGACAGGGGCGTACTGGTCGAGGAGTTCAGCAGCGCGCCGGGCGTCTGGCGCGGCGCCGAGGCGCTCGAAGGCGGACTTCGCCGCGTGGAGTTCTGACCGCGCCGACTCGTGGTCGCCCTGGGCGACATAGGCGGCCGCGAGGAGCATGCGGGCCCTGGCTGCTTCGTAAGGGACTTCGACCTCCTGCCATAGCCGCCATCCACGCCGAAGGCTGGACACAGCTTCCGCTGCATCGCCCTCCGCCAACTGGAGGGCCCCGCGAACGCAGGCAGCGGACGCCTCGAGTCCTGCCGTCGCATAGTCGCTGGCGATTGCTTCCAGCTCGTCGGCGGCAGAACGAGCGGTGTCCAGGTCGCCGACGGCGATGGCGATCTCGACCTGGGCAGGAAGCATGCGGGCTCGGGTAAGACGGTCGGCGGTCTGGTAGACAAGAGCGCTCTTGATGGAAGAGAAGGCGTCTTCGGGCCTTCCTTGAGCGAGCCGGAGCAAGGCGATGCCCGGCTGGGCGACGCCCCATGCGCTGTGGGTCTGCTGAAAGGAGTCCTCAGCCGTGAGAAGATCGCCACGCCGCATTTGGATCTCGCCAATCTCGTACATCGCCCGTCCCATCTCGATGTTGTGATTGCCTCCGAATAATTCGTCGCAGGCGGATCTGGCCTCGGCCTCCGCCTCATCCCAGGCGCCGCGGACCCGCAGGATGCCGGCGCGGTGTACCCGGCAGTCGCCTCCCAGTGGGACGATGCTTTCCCGGGCGTTGCAGCGTTCAGTGGCCTCGGTCCATTCGCCGGCGCGGCGAAAGTCAGCCAACTGCTGGCAGGTACCAACCGTTGTGCAGTAAACCGTGCGAGACGTCGAAGGCCGGAGTTCGCCGCTGATGGCAGCGGCCATCGCTTCGTCCAGCAGAGGGACCGCATCGCTGACCCGGCCGCGGCTCACGTATTCGTCGCTCCGGACAAGGAGCGCAAGCATTTGAAGGTCGCGGTCGCCGAAGCGCGTCCCGATTTCTGACATACGCTGCGCCAAATCGGCGGAGCGGTCGAATTTCCCCATCATCATCTCGAAGAAGGCTTCGATGAAGACCAGCCGCCCGTGCTCCGGGCATTCCGGCTGATCCGCAAGAAGCCGCTGGGCCGTGCTGTACCAGCCTCCGGCGACGGCCATGTCGGCTTTCATGAGGTGGTCGGAGAAGAGATCGAGGGCCTGCTGCGCCGCGCGCCGTGTGTCTTTCCGTTCGGCGAAAGCGGCGTAAGCGCGCTCGCGGGCCTGGATGCACTCGATGTGATGGCCGCTCGCCCAGGCCGCCTCGGCCATATCGGCAAGGTCATCCGGTGATAGGCCCTGGGACACTTCAGCGGCGGTGAAGAGCTCGTAAGCCTGTTGCCAGGCGTGACGCCGGAGCGCGTCGCGCGCCCGCTCGAGGGGACTATCAGTGAGACCAGGCTGAGTCACGAAATGCATCGTACCACGCGCTCAGGCCAACCGGGGGGCCGCTCGCCGCCGCTACGTTCTCTCCCCGATGAGCGGACAGCCGGGGCCTTGTGTGATCGCCAGGTCGATCAGGTCCCGCGCGATCTTCTGCGCGTCGCCGATGGTGACGCCGTTCAGGCAGTCGATGTCGCCCCACAGCAGGTCCGTCCCGGCGCCGGCTCCTCCTCCGCCGCCGACCGGCGAGCCGACCTGCCGGCAGCCGGGGCCCTGGGAGATCGCGAGGTCAATCAGGTCCCGCGCGATCTTCTGCGCGTCGCCGATCGTGACGCCGTTGAGGCAGTCGATGTCGCCCCAGGCCGCGCCGGCCGGTGTGGCCGTTGGCGTTGGTGATGGTGTGGCGACGGCTACGCCGAACTGCCAGGTGCTCGCCGTTGTGGTCAGCACCGTGATCCTGATGTCCCCGCCGGCCAGCAGTTCCCTATTGGAAACGCACGGGTCATGGTCGGCCACGGTGGAGCCGGTGAAGATAAGACAGTTCGGGACTGACGTTCCGTCCTTGAATATGGCGATAGTGTCCTGATTCTCGCCCGCAGGGATCACCGACGCGTCCAGGTTGAAGACAATCACCAGCGGGTTACTGGCCGTCGTACCAGTGATGTCTGTGGTGATCACCACCTGCTGCCCGACCAGAGTGAAGCCGGTCTGCGACGTCGTGACAGGGCCCTCGCTAATGGTGACGGTTCCGCCGGACGTACCCGCAGGCACTGTCACGGAAGTCTCCAGCGGGTCGGAAGCTGTGGGCGTAGTGCCGGTGCTGGCTGTGCCTCCGCCCTGATCCACCGGCGCGGGCCCTGTCGTCTCCGGCGCAGGCGTGGGCGCGGGCGTTGGGGTGGCCGTAAGGGCGCAGGTGAGGTTCCAAAGATTCTCGCCTGGCCCGAACCAGTCGGGGAGGCCATCTCCGTCGTAGTCTCCCCCGTCAGTGATTCGGTGAGTGAGACCCACCGACAAGTCGATGACATGTGTCTGGCCCGGCTCCAGAGGGTCCAACGTGAGGTTCCAGTACGTAGCGAACTCCGAGTCGCCGTCTCCATCCAGGTCACCAGCGTCAACGACCGGGCCATAGAGGTCATTGGCGTTGGCAATCGGCGTCCCATCCACACTGAGGGATTGGTCTACCGCGCTGAGATAGTCCGCAATCAAGCCGCTCTCGTGCGCTATCCAGCCTGCCCAAATGTTAACGTCACCCCCCGGTGGTACCTCCAGGCTCCCTCCCGCTGACCTGCAGGCCCCAAGGTCAACGCCTGCGGGTTCGCCGGCGGTAGCGACCGGGCGTGCGGACAGCAGCACGGTCAGAATAGCCACTGCCACGACCACGGCCGCAACCACAGCCGAGGTGAATACCTTTGGCGGGTTGCGGCGATATGAAGTGTCATCGCTCTGCTTCATGGATAGCCTCCTTCGAATAGGCCCGCCCACGGAGGTTGTCACCAGCTGAATAGGTGTGGTGGGGAAAGCGAGGATGCCTGTAATAGCTCTTCACCTGGTAGCGGCCGCCAGCGAAGGAAGCGGGAAGGGCGGGTGAAGGAGCGGGCGCCGGTGGGGCGGATTCGCCAGCGGGCCATTGCAGCACAACCAGCATCGCCAACACCGTTAGGGTCAGCGGAACCAAGAGCGCTAGTACCTCGTTGCAGAAAACCGCGTCAGAATGCTCGTCGCCCACCAGATTCAGACTTACGCACGCTGATTTATGCAAGCAGCTAGTGTAGTGTCTCTTAAGAAATATCGTGACACTAGCTTCTTCAGCAGCGGTCGCCCTCCGGGAACGAGAATCGCCCCCAACGATAGCAGCAGACAGCGGCGCCCGTCCAGAAGGTTGTCTCTACGAGGTCTCCCCTCTATCGCCCGGCAGCGGGCTCCTGCGTGACAGGCACGACCCCGCCCCAAAATGTGGGGCATTACAGCATTGAACCGCCACTACCGCTGTGCTACAATTCAGACGAAGTGTAGATTTAGACAGTCCAATGTTCTAAAATTACCCGGAAACGCGTTTTCAGCCAAACAAACTCATGGTCACACCGAAGACAGAGCAGCAGGTAATCTCCCGCACCTCCACCATAGACTCCGATTACAAGTGGGGGTTCGTCACCGATATCGAGGAGGACAAGCCTCCCAAGGGCCTGGACGAGGACGTCGTCCGCCTCATCTCCGCCAAGAAGGGCGAACCCCAGTGGATGACCGCGTGGCGCCTGAAGGCCTACCGCCACTGGCTGACCCTGGGCTACGAAGAGCCGAAGTGGGCCAAGGTCAGCTACCCCAAGATCGACTACCAGGACATCTACTACTACGCCGCGCCCAGGAAGAAGGGCGAGGGCCCGCAGAGCCTGGAAGACGTGGACCCGGAGCTGATCAAGGCGTTCGAGAAACTGGGCATCCCCCTGGAAGAGCGCAAGGCGCTGGCCGGCGTCGCAGTGGACGCCGTGATGGACAGCGCGTCGGTCGCGACGACATTCCAGAAGCAACTGGAAGAGAAGGGCATCATCTTCTGCCCCATCAGCGAGGCCATCCAGAAGCACCCGGACCTCGTGCGCAAGTACATGGGCTCCGTGGTGCCATACACGGACAACTTCTTCGCCAGCCTGAACGCCGCCGTCTTCAGCGATGGCACCTTCGCCTACGTGCCGCCCGGCGTGCGCTGCCCCATGGAGCTGATGACCTACTTCCGCATCAACGCCGAGAACACCGGCCAGTTCGAGCGCACGCTGATCATCGCGGACAAGGGCTCCTACGTGAGCTACCTGGAAGGCTGCACGGCGCCCATGCGCAAGACGAGCCAACTGCACGCCGCGGTGGTGGAGCTGATCGCCCTCGACGACGCCGAGATCAAGTACTCCACACTCCAGAACTGGTATCCCGGCGACAAGGAGGGTAAGGGCGGCGTCTACAACTTCGTCACCAAGCGCGGCAAGTGCGCCGGCCGCAACTCCAAGATCTCCTGGACCCAGGTGGAGACCGGCTCCGCCATCACCTGGAAGTACCCCAGTTGCATCCTCCAGGGCGATAACTCCGTCGGCGAGTTCTACTCCGTCGCGCTGGTGAACAACTACCAGCAGGCGGACACGGGCACGAAGATGATCCACATCGGCAAGAACACGCGCAGCACCATCATCGCCAAGGGCATCTCCGCCGGCCACGGCGAGAACACCTACCGCGGCCTGGTGAAGATCATGCCCACCGCCACCAACGCCCGCAACTTCACTCGCTGCGACTCCCTGCTCGTCGGCAGCAAGTGCGGCGCCCACACCGTGCCCTATATCGAGGTACGCAACCCCACGGCCCGCATGGAGCACGAGGCGACGACTTCCCGCGTCAGTGAGGACCAGCTCTTCTACCTGATGCAGCGCGGCATCCCCGAGGAGGACGCGCAATACATGGTGATCAACGGCTTCTGCAAGGGCGTCTTTGCCGAGCTGCCGTTCGAGTTCGCCATGGAGGCCTCGCAGCTCCTGAAGGTCAGCCTGGAAGGGACGGTTGGCTAGGATGCAGGAAGACAGAAGCGCAACGAAGCAACCCTCGCCCGCTCATCCTGAGCCGCGCCGCAGCGAAGCGGAGGCGCGTGTCGAAGGAAAGGTGAGCCTGGAAGGGACTGTCGGCTAGATGGAACAAGGAACTCGGAACTGGGAACACCTCCAGCTCGCCCATTGTCCCGGAAATAGACACACTCCGCACAGAGGGGGTGCAGGGGGCCCTTCGGCTGCGCTCAGGACAGGCTCCGCCCCCGCCGGGGTCGTCCAGGGGTGTCCCCTGGATAACATCTCGCGGGCGGGCGGGTGGGACAGAAGACGCAGGCAACCGGAAGAACGCTCAAGAAACCTACCGCCGCTTTCATCCTTAGTTGCGCCGGTCCCCAGTGGCATAGGTGATTCTGGGCCGCGCCTCAGCGCAGCGGTGGTCAGCCTGGAAGGGACGGTTGGCTAGGTGAGCACGAACCACACCAGGCCGCTGCTGGAAGTCCGCAACCTCCACGTCGCCATTGACGACAACGAGATCCTGAAGGGGCTAAACCTCGCCGTGCACCTGGGCCAGGTCCACGCCATCATGGGCCCCAACGGCTCGGGGAAGAGCACCCTGGCCGAGCACCTCAACGCCCTCCTCCTCCCCCAGGGGGGCGAGGTCCTGGTGGACGGGGTGAGCACGCGGAGCGACCCGGAGGGCGCCAGGAGGCGGGTGGGGATGGTCTTCCAGAACCCGGAGAACCAGCTCTTCTGCGCCACCCTGGAGGAGGACGTGGCCTTCGGCCCCGAGAACCTCGGCCTTCCCTCTCAGGAAGTACAGACCC
>JAUSFE010000014.1 GCA_030649945.1 Dehalococcoidia bacterium | reverse complement strand
ACCCGCTCCGGCCGCACCACGAGCGTCACCTCGGCGCTCTGCTCGACCGCCCCGCTCGCCGTTCGCAGATAAAACGCACCTCCTACGGCCCCGAGATAGCGCCGCGCGATGGCGGCGTCCAGACCTTCCTTCTCCGGCTCTGTGGAGGCCCGTCCGTGGATTGTCACGCTCCTGTACGGCGGCCGCTCGTCCTGGACGCAGACGGTGACCCGCTGGTCGCGACGCACGTTTCCGGCCTTGATGCTCTCCACCCCTGTGCGCATGTAGAGGAGCCCGTCCCGGTAGAGGTACCAGATGGGCGTCAGCACCGGTTGCCCATCCGGGCCCAGCGTCGCCAGCACCGCTACGTGGCGGCCGGCCAGGAACCGCTCCCACTCGGCGCGACTCATTCGTTTGGGCATGGGCGAGTGGAACGTATCAGGCGAGGGCCGGGGCTGTCAACGGACGCTGCCGGGGGCGGTAACGGCCCGCCACAAAGCGGCGTCCTAATTTGCGAAATGGGCTACCCTTTCCGCCATTCCGTCCAGGGCAGTGCCGACTGGCGACTGGCCGCCGCTGTCGCCGTCGTCGTCGTCCAGGTCTCGCACTTGCTCTGGACCCTCCTGTCTCCGATGCAGGGCGCCGCCCTGCACTGGGTCGCTAACCTCTTCATCGACGCTAGCGTGGCCATCGCCTTCGCCCTGGTCCTGACAGTCGCGATGCGCTACCGAGGTTCGCGCCTAGGCGTCGCCTGGGCGCTGCTGGCTGCCGGGCTTCTCTTCAACCTCTTCGCCGAGGTGTCGTGGTCTGTACAGGAGCTGGCGTTCCAGGAGGATGTGCCGTTCCCGTCCGTCTCAGACATTGGCTACGTCGGCGCCTACGCGCCCACGCTAGTGGGCCTCCTTCTGATGCCCCAGGCGCCCTTTAGAGCCCTGTCCCGCGTCAAGCTCGGGCTGGACGCGCTGATCGTGACGTCCGCCCTCGCCATCCTCAGCTGGTTCTTGATAGTCCAGAGCATCCTCAACAGCACGGGAATATCCCCTCAGGCGAAGGCGCTGAGCGTCTTCTACCCGTTCGCCGACCTGGCCATGGTATTCGCGGCGTTCGTGCTGGTCGCCCGCGTCGGCCGGACGAGGTTCGCCCTGGCGTTCGGCCTGCTGGCCGCCGGCTACTTCGCCACTGCCTTTTCCGACAGCGTCTACGCCTACCTCACCGAGGCGGGATACGCGACCGGGAGCTACATAGATATCGGCTGGGCGGCGGGCTACAGCCTCATGTCGCTCGCCGCGCTTGTGGCGCTGCACCCGATGGCCGCGTTCGAGCCGCGAACGCGACAGGCCGAGCCGACGCCGGCCTTCTGGCCGTCGGTGGCGCCGTACGCAGCGGTGCTGCCGCTGGCGCTGCTTCTTCTGGACAAGACCCGCGGCGGCGGCGCTGATACGGCCCTCACGGTCGGGTTCCTTGCGGTGCTCGCGCTGATCGTCCTGCGCCAGGTGCTGGC
>JAUSFE010000006.1 GCA_030649945.1 Dehalococcoidia bacterium | reverse complement strand
CTTCGCGAGCGCTTGCAACTCCGCGGCGGCAGTCTCTGATCCACTATCGCCGAAGCCCACGGGCTGTACACAGATGGCCAGCCTGTCCCGGTTGGCGGTGGCCATCAGGTTATCCACGAACCGCCTGCCGGAGCCCCCCTGCGCTGAGCCTTCCCCCTGGAAGGTCACGCCCAGCAGCGTTGTCACGCCCAGAGTGATGCCGGCCACCGCCGCGATCACGGCAAGAGACACCGCGACTGCTTTCCACCGCGGTCTGTGTATCGTCATGACTCACCTCCCGGGTGAAGTCCGTGAATGTACTGCGCGATCTCCCGCACCGTCTGGAGATGCTGATAGTCGATTTCGGGATCATCGTCCAGCCCGTACTCCTCGGCCAGGGCCAGCGCCAGCTTCAGGCTGTCCAGGGAGTCCAGCGCCCAGGCGCCGGCCCCGTCTTCCGCGTCGAAGAGGGGCGTGTGTTCCGCCACGCTGGCCGGGTCAACGCCCGCGATGTCCGCCACGATGGCTCTGACCCGCTGCGCGATGGCGTCGAGGGAGCCGTCGCCGCCGATCATTCCGCCCTCTTGCCGTCCCCGGCTACCGGTGTCATCGCTTCGTAGCGGCGCTGCACGTCGATAATGTCCGCGAAGCGTTCCTTGTACTGGTTCCAGCGCTCACGCGTCAAGGCCATCTGGTAAAGACCCCACCAGCGATCCTCGTGCCAGTAGTGGTCCGCCAGGTAGGCGAATTGCTCAAATCCCATCGCCTGCACCATCCGTAGCAGCGGCTGGGCGAACTCGTAGACCTCAGTCATGACCTTGCGCAGGGGGAAGGCGCGGAACAGGAAGTCCGCGCAGAGGAGGGCGGCCTCGCCGCCGTGCCCCCGCAGCCTGTACTCCGGCTCGACGTAGATGCCCACCGCCAGCCAGCCGTCCCAGGGGTTGATGCCGTGGGCCAGGGCGTAGCCGATGGGGACGCCGTGCCTGGCCTCGCGGACCAGCAGGAACATGGCATTGGGAAGTAGACCCTCCAGGTCGCGTACGAACTCCTCGAACGTCGCGATGCGGCGGCGGAAGTTCAGCATGTGGACAGTCTCGAAGCTGGAGCGCCAGCGGAAGAGGATGGGATAGTCGTCACGGCATATCGGCCGTAACGTGACGAGACGGCCGGAGAGCGTAACCGTGGGGTCGAGAAAACCCATGTCCCCTCCTGAGGCGGCAGATGACCCACATAGATACTGTGCGCCTGTCAAAGAATTGTCAAGAACTACTCTTCCTCCCACACACCGTCCGGCGAGGTCCGGCGAGCGTATGCACCCATGGCTTCCGGGCACGCCTGCGGCACCCCGTCGTCAGGCGCCGCCGGTGACCCCCGGCACGCGCACTGCTATATTTACTGGCGTGATCATCTCCGTCATCGGCGGCGAGCTGTGCCCGCCGGAGGCCGTGCGCGCCGCTGAGGCCGTGGGCCGCGAGCTGGCGAAACGCGGCGCGACACTGGTCTGCGGCGGCCGCGGCGGCGTCATGGAGGCGGCCTGCCGGGGCGCGCGCTCCGCGGGCGGCCACACCATAGGCGTGCTCCCCGGCCGCGACGCCCTGGAGACGCCTCCGAATGATTATGTCGAGTTTCCGCTCTTCACGGGCATGGGTTTCGCCCGCAACATCGTCGTCGTCCTCAGCGGCGAGGCGGTCATCGCCATCTCCGGCTCCTACGGCACGCTGAGCGAGATCGCCTACGCCCTTATCCACGAGATCCCGGTCGTCGGCATCGACACCTGGGACTTCGCCTACCACGGACACGAGGCCGAGCGCATCACCCGCGTCTCAGACCCGGTGCAGGCCGCCACGGCGGCGATCGCCCTGGCCGAGGCCCGCCGCACGGCGCTGCGAGGCTAGCGATGCGAAGCGACAAGATCACCGCCGTTCACGCCCGCGAGGTGCTGGATTCCCGCGGCAACCCTACCGTCGAGGCCGAGGTCACGCTTGCGAGCGGCGCCACGGGCACGGCGAAGGTGCCGTCCGGCGCGTCCACCGGCATCTACGAGGCCGTCGAGCTGCGCGACGCCGACCCCGGGCGCTACGGCGGCAAGGGCGTGCTGAAGGCAGTGGCCAACGTCAACGAGACGGTTGCTCCCAGGATACTGGGCATGTCCGCAGGCGACCAGAGAGCGCTGGACGGCGCGCTCCAGGAACTGGACGGCACACCGAACAAGTCCAACCTGGGCGCCAACGCCACGCTGGGTGTTTCTCTGGCCGCAGCGCACGCGGCCGCTGCGCACGCCGGGTTGCCCCTCTATCGCTACCTGGGGGGCGACGGCGCGCACCTGCTGCCGCTGCCTCTCTTCAACATCCTGAACGGGGGCAAGCACGCCGCGGGCTCCACCGACTTCCAGGAGTTCATGATCGCCCCCGTGGGCGCGCCGACCTTCGCGGAGGCGCTGCGCTGGGGCGCCGAGGTCTACCACGCCCTGGCCCGCCTGCTGCACGAAGAAGGCCTGCCGGCGACCGTGGGCGACGAGGGCGGCTTCGCGCCGCCGCTGGCGCGCAACGACGCCGCGATCGAGCTGATCCTGCGGGCCATCGAGGGCGCCGGCTACCGCCCGGGCGAGGACGTCGCCATCGCCCTGGACCCCGCGACCTCGGAACTGGAGGCCGCGGGCCGCTACGTGCTGGCGCGGGAGGGGCGCACGCTGGCCGCAGCGGAGCTGGTGGACCTCTGGGCGGACTGGTGCCGCCGCTACCCCATCGTGTCCATCGAGGACGGCATGGCGCAGGAGGACTGGGACGGCTGGCGCTCGCTCACCGCCCGCCTGGGGTCACGCGTGCAGCTGGTGGGCGACGACATCTTCGTCACGAACGTAGAGCTTATCCGCCGCGGCATCCGCGAGGAGGCGGCGAACTCCGTGCTGATCAAGCCCAACCAGATCGGCACGCTGAGCGAGACGCTGGACGCCATGGCGGAGGCGCGGCGGGCGGGCTGGACGTGCGTGATCTCGCACCGCAGCGGCGAGACGGAGGACACCACGATCGCGGACCTGGCGGTGGCCACGGGCGCCGGGCAGATCAAGACCGGCGCCCCCGCCCGCGGCGAGCGCACGGCGAAGTACAACCGCCTGCTGCGCATTGAGGAAGAGCTGGGCGAGCGGGCGCGCTACGCCGGGCGGGGTATACTGGGGCGGAGGTAAACCGATGCTGACGGACTATATCGCCGCTGCCATGAAGCGGGCCCAGTACAAGGTCATCGAGGATGATGGGACCTACTTCGGGGAGATACCGGGGTTTCAAGGGGTGTGGGGTAACGCCGAGACGCTCGAAGAATGCCGTACGGAGCTTCAGGAAGTGCTGGAGGGCTGGCTGATCCTCAAGCTGAGGGATGGCGACGAACTGCCCGTCGTGGACGGCATCAGCCTGGCTCCCCAGCGCTTGCCTTCGTGAAACCCCTCTCATGGCGAGAGGTCGTCCGCCGGTTCAGGCATCTGGGATTCGACGGCCCCATCTACGAAGGCAGGCACCCGTACATGCAACGTGGCGACTTGAAGGTTCGCATCCCACGTCAGCATGGTCGAGACATTGTCGTGGGCCTGCAGCAAGAGATACTCAGGCAGGGAGCGATCTCCAAAGAAGACTGGGAGAAGGTTTGACCAACAGGAGGCACCCCAATGACTGACATCACATCCATAGGCGTGATCGGCGGCGGCGTCATGGGCTCCGGCATCGCCCAGGCGCTGGCCGTCGGCGGCTGCAGCGTCACCGTGCGCGACCTGAACGACGACCTGATCGCGAAGTCGCGCCACACGATCGTGGACGGGCGCTACGGCCTGAACCGGGGCGCGGAGCGCGGCAAGACGACGCGCGAGGACGCGGACGCCGCGCTCGCCGGCCTCTCCTGGACCACCGACCTGAAGGACCTGGCGAACGTGGACATGGTGATCGAGGCGGTGCCGGAGGACCTAGAGCTGAAGAAGAAGGTGTTCGCGGAGCTGGACGGCATAGTCGGCGCGCAGGCCATCTTCGCCTCCAACACCTCGGGCCTCGCCATCAGCGACCTGAACAAGGCCGTTTCGGAGGGGCGGCGTCCCCGCTTCATCGGCATGCACTGGTTCAGCCCCGCGCCCGTCATGAAGCTCGTGGAGCTGGTGCACGCGCCGGAGACGGCCGAGGAGACGGTGCAGGCACTGGAGAGCCTCTGTCAGCGCTCTGGGAAGGTCTCGATCCGGGTGAAGGACGCCCCCGGCCGCTACGGCTTCGTGGCCAACCGCATCTACTTCGCGGCCGTGCGCGAGGCGCAGAAGGTGCTGGAAGATGGCATCGCCAGCGTGGAGGACATCAACAAGGCCATGGTCTACGGCTTCAACTGGCCGGTGGGCCCGCTGGCGATGATCGAGGGCGCGACCAAAGGATGGCAGTGAGGAGGCCGCGCTCCTTCACCCCAGCCCTTGAGCAATGGAGCAATAGAGCATAAAGAACCCTTTCTGTCTTAGTGCCTTCGTGGTTATCTCTGGGAGTTCTCACCACGAAGACACAAAGGTGCCAGGCAATGGAGCAATAGAGCGTTGGAGCAAGCACCGGCCGGCGAAGCGCGCGACTATAAGCGCAAGCTGCGCGTGATCCTGGCCGCCTTCCCGGACCACTACACGCTCCCCTCGCGGCCGTCCGCCGCGCCGCCGTCCGTGGCGGACGCCCACCGCCAGACGCAGTTCCTGCTGGGCGCCGACCTGGCGGTGTTCGAGCAGGCGATGAACCTGCAACTCGGGATCGTCGCCGCCAACGCCAGGCTGCGCACGCCGGAGGCCGCCGCCATGCTCGCCCTCTGGTCGCGCGTGTTCTCTCATCTCGCGGACGCCTGCACGCTGATGTGCCTGGGCTCCTACGTCTCCAGCCCACCGCTGCTGCGCGCCGCCTGCGACTGCATCGCCGCCCAGCGCTCGCTCATCGCCGATGGCTTCGGCGAGTACCGGGAGTGGCTCGCGGACGCCGTCTCGCAGGAGAAGGAGCAGGCGGCGCTGGCGTTTGACCTGGGGCGGTTCCGCGCGGGGTCTGCCCTGGCCGAAGACGAGCGCCTAGGCGTCATCTACCGCCTCTTCACGGACCTCTCGATGCCCCACTTTGGGTCTACGGCGCTGCAGACCGCGCCGGAGACCAGCCTGCAGAAGCTCTCGCTCACGTTCGGCGACACGGCCTTTCACCTGGGCTGGGCGGAGCTGAACAGCGGCTGGCTGCTGACGCTGGCCGGCGCGCAACTGACCACGATCACCGCCTCCGAGGTCTTCGCGGTGGACGACGCCGCGATCTCACAGGCGGAAACGCTCGGGCGCGACATCGCGGCGACACTGGCTTCGCGGCGCCGGTGTTATGTCGAGGACATGGCGGGCCGCTTCCTCTTCCACAACTTCCGCCGCACCGGCGCCGGCGTACCCAGGCGTGTGCTGCTCGCCTGACTACTTCACCACGAAGACACTAAGGCACGCAGATTCTTATGATCCTTTGTGCCTTTGTGGTGCTTGATCTGCCAGCTGCGTTGCGGGACGACAGATCCTGAGCCCTCCTCCCAGCCTTCCTTCTACCCCACTCGGCTCAGGATGACGGAATGGGCGGGCGGCCGGCGCCTGCGGGGCGGCTGACCCCTTGACCCCCTGACCCATTCACCGCTTACGATAGTGCCGTGACCACTGTCGACGTCGTCGTCCCAGTCTATAACGAAGAGAAGGCGCTCCCCCGTTCGATCCCGGTCCTGCGCGACTTCCTGAAGAGCGACGCCTTCCCGTACGAGTGGCGCATCGTGATCGCCGACAACGCCTCCACTGACAACACCCCGGCGGTCGGCCGGCGGCTGGCTGACACGCTGGGCGAGGTGGAGTACGTGCGCATCGAGCGCAAGGGCCGCGGGTTCGCGCTGAAGAAGACGTGGCTGGAGAGCCCGATGGACATCGTGAGCTACATGGACGTCGACCTCTCGACGGATCTGGACGCCTTCCCGAAGCTGATCCGGGCGATCGCGGACGAGGGCTACGACGTCTCGACGGGCTCGCGGTTGCACCGGCGGGCGCGGGTGACGCGGTCGTTCAAGCGGACGGCGCTGAGCCGGGGTTACAACGCGATGATCAAGGCGATGTTCTTCACGCGCTTCAGCGATGCCCAGTGCGGGTTCAAGGCCGTGAGCCGGCGGGCCGCCCAGCGCATCCTCCCGCTCATAGAGGACAACAACTGGTTCTTCGATACGGAGCTGCTGATCCTGGCGGAGAAGCTGGGCTACCGGGTGAAGGACGTGCCGGTGCGCTGGGTAGATGACCCGGACAGCCGGGTGAAGATCTGGGCGACGGTGAGCGAGGACGTGCGCGGGCTGTGGCGGCTGCGCACGGGGCGGCCGTGGCGGCGGGCGGCGCCGGACTCCGCCTGAGGCGCGTCCGTTCCTGCGCCTGCAACGGCGAGCCCGCCGGCGCCGTCAACCGATATGGACGCTACACGCGGCCCTTCGTCTCTCGACAGCCTGCTCGGCTATAATGAGACTCACGCCGTATCTGGAACGACTGATGCAACCTGAGCTCGCGACAGAGGCCGAAACGGGCGTGCTTGCCGCCGTCCGGGAGCTGGCGCACCGTCTGCACCTGCCGACGACGCTGGTCAAGTTCCTGATCGTCGGCGGTCTCGGCTTCGTCGTCAACACCGCCATGCTCTGGGGGTTTTACGACTCGCCCATCGCCTGGTTCCTGCCGGGCAGGGACACGCGCGTGGACCTGGGGCTCTTCACCCACCCGGACATCCGGCTGCTCATCTCGTCCATTCTGGCGGTGGAGATCGCGATCATGGTGCAGTTCAACCTGAACGAGCACTGGACCTTCAGCCACCGGCCCCGCGGCGGCTGGCGCATCACGCGATTCGTGAAGTACAACCTGAGCTCGGTGGTGAGCCCCATCATAATCGTGATCACGGTGAACGTGCTCACGCCCATCCTGCGCGACGCCGCGGGAGAGGACTCGCTGTTGGGGATCCTGGCGCCGTACGTCTCCAACGGCATCGGCGTGCTGGTGGGGTTCGCCTGGAACTGGACGATCAACTCGCTGTTCATCTGGCCCCACATGCAGCGCGACGAGCCTGCGGCGCTGGAATAAGCCCCGCTCGGGCGCGCGTCGCGGTCACCTCTTGTTGCTCGGCCGCGTGAAATCAGCGAAAGTATAGCGCAAGATGCCTCAGGAATCGGGAGGCGCCTTGCCGGCCTCGTCCGGAGAACACGGGGCGGCCGACTGGGCGATTGACCTGGTACGCACCTTCTGGCTGCCGCTGGTGATATTCGGCAGCACCCTGGTCATCTTCTTGCTGTCCCGCCCGGACCCGATCCGCTGGTACGAGCACGAGGTCTACCTGGCCAAGGCGATACTCAACGGCACGCTCGACGTGGGGTCGGTGGGCATCCCGGACTTCTGGCAGGATACGGTGAAGATAGGGGACGCGAAGTACCTGCCGTACGGGCCGGGTTCGGCGATCCTGCTGCTGCCGTTTGTGGCCATCTGGGGCACGGACTTTTCATCGATACACTTCGCCATGGTGCTGGGCGCTATCAACGTGGCGCTGCTCTGGTACGCCCTGAAGCTGCTGGACGTGACCAGCACGACGAAGATCCTGATGGTGCCGTTTTTCGCTTTCGGCACGGTGCACTTCTACGCGGCAACCACGGGGACGCTGTGGTTCTTGAACCACGTGACCGCGGTCTTCTTCGTGCTGATAGCGATCATTCTGTTGCTGCGGGGCGCGCCGCCGTACCTGCCGGCGATCGCGATCGGTTTCGCCTACCTGAGCCGCGGGCCTACGCTGCTGGCGGCGCCGTTCTTCCTTTACTACATCCTGCGCTACGGGCATGACGACTTCCGGTTGTTCGCCGTGGAGTCCTGGCTTGCGGCACTCAAAGATTGGGGCCGGACAAGACGTTTGCTGATGTTTGCGGCGGGGCTGGTCCCGTTTGGGATCTTTACGCTCTGGTACAACTGGGCGCGCTTTGACGACCCGTTCCAGAGCGGCTACCAGGCCGTCTACGAGGCGTACGCGAACATTCAGTACAGCTACTACCGCGCGCAGGACCCCAGCGCGCCACGGTTCAACCTGTTCGATATCCGGAACATCCCGCTGCACCTGCACGTGCTCTTCATGATGCCGCCGGACTTCCATGCCGATTGGTCCATCTTCCGGCCTTCGCCCTACGGCCTGAGCATCCTGTTTACCTCGCCTGCCTACGTCTTCGCGCTGTTCGCCAAGGGCCGCCATATGCTGAAGCCGGCCTGCTGGCTGGCGATCGGCCTGATCTGCATCCCGTTGTTCCTGCACTACAGCCAGGGCTGGGTGCAGTTCGGCTATCGCTTCATGCTGGACTTTACGCCGTTCCTGCTGATCCTGACGGCGTTCGGCTTCGACGACAACCGCACGGCCGGATCGCGGCGGTTGCAGCTCGCGCTCGTGGTGGCGTCGATTGCGGCTGGATTCTGGGGCCGTTACTGGGGCAACGAGCTGGGCTGGTAGCGCCGCGCCGGCGCGGGCACAGGACAGACGCCGGCGACCCTTCTCTCGCCGATAGGCCGCCCTTGAGACTCAGCGCTACTGCCACTTAAGGAGGCCGTTGTTGAACCAGTAGTAGGACTGGTCCAGCCAGGCGGGCACGTCCACAGCGGCCAGGTGCGGGTAGAAGTAGACGAACGAGGCCAGCACCGCCACCAGGAAGATGACGGCCGCCGCCCGGCCTCGCCTGTCTTCCTGCCACCACAACCAGTCCACCACGTAGGCCAGGGCCAGGATGGCGAAGGCCAGCGCCGAGATGTAGTGGTAGATGAACATGATGCGCGGCTGGCTGGCCCAGGGCAGCCAGAACCCCAGGTAGCCGAGCACCACGAAGAGCTGCGGGAACTGCCGTACGGAAATCCGTCCGGAGACCGAGATATCGCCGGTGGCCGCGTCCACCCTGGCGCGGAGCCGGCCCAGCCCCTGCCAGAGCACGAACGCCAGCGCCGGCAGCGCCATCCAGAAGACTATGGGATTGCCCTGCGAGTAGATCTTTGTCGTGCCGTTTGGGTCCTGCGAGTCCACGAAGAGGAATATGGGGCGCGCCATGATGGGCCAGGTGTCCCAGGGCGACTGCCAGGGGTGAGGTAACGTCAAGTTGGAGTGGAAGCTGTACGCCTGGCGGTTCAGCTCCCTGACGGCGCCCAGGTCCCAGCCGTTCAGGAGCATGGGGAGATACGTCATCAGGTACACATAGCCGGGGACCATGACAAAGAAGACGCCGAAGGCAACGGCGAGCTGCAGGTAGAGCTTGCCCCGGGGGGTGAAGCCTGCCTTCGCGCCCCCGCCCGCGCCGCGCGTCAGAAGCATCAGCAGGCCCGCCGCCGCGCCGGCGGCCCCGGCTATGACCAGGAGCAGGGCGAGCAGTTGCAGCGGCCCGCCCAGCGGATCATACGTATCGCCGGGCGTCGTGGCCACGTACCGCCAGACGGTGAGGGTGATGCCCCCGTAGAGGAGCGCGAGCCCGCCGGGCAGCGCGATCTCGTACGGCCTGAGCCGCTGCGGCTGCCCGTCTCCTTTCGTCTCGCTGATCCCCTGGAGCAGCCTCCAGATGAAGTAGAGGAGAATGGGGACGGCGGTAAAGGCGGCCACCCACTTCGTCGCCACGGCAGCGCCGAAGAAGACGCCGGAGAACAGGAAGCGGTTGGAGACAAGGAAATACACCGCCCCCAGGACGAAGAAGAGCACGTAGGTATCCGGCGTGGCGATGCGCGACTGGGCGAAGGCCAGGCCATCGAAGGTGAGGAGGAAAGCGCCGGCCAGGCCCGCGATCTCGCTGCTGAAGAGCCTCTTCGCGAGCAGGTACATGAAGAGGACGGCGCCGACGCCCGCCAGCGCGCCGAAGAAGCGCCAGGCGTAGGGGTTGTACGTCCAGTCCGGGTCGGACCGGTGGGCGGCGTCCTCTTCGTCGCCCCAGCACTTGTTGTCGGCGCCGGTGCGCTGCTGGTGGCCGAAGACGCCCATGCCCAGCGCCATGAACTCCTTGGAGAGCGGCGGGTGCGTGTTCTCGTGGCCATAGAACAGCCAGGCCCTGTTATCGCCGTGCAGGATCTCGGCCCCGGTCGTCGGGAAGTACACCTCGTCGAAGTAGCACTCGTTGGGGGAGCCCAGGCGCCAGAAGCGGGTGAAGATGGCCGCGATCAGGATCGCGATCAGTGCCCACTGGTATGCCGTGAGCTTCCTGGGGAGCCGGGCCTGCACTGACTGAAAGCTGGTGCGGGCGGCGTCCGGCAGGCTCATGCGGGCGCAGCCTGACGGCGCCTGCGCGACTCCAGCACGTAGGCGGTCGCGAGCAGCAAGAAGAACGCCGCGACCATCAGGATGGAGAGTACCTGCACCGTCGCGAGCCGGCCCAGAAGAGGCAGCGATACGCCGAAGAAATCGCCCTTCTCAAACCACTTATAGATGCCACCGACTTTAAGCGAGGGACCGAGATCCGGCCCAGCCCCTATCCCACCGGTACCGTCGTTCGGGTAGTAGGCGATGAACACGTGGTAGAGGTTGGCGAAGTGCAGCGCGCTCAGCCCGGCGAAGGCGGCCCACAGCGCCCGGCTCTCCAGGAGCGCGCAGGCGGCCAGGAAGGGCAGGAAGAAGGCGAAGACGTAGCGCTCGTGCATGCGCGTCAGGAAGAGGTAGAAGACCAGGACGCTGAGCGCGGTGCCCAGCGCCAGCATCCCCATGCCCTGCGCCCGGCGCAACACCAGCAGGACCGCGGCCAGCCCCGCAGCGAACATCGCCAGGCCCCAGAAGCGCGTGACGACGCCCAGGAACACCGTGTTGTGGGCGTCGCTGGCGCAGTCGCCGAGGCCGACGTCGCACTTGAAGCCCCAGTCGAAGAGGCCGCCCATGTTCCAGAAGTTGTAAGCAAAGAAGGAGTTGACGCGGTAGTTCTGCACGTTCGTGGCGTTGTAGAGCACCTCGATCAGGCGCCAGGGCTCCAGCTCGAAGAACGGGGTGATGAGCACCAGGAGCGTGCCGAAGCCGGCGGCCGCGCACTTCAGCCAAAGCAAGAGCGCCTGGCGAGTGGAACGTTCATCTGACCAGTTGGGCCACCGCTCGCGGATGATCCAGAGTGCCAGGAAGGGGAGCGCGGCTATGGCCTGCGGCTTCATCAGGAAGCCGACTGTGTAGGCCACGGCGCCGGCCACCGGCCGGTCCCGCCCGATGAAGTAGACGCTGAGCAGCAGGAAGAGCGCCAGCAGGCTATCGACCTGGCCCCAGATGGCGCCGATGAGCAGCGAAGCGGGGAAGAGCAGGTACAGCGCCGCCGCTCCCAGCCGCACCTCCATCTTCTTCCCGGCCAGCAGCTTGTAGAGGAGGTACGCTGACGCCAGGTCCGCCGCGATGGACGGGAGCTTGAGCACGTACTCCATCTGGCCGGGGCTCAGATGGAACTCCTGGTTCAGCTTGCCGATGAACAGCAGCACGTACATGTATCCGGGGGCGTAGTCCGTGAAGTAGTCCGCCCGGTAGAAGTCCCAGGGGCCGTTGAGGGCCAGGTCGTTGGCCCAGGCGCTGAAGGTGCCGATGTCCACGCTGAAGCCGGGCAGCGTGGCCAGGACGAGCCTGAGCAAGAGCCCCAGGAGCAGGAGGCTGGCGATGCCTTTGACCTGGAACGAAAACTCGAGAGCGGACTCCCCGTGCGGGAGCCCTGACGCCTCGGCCTGTACGTTCGCCATCGCGGTTGAGCAGACGGTTCCCTGGTGGGGTGCGTGCCTACGTGTTCGGAAGTTGCGTGATTTGTTTTTCCAAGTCTACCCCAGCCTGATATTGCGGGCAATCGAAAGGGGGCGCCCTCTGGCCGCGCTGAGTACGGCTCCGCATCTGTATCCAGGAGCGCCCGTCTGCTAGTATTCCTCGCATGAACCGCAAGGTGCCGGCTTCTGTCCTCGTATTCGCCTTGCTCATCCTGGTCCTCGCCGCCTGCGGCGGTGGGGGCGCAGAGAAGCTCCCCTTCGGACTGCAATCGGAAGTGGTGGCCAGCGGCCTCAGGGCCCCCAGGGCGCTGACATTCGCCCCGGACGGCCGCCTGTTCTTCGCGGAGCAGTTCAGCGGCGTCATCCACGTCATCAACGCGGACGGACGGCTGCAGCCGGAGCCGTTCGCGCAGATACAGGTGGCGAGCTACCTGGACCTGGACTGGGGCCTCACCGGCATCGCCCTGGACCCCGAGTTCACCAGCAACCACTACGTGTACGTCCTCTACACGTCGCCCCTGGAGAGCTCTGAGCAGCCGGTGGGCAAGCCGACCCTGCTGCGGTTTACGGATCAGGGGGGACAAGGCGTGGACAAGGCGGTGATCTCGGACAACTTCCCGGAGACGCCGGTGACCCACCCGGGCTACAACGGCAACGGCAATCTGCACTTCGGCCCGGACGGCTTCCTCTATCTGAGCATCGGCGACTACGACGAGGGAACGCTCGTGCGGGACCTGTCCACGCCCATCGGAAAGCTCCTGCGCGTCAGCAAGGAGGACGGTTCCGCGGCCCCCGGAAACCCTTATGCGGACGATCCGAACGCCGACCCGCGCATCTTCGCCGTGGGCTTCCGGGAGCCCTTCGCTTTCGCGTTCCAACCGGAGACCGGCGCCATCTACGGCACCGATAACACGCCGGTAACCTGTGAGGAGCTGAACGTTATTGAGGCGGGCAAGAACTACGGCTGGCCGGACGTGGGCGCGTTCCCCTTCTCCGACTGCGACGCAGGCGACCACGTGAAGGCCATCCACCGCTTCGCCCAGCAGGGGAAGTCTCCCGGCGAGTTCCTCTCTTTCGTGGAGGTGTCCGGCGTCGCCTTCCTGAGCAGCAAGAAGTACCCGCTGCTGAGCGACGGCCTCCTGGTCTGCGAGCTGGGCAGCGGCGTCCTCCGCCGCCTGGTCCTGGGCGGCGCGCCGGAGGACCCGGTGAGCGGCGACGACGTGCTGGTGAAGGACTGCAAGCGCGGCGTGGCCGTGAGCCCGGACGGGACGGTGTACTACAGCAACAACGCGGAGATCCGCCGGCTGACCAGCGGGCAGATCGTACCCCAGGTTTCTTCCTAGTCCACGCGCCCGGAAGAGCCATGCCACGCCGCTCCGAACGCCGCAGACGGCGACAGCCCCCGCCGGCTCCGCCTGCGGCGGACGCGGCGGCGCCCGGCCCTGCGTTCCTGCGGCGTGGGGACGTGCTCATAGCCGGCGTGCTCGGCGGTGGCGTTGTCCTCATCGTGATCATCGCCGTCGCGCTCTCCGGGGGCGGCGACGGCGGAACGCCGGCGGGGCAGCAGACGACGCCCGCTCCCGCGCCCACCACCGCCGGGCCGCCGTTTTCGCCGGTGACGGACGACGAGAAGGCCGTCCAGGAGCTGGCGCGCCGCTCGATAGAGACCCTGCCGGAGGGACAGTGGCCCTCGCTCTACGATTCCTTTACGCCGGAGTTCCGCCAACGCTGCCCGCAGGAGCAGTTCAACGAGGGCGGGGTGAAGGCCGAACAGGACCTGGGCGCGGACCTGGCGCTGCTAAGCTTCAAGCGCCTGGAGCAGGTGACGGTCACGGAGACCACGGCCAGCGCCGTGATCGTGGGCGAAGTGCGGGGCAAGAGCGAGTACACTGTGCAGGCCGGTTTCGCCAAGGCGGACGGCGTCTGGAAGATAGCGCCCGCGCCCAACACCCAGGGCTGCGAGGCGTTCTCCCGGCTCTCCGGCTAGCTGTAGTTCCCACAGAGGTTGTTTACAAGGGAGCGTCCTGAAGAGGCCGCCCGCCTCAGGCGGGGAGCGTTCGGCAGCCGCTCATGGTACGAGTACCTCACCATGAGCGGGTCGGGGCCCTTTGGCTGGCTGTGGATTCGGGCCAACCCCCTTCCCGCTCGCCCTGAGGCACTCGTAGGCCTGCCCTGAGCGCAGCCGAAGGGGCGAGCGGCGGACTACGCCGCGATCAGAGCGAATGCCCTCTCTGCCTTCGTTGACTGTCAACAACCCCTGTGGGAACTCCGGCTGGCGCGGGGTCATGCCTTCCGGGCGCGCCACGCCCGGTAAGCCGCGAAACCGCCTCCGCCCACGGCGGCCGCCGCCCCCAGGCCGATCAGCGCCCAGACAGCCGTCCCCGGCCCGGAACCGCCGCCGCCGCCCTCCCCCGCCTGGCCGGCGGTGCCGCCACGAGGGCCGCCGGGCGACGGAGAACCGCCCCCTGTACCGGCGCCCGGGCTGCCGGCGGCCCCAGACGCCCCTCCCGTACCCTGAGGCGTCGTCTGGCCCGGCCCCGGCGACGCTGTAGCCCCCGGGATGCCGCCGTCCGTCGCACCTGGCGCTGCCGTAGCGGCCGGGGAGCCGGGGTCCACGCCGGGAGTCGGGCTGGGACCGGGAGTCCGGCCGGGACCGGCCACGCACACCTCGCCGTTGGCGATGGAGGGGCTCGTCTCGTTGCCATCCGGGTCGCTGAAGGCGGTCACCTTGACCGTCAGGGCGCTGCAGGCGCCGGCCTCGCCCACGGCGTTGAACTCGATGCTGGCAAGCGTCACCTTCTGGGTGAACCCCTTGCCGGTATTCGTGAAGATGACGCCGCCGAAGGTCTTCACGGCGTCGTCCTGGCCGTCTCCGTTGGTATCCGCGGCCTCGCAGCCCACGGCGCCCGCGGCGCCGGCCGGCGTATCCACAGGGTCGCACTGGCGGCTCGCGGTGGAGATGACGGCCGGGTCGAAGCCCACTTCCAGCACCCAGGCGGCCAGGCCACCCCCGGCGGGCTCCGCCACGAGATCGACGACGGCGGGCTGGCCGGCGCCTGCCGTGGCGCTGGCCGGGGCAATGTAGACGCTGTTTGCGGCGGCCGTGGCAGACGTGAGAAGCAAGGGCAGGAGCGCAGCGGCGGGCAGCAGAACGAGGAACGGGCGGCGCCTGCCCGGCTTCCGCCCGGTCAGAGCGCTGCCTCCGTCAAGTCCGCAGCTGATCGTGTGTCAGGTCCCCCTCATCACCCGACGGCGATGATGACCGTGTCCTGAATGTCGGGGCAGCCCTCGCCCTGCGACACCTGTAGGCCGATCAGGCTGCGGGCGATCTTCTGAGCGTCACCGATGCTAACGTTGTTGCTGCAGTCCACATCGCCCCAAATGCGCGAGGCGCCGTCGGCCAGCACGCCGCCCATGATCGGCGGGCAGTCCTCGCCCTGCGATAACTGTAGGTCGATCAGCTTGCGGGCGATCTTCTGCGCATCGCCGATGCTGACGTTGTTGCTGCAGTCCGCGTCGCCCCAGATTCTCTCCCTAGGCTGGATGCAAATCCGGCCGTCGGTGATCGCCGGGTTGCTTGGGATTGGGTCGTCGTCGGCGCGCAGGTCGTCGAAGATGACCACCTCTATCGTCAGGTCGCTGCAGGTGACCACGGCGCCCACGCCCTGGAAAGTGACGGTCGCCAGGATGGAGTCTGTCGTGAGGCCGACCCTATCGTCAGGGAAGACGACGGCGCCGGTGGAGACTACCGTATCCATCTCGGGGTTCGAGGGATCATCGTCGGTGACGTCACAGTTGACGCCGGCGTCGGCGCCCGCCGGGCTGGCCATGGGGGTGCAGAGTGGCGCCGGGTCGCCGTTCTGGTCCAGGCCTTGAGCCACCTGCACGACGGCGGGGTCGTAGTGGATCTTGATGGTCCAGTAAGCGAGACCGCCGGCGGGAGCTTCGTCCGGGTCCTGGGACGGAACGACAGCGGGCGGCTCCGCCGCAAGTTCCACGGTGGTGTTGGCGCCGGCGGCCACGGTAGCCAAGGCGGGCTGGATCCGGACGCTGTTGGCCGCGGCCTGGGTGGGGCCGGCGCCGGCCAGCCAGGCGGCGGCAAGGGCCAGCGCCGCCAGCGCCAAAACAGCCATCCAGGACTGGACGATTCTGCGGCTCATCATCTGTCTCCTTTTCCCTCGGCTGCTAGTCCCCTTCAGCGGACGGTGGCCTCGCGCTTACCGAACAGGATTGCGAATTCGCGGGCGCTGAGTCAAGGCCCCACGGTCCACCCAGGGGTGATCATTGCCGGCGCGGCCGGGGTCTGGTTGCAAGGGTGGTGCCTCCCGGAAGTTGCTCGGTGCTACCAGACAGGGCTTCTCTTGCAACCGCCGGCGGACGCCCATTCCGGGGCGGCCTAGAAAGAGCTAACAAGAAGGGCTCCGATCCCTGTTTGCCGGAGCCCTTCCCGTTACTAGACGTGCTATTGCTGGCGGTTAGCCTATTTCGCGCCGCCCTCGGGTCACGGCCCAGGCCGCCCCGGCAACGGCTGCCAGCCCAACGGCTGCCAGCACCAAGGGGAGGACGCTGGAGCCGCCGTCAGACGACGGAGCGCCACCGACGACCGGTACCTTGGCCACAGTCGCGGTGGGAGTCGCCGGCACAGGGGACGCCGACGCCGTCGGCGTGGCGGCGGGGACCGCAACGGTGATAGTGCCGCCGGTGATGGTGGGGTTGGTGGTGGGGTCACCGGTGGGGGCCGTCCAGCCGCCCGTGGCGATGGAGACATCAACGTCCGAGGACGTACCGGCAGCGCCGGCGGCCGTGAACGTGATCTTGGCCAGCTCCACGGCGCCGGTCAGCCCGCTTGTCTCGAAGCCGCTGATGCCGATCGTGTCCGGGCCCAGCGCCAGGTTGACGTTGGACCGCCCGGACGAGGCGGTGGGAGTGACCACGGCCGGGTCGTAGGTGACGTTCAGGGTCCAGCCACCCAGGCCGCCGGAGGGCGCCTCCGCGGCGATGGTGACTTCCACCGTGCCGCCGGGGGCGACCGTGGCGGCCGCCGGGGAAACGCTGAGGCTATTGGCTGCCGCCTGTGCCGCGCCGGTCAAGGCCAGCCAGCCGGCCACCACCAGGAGGGCGCTCGCGGCAAAAGCCGCGAGCCACCCTCTGCTAACTACCATCTTCTTCGTCATAGTCCCTGGACCTCCTTTGTCTTGTACAGACTGTGAAACCATCCTGTCCATGTTTGGTTGTCCCGCCTAGGCGGGGATACTTACCGTTTCGTTGATGCCGGGACAGAGCGCGCCGCTCTGGGTGATCGGCAGGTCGATCAGGTTGCGTGCGATCTTCTGCGCGTCGCCGATGCTGACGATGCCGCTGCAGTCCACGTCGCCCCACTTGCGGTCGCGTGTGCTGCCGTCCAGCGTGACCGAGACGATGTCGTTGATCGCCGTGCAACCGGCAGCCTGCGTGATCGCCAGGTCGATCAGCGCGCGTGCGATCTTCTGCGCGTCGCCAATCGTGACGCTGCCGCTGCAGTCCACGTCGCCCCAGATCACTTCCTGTGTCGCCGGCACCGGTTCGCAGGCGTCGCCCTGGCCGTCGCCGTCGCTATCGGCCTGGTCGGGGTTGTAGTCGGTCGGACAGTTGTCGTCGTCGTCGATGACGCCGTCGTTGTCGCTGTCGGCCTCGCAGGCGTCGCCCTCACCGTCGCTGTTGCTATCGAGCTGGTCAGGGTTGAAGACGGCCGGGCAGTTGTCGTCGCCGTCCTCGATGCCATCGCCGTCGGCGTCTGCTTCGCAGGCGTCACCGGTGTCGTCGCCGTCAGCGTCGGCCTGGTCGGGGTTGTAGACGGCCGGGCAGTTGTCCGTCGCGTCGGCGACGCCGTCGCCGTCAGTGTCGAGGTTCAGGATCAGGTCGAACGCCACGGTGCCTTCGGGGTCGAAGGCGGTGATGAAGACGTTGACCTCCCTGAACAGCGTGCTCAGGATGTCCACCCAGGCGATACAGATGTCTGGCGTGGCCGGGGTCGCGCGCACCGTGGTGGTCGAGGCGGAGCGCCCGTTGGACGAGATGATGCCGTTGTTGCTGACGACGATGATGGTGCCGTCACCGGAGTCGATCAGGAAGGTGACTGCTTCGCCCAGCACCTTGTGCAGGCTGGGGCTCGGGCTGCAGAAGCCATCCCTGTCGGTCGCGTTGAACTGCACCCTGTTGATCTGGCCACCGGCGCTGGGCGTGACCGAGATGGTCTTCGAGCCGCCCCAGGTCCACGTGACCGTAACGGAGTTGCTGAGCAGAGCGTAGTGCTTGCTGTGCTTGTCCGGGTAGTCAACGACGGCGCTCACGGTGCTGGAGCCAACGATGTCGCCGGGCCGGCAGAAGTTACCGCTGATGGTCTTGATCGAGACCCCCGGGGAGCCGGGGAGCGGCGTCGGCAGGGTGCTGGCGCTGCTCAAACAGCCGGTGAATGTGAGGTTGGCATCGCCGTTGATCCAGACCATGGCTTCGCCGTGGTTGTCCGTGAAGATACTCATCGTCCGGTAGCCGCCGGTGAGGACGCCTGTGGCCGGGCACGGGCTGGTGGCCACCGGCGCGAAGGCGTTGCTGGACGCGGGGCCACAGGAGACGACTTCCAGGCCGCGGTCAGCCAGGCTGGTCCAGAAGGTGTAGATGCCGGTCTTGGCGCCGAGTCCCCAGGTGTTCCAGTGGTTGAAGTAGTTGGAGTTGGGCCCGACGTCAATCCACGGGTCTGACGGCAGGTGGGTGACGTAGAAGGTGTTGTTGTTGGTGGGGTAGATGTCCGTCTTGGCGGCGGGCCGCAGGAAGCCGGAGCCGGTCAGCGTCAGTGCGACCAGAGCGGACGGCACCGGCGCATCACCGTTAGTTACCACACCGTTGCCCAGGACGGTCTCGCGGAAGAGGCCGCCGACGTGTGGCGCCTTGCTGTCGTTGCAGACGTTCGGGTCGGTAATGACGTTGTGCGTGGGGTCAAGCAAGCTGAACGGGCCGGCTTCCTTGGCGCCACAGTTGCCGGTACCCCAGATGTCTGACTGCGGGTTGTTGGTGGCGGCGGTGGTGCCGCCCATCATGTGCAGCCAGTCGTCCGGGAAGACACAGCGGTTGGCGGGCAGGAGGCCGCCGTTGCTGTCCACGCCTTGTGCTCGGACCGGGCAGTTGTCAGTAACGGTCCAACCGCGGACCCGCACGCGGGCCAGCACGTCTGCGGAGACGTTAGCCGTGCGCGTGGTGGTGTCATCGGGTACCATGCCCGTCACCGCGTCGGCGTTGGTGTGGCCGCTCAGAGCCGGGGTCAGCGCGCCGGAGTTGTGGCCGCTGCGGGCGCCCGGGACCAGGCCAACCGTGATGTCCTCAAGCTTCATGTAGTAGATGAGGAAGTCGGCCTCGATGCTGATGACGGTGTGGTTGGTCGGGCTCACGACGACGTGAGCCGTGGCGTCGAACTCGCCCTCGTCCTGAGACTCCGCGATGACGCGGCTGATGCAGTCGGAGTTGCCTCTGCCGGTCACGGGGTCCGCCGCCACTTCAACGACGACGAAGTCCTGGCCGAGAGCGATGGCGGGCTCGCCGACGATTGTGCTCAGCGCGCCCACGCTCTGCTGCTGCAGCTGGTACCGCACGTAGAAGAACTGGCCGGTGCCCGCGTACGGACAGGTGCCGTCAGGGTTGCGCCAGTTCTTCTCAAGGAGCTTGCGCTGCTGCGCCCAGGCCAGGTCCGGCTGCTTGCCGTGGCCGGGACCCACTTGCCAGGTCACCGTGATGGTCTCCGGTGGCAGGACAATGCGGTCCGTCCGCAGCAGGCGGTCTTCCTGGGAGGTGATGGTGATGACACTGGTCTGACCCGGCTGGCAGGTGGCGTTGGCGGCCGTGGTCGGGATCGCGCCGCCGGCCGTGGGCACTACCGAGAAGGCGGTACCCTTGTCGCTGCTGAGCCACACGCCCACGTTGTCGGGCGGGCTCAACGCCGGTGTTGACTGGCCGGGGCTGAGGATGAGGGTAACGCCGGTCACCGGGTTCTCCAGGCGGACGCTGCCGCAGGAGGTGGCGGAGAGGGCGTAGCGCTGCTGCACGCCGTCCAGCGGGCCGCTGTAGTGCGTGCCGCCGGCGGCATCGTTGTGACCGCCGATGGCGTAGTCGATGAAGCTCGTGCCGGCGGCCAGCACCCTGGTGGTGGGCTGGCCGGGGCCCGGCAGGGAGGTGAAGGCGGAGCCGGTCACCGTGATGGTGGAACCGTCGAGGTTCGGGCGGGTCCAGATGGCGGTGGTGGTGGTGCCGGTGAGGGCGTCGCGCGCCGTCCAGTTGGAGACGTCGGTGTTCGCCGTGTTGCCGCTCAGGTTGGTGAGGCCGACGTAGCCGCTGGCGCCGAAGGTGCCGGCGGCGTTGCCGACGATCTTCGTGCTCTGCGGGAAGTTCCACTGCTTGACCAGCGGCTGGCTACCCGTGGGGCTGCCGCCATCGAAGTAGAACTTGTCGGGCGGCTCGAGGGCCGCCGGCAGGTCCAGCACGATGGTCTGGTCGCCCGGCTGGGCGGAGCGCCACTCCACGCAGTTCGCGCGGTAGTCCACGATGGCGTCATCGTTGAAGTCGAAGTCGCGGATCACGGCGGCCTTGTTATTCGTCGTCGGAGGCCCGGCGGCGCCCGCGGCGGTGCTGGTAGACGTGATGATCCAGTCGGCGTCGGTCAACGCCGGCGTGGTGGGCGCGGGGTAGGCGTTGGCGAACAGACATACCGTGTGCAGGGAAGTGGTGGCATCGTCACCATCGTCGATGGCGGTAACGAGGATGCCCTTGGGGTGCAGAGTGGAGGCCGAGTTCTGGAAGTGCCACGTGGCGTCCTCGGACGCGGCGTCCACATCCACGTGGCGGATAGCGCCGCCGGCGAACGCAGTGCCGAACAGGGCCGCCTCAACGTTGAAGCGGTTGGTCAGCGTGCAACTGCTGGCGCTTCCAGCGGTGATCGCCACGGCAGTGCAGGCCGTGCCGGTGATGTTGGTGTACCCGGCGGGGACCGTCTCCGTGGCCGTGCAGGTGGCGCCGGCGGCGAAGTTGTTGATCGTGAAGTCCGCCGTGTCGGTCGTCTCGACCGCGGTCGTGTCGTCGTTGACGACCGTGCCTCCTCCGGTGCAGACGAGCGCGACGGTGACCGGAGCACTAGAGTCGGGGATGAAGTCCTTCGAAACGTTGAAGGTCGCGGTCACCTGGGTGAAGGTACAGGTCTGGGTGGGCGTCTGGTTGGTTCCGGCCAGCGCCACGGCCAGGTTGTGCTTCCAGTTCAGGGAAACGGTGGCGGTGCCGGCGGTTGTAGACTTGACGGTCAGCGTCTGGTTGCCGCCGGACTCACCCTCCGTGGTGGTCACGCCGACGATGCCGGTGACGTTCCAGTCGCCGGTGGGCGCGTCGGCCGTGTTGCTGGGGCTGCCCAACAGCTGGGCGTTGTCCCAGTTGTCGGTCGTGAAGGTGCAGGAGGCCACGCCGTCAGCCAGCACGGACGTGGTCGGGGCGACGGCCAGACCCACGCGCACAATAGTGGTGTTCTCGCTGTCGCTGAATGTGTCGCCGGTGGACGTGGCGTCCGCGTGCGCCAGCGTCAGGGTCGGGGTGCCCGCGTCACAGTTGTTCCGGGCGCCCGTCTGGGTACCGTTCAGCGCGCACGTGAACGTGGCCGTGTCCGTCTCCGGGTCAGAGGCGACGTCGATGTTCAGCGGCGGGTCATCGAACGTGCCCGCGTTGGCGTTGGCGAAGAGCAGGACGTTGATGCAGAGGTTGTCCGTCTCCGCGCTCGGGCAGGTGTCTGCCACGCCTGCGTCCGGCGACAGGTCGACGCCGGTGCAGGTGATGACCTGGAGAAGGACCCCGCAGCTGGGAGCAGCGACGCCGCCCGTGGTGGTGACGCCGGCACTGCCGCCGATGATGGTGAAATTGGACGGGATCGTGTCCGTGATGGTGGCGTCATCGGCGCCCGTCGTGATGTTGTCGTTGTCGGCCTGGATGGTGTAGTTGAAGGACTCCGTCTGGTACGGGTTCTGGTCGGCGTCCTTGGTCATGCGGACATCGAAGTCCAGGACGGTGTGGCAGCTGGTGTTGACGGTGCCGTTCTGCGGGCCCTGCGCGGAAGACAGGTCCTGGGCGGTGAAGGTGCCGTTCCAGCCACAGCCTTGTCCTGGTGTCGCCCCGTCGAAGGCGTTCTGGACGCCGGTGATCAGGATCGTAAACTGAGCGAGCGCCGCCAGCGGCCCCGGGAACGTGCAGGTAACGGACGAGTCACCGCCGGCATCGTGATCAAAAGTACAGTTGGCGCCCGTCGCGGCGACGGAGCCGATCCCCTCGTCGTCATCGACCAAGAGCTGGTCGAAGTTCACGACGATCTGGAGGGCGCCGACGGTGGGAACGCTGAGGCTGCCGGTGACCTTGTAGCAGATCGACTGGCCCTCCACGATGGACCCGGGGAAGTTATCGTTGACGACTTCGTATGCCCCCGAACAGGCTGGCTCTTCATCTAAGGTGTAGTCTGCGCCTACTACGTTGGCGTAGGCGTTATTGCCGCCGCCCCAGACAGCCGCGCCAATGGCGAGGACTACCAGCGCGATAAACGCCAGCAGTCCGGCTGTGGGGAGACGGAACGTGGGTGTCGGACTCATTCCGGCCTCCTTTTCCTTATTACTATTGCTATTTCGATTGCCTGTTTCTGACTCATTAATCCTCTCGTCACTGTCGCGAAATTCTCGTTTCTCGAGTGACGGGTGTCAACCCCCTCGCATACAAGGCTTCTCCTTCCCTTCTGAAAGGCTGCGTGCATTCTACCTTTTCCAAACGCGGCCAGAAGCAAAAAGGTTACCTGCTCGCCATCGCTTCACCGAACATTGCCTTCTCCAAGCGGGGTTCTTACCACGAAGGCACAAAGGCACGAAGGGAAGGCACAAAGGTAGCCCAGGCCGGGGCCCGGCGGCGCGGCGACTCAGGGGCAGGCGGCAGCCCGCGCGATGGCGCGAGGCCCGGCCAAAACCGTCCGCACACGCAAAAAGCGGCGGCGGCGGGCGCGCGCGGCGGGCCGATCACGCAAAAACGGGCCCCAGCGAGCCCCGGGACGCCCCAATTGCGCGCTAATGTTTGGCTCGCACACATGCGGAGGGCGGCTGGTCGGCGCTTCGTGATCCTAACCTTAGCGCGCAGCCTAGGCACTGCGGCCATCGCCCTGCACCCTCCTCCGGCCAGGCCGGCCCGACCCGGCGTCCCTTCCATATATATATGCACCGCGTAGAGATGCCGTGCGTCCCCACCCGCGGGCGAGGCTCCCCCACCCCGCCCCGCCCCGGTTGGAGGCACCTGAAGGTACCTCCCTACGTCTACTAGCGCTGCCACACCTTAATCCATTCTTATCCTGACGCTCCGTCACCTGCCGTAACGGGCGCCCATCTACGGCTGTCTCACTGTTATGGGAGTTCCGCCGGCGCCCCGGGCACCCGCGTCCCCGGAGACACGCCTGGCGCTAACCGAGATGGGTGGCAGTGTGGCAAGAAAACAGACGAGAGCGCCGCTGATGCTGGCCGCGGCCGCGCTGGTGGCGGCCGCCCTGGCGGTGCTCGTGTGCGCCAGTCCCCCGCAGAGGGCGGCGGCGGCGCCCGTCCTGGACTCTGAGGAGCAGGCCTTCGCGGCGCTGATCAATCAGTACCGGCAGGAGAACGGCCTGCCGCCGCTCGCCATAGACCCGCAGCTGGAGGACGCCTCGCGCTGGATGAGCGCGGATATGAGCGCCCGAAACTACTTCTCGCACACGGACTCGCTGGGGCGCAATCCGTTCCAGCGGATGGCGGCTTTCGGCTACAGCTACAACACCTGGCTGGGGGAGAACCTGGCGGCGGGGGCGACTTCCGCGCAGCAGGCGTTCGACCTGTGGCGCGCCTCGCCCGGCCACAACGCGAACATGCTGGGCCCCCACTACCTGGTGATGGGCCTGGCCCGCGCCTACTCAGCGGACAGCACGTTCGGCTGGTACTGGTCGAACGACTTCGGCGGCGTCGAGAATCCCGCGCCACCGCCGGCGCCGACCGCGAGCCCGACGCCGACAGCGGCACCCACGGATTCGCCGTCCCCAGGCGCCAGCCCATCGCCGTCACCGTCACCCACACCACCACCGGCGCCAACGGCTTCGCCGTCACCCACGCCGAGCCCGACGGCCAGACCATCTCCACCACCCACGCCGACGGCCGCAACTGCTCCGGCGCCCGCGGCCGGCGTTGCAGTCCGGGGCGACATGGACTGCGACGGCCGGGTGGATTCCCGCGACGCGCTCGCCGTGCTCAGGGGCCTGGCGGGCCTCGGCGGGGCCCGCGGCTGCGGCCGATCCGCGGACATCGACTGCGACGGGCGGCTGGGCGCCCGGGACGCCCTGATCATCCTGCGGCGGGCGGTGCGGCTGGCAACGGCGGCCGGGGCTCTCTGCTCGCCCGGACCGGCCTAACGGGCTGCTGACAAGCCCACTTCTGGTTCCCCACCCCGCTTCCCAAGGCCTCCGGTATGGCGGCAGCGCCTGTTTTGCGGCCCGGAAGGGGACGGCGCCGTGGGTACGTGGGAAAAACTTATGTAGTGTGTCTGTGGCCCCAACGCCTTGACATACCCCGGCCCGCTGCGACAATTGGCCGTACGGGGGTGCGCGCTCTTGCTGACGTCTGTCCACTCATCATCCCGGCGCCGTATCCGGCTCGTTCCTGGCGGCGACGCGCGATCTGCAGCCGCAAACGCCTGCCGCCAACTTGACAAGTTCTCGGGTGCAAGCAATAATGACGCAAACGCTCTCTGGGGGTGCGGTGAGTTGTTTCCGTCTACGCGTAATCGCGTAATGTCCGGCCTGCGCCGGCGCTTCTTCCCAGGGCCTGCGCGCTTTCGCGCTTTGGCCCGGCGCCTTGCCGCCCCCGGCTCGTCACCACTTCGCCGAGCAGTAGAGGGCGGCGTCTAGAGTGCAGCGCTCTCCCCCGCTTCTCTGGTCGCTCAGGCGCCTGGTCCTCGTCCGGCGGCGGTCTGGTCTTGCCGTTTTCGCCCTGGCGCTCGCGGCGGTGGCCTTGTTCGCTGCGCTGCAGGTGTTCACCGGACACGGCGCCCCCATAGTCACCACCGATAAGGCAGACTACCACCCGTCGGAGACAGTCATCATCACCGGCGGCGGTTTCGCCCCCGGCACCTACTATGACGTCCCCGTAATCCGCCCCGACGGCAGCGTCGTCAAGGGCGATGGTACCCTCACCCTCGGCTGGGACACCGTCCTGACGAACGCGTCCGGCTCCTTCATCTACAACTACAAACTGGACGGCCTCCTTGGCACCTACGAGGTGAGGGTCTATCCGGTCTCCTGGAACGGCAACTTCTCCGAGACGCCCCTCGCCAGCACCACCTTCACGGACTCGCCGCTGGTCACTGACTTCAAGCAGTGCTCCAACGAAAACCCCACCCTGGGCGACTGCGTCTGGATCGGCTCCATACTCCAGGACAACAACTCGATGTACTTCGAGAGCATGTCCACTCCCCAACGCCTCGTCTTGAAGGAGGTCGCCAGCACCAGCGGGAACGTCCACGACCTCACTTTCAGCCACCAGGCCACCAAGGGCGGCATCCACTCCTACGACTGGCTCACTTCCTACGGCCAGGCGATTTCCGGCGCCGCCGCGGCCGGCATCCCCTTCAATGACCTGAACGGCCAGGCCTGCGCCGCCGACATCGGGCCCCCGGCAAGCCTGGCGGGCATCTGCACCTCCCTCCGCACCACCGGCTATTCCTTCGTCGTCTCCATTCCGGACGATACCTACGTGGACGGCACGGAAGGCTCCACCCTCACCAGGATCACGGCTTTCGAGGTCGCCTTCGGCAACCGCACCATCAAGATCTACGGGGAAGACCCCATCACCGCGGCTTCCTTCACTTCGCTGAGCCACTCGGGCCCCGACACCGGCGACTCCGACGTCAATTACACCCTGACGTGGACCTCCACCTCCGAAACGATCCTCATCGAGCTCGGCGGCCACCTGGCAGTCACCGGCACGGCGGTAGGCTGGGGCTGGGGCGCCGGCCAGGGCGCTTCCCAGATCGGCGGCGGCCCCTACCACTTCAAGCTTTCCACCCTGGACGGCGACTCCCTGGGCTCCCAGGACAACCAGATCAAGGGCGCCGACGTCCAGGTGTACCAGGGCAAGATTCAGATCGTGAAGAACGCCGTGCCAGACAACGCCCAGGACTTCAGCTTCACCTGCTCCGGCGCCCTGGGCAGCTTCAACCTTGATGACGACGCCGATGGCACCCTCTCCAACACCAAGATGTTCAACACCGTGACGCCGGGCACGTATACCTGTACCGAGAACGGGCCGCCCACCTTCTGGAGCCTCTCCGCCCTGGTGTGCTCGGACCCGGACTCCGGCAGCAGTACGAACCTGGGCACACGCACCGCCACCATCGACGTGGACCCCGGCGAGACCATCACCTGTACGTACACGAACAACGGGTCCGGAAGCATCGTCATCATCAAGGACGCCGTACCCAACAACGCCCAGGACTTCAGCTTCACCTGCTCCGGGTCCCTGGGCAGCTTCAACCTCGACGACGACGGCGAAGTGATCATCCTGTCGAATACGAAGACCTTCAGCAGCGTGGCCGCGGGCTCCTACACCTGCACAGAGAATGGGCCGCCCGCCGGCTGGGCCCTCACCCTGCTGACCTGCATCGACCCCGATGGCGGCAGCAGCACCAGCGTGCCGACCCGAACCGCCACTATCGACCTCGACCCCGCTGAGACTGTTACCTGCACCTACACCAACGCCCAGGGCAGCATCAAGATCGTGAAGGACGCCGACCCCGACGATCCCCAGGACTTCTGCTACAGCGGCGACCTGCCCGACGTGAACGGCGCCAGCCCGGGCGACTTCTGTCTGGACGACGACGCCGACGGCACGCTGTCCAACACCCACTCCGCCAACGAGCCGCCGGGGTCCTACAACGTGAGCGAGGACGCGCCGCCCAGCGTCTGGAACCTCACCAGTATCGTCTGCGCGGGCGACACCGACGGCGGTAGCATCATCAACCTGGGTACACGCACCGTCACCATCGACCTCGACGCCGGCGAGAGCATCACCTGCACCTTCACCAACATCAAGCTGGCCAAGATCACCGTTGATAAAGTCACCACCCCCAGTGGAGACCCACAGCTCTTCAGCTTTACAGTCACCGGCCCCACAGCCTGCGGCCCCCTCAGCCTGGCTGACGCCACCGCCCCAGCCGCCTGCAGCAACCTCACGTCGGGCACCTACACCATTACCGAGACCGTCCCCACAGGCTGGAGCCTGACCGGCGCCACCTGCGTGGGCGGCCCCTTCGGCCCGGGCGGCGGGCCCTACACCAACGGCGCCAACATCATCGTGTCCGCCGGTGACGACATCACGTGCACATTCAACGACACCAAACGGGGGACGATTATCGTCGAGAAGCAGACTAACCCCGATGGGGACCTGCAGACCTTCACCTTCAGCGGCGATGCCGCCGGCAGCATCTCTGATGGACAGCAGATCGTGGTCAATAATCTCCTGCCCGGCACCTACACCTCCACCGAAACCGTTCCCCTCGGCTGGGATCTGACGTCGATCACCTGCAACGACACCAATAGCTCAGGCACAGGCAGCACCGCCACATTCCAGCTTGAGGCCGGCGAGACGGTGAAGTGCACTTTCCTCGATACAAAGCGCGGTAACATCACGATAACCAAGAACGCCATTCCTGATGACCCCGTCCAGGACTTCGCCTTCAACTGCACCCCCAGCATCGGCACCTTCACGCTGGACGACGATGCCCTTCCGCCGTTCAGCAACTCGCAGACCTTCACTAACCTCTTGCCCACCACCTACACCTGCCTCGAGATGGGCCCACCGGGCGGCTGGGTGCTGACCAGCCTCGTCTGCAGCGACCCGTCCGGCGGCACCACCACCAACCTTGGTACCGCCACGGCGAGCATCAGTCTCGCCCCGGGGGAGACCGTCTCCTGCACCTTCACCGACACCAAGGACGGCACCATCACCATCATCAAGGACGCCGATCCTGACGACGCCCAGGACTTCTCCTTCTCCGGCACCTGCTTCGCCGCCTTCTCTCTGGACGACGACACCAACGGCACGCTCCTCAACACCAAGACCGCCGGCCACACGGCGGGCACCTGCACCGTCATCGAGGACGCCCCAGCCGCCGGCTGGAACCTCACCGCGCTCGTTTGCACAGACCCCTCGGGCGGCACGACGACGAGCGTCGGCACGCGGACGGCCAGCATTGACCTGGCGGCCGGCGAGAGCGTCTCCTGCACCTTCACCAACACCAAGGACGGCACCATCACCATCGTCAAGGACGCCGTGCCTGACGATCCGCAGGACTTCTCGTTCTCCGGCACCTGCTTCTCCCCCTTCTCCCTGGACGATGACGCCAACCCCACGCTCTCCAACACCAAGAGCGCGGGCCACGCGCCCGGCAGTTGCACGGTGGTGGAGGACGCGCCAGTGGCCGGCTGGGCCTTCACCAGCCTATCGTGCTTCGACCCCTCCGGCGGCACCACCGTCAACACCGGCACCCGCACGGCCAGCATCGACCTGGCGGCGGGAGAGACCGTCACCTGCACATTTACCAACACCAAGGACAGCACCAGTACGATCATCAAGGACGCCGTCCCTGACGATCCGCAGGACTTCTCGTTCTCCGGCACCTGCTTCGCCGCCTTCTCCCTGGACGATGACACCAATCCCACGCTCTCCAACACCAAGACCGTCGGCCACGCGCCGGGCACCTGCACCGTCATCGAGGACGGCCCACCGGCCGGCTGGGCGCTCACCGCCCTTGTCTGCACCGACCCCTCGGGCGGCACCACCGTCAACGTCGCCACACGGACGGCCAGCATCAACTTCGCGCCTGGGGAGACGGTTTCCTGCACCTTCACCAACACCAAGCTCGGCTCCATCACCATCATCAAGGACGCCATCCCCGACGATCCCCAGGACTTCTGCTTCAGCGGCGACCTGCCCGACGTGAACGGCGCCAGTCCGGGCGACTTCTGTCTGGACGACGACGCCGACGGCACGCTGCCGAACTCACAGACCTTCTCCAACCTGACACCCGGCACGTACAGCGTCACGGAGACCGTCCCGGCCGGCTGGACGCTCACCGGCATCGTTTGCAGCGACACCTCACCCACGAGTACGGGAACGGGGACGGCGACCATCGCCCTGGCGGCGGGCGAAACGGTCACCTGCACCTTCACGAACACGCAGCAGGACGGCACCATCACCATCATCAAGGACGCCGTCCCTGACGACGCGCAGGACTTCTCGTTCTCCGGCACCTGCTTCGCCGCCTTCTCCCTGGACGACGACACCAACGGCACGCTCTCCAACACCAAGACCGCCGGCCACGCGCCGGGCAGTTGCACCGTCATCGAGGACGCCCCAGCCGCCGGCTGGAACCTGACCGCGCTCGTCTGCACAGACCCCACGCCCAACTCCACCGTCAACATCGGCACGCGCACGGCCAGCATCGATCTGGCGGCAGGCGAGACGGTCTCCTGCACCTTCACGAACACCAAGGACGGCACGATCACCATCATCAAGGACGCCGTTCCTGACGACGCGCAGGACTTCGCCTTCTCCGGCACCTGCTTCTCCCCCTTCTCCCTGGACGACGACACGAACGCCACGCTCCTCAACACCAAGACCACCGGCCACGCGCCCGGCGCCTGTACCGTCATCGAGGACGCCCCGGCCGCCACCTGGAACCTCACCGCGCTCGTCTGCACCGACCCCACGAGCAACTCCACAGGCACGGTGGGCACGCGGACGGCCAGCATCGATCTGGCCCCCGGCGAGACCGTCTCCTGCACCTTCACCAACACCAAGGTCCCCACGGGCACGGGCACCTTCATAGTCCACAAGGACTTCAGCGATAGCAACACAGCTACCGTCAGCATCAGCGTGACCTGCGTTGGCGGCGCCACGCCCGCCGTCAGCCCCCTGCCGGCCAGCGACAACCCGGACACCCCGGCCGTCTTCACCATCAACGCCGTGCCCGGTGGCGGCACCACCTGCACCGCGACGGAGACGGTCCCCACCGGCTACACCGCCAGCCAGGCGGCCTGCGCCGGCGTGGCGATCCCGGCCAGCGGCACCGCGTCCTGCACGATCACGAACAACGTCAGCGTCGGGCCGCAGGTCACGGTGATCAAGCACGTCGTCAACGACAACGGCGGCACCGCCCTGGCCTCCGCCTTCACCATGACCGTGACCTGCCCGGGCGCACCGGCGCCCTTCCCCGGCGCTGAGGCGCCGGGCACCACCGTGGGCTGCAACGCCGGCGCCTACAGCGTCAGCGAGTCCGGCCCCGCCGGCTACACCCAGTCCAACTCCTCCGGCTGCTCCGGCACCCTGGCCGGCAGCCAGGGTGCAATCTGCATCATCACCAACAACGACGACCCGCAGTCGTCGACCCCCACTCCCACGCCGCCGGTCATCGTCGGCGGCGAGGTTGAGCTGCCGGTCTGGCGTGGTGGAGCAGGGTTGAGCGGGGAAGAGACGGCATCCGGCAACCTGGACGTCCTGCTGCTCGCCGGTGCCGGCGCGGCCCTCATTATGCTGATGGCGGCAGCGCTGTACGCGACCAAGCGCCCGGACCAGTAGCCCCGGCCGGCGCCGTTGCCGGCGCTACTTGCACGCCTCTCCGGCCGTACATGATCGCCCGCCGCTGCGGACTTCCTGCGCTACCCGCAACTGATGAACGCGAGCGCGCCCGGCCCTCCCTGTGACACGGTTTGAAGAAGCGCCCTGGCCACAGGTCGCCAACGTCCGGGCGACGGGATCACTGGCCGGCGATTGGTATGAATCCGAACGTCTGCGCGACCTGGATTGCCGTCGCGAGGGCGTTATCAGAGATGCCGTCGCTGTACGTCTTCGCCGCCTCGTCGTACTGGAAGTAGGGCACCACGTTGACGAAGTAGTCGCGGTCATCACGGCGGATGTGGTACGCGATGATCTTCGCTTCCGGCGGGTTGCCGGGATAGTCCGGGCAGAGCACCGCAGGCTGTCCGGCGAAGGCGACGGCAAACGCCTGCTGGCAGTCCCGTGTATAGGTGAAGGGCTGTGCGAAGCGGGGCACCATGTAGACGCTGACGTGCGCCAGTTGCCTCTCCCCCTGGAACAGGATCAACCCCAGGCTGTACCACTGCTCCTCGTTGCCGGCGGCCACGTATCCGTGCCCTTCGGTGCGCCAGTCCGGCGGGTAGCAGATAGTGAAGCCTTCGCTGGGGCGCTGCAGGACCAGCCAGTCCGGCGGACAGGCGGGGGCCTCCGGCGCGTGGAACTCCTGGCCCTGCGCCTCAGGCGGCGGCGCCGGCAGGTCGCCGGGGTTGGGGAGCTGCCATTCCGGCAACTCGCGATAGTCCACCCGGTCGCCCGCGGCCACGCCGCGCGGCGGGCCTTCGAGGGGCGGCACAATGGCCGTGGCCTGGGGGCTCTGCTGGGCCTGGCCGCCCGGCGTAGACGTCGCGCCGTCGCCTGGCGAAGCGCTCGAGTCGCCGCCGTCGCCGCCGCCGCCGCAGGCCAGGGCCGTCAGGAGGAGCAACAGCAGTGGGGAGAACAGCAACAGGCGGCGCATGGCAAGGCGATGATCCGGCGCGGCGGTCGCCTGTGTCAAGCGCGCGGCGGCGGCCGGTAGCGTAGCGAGTGGTGTGTAAATTGGGCAGGGAAGTGGTCAAGGACACCCTTGACGTTCTCGGGCTACCGCGCAAGCGCGGGATGGAAGGGGACGCCGATTTCCCACCGTTAGATACAACAGTCAGACCTGATCGGGACATATTACGCGAATTCTCGCGAACTATCGAGATAAGACTTGACAAATGCGGCAATGGGAGTAGGATGAGGGCGTCGAAACGTCCGCCGCCGCCGACCGGCAGTCGCTGCGCCCTTTGCATGGCAATCTCGGTGGGGCCATTCAGTGGTGGCAGGTCAGCGGTAATGTTCCGGCGGGCCACATAATACCGGTGGCGTTTGCGACTTCCCGCTTGCCCTGGGGCGAACCGGGGGTACAAGGCGCTGCCGTTGCGGAAGGTTCACCTTAAGGGGGTGCGCTATGGCAGACAGGGCACGCAAGAACTTGCCCTTCGGGCTCATCGCGGCAGCCGTAATTGTCGCCGCTAGTTTAGGCCTGGTTCTCCTGATCCGCGGCGGCGGCGGCCCTGACACGGCCCTGGCCGTGTTGCCGCCCATTCACTACAAGTGCTACGGCATTCCCCAGGAGCCACCTAACCCTCCGGCCCCGCTGGTGACGCTTGAGACGCAGTTCGGCGTAGAGCAGGGCGTTCAGATCCTGGTTTCTACACTGCTATGCCCGCCTGCCATCAAGACGTGGCTTCCTAATCCGCCCCAGGGGGATCTCAACCAACCGCACCTCAAGTGCTACGCCATTCAAAGCACAGGCCCCACTGGAAATGAGGACCCACCCCATATCGTCACTCTGACTGATCAGTTCGGCACGCAGTCCGGTGTGGCGGTGGGACCGGCCATCAAATTGTGCATGCCGGTCCTGAAGACCGTCGTCAGTCCACCCCAACCCCCGCCGACGGGTATGCTGCCAGAGGCGCCGCACTACAAGTGTTACCAGATAACTGGGGTAGTAGCCCCTAGCGTCCAGTTCAGCCTCTTCACCCAGTTCGGCACCGAGAATAACGTGACCCTCAACCAGGCCGGGCTCCAGCTCCTATGCGCGCCCGCCATCAAGATCCAGGAGCTTCCCGGCGCCCAGCCTGAGGGGGACCTGACTGCGCCGCACCTGAGGTGCTACTTCTTGGAGAACGCCGGCCCACCGCCGGGGTTCATCGTGGACCTGACGGACCAGTTCGGGGACCAGTTCAACGTGCCGGTGATGGACCCCCTGTTCCTCTGCCAGGCTGTCACCAAGGTTGTCACCTTCCCGACGCCGCCGGCATCGACGCCAACGCCTTCGCCAACGCCTTCGCCGACGCCGACGCCATCGCCAACACCTTCGCCTTCGCCCAGTCCCACTCCGCCGCCGCTGGACATCATCCACTACAAGTGCTACCAAATCCCGCCCGATCCGCTCGGCGTCAACGTGGACCTGCGGACGCAGTTCGGCAACGATCTGAACGTCTTCGTGACCAGCTCAAGGCTCCTTTGCCCGCCTGCTGTCAAGACCCTCCCGGGGCCGGTGCCAAATCCCGAGGGAAGCCTCGACGGGCCCCACCTCAAGTGCTACGCCATCGCGAGCACCTTCGACCCTAACTACGTCGTGACCCTCACGGACCAGTTCCAGACCCAGACGGGCATCGCCGTGGGCCCGGCCCAAGAGCTGTGCGCGCCCGCCCTCAAGGCCGTCGTCCCCAACCTGCTGCCGCCGGGGGCACAGCCGCCTGCCGTACCCCATTACGAGTGTTTCGCCATCAGCGGCGTCTCGCCAAACATCGCGGGCGTCCAGCTGGACACCCAGTTCGGGGCGGAGAATGTTACCGTGGGACCTCCTGTGTTCCTGTGCGCGCCGGCCATCAAGACCTACCTGGGGGTGACCGGCGACCTCTCTAATCCGCACCTGGTCTGCTACGCGATAACGCCGTTTGTCGATGTGCCCTTCGTCGTCGACCTGCGCACCCAGTTCGGCGATGAATTGAACGTCGCGGTGGGGCCGAACCAGGTGCTGTGTGTGCCGGCCACGAAGACGGTCACCTTCCCCACGCCCACGCCCAGCCCGATGCCGACGCCCACGCCGCCGCCGACGCCCACACCCTCCCCGGTGCCGGTGCACTACAAGTGCTACGACATTGTGGGGCCGCCGCTGGATATCACGGTGCGCCTGAAGACCCAGTTCCGCGACGAGACAAACGTCACGGTGCTGGACCCCACATCGCTCTGCCCGCCCGCCCTCAAGTCTGTCATCAGTCCACCCCCTGGGCATGGGCCTGAAGGAAATCTGAGCGCGACGCACCTGAAGTGCTACAACATACAGTCAACCGATAACCCAAACAAGGTTGTGAAGCTGACTGACCAGTTCCTCCCCTTAGGGTCGAACGTAACCGTCGGCCCTGCCCGGGAGCTGTGCGCGCCTGCCCTCAAAACCATCGTCCCCAACCCGCTGCCGGTGGGGGCACAGCCGCCAACGGTGCCCCACTACAAGTGCTACGACATAACTGGGCCGGCGCCGGGCTTCACCGTCGTCCTCCAGACCCAGTTCAGCCACAGCCCGACCCAGCCGAACGAGACGGTACCGGTTGGTCCTGCGATACGTCTGTGCGCGCCCGCCCTCAAGACCATCGGTGCACAGACTACGGGCGACACGAACCAGCCACATCTCAAGTGCTACCAGATAACGGACACTCCGCCCTCGCCAACCATCAACGTCAACCTGCGGACCCAATTTGGCGATGAGCTGGACCTGACCATCGGCCAGCCCGAGGAGCTGTGCGTGCCCGCCGTCAAGTCGGTGGTCTGTCCCACCACTCCAACGTGGTCTACACCGGCGGGGGACTTCGACTGCGACGGGTTCCCATCAGTGGTGAAGGTTGGCAGTCGCGGATCGGAGGGATACATCGGGACGCTGCCCGATACGGCGTGTGCGGTAGACACCACGCTCAACAACGAGCCACTTCCCGACGCCTGGCCCGCGGATAACAACGACGACCGGAAGGCAAACCTTTCGGACATACTGGCCTACATACCCGTGTACGGCCTAAACGTTCCTCCCGGCCCCGCACGGTTCGACATCAACGAGGACGGCAAGATCGGGCTGGCGGACATCCTCGTATACATCCCCTTGTTCGGCCTGTCCTGCTAGCTCCGCCGGCCGCGCGCAACGAGAACGGAGAGGGGCGACCGCCAGGATCGGTCGCCCCTCTGACCGATGCACCGCGCCACGGAATGGCCGGTCCGCCACTGGAGTTGCTTCGATGCAAACGGGATGCCAGGACGTTCCGCCCCGCCGGCCGGTCAGCGCCCCCCGTGAGCGGGCGCCGAGGGATCAGTGAGATTTCAGTAAAATCTGGCGTATGGCTCGCCCAGGGTGTAGACAACTTCTCCCGCTTCGCCGCATACTTGTCAACACTACCGAGAAGTGATTATTGTTGCGGTATCATTGCTCGTTAACCTATTGCGGCGCTCTGCTTCCAAGCCTGGCAGTGCTGACGCGTCCCAGTGAGTGGGCCCCGCGGAGCGATTCTGCGGTGTTACCGTTCAGCCGAAAGCTGCGCAGGAGGGAGCAGAGATCACATGGATAAGGCCATGACTCCACCACCGACAGGGTTCCGGAACGCATGGCAGTGGCGCGCGCTGCTGGTGTTACTGGCTGCATCCGCCTTGCTCATGACCCAGATCGCAGCGGCGGACACTGTGTTGACCCCAATCCCAGTGGGCACCAAGCCGGTGTTGGCGCACCTCACCCTCGATCACTCGAAGCTTTGGGTGAGCGATGCGACGACCGCCGTCAGTTGCCCGTACCCCGGCGGCGATATTTCCGTCATTAGTTCCGCCACGAATGCCGTCATCGCTACCGTCTTCGTCGGCGTTAACCCTGGGCCGGTTGGTTTCACGCCGGACGGCAGCAAGGCCTACGTGGTCAACCGGTCGGACTGTGATCCCACCGGCAGCGTCTCCGTCATCGTGGTGCCGTCATCTATTCCGCTCGTAACAGTACCCGTGGGCGAGAGCCCGGTGGCGGTCAGCGTCAGCGCGGACAGCGCCAAGGTCTACGTCGCCAACAGGGGAACAAGCTCCGGCAGCATTTCCGTGATCTGCACTGGTCTCGTCCCCGGCGTCTGCTCCGCTACAGACACCGTCATCAGCACCATCGCCTTGGACCCTTTCCTCGCCGTTCACCCACGTTTCCTCGCCATGAAGCCGGATGGTAGCGAGCTCTGGGTGGCCGAAGAGGATTGCCCCGCCCTGGTTGGCTGCACCTCGAGCAATATTGCCGTGATCTCCACCAGTACGGATGCCGTGAGCACGAACATCAGCGTCGGACCCAAAGCAGGCCCAATCCAGTTCACGGCCGATGGGTCGCGTGCCTACGTTCTGACCGAGGGAGACTCGTCCCTGAGCATCCCGCCGGCCGCCGTCGACATCAACGCGTCCACGCACGCCGTGACCAATACCATCGCTATCACTCCGCCCGGTTTCCCCACCGGCGCTTCCCCGCAGGCGCTGAGCATCACGCCGGAAAAGGCAAAGGTGTACGTGGTCAACAAAGACGCCGACGATGTTGCTGTCATCTGTACCGGCATGGTGCCCGTAGTGTGCTCCGCCACGGACTCCGTTCTCACCTACATACCGGTGGGGAACGCCCCTACGGCCATCGAAGTGACGGACACCGGCGGCCGCGCCTACGTGGTCAACGGGGAGCCGCTGCTGAGTGCCGGCACGGTGTCAGTGATTTGCACCGGGCTTGTGCCCTGCGGCGGCCCGGCTGCAGACACCGTGATGTCCACGCTGACCGTTGGTAACCTCCCCGTGGACGTGGCGATCAATTGCTCCACAAACACTGCCTACGTTCCCAACCTGCGGTCCAGTGACGTGTCCGTCATCAGCCTGTCCGGCTCGGCGATTTGCGGCATCGCTGACAGCGACAGGGACACCGTCGTAGACTCCATTGACAATTGCCCCGATTGGCCCAACACAGCGCAGAACCTGCCCCTGTGGACAGTGCCCGCTGGCGACCGGGACTGCGACGGCTTCACCGGCACATTGGAAGTGTTCATGGGTACTTACCCGGACCTGGCCTGTGGCGCCACCGCCTGGCCCCCAGACATCAACGACAATCTAAACGTGGGTCTCTCAGACGTGCTGGCTTACATACCGCTGTTCAACACTGCGGCCCCGGGACCACCTTACCAGGCTCGCTACGACCTGAACGGCGACGGCGCGGACAACCTGCCAGACATCCTGAGGTTCATCCCGTACTTCGGCAAGACCTGCACACCGTAGCTGCCGCCCGGCCCAGTTCCCGGCCCCGGACGGGGGGGAGCACCCCCTTCCACGTGGCTTGATACTTGACGTCCATTCAGCGCTCGTGCGTCAATTGCTATCTGTTGGAGGTCCACCACGAACCGAGGCCGCACCGTCGCAGCCCTGCTCATAGCCGTCGCCGCGCTGGCTGTGCCCGCCGTTGCCCGCACGCAGACCGCGCCCGGCAACACCATCGGCGTCATCAGCCTCTCGCAGAGCGGGGCGCTGGTGGCCGGCGTCAGCGGGTCGTTCACCTACCCGCCGGCCCTCAGCGCTGACGGCAACGTCGTCGCCTTCGAGTCGCTGGCCTCCGGCCTCTTGCCGGACGATACGAACGGCGTTTCGGACATCTTCCTGTGGACGCGGGACAACGGCCAGCTCGCCCGCATCAACGTGGACAGCGCGGATCCCCAGGCGAACGGCCTCAGCATCAGCCCGGCGATCAGCGCCGACGGCCGCTTCGTGGCGTTCCAGTCGTTTGCCGGCGGCCTGGCGGGGGATGAGAACGACGCCCCGGACATCCTGCTTTACGAGCGGGACACGGGCGCGCTCAGCCGCGTCAGCAGAGCGGGTGGCAGCGCCGGGAACGGCGCCAGCTCGCGGCCCAGCATCAGCGCGGACGGGCGCTTCGTGGCGTTTTGTTCGGCCGCGACGGACCTTGTCCCGGACGACACCAACAACGCCCCGGACGCCTTCCGGCTGGACCGCCAGACCGGCGAAATGACGCGCGTATCGGTGGACGGGGGCGGGCGGCAGAGCGGGGGCGGCTGCACGCGCACGGCGATCAGCGGGGACGGCCGCTTTGTCGTCTTCCAGTCGGGGGCGGCGGACCTGGTGGACGGCGACACGAACAGCCAGCCGGACGTCTTCCGCAAGGACACGCAGAGCGGGCAGGTGGCGCGGGCGAGTGTGGAGGCGGGCGGCGGGCAGGCGAACGGCGGCAGCGGCGCCAGGGGCGTGAGCATCAGCGAGGACGGCCGTGTCGTCGCGTTCGATTCGGCGGCCTCTAACCTGGTGCCCGGCGACAGCAACGGCGCGGCCGACGTGTTTGTGCGCGACATCGACGGCGCGACGACGCAGCGGGTGAGCGTGGGCGCAGAGGGCGCGGAGGGCGCGGGCGATAGCGGGGTGGGCGGCCTGGCGCTGGCCGGCGGCGGCCGCTACGTGGCGTTCGCTTCCAGCGCAGCCAACCTGGTGGCCGGCGATACGAACGGGGCGACCGACATCTTCCTGCACGACATGGAGAGCGGCCGCACGTCGATCGTCACTGTCACACCCGCCGGCAAGCCCGCGGACGAGGCGAGCTACGGGCCGGCGATCGACCGGGACGGCGGGGTGATCGCGTTCTCTTCGCTGGCGGCGAACATGATCTTCGGGGACCGCAACTACCAGCCGGACGTGTACGTGAGCAGCGGCGAGGTGACGACGACGAGCGTGGCGGCCGGGCCGGCGACGCCCGGTACCGGCAACGGCGGCGCCACGCTGCCGGTACCGGAGCACGGCAACGGGCCGCTGCTGCCCACGGGCGCCTGGGCGGCGCTGGGCGCGGCGGCGGCACTGGCGGTCTACGTGGGAATGCGGCTGCGGCGCCGCCCGCAGGAGCGCTGACGCCCGCCCGCAGACACGCGGCCCTTCCTTGACACTGCCGATCCGCTGGCCTATACCTAACTGAAGTGTCACGCATACCCGTCAAGCCCATGGCAGCGGCGATCGCGCTCTTTGTGCTCGCCATTCTGGCCGTTGCGTGCGGCGGGGGCGGCGGCGACTCCGGCAGCAGCCCTGGTGGCAGCCCCGCCGGCAGCCCTACGCCGGACCCGCAGGTGCGCAAGCTATCGGCGGCCAGGCTGGAGGCGGGCAACCTGGGGTCGCTCAACCAGGCGATGGACCTGGCTTACAACAACCACCCGGAGATAGCGCAACTGCACGTGGCCGGCCAGACGGACGCGATCACCCAGCCGAGCCAGGGGCAGAACCTGCGGGCCTGCGAAAAGGGCTTTCCGGGCGACGAGGCCGGCGGCGCCACGATTATTGAGACCGACCGCATGCTGGGCTGCGCGGAGATCGCAGTCAACTTCTACGACGTGTACCAGCAGACGCGCTTCCCGGAGGCCTACGACGTGGCGGCAGCGGCGGTGAACTACCTGCTGACGGAGCTGCCGCAGAAGAAGGGGGACTTCGATACGCTGTTGCAACAGGAGATCCAGGACAGCTCGCCGCCGGGGTTGCCTTCACCTGTGTCCACAGCGGCGACGCCGTCCGGGTCCAGCGCGGCCTCGAGCCCATAGTTATTATCCATAATGGTTATATTGTGGTTAAGAACGGCCGCGGCGGGCCGATAACGGAAGAATGCGGGTAGTCCGCGCGTTGACACCCGCGCCGGACGGCCTCTAGGATAGATTTACTATCAGTAAGCGTATGTGGCCGGCTGCGGGCGGGCAGACCCCGTACTGGCGGCCTTTTCCGGCCCTTGGAAGCCTGAAGCACAGTTCCGCTGCGCGGCGGAGACAGCATGCGTAGACTTACCGCTGTCATTCTCATTTCAGCGATGATCCTCGCCGTGGGACTCTGGGCGGGCGCGTTCTCCCTGCCCGGCCAAAACGCCTCCGCCGCCGGCACCATCACCTTCGTCGGCATAGACGTTGACACCACGGGCAACACCGCCACGCAAATCAACGGCCACCTGGTCGCCGCGGTCGTCCTCGCCACCGATGTCCAGACCTGCATCCAGGTGGCTAACGGCGCCACCTTCGACATAGACGTCGTGCTCCACGGCCTGCCTGCGGACGCAACGCCCACGACGGGCGGCGACAGGCTTGCGGGCGTTAACTACGACATCGACTACGACGGCGCCATCGTCAAGCTCGGCAACGACGACGACGGCGACCTCAAGTTCGACGAGGACACGCTGATCGGCGACACCGACCAGGACAGCGACGGCAGCGACGGTGAGGAAGGCAACGACGACCCCAATCTCATCGG
>JAUSFE010000003.1 GCA_030649945.1 Dehalococcoidia bacterium | reverse complement strand
TGGGGATGACGGAGGCCTTCGACGTGGCGAGCGTGGCGGTGCCGAGCGCGGGGGGGATCTCGATAGAGGGGAACTACGGGATCCAAGCCGCCGCCGGTGCGACTGGAACCAAGACGGCGACCGCCAGCAACGACGCCGATGTGGGCAACGCCCACATCCTCGCGCTGCGGCCGGCGCCCTAGTCCGCCGCGGGCGGCAGCAGCTGGTCGCCGAGGCTGTTGAGCACGGCGGTGATGTGATCCGCCAGGTCCCGCCGCGCCCTGGGCGAGAGGCGGTACTGGGCCGCCACCGCTTTCACCAGCATCTGGACGCCGCTCGCCAATAGCTTCAGGTCCCCCGGGTGTTCCTGCAGGGCGGACTTCAGGCGCACCCGCAGCATCGCGATCTCGTCCGCCAGCCCCTCCACTTCGGCTGCCGGGCCCAGCTCCAGCTGCTCCGCTGCGGTTAGGGCCCGGCGGTAGAAGTTGCGGGGCGACGGCGGCCTCCCCCGCGCGCGCCCTGCGGCCGCCTCGCGGGTGTCCGCCGCCTTGCTCGCGCTAGCGGCGCTCACGGCGCCCGCCCCGGCCCGTGCGTCCGGCCCGCCGCCGCGGTTCGGCCTCGCCCGGACGGGCGCCCAGCCTGCCCGTCTGGGTCTGGGCGTCGGCGAGCGCTTCGATGAGCGCGTCGATCGTCTCCGGCGGCAGCGCCTCGGCCGCGCGGGTCACGCCCAGCAACAGGCAGAGGGCGGCCAGCTCCCAGTCCTGCCGTGCGAGGGCTGCGGCGAGCGCTGACGTCATGCGGAGTCAGCCCCCGCGATGCGGCGCACGATGAGGGCCGACATGCAGGCCGCGGCCGCGAAGGCGAGCGCCCGCACCAGCGCCCACTGCAGCGATGCGAAGAGGGGGTTCGGGCCGGTGGCCGAGGCGGCGGCCAGGAAGAGGACGCTCTCCAGCAGCGTGGCCAGCGAGACCAGCGAGAGCACGGAGACGGCAAGGCGCCGCGCCCGCCTGTCCGCCGGGTGCGAGAGCAGGCGGTCCAGGAAATAGGCCAGGTTCAGGGTGGCGCAAAGGGCGGTCGCGACGTCGAGGCCGATGACCCCGGCGCGCCAGGGTGCAGTCAAGGGGCCCTCCCGGTTGTGAGGCGGCAGCGCGGTGAGTGATTGCGATGACTAGAGAATAGAACAGATGTGCTACAACGGTCAAGGAGGGGGTGTCACGGGCTCCCGCATCCCGCCCCCAACCCCTTACCCTTCCGGGCCCAGGCGGCGGCCGCCCAGGCAGTGCAGGTGCAGGTGGGAGACCGTCATACCGGCGTCGTCGCCTACGTTCAGGGCCAGGCGGTAGCCGCTCTCGTGTACGCCCTCGTCTTTCGCCACCCTGCAGGCGGTCGTGAAGATGCGCGACAGCAACGGGCCGTGCTCCCCGCGGATGTCCTTCGCCGTGGGGATGTGCTCCTTCGGGATCACCATGAAATGCACCGGCGCCCGCGGGTTAATGTCCAGGATAGCAACGACCAGGTCGTCCTCGTATAGCTTGTCCACGGGCACCTCGCCCTGGACCATGCGGCAGAACAGGCAGTCGGCCATGCGCCCCCTCCTTTCGCCCACGGCGGAGCGTCACCCAATTGTAGGCGGAGGCGTCGCTTGCGGGCTACCAGGGTGCATAAAGAAACCTTTGTGTCTTAGCGTCTTAGTGCCTTCGTGTTTACCCTGGGGGCTCTGACCACGAAGACACAAAGGCACCAAAGTTGTAGATTAGAACCTTCGCCTCACCTCCCGACTTCATCTTCTCTTCATGATGGTGTCTGAGATTAGTTTCGAGATCATGAAGCAACAGGAGGATCTAACGAATGAAGCAATATGTCGCGATACTTATGGGGCTGGCGCTGGGTTCGGGGTTGCTGGCTGCGTGCGGCGGAGGCGGCGGATCGGTGCAGCCCACCCCTTCCCTGAGCCCGGCCGACTTCCAGACCACGATCGACAATCCGCTTTTTCCGCTCTCCTCCCTTCAGCCCAAGGTGTTTGAGGGCGAGGAGAATGACCCGGACACGGGCGAGACGATCAAGACCCGTCTCGAATCAACGGTTTTGCCCGATACCGACGTGCTGGCCGGCGTCGAGGTGGTTGTGCTTGAGGAGAAGGACTACGAGAACGGAGAGCTCATCGAGTCGACGCTGGACTATTTCGCCCAGCACCGCGACGGCTCGGTGTACTACTTCGGGGAGCGGGTGGACGAGTACGAGGGAGGTGAAGTCGTCGGGCACGAGGGCCAGTGGCTGACGGGCGAAGGGAACAACCAGCCGGGCGTCTATATGCCCGCCACGCCGGTCCTGGACCAGACGTTCCAGCAAGAGAAGGCGCCCGGCGTGGCGGAAGACCAGTCCACGGTTGTGGCCCTGGGCCAGACCGTGACCACATCCGCGGGCACGTTCAGCGGTTGCATCAAGACGGAGGACTTCAGCCCGCTCGACCAAGTCACCGAGTTCAAGTTCTACTGCCCCGGCGTGGGGCTGGTGCGGGAGGAGCCGCCTGGCGGGCGCCTGGATCTCATCAGCTACTAGTGTCCTGAATCAGCAAGCGCCTGCTCCCCGGCGGGCTGATCGCCGGCGGTGAAGTCCGGCAGAGCGTCGTCGAATTGGCCGTCGCCGTCCAGGTCGAACCCGGCGCTGTCGTTGCCGAAGTCGAACTCCACCGTGCCGTTCCCGCCGTCACCGGCCAGGCCGCTGAAGATCTCCATGAAGGAGTGCGCGTCCGCCGGCGCGTCCGGAATCTCCACCGCGCCGTTGTAATCGGTGAAGTTGAGCGTCATCGTGAACTGCGCATCTTCCCCGGACTCGCCGAAAGTGGCGGCGGCCTGCAGGCGCCGGGGCAGGAAGCTGTCGCCGTGCACCCAGACGTCCATGACGATGGGGCCCGAGAAGACGCCCGCCAGCGCCTCCGTGTCCGGGCCGCCGGTGCTGCCGAAGGACTCCGAGAGGGCGTTCAGCACGTCGTCCAGTTGCACGGTCGCGCGATAGCGCTCGAACGGCTCGCCGTCTATCTCGCCGGTCCCCAGGTGCTCGATGTCCCCGCCTATCTTTTCCGTCAGCGCTTCGTAGTCCAGCGGCGAATGCCCGGACAGCAGGTCCTGGAATCCGCCGGCGTCCGCCCCCAGGTCTTCCGGCGACATTACCAGCCAGCCCGTAAAGCCGCTGTTCATGTACACCTTGTTGTCCCGGGCCAGCAGCTCAAAGGCGCCGAAGTCACCCAGGTCCAGCGGCACGTCGCCGCCGCCGCCCATCTTCATCGTCATGTGCATCCTGTCCGGCATGGCGAAGGCGAAGTCGCCCTCGCCGCTCGCGGAGAACCCCGCGAACTGCATGTCGAAGCTCAGGTCCCCGGAGACGGACTGCACGTCGTCCGCAAAGGCCTCGGCCGAGGCGCCCAGCACCCGGCCCGGCTCCATCACCAGCGCCCGGGAAGCGCCGCCGTCCTTTTGGGGCGCCTGCCCGCCCGCGGGTGCGCGGTCGCCGCCGCCGCCGCACGCCGCCAGCGTCAGCGCGGCGACGGTAAAGAGGAGTAGCATCGCGAATCTCTTCATGTCCGTCCGCCTCCTGTCGCCTGCCTACCGGACAGGCAGGCCTGCCACCGGAGCAGGCTGTCCAAGTAATAAGAGCAGCCCTCGGCGCCACTGTTACGCCCTCTGCCCACCGCTTAGCCCACCCTTAACCCGCCCCGCCTTCAACCACCGACATTCCCGGGTTCTAGGTTCTTCGGTCCCAGGTTCTCCCGCCCCTCCTTCCCTGCTATATTAGTCTCCCATGCCTCAGCGCGCTTCCAGCCGCCCCCAGCTTCTCCTCGCCACCAACAATCCCGGCAAGGTGGCCGAGCTGCGCGCCCTGCTGGAGGGCTGCGGCTGGGAGATCGTGACGCCCCAGCAGCTGGGGATCGACCTCCCGGATGAGGAGACGGGCCGCACCTACGCCGAGAACGCCGCCCAGAAGGCCCTGCGCGCCGCCCGGGCCAGCGGCCTGGTGGCGCTGGCCGACGACTCCGGCCTGGAGATCGAGGTGCTGGACGGCGCGCCCGGCATCGAGTCCGCCCGCTTCCTGGGCCGTGAAGCGACGTACGATCAGCGCTTCGCGGAGATCCTGCGCCGCCTGGCCGGCCTGCCGCGCGCCGGGCGCCAGGCCCGCTTCGTCTGCGTCATGGCCGTGGCTGACCCCGGCACGGAGCGCGGCCAGACGGCCGCCCGTCTGGGCGTACGCCTGGCGGAGGGCGAGGTCCGCGGGCTGATCGCTGAGGAGCCGCGCGGCGAGGGCGGGTTCGGCTACGACCCCATCTTCTGGGTGCCGCAGCAGTCCGCCACCATGGCGGAGCTGCCCGCGCATCAGAAGGGTATAATTAGTCACCGGGCCCGCGCTGCGGCCGTGGCCCGCCAGATATTGAAGGAACTCCTGCATGAGCACAGACGGAAAGACACGGCGGACGGGTCTACCCTCCAACGGGGCTAAGCCAGGGGGGCCGGCGACCGACGCCTTCCAGCGCCCGCTGCGCGACCTGCGCATCTCCGTCACCGATCGCTGCAACTTCCGCTGCACGTACTGCATGCCGAAGGAGGTCTTCGGGCGCGACTACGAGTTCCTGGCCCGCGACGAGATCCTGAGCTTCGAGGAGATCGCCCGCCTGGCCCGCATCTTCGTCGCCCTGGGCGTCGAGAAGGTGCGGCTGACCGGCGGCGAGCCCACCGTCCGCCGCGACCTGCCGAAGCTGATCGAGATGCTCGCCGGCATCGAGGGGCTGAAAGACCTGACGCTGACCACCAACGGCTCGCGCCTCAAGCAGATGGCCCGCCCCCTCAGGGACGCCGGCCTCAAGCGCGTCACGGTCAGCCTGGACTCCCTGGACGACGCCGTCTTCCGCCGCATGAACGACGCCGATTTCCCGGTATCGCGCGTGCTCCAGGGGATCGAGGCGGCGCGGGCCGCCGGCTTCGCGCCCATCAAGATCAACACCGTAGTCAAGCGCGGCGTCAACGACCACACGATCGCCGGCGTCGCCCGCCACTTCCGCGGCACCGGCTACATCGTGCGCTTCATCGAGTTCATGGACGTGGGCAACAGCAACGGCTGGCGCCTGGACGACGTGGTACCGGCCGCCGAGATCGTGGCCATGATCAGCCGCGAGTTCCCGCTGGAGCCGGCGGCGCCGCAGTACCGGGGGGAGGTGGCCCGGCGCTGGCGGTACAAGGACGGCGCCGGCGAGATCGGCGTCATCGCCTCCGTCAGCCAGCCCTTCTGCGGCGACTGCACGCGCGCCCGTCTCTCCGCCGACGGCAGGCTCTACACCTGCCTCTTCGGGGTCGTGGGCCACGACCTGCGCAAGCTGCTGCGCGACGGCCGGACGGACGCGCAGATCGAGGCATTCCTGCGCCGCGTGTGGTCGGTGCGCAAGGACCGCTACTCGGAGCTGCGGTCCAGCCGCACCCCCGGGCTGCCCAGGGTCGAGATGTCCTACATCGGCGGCTGATCGTAGTTCCCACGGACGTTGTTTACAGATACCGCTAAGTGGTGCCGCGCCAAGCTGCCTCCTCGCGTAGCACGGGGGTACAGGGGGCGGAGCCCCCTGTCGGGGGTCTGGGGGTGTCCCCCAGATAACATCCCGGGCGGGCGGGTGGGACGCACTGCATCCCGATTGCGGAACGGTGGGGGGCGGCCCGGCAGCCACGCGCTGCCTTGCGAAGTGGGTCTTCTTTTCGTCCCTCGGCTATACTGTGAGTACTTGGATAGCGTTGGAGAGGGCACTCCGCGGAGAACATCTGGCGTTGGACGTGAGCGAAGGAAAATTGACCGGCTGGGTATCCTGCAAATGAGCAAGTTCAAGCTTTTCGACATTGTCGTGTTGCGCCGAGACTTGCCTGAGGAAGGGCTGCGAGCCGGAGATACGGGCGCCATCGTCGAGCTTTTCGAAGGGCAGGGCGCGATAGTCGAGTTCCTTGATGAGGCGGGCGACACCACTGCCGTCACTGATGTTCATCTGGCCGACATCCGCAAGGCGGAGTCTGCCGACCTCGGCGCCGCGCGCACTACGGCGGAGCCGTGAGGCGCTCCACCCGCCTCTCCCACCTGGACGCCGCCGGCCGCCCGCGCATGGTGGACGTCTCCGCCAAGGCCGACACCGCCCGCGAGGCGACCGCCCGGGGCAGCGTCTACATGAGCGCGGACACTCTCTCGCTCATCATCTCCGGCCGCGCGGCCAAGGGCGACGTCCTGACGACGGCGCAACTGGCCGGCATCATGGCCGCCAAGCGCACGCACGAGCTCATCCCCCTCTGCCACCCGCTGCCGCTCACCGGCATCGCGGTCACCCTCGCAGCCGATGCGAAGCGCAACGCCGTCGACATCACAGCAACGGTGCGGACCACCGCGAAGACCGGCGTCGAGATGGAGGCGCTGACGGCGGTGGCCGTGGCGGCGCTGACCGTCTACGACATGGCGAAGGCCGCGCAGAAGGACATGCGCATCGGCGACATCCGCCTCGTGCGCAAGAGGGGCGGCAAGAGCGGGGATATCGTCCTGGAGTAGGCCCCCGCCGGGCGCCGCGCCGCTGCGGCCTGCCGCGCCCGCCGTACGCTGGCTTAGCTTGACACCCTGATACGGCAGCTTCTAGAATACGCCTCGAACGCCTATCACGGCGATCCCGAGGAGGATTGTGTTTGACCGAAGTCTACATTAACAGCGCAGATAGCTTTGACCAGGCTCTGAAGCGCTTCAACAAGATGGTCCAGCAGACCGGCATCCTTGCCGAAGCGCGCCGCAGAGAGCACTACGAGCCACCGAGCGTACGGCGCAAGAAGAAGGCCGCGGCCAAGCGCCGCAAGACCATGAAGAACGCCCTGCGCGCCTAGAGAACGTCGCCACGCACGCGCCCCCCACCGTTTCGCATCTCCCCACCATGTCCCTCAAAGACCAGTTCGCGAACGACCTTAAGGACGCCATCCGTCAGAGCGACGAAAACCGCAAGACGGCCTTGCGTATGCTCATCACCGCCATCAAGAACGCCGAGGTAGCGGCGATAAGGCAGCTCAACGACCAGGAGGTGCTCGTCGTCGTGGCCAGGCAGGCGAAGCAGCGCCACGAGAGCATCGAGGAGTTCCAGAAGGCGGGACGCCAGGACCTGGTGGACAAGGAGGCGGCGGAGCTGAAGATCCTGGAGGCTTACCTGCCGCCGGCGATCAGCCGCGACGAGATCGCCACCGAAGCCCGCAAGGTCATCCAGGAAGTCGGCGCCGGCGGCCCCGGCGATAAGGGGAAGGTCATGCAGGCGCTTATGCCCCGCCTCGCCGGCCGCGCCGAGGGTCGCACCATTAGCGAGGTTGTCACCGAGCTTCTGGCCGCCGCTCCGTCCTGACCACCCGTCCCACCCGTCCCACGGGCCCCCGCAGCATTCCCCCGGATCAGTACGCCTGGACCGGCGTACAGTTAGCTTGTACTGACCCGAAGATGTGCCGACAGCTTGGCCAGCCTGCGCAGCGGGGAGTGCAGGGGGGCAGAGCCCCGCTGCCGGGGGGTCTGGGGGGTGTCCCCCCACCTAAACTTCCCGATGGGCGGGCGGGTGGGACGGCAAGGCGGTGCTATGTGGGATTACGCTGTGCCCTGGCGCCCGATGATGCCTCTCGCCTGGCCGACCGCACCTCAGCGCTACCCGATGGACGGCCCGGCAGCGGGCACGCCTGCCTCGTGGCCGCGCCGCCACAGCTCGGGGATAGTGCAGTTCAGCTTCTGTTACGGCTGCTTTCCAGTGTCGAGGCACAAATCGCCGGGCGGGCGCACTGTGACATGTTGCGTTCGCCGTGGCGTTTGCGTCTGTTATCATGGGTGTGCCCCGCCAAGGCGGGATTACTATGACGGCCAGGAAGCAGGCCAGGGGCTCGGTCTCACCACTGCAGGCGTTCGTCTTCGCAGCGGCGCTCACTGCCGCCCTCATCGCCGTCCTCGTGCCTGTCCTCCCCGGCGAGGCCCCGCTGCACGCCGGCGAGCCCGCCTACCAGACCTTCAAGATCGACGGCGCAGTCGTCGCCGAAGAGGGGCAGGCCGTCAGCCAGCCGGCCCTCGACCGCATCCGCGCCGCCGGCCTGCTGGACAATGAGCTGAGCCCCGCCGAGGCCATAGCCGCAGTGATCGTTGCTGTTGCCGCCGCCGCCCTGCTCGCCCTCTACCTGTACCTCTTCCAGCCCGCGGAGGTGAACAACGCGCCCCGCCTCTTCATGGTGGGGCTGCTCCTGGTGCTCTGGGTGGCCGCCGCCAAGGTCTTCCTCTCTCTCACCCTGCCCGATGGTGACCGCCTCTACCTGGGCTACATGTTGCCCATCGCCGCCGCGCCCATGCTCATCGCCGCGCTGCTGGACGCGGGGCTGGCCGTCGCCGTCGCCGGTCTGCTGGCGGTGCTGGCCGCCTTCGCCGGCTTTTACATGCCGGACGCCCGCGTTCCCGCGTCCAGCGGCCCGCTGGACGCCCTGCAGATGGTCGCCGTCTTCCTGCTGGGCAGCCTCACCGGCATCTACGCCATCCGCCGGGCGGAGCGTGTGAACAACTACGCCATGGCCGGCGTCAGCACCGGCCTGGTCACCCTCGCCGTGCTCTTCGCCTTCTGGCTCCTCACCCCCGGCCGGGACGCCCCAGACCTGGCCTGGATGCTCGCCGCCTCCGCCCTGGGCGGCCTCGGCGCCGCCGTCATCACCGTCGGCGCCACTGTCGTCCTCGGCGTCATGTTTGGCGTCACCACCCGCATGCAGCTCATGGAGCTGGCCCAGCTCAGCCACCCGCTGCTGCGCCAGTTGCAGGAGAAGGCCCCCGGCACCTTCCACCACAGCGTCATCGTCGGCAACCTGGCGGAGCGCGCCGCCGACCTCACCGGCGCCGACCCGCTGCTGGTGCGCGTCGGCTGCTATTTCCACGACATCGGCAAGATCGCCAAGCCCGCCTACTACATCGAGAACCAGATGGAGTCCGGAAACCCGCACGACAAGCTGGAGGCCGGCGCCAGCGCCCGCCTCGTCTCAGACCACGTCCGCGCCGGCATGGAGCTGACCGCCCGCCACCGCGTTCCGGCGCGCGTGCGCGCCTTCATCCCGGAGCACCACGGCACGCGGCTGGTCACTTACTTCTACCGCAAGGCCAGCGCCGAAGACCCCGCCGTGGACCCTGAGAAGTTCCGCTACCCGGGGCCAAGGCCGCAAAGCAAGGAGACGGCCATCGCCATGCTCGCCGACTCCGTGGAGGCCGTCGTGCGCGCCAGCAAGGACCGCTCCCACGAGAAGATCGACGAGCTGGTGGACAGCATCATCGGCGAGCGCGTGGCCGAGGGCCAGATGGACGAGTGCGACCTGACGATGCGCGACCTGAAGACCATCGGCGAGTCGTTCAAGGCCACGCTGCGCGGCATCTACCACCCGCGCATCGAGTACCCGGCGCCGACGCGTGGGGAGCTGCAAACGGCCGCCGGCGCGCTGGCCGTGGGCTACCTGAAGCCGCCCTCGGGCCCCATGGAAGCGCCGCCGCTGGACCATTAGTAGGGGCGCAGCAACCGGACAGACGCTGCTGCCAGAGACTTCCCTTAGCCTACCGGACCAGTCCCCTCGGTCGCGCGAGGTTCCGGTTGCTGCGCCCCTACTCTCGCCCCACCCATCTTGAACCGGCCCCCCGTTGCGTACATAATGTTCGTCAGTACTAGGCCAGATTCCCGTAGGGAGGTACCTTCAGGTGCCTCCAACCGGGGCGGGGCGGGGGAGCCTCCGCCCGCAGACGCCACCGCCGTCTCCTGACCTCTCCCTGGCGCCCTTCCCCGCAGACTCTCGCCACACCCATCTTGAACCGGCCCCCCGCTGCGTACATAATGTTCGTCAGCCACGTTCAAGAGTTCTAGCGCCAGAGGGAGGCACTGATGGACGCGATTACCCTGCTGCAACAACAAATCAAGAGCGCGCACGAGATAGTCAAAGGCACAGTCGCCGACTTGACCGCGGAGCAGGCGCACTGGACACCGGCCGGCAAGGCGATGTCAGTCGCGCCGCTGTTCGTTCACCTTGCCGCGGGCGAGGACATGTTTCTGAACATGATGACCGGCCGGCAGCCTCTGGCCACGGGCCCCTACGCCGACAAGACGGGCGCCAGCGAGCCCCATCCCATGGGCGGCTACGAAGAGTGGGCGCGGCGTGTCAAGGTTGACCTGCCGCAGCTCAATGACTACGTGCGCGCCGTCTTCAAGAACACGGAGGAGTACGTGGCGACCCTGAAGCCTGAGGACTTGGACCGCGAGATTGACCTGACCAACGCGGGCATGGGCAAGATGAGCCTGGGAGCCTTCATCACCATGACGTCCGTCATCCACCCCTCCAACCACATCGGCGAGATATCCTGCCTCAAGGGATTGCAGGGCGCAAAGGGCTACCCCTTCTAGGGTGTCCTCGGGGGGTCAGGCTTTAGCCTGACGAACTGCCGGCCGGCCCCCCCTACGCCTGCCGCCGTTCCCAGTACGCCGTGAAGCGCGCCAGCGCCCGCACCGCGCGCTCCACGCTGGGGTACAGCGCCACCTTCGCCGCCGCCAGCCGGTCCCGCACCTGCGAGACGAGGCGCCGGCGCTCCTCCTCCGCGTAATCGGACGGGCCCAGCACCACCGCGAAGGGCTTGCGGGTCTGCGCCGCCACCTGGATGAAGCGCTCCGCCACGCGGGAAAGGATCGCGTCCGCGTTGGGCCGCCCGAAGGCCCAGGCCTCGTTCATGTTCGCCAGCAGCAGGTCTATCTGCGGGCTCTCGTCCAGCCACTCCAGCACCTGCCCGCCGCCCAGGCCGCTGCCCGCCAGGATGGACTGGTCCACCGGGTTCGTCACCCACCCCGCCAGGCCGGGCGCCCTCTCCGCCACCTTTCGCTCCACGTCCTCCGGCAGCGGCGGCACCGCCAACCCCAGCTCCTCGCACAAATCCGCCGTCAGCACCGACCGTCCGCCGCCGGCGCCCACCATGCCGAGCCTGGGCCGCTCATCCTGAGCCGCTCCGGGAGCGAAGCGGACGGAGCGAGTCGAAGGGCCGCCGCCGGCGCCCACCATTCCCAGCCGGTGCCCGGCGTAGGGGCGAATGGCATTCGCCCGCGCCCCGCCCTGCAGGCGGTCGAACGCGATCAGCATGTCGATCAAGTCCTCCACCGTGTCCACCGCCAGCGCCCCCGCCTGCGCGATCGCCGCCTGCCAGACGGCGCTCGGCCCGGCCAGCGCCGCCGTGTGCGAGGCTGCCGCCCGCCCGCCGGCGCCCGTGCGGCCGCCCTTCAATACCACAACCGGCTTGCGGCCGGCGGCGTGGCGCAGGGCGGCCAGGAAACGCCGGCCGTCCCGCAGCCCTTCCAGGTACGCCCCCACCACTCGCGTCTCAGCGTCCTCCGCGAAGTACTGCAGGAAGTCGCTCTCGTCCAGGTCCAGGGCATTGCCGTAGCTGACCGCCTTCGAGAAGCGCAGGCCGCGCGGCGCCCCGTAGTGCGTCAGCTCGAACAGCAGGTTCCCGCTCTGCGAGAGGAACCCGACGCTGCCCGCCTCCCGCGACATGTCCGCGCGGAAGGAGATGCCCTGCCCCGGGTAGAGCAGCCCCATGCAGTTGGGCCCGATGATGCGCACGCCGGCCTCGCGGGCCGCCGCCAGCACCTGGCGTTCGAGGCCGGCGGCGTCCGGGCGGCCGGTCTCGCTGAAGCGCCCGGTAAACAGCTGCAGCGCCTTCACCCCGCGCTCGCCGCACTCGCGGACCAGCTCCAGCACGTGTTCCGCCGGGATGCAGCAGATGACGTAGTCCACCTCTCCCGGCGTCTCCCGCAGCGAGCGGTACACCGGCAGCCCCAGCATCTCCCCGCCCTTGGGGTTGACGGCGTAGAGGCGCCCGCGATACCCGAAGGCCTGTAGCGAGTGCAGGTAGTCGTACCCGGGCGTGTCCGGGTTGGCGGACGCGCCCACCACCGCGATGGCGCGCGGGTGAAAGATGGTCTCAATCTGGGACGCGATGTCGCGGGCAGGGGCGTCTCCGGTCATGGCCAAAGGTTACAGGGAACAAGGAACGGGGAACAAGGAACCAGGGTTCAGCGCTCGCCCCCTGACCCCCTTCGACTCTGACCCATCGGCCTTCACCCTGTATCATGGTCTCGTGGCACCCCTCCGCTTCGCTGTCGTCGTCTTCCCGGGCACCTGGAGCGACCACGACTGCCAGTACTCCCTCGCCGCCGTCGCCGGCCAGGACGCCCGCCTCGTCTGGCACCGCGAGACCGATCTCTCCGCCTACGACTGCGTTGTCCTGCCCGGCGGCTTCTCCTACGGCGACTACCTGCGCACCGGCGCCATCGCCCGCTTCTCGCCGGTGATGGAGGCGGTCGTCCGCCACGCCGAGGCGGGCAAGCCGGTCATCGGCATCTGCAACGGCTTCCAGGTCCTCTGCGAGGCGCACCTCTTGCCCGGCGCCCTCCTGCGCAACGAGTCGCTCCAGTACCGCTGCCAGTGGGTGCACCTGCGCGTGGAGAACACCGCCACTCCCTTCACCAACCTCTGCGAGCCCGGCCAGGTCCTGCGCATCCCCATCTCGCACGGCGAAGGCCGCTACTTCGCGGACGCCCAGACGCTGGACGCACTGGAAGCCCAGGGCCGCGTGGCCTTCCGATACTGCGCGCCGGACGGGACCGTAACGCCGGCGGCCAACCCCAACGGCAGCGAGCGCAACATTGCGGGCATCGTCAACGAGATCGGCAACGTGCTGGGCATGATGCCGCACCCGGAGCGCGCCTGCGAGCCGCTGATGGGCGGCGAGGACGGCCTGCTGCTCTGGCGATCGGCCGTGGAGTGGGCGCAGGTGCGGGCGTAGGGGCTGGTTGCAGTTCCCGCGGACGTTGTTGACAGTCAACGAAGGTAGGGAGGGCATTCGCTTGTATCGCGGCGTGGTCGCTCCGCTCGGCCTACGAGCGCCTCAGGGCGAGCGGGAAGGGGGTTGGCCCGAATCCACAGCCAGCCAAGGGGCCCCGACCCGCTCATGGTGAGGTACTCGTACCATGAGCGGCTGCCGAACACTCCCCGCCTGAGGCGGGCGGCCTCTTCAGGACGCTCCCTTGTAAGCAACGTTGGTGGGAACTACAGCCAGTGCCGGACAAGTAGATCGTCTTCTCCCAGCACGCGAAGAACTCTCGTGGCCGTTTACGCCGGGCCCTCTTTTGCGTTATCTAAGGCAAATAGAGTCCTGCCCGCTAAAGAGGGAAAGGAGACCGAACATGTCCACAGAAGCCGTGGCGGCTCCCGGCGCCGGATACCCTCTACGATACGACGTAGAGTATCCCGAAAACCTCTCGCGATTGCTCATCTTCGTCAAGTGGCTCCTGGCCATCCCGCACCTGATCATCCTGTACGCGCTCCTGGTGGTGGCCGAAGTCATGCTCCTCATCGCGTTCTTCGCCATCCTCTTCACGAGGAAGTTCCCGAAGGGCCTCTTTGATTTCGTTGTCAACACCCTCCGCTGGAACGCCAACGTTACCGCGTACGTGGGACTGCTGCGCGATGATTACCCGCCGTTCTCATGGGACGCGGGCAAGTACCCCGTGACGTACGAGGTGGACTACCCGGAGCAATTGAGCCGCTGGGCGCCGCTCTACAAGTGGCTCCTCGCGCTCCCGCACTACGCCGTCCTCCTGCTTCTGATCATTGGCGCGGCCGTCCTCTGGTCCATCGCCTGCCTGGCCATTCTCATCACGGGGCGCTTTCCCCAGGGCATGTTCAACTTCATCGTGGGCGTCATGCGCTGGAACAACCGCGTCACCGCCTACGTCTACTTCATGCGCGACGAGTACCCGCCGTTCAGCCTGAAGTAGACGCTGCGTGGGTGCGGGCGAACGGGCCTCCTGGTACGAGAGCCCCTGGGTAATGCTGGCGGCGGGCTACGTCTTCCCACCGCTGGGCATGTACCTCATGTGGCGCTACCGGGCCTGGCCGCCGTGGCTTAAGGGCGGCGTCACCGTCGCCGGCTCTGTCCTGGCCATCGTCTCCAGCTACATCTCCGGCCGCTACATCTGGCCCCACGTGTTCTAGCAGGGTGCTGAAATAAGGAGAGCGGGGGGGGGAGCCTTTTGTGTCTTAGTGCCTTCGTGTCTATCCCTGGGAGTTCTCACCACGAAGACACAAAGGCACCAAGCTTGCAGATATACAGCAATTGAGCATAAAGAAACCTTTGTGTCTTGGTGCCTTAGTGGTTACCCCCGGGAGTTCTCACCACGAAGACACAAAGGCACGAAGATTTGTAGTCAGCAACCTGCTAGACGCATGAAGGCTTACCCGCGGCCTCTCGCTACGGTAATCTAGAGCCGCCATGCCCATAGACCAGGCCGCCCTCGACGTCATCGCCCTCAGCCGCTCTTCCTCTGTCATGCTGAGCGCGACCCACACCCTGTCGCGGGATAGGGCAGCTTCGCGAAGGCATCTGGGGTGGGGCAGACACTCGCACGCAGTTATTCCAGGCCTCCCGCCATGCCCATAGACCAACCCGCCCTCGACGTCATCGCCCTCAGCCGCTCCGAATACGAACTCATCGTCGAGAAGCTCGGCCGCGAGCCCAACGAGGTCGAGCTCGGCATGTTTGGCGCCCTGTGGTCCGAGCACTGCGGCTACAAGAACTCCCGGCCCCTCCTGCGCCTGCTGCCGGCCGAGGGCCCCTACGTCCTCACCCGCCGCGGGGAAGAGAACGCCGGCGCCGTGGACATCGGCGGCGGCATCTGCGTCGTCATGAAGATCGAGTCCCACAACCACCCGTCGGCCATCGAGCCGTACCAGGGCGCGGCCACGGGCGTCGGCGGCATCGTGCGCGATATCTTCGCCATGGGCGCCCGGCCCATCGCCCTCCTGGACTCGCTGCGCTTCGGGCCGCTCGCCCCGGGAACCCACATCCCTGTGGCTCATGGCCCCAGCCATGAGCCGGCTCGGGGCGGAGGCCCCGAGCCACGGCCGGAGGTTTACGCGCACAACCGCTACCTGTTCGAGGGCGTCGTCGCCGGCATCGGCGGCTACGGCAACTGCCTGGGCATCCCGACCGTCGGCGGCGAGGTCGTCTTTGAGCACGCCTACAGCGCCAACCCGCTCGTCAACGCCATGTGCGTCGGTGTAGCCCCCGCCGATAAGCTGATCAGCGCCAAGGCCGAGGGCCCGGGGAACACCCTGATGCTCGCCGGCGCGGACACCGGCCGCGACGGCATCCACGGCGCCTCCGGCCTGGCTTCGCGCACGGACCCGCACGCCCGCTTCGAGGAACTGCGTCCCGCCGTGCAGGTGGGCAACCCGTTCCTGGAGAAGATGCTGCTGGAGGCCTGCCTGGACCTGGCCCACAACCACCGCGATTGGATCACCGGCATCCAGGACTTCGGCGCCGCCGGCCTGACGTCGGCCGCCGTCGAATCCGCCGCCCGCGCCGGCACCGGCATCGTCATCGACGTGGCGCAGATACCCCGGCGCGAGGAGGGGATGACCCCGTACGAGGTGATGCTGTCCGAATCGCAGGAGCGCATGCTGATCATCGTCCGCAAGGGCCACGAACCGGACGTCGCCGCGCTGTTCGAGCGCTGGGAGGTGCCGTGCGCGGTCATCGGCCACGTCACGGACGACGGCACGGTCCGCATCCTGGACGGCGACCGCGAGGTGGCCGCGCTGCCGGTGGACATCCTGTCCGAGGCCCCGCAGTACACCCGTGAGGGCGAGCCGGCGCCCGAGCTGTACGACCTGCAGTCGCTGGACCTGGCGTCCCTGCCGGACAGCGCATCACCGGGCGTAGGGGCGCTGCTTGCCGCGCCCGGGGCCGGCGTAGGGGCGTCGCTTGCCGCGCCTGGGGCCGGGGGGCAGGGCGCCGCGAACGAAATCCTCCTCCGCCTGCTCGCCTCGCCCAACATCTGCAGCAAGCGCTGGGTCCACCGCCAGTACGACCAGAGCGTGCTGTCCAACACCGTGGAGCAGGCCGGCTCGGACGCGGCTGTGCTGCGGATCAAGGGCACGCCGTACGGCATCGCCCTCACGACCGACGGCAACGGCCGCTACTGCCACGTCGACCCCTACCGGGGCGGCGCCATCGCCGTCGCGGAGGCGGCGCGCAACGTCGTCTGCGCCGGCGCCCGGCCTGTCGCCGTGACGGACTGCCTGAACTTCGGCAACCCGGAGCGGCCGGACGTCTACTTCCAGATGGAGGCCGTCATCCACGGCATCGCCGACGCCTGCAACGCCCTGGGCACGCCCGTCATCTCCGGCAACGTCAGCCTCTACAACGAGACCGGCGGCCGCGCCGTCTACCCCACGCCGGTCATCGGCATGCTGGGCCTGCTGGACGACGTCACCCAGCGCTGCGGCATGGCGTTCGCGAACGACGGCGACGAGGTGTTCCTCCTGGGCTCGCTCCTCGAGCAGCCGGTCGCGTCGCTGGCCGCGAGCGAGTACCTGAAGGAAGTGCACGGGCTGATCGGCGGCCGGCTGGAGATAGACCTGGCGCTGGAGGCGCGCGTCCAGCGGGCCGCCCTCGCCGCCATCCATCAGGGCATCGCCACGGCCTGCCACGACTGTTCGGACGGCGGCCTGGCGGTGGCATTGGCGGAGATGTGCCTGGCGGGCGGCAGGGGCCTGGACGCGGCCACCGCCGTCCTCGGCGCCCGCGTGGACGCCGCGCTCTTCGGCGAGGCGCAGTCCCGCATCATCGTCGCCGTGCCGCCGGACCGGCGCCAGGCGCTGGCGGGCATCGCTCAGGGCATGGACCTGCCCTTCGCCTACGCCGGGCGCGTCACCCCGGAGCCCCGCCTGCGCCTGGGCCCCATCGACGTCTCGCTGGACGATATGCGCGACGCCTACGAGGGCGGCCTGGAGCGGGCGCTGACCTCGTAGGGGCTACCGGCTGGTTGCCCCAACGGCCGCGTGGTTGGCCGGACGGCTCGCGGCATTCAGCGGGTTATTCGGGTCCTCGGCCCACCGGCGGGGATTGTCCAGTACGTACTGTCGTGCCCGTTCCAATTCGCACTCGCTGCGCAGCACCCTCTCGAAGAAGTTGCGCTGCCAGACGGGTGCCCCCGGCGTGCCTCTGGCCCGGTTGATGCGCGTTGTGGTCGCTGCCTTCAGCCCCCCGGCAAACGATGCCAGCGACCGCCGGCCGGGACCTTCTTCTGCGCCGAACCGCCGGGGCAACCGGCCGGTAGCCCCTACGCCGCCGATCAGGAAAACGACGCCGTGCAGATGGTTCGGCATGACGACGTACGCGTCCAGTTCAATCTCTGACCGGATCTCACTGGATCGCAGCCACTCCTCCTCAACGATCTCACCGAAGCCGTTCCGCACCACAGCATTTCCCCCGATGCTACCGAACAGCGGCACACGGCCCCATGTGCACAGCGTGATGAAGTAGGCGCCGCTCTGAGAATAGTCGAACGTCGCGAGGCGAATCGACCTGCGATGGTGCAAGCCCGGGCCATACTCCACGTCGTCAAATGTCGCCGAGCCGCACGGCAAGTCCAAGCGGTGGTTGGCACTGGCCTCGTAGGGGCTACCGGCTGGTTGCCCCCGCACTCCCTGCCATCATCGCGTTTGACAAATGTCGCACAATCGTTCTAACATGGGCCGCAGAACAGGCGACCGGCGCGCCTGTGGAAAGAATGTCGATGAAGGTTGTTCATAAGCCCATTGCCCTTCAAGCTTGAGGGGTCCGTACCATTACCGAAGGAGAGTCAATGCCATGAAAGTTGTATTCCTGGAGGAGGTCGAGGGCACCGCCCGTGCCGGCGACGTCAAGAACGTTGCCAACGGCTTTGCCCGCAACTACCTGCTGCCGCGCAGGCTCGCCGCCCCTGCCACTGAACACTACATCGCCATCGCCCAGGCCAAGGCCGGCAAGGAAGCCCGCCGCCAGGAGCGAGTGGACGAAGATGCCCGCAAGTACCTGCTGGCGAAGATCGATGGGGCGTCCGTCCGCATCGAGGTCCGCGTCGGCGAGCAGGACAAGCTGTTCGGCTCCGTCACCGCGCGCGACGTGGCCGAGGCGCTCCAGGAGGCCACCAAGGTTGAGTTGGAGCACAGGCAGATCGACCTCAAGCAGCCGATCCGCGAGCTGGGCCCCCACGAGGTCACCGTCAAGCTGACGCGCAACGTCCACGCCACGGTGACAGTGACCGTGGAGGCGCTGGGCGACGCCGCCACAGAGGAAGCGGCCGCGGAGACGGCGGCGGAGACTGTGGAGACATCGGCGGAGGCGCCGGAGGAGACGGTCGAGGCGCTGGAAGAGGCGCCGGAGGCCGCAGCCGCCCAGGAGGCGGAGAGCGCTCCCCAGGCTGAGACCGCGGCGGAAGAGTCGGGGGAACAGGAGACCAGCACCGAAACAGAAGGCTGACCCACAACGGCGGCGGTAGGCGGCGACGCGGCGGCGGGGCGGAGCGGCGAATCCGGAGTGGGCAGGGGACGGGAGCGCAGGGAGAGGCATGGTTGTCGAGGCCGGGTCCGCCAGGGGCGGCGAGAAGCTGCCGCCGCACGATATCGAGGCCGAAGAGGCGGTTATCGCCTCCCTCCTCGTCGACCCCGAGGCCATCTTTAAGGTAGCGCCAAAACTCAAGGCCGAAGACTTCTTCCGCGAGAAGAACGCCTGGGTCTACGAGGCCTGCCGCGCCCTCTGGGACCGCAGCGAGTCCATCAACCAGATCACCGTCGCCCACGAGCTGGCCCGGCGCGGCAAGCTGGAGGACATCGGCGGCGCCGCCTACCTGAGCCGCCTGGTCACCGAGCTCCCCACCTCCGTCGGCGCCGAGCACTACGCCGCCATCGTCCAGCGCGACGCCATCTACCGCAAGCTGATCAGCGCCTCCGGTCAGATCGCGGCCATGGCCTACCAGGGCGGCCCCGAAGTGGCCGAGGTCCTCGCCCGCGCCGAGATCATGGTCGCCGCCGTCCGCCAGGGCGAGACCATGCGCGATTTCGTCCACATCCGCGAGCTGCTGGCGGGGTACGTGGACGCCGCTGAAGCCGGCATGTCCGGCAACGCCGCCCAGGCCCGCGCCATCACAACCGGCTTCATGGACCTGGACACCCTCCTCACCGGCCTCAAGCGCGGCGACCTCATCATCGTCGCCGCCCGCCCCAGCCTGGGCAAGACCTCGCTCGTCCTCAACTTCGCCCGCAACGCCGCCGCCCGCCAGAACGCCACCGTCGCCTTCTTCTCCATCGAGATGGCGGCCGAGCAGCTCGTCCAGCGCGTCCTCGCCATGGAGTCCGGCGTCGATTCCACCCGCCTCGCCTTCGGCCAGCACTCCGACCGCGACGAGCGCAAGATCTCCCAGGCCATGGGCGTCCTCTCTGACCTCGCCCTCTACTTCGACGACTCCGCCATGCTCACCGTCGCCGAGATGCGGGCCAAGGCGCGGCGCCTGCAGCTGGAGCGCGGCCTGGACCTCGTGGTCGTGGACTACCTGCAGCTCATGCACTCAGGCATGCGCACGGAGAACCGCGTCCAGGAGGTCGGCTACATCTCCCGCGCCCTCAAGCAGCTGGCGCGCGACCTGGACGTGCCGGTCATCGCCTGCTCCCAGCTCTCGCGCGCGTCCGAGATGCGGGCCAGCAACATCCCCCAGTTGAGCGACCTGCGCGAGTCCGGCAGCATTGAGCAGGACTCCGACGTCGTCGCGTTCATCTACCGCGAGGACAAGTACGTGAGCCGGGAGCAGTGGGAGCGCGATCACTCCGGCGATGAGAAGCGCCGCGAGTACCCCGCCGGCATCACGCAGGTCATCGTCGCCAAGCACCGCAACGGCCCCACCGGCACCATCCACCTGCGCTTCCGCGAGAAGGTGGCCCGCTTCGAGGACCTGCTCGTGCGCCAGGCCGAGGACTGGGAGGAGGAGTCGTGAGCACCCCCGTGGGCCGAGGCCCCAACCTCGACGGACCGCCCGGCTCCCCCGTGGGCCGGGGCCCCAGCCCCGGCACAGCTCCCGTAGGGAGGTACCTTCAGGTGCCTCCAACCGGTGGTTCCCGTAGGGAGGTACCTTCAGAGCCTGCCCTGAGCCTGCCGAAGGGTGCCTCCAACCGGGGCGCGGCGGGGCAGCCACCGTCCGCGCCCGCGCTCAGCGACGGCAGCGAGCCCTTTTCCGGCTTTCCGAACTCCCCCGCGGCCACGGTGGTTCCCAGCCTCTTCTTCTCCCGCGTCCTGCCGCAGATCGACGCCTGCGAGGAGCTGGTCGTCAGCGTCTACTTCTTCTTCGCCCAGCAGCAGACACGCCGCCAGCCGCGCTTCCTCAGCCGCCGCGAGCTGGCCGCGGACGGCACGCTGGCGCGCGCTCTCTTGCGCCTCTGCAGCGCGCCTCAAGACGCCCTGGCCCGCGGCCTGGCGCTGGCCCTCCGGCGCGGCACGCTCTTCCGCACCACGGTCCGCGCCGGGGAGCGTGGGGAGGAGCTGTTCGCGGTGAACACGCCCGCGAACCGGAAGGCGCTGGGCGCCCTGGACGCCGGCTCGCTGTCCCTGGCCGAGCCCCTGCCGCCCGCGCAGGCGGAGGCCGCGCCCAACATCTTCGCCCTTTACGAGCAGAACGTCGGCGGCATCACCCCGCTCATCGCCGAAGACCTGAAGGAAGCCGAGCAGCGCTACCCGGCCGCATGGATACACGCCGCCTTCCGCGAGGCCGTGGCGCTGAACAAGCGCAACTGGCGCTACATCGAACGCATCCTGCGCCGCTGGGAGACCGAGGGACCGGACTATGAAGAAGCTGGACGAGATTCTCAAGTCGACTGGCTGGAGCGAAGGTACAGCCAGGCCAAGCGAGGCGCCCGGCGCCGGGCCGCGCCCGGACTGGGCTGACGAAGACTCCCCCTCCGGCGGCTGCCCGCGCTGCGGCGGCGCCGGCTTCGTGCGCAGGGCCGTCCGCCTGGGCCACCCGGACTTCGGCAAGGCGTTCCCCTGCGAGTGCACGCAGGACGAGCGCGAGGACGAACGCCAGGCGCGCCTGCAGCGCTATAGCAACCTGGGCGCGCTCTCCCGCCTGACGTTCGAGAACCTGAGCCCGCGCGGCCGCAGCCCCCACTCCGGCCACCAGGAGCGCTTCGCGGAGGCCGTGAAGGCCGCCCAGCGCTTTGCGGACGCCCCCGCTGCCTGGCTGGTCTTCACAGGCCCCAGCGGCTGTGGCAAGACCCACCTGGCCGCGGCCGTCGCCGGCCGCTGCGTCCAGCGGGGTCAGGCCGCGCTGTTCATGGTCGTCCCGGACCTCCTGGACCACCTGCGCGCCACCTACCAGCCGGACAGCGAAGTCGCCTACGACGACCTCTTCGAGCTTGTGCGCACCGCCCCGGTGCTCATCCTCGACGACCTGGGTGTACAGTCAGCGACGCCGTGGGCGGAGGAGAAACTCTTTCAGCTCATCAACCACCGCTACGGCGCGCAGCTTCCCACCGTCTTCACCACCAACCTGGACCTGGCCGCCTTCAACCCCCGCATCCAGACCCGCCTCAGCGACGCGACTCTCTCCCAGGTCTACCACTTCGAGTCCGGCGCCGGCTCCGCCGTCCACGGGCTGGACTCTCTTGACCTGCCTCTCCTGCGCGCCATGAGCTTCAAGACCTTCGACCCCCGGCTCGTGGCCTCCGACGCCGACGAGCTGAAGGATATCCAGAACGCCTACCGCCAGGCGATGAAGTTCGCGCAGGAGCCGGCGGACTGGCTGGTCATCGCCGGTGGCACCGGCCGCGGCAAGACCCGCCTGGCCGCCGCCATCGGCAACTTCTGCCGCGAGGCGGGCCGCCAGGTGATGTTCGTGGTAGTGCCGGACCTCCTGGACCGCCTGCGCTCCAGCTACAGCCCCCAGAACGCCCGTGGCTTCGATGACGTCTTCGAGCAGGTGCGCAACGCCCCGCTCCTGATCCTGGACGACCTGGGCTCCCAGAGCGGGACGCCGTGGGCCGACGAAAAGCTCTTCCAGATCATCAACCACCGCTACAACGCCTGCCTGCCCACCGTCGTCACCACCAACCTCACCGCCAACAACATCGAGGCCCGCCTCGCCTCCCGCCTGACGGACCCGCAGGTCAGCACCATCCTCCTCATGGGCCGCTTCGACTTCTGGGGCAAGCAAGACCCGGCCCCGCGCCCCGCGGCCAGGGGGCGCCCGCGCGGCCGCCCGTAGTAGGGGCGCAGCATGCTGCGCCCAGGGGGGAGCGGGGTGGGGTAAACGTAGGCCGCCACCTTCAGGTGCCGGCAACCGCGGCGCACGGTCGCGGGAAATGGTCGGCGCCCTCACGAACGCGGTCGCGCCGTGTGGGCGCGTCAAGCTGCGCCCCTGCGGCGGTGGGCCGGGCAACGACAGACCACCGACGCCCGTCGCCCGCGCAGTGAGCCCGTAGCGGATGCCTTGAGGCTTCCACGGGGGCGTGCGGTGGGGCTACAGCCCGCGCCGGTGCGAAGGCGGATGTAAGGGCGCAGCAACCATCCGCACGTATAGCCGGCTGGCGGCTGGCCTGCGAAGGCGCATCATTTCCGGAAGACGCACGATCGTGTTGCTGCGCCCCTACGCCGGTCGGCCGGGCAACAACGGACGATTGACGGCCGTCGCGCGCGCCTCAAGCCCGTAGCGGAGCGCCTTCAGGCCTCCACCGGGCGGGGTCGGGTGGGGGGATACGGCCCACGCACGTGCGAAGGCGGGTGCGAAGGCGCCCGCAGGGGCGCGTCATGATGCGTCCCTCTCCAGCCAGTCGCTCAGCGCCCAGCGGGTCGTATCGTAGGCCAGCTCGTCCCAGGGGATGTCCCGCGGGTCGAACCAGCGCGCCTCCAGCGCCTCGCGGCCGGCGGCGATACGCCCGGCGGAGACGCGACCCCGAAAGACGATGGAGACGATGGCCGGCCCCTGCGGCCAGGGCTTGGAGTAGACGCCCACGAGATCCAGCACCTGTACGTGCAGCCCCGTCTCCTCGTGCGCCTCGCGCGCCGCGCACTCCTCCACCGACTCATCGATCTCCATGAACCCGCCCGGGAAGGTCCAGGCGCCGTAGCGCGGCTCGATGGCGCGGCGCAGCAGCAGGATGCGCCCCCGCCGCTCCGGGATGACACCGACGACCAGCTTCGGGTTGACGTACAGGATATGGTCGCGGTCGCAGACCAGCCGGGCGCGGTCTTCCGTGGGCAATAAACGGACGATGAGCGGGGCCGCGCAGTGCGGGCAGTAGCGCAGGTCCTGGCCGGGCGGCAGCAGGACTTCCTCAGTCACGGGGGTCGCCGCCCTGTTTGAGCCAGAGGCGAGCACAGATGATCACCGGTGAAGGGCCTAAAGTACCAGGGAGCTTAACCTGCAACCTGCCGGCGCCAAAGTTCAGGAGTAATCCGTCCAGCTGCGTCCATGTGGCCAATCACGTCACCGCCTCGCCCTCTATCCACTCCTCGCCACCCTCCCACACCTCCTTCTTCCACACCGGGACCACTTCCTTGAAGCGGTCCACCAGGGCGTGGCAGGCCTGGAACGCCTCCCGGCGGTGCGGCGAAGACACCGCCACCAGGAGCGACGTCTCGCCTATCTCCAGGCGTCCCGTCCGGTGCTGGATGGCGATATCGGTCACCGGGTAGCGTTCCCTGATCTCCTCCGCTATCTGCCGCATCACCTTCGTCGCCAGCTCCGCGTAGGCGTCGTACTCCAGGTAGAGGACCCGGCGGCCCATGCTGTTATTCCGCACCACGCCGTAGAAAAGGGCGATGGCGCCCGCCTCGTCCCGGCGCACGTGCTCCACCAGCCGTGCCGGGTCCAGCGGCGCCGCGGTCAACTCAAACAGCATGCGCGCCCCCGCTCACGGGCGGCACCAGCGCCACCTCGTCGCCGGCGCGCACGGGGTGCCCGGGCGGCACGTACTCGGCGTTGACGGCGTACATCAGCGAGCCTGCCAGCCCGGACATCGCCGGCCAGCGGCGGCAGAGCAGCGCGTAGACGTCACCCGCCGTCAGCCCCTCGCCCACCTCCACCTCGGTCTCGCGGGCGCCGGCCAGCTCGCTCAGCCGCGCAAACAACCGCACCTTCGCCTTACCCATGTCGCGGAATCAGTCTAGTGGACGTGTCGCAGCCGCGGCAAGGTGAAGACAGCCAGCCCGCTCAGTAGCGCTATCTGCGTCACGCCCAGCAGCGGGACCACGGTCGTGGCCCCGCCCACTTCGGCGACGGCGCCGATCGCGATACCCGTCGTCAGCGCGATCGCTTGGTTCAGGCCAAACAGCGAGACTACGCGGCCGCGCACCTCGTCCGGCACCAGGTTCTGGATGATCGCCGATGCGGTGACGAAGTTGGTGGTCATGCAGATAGCCATGAAGAACTGGATCGTCCCGAACCACACGGGCGATCGCACGAGCCCCCAGAGGACGAACAGCCCCGAGAACAGCAGCGACGATACCAGGAACATCCGCCCCTTGTGCCGGAAGTCGCCCCGGCCCGAGAGCGTGTACGAAGTGAGCACCGAGCCCACGCCCCACACCGCCGCAAGCAGCCCCCAGGTGGCCGGTCCCACGTCCAGTACTCGCAGGATCCAGAACGGCGAAAGGTTGATGATCACCGACATGCTGAGCGAACTGATCACGAAACTCATCGCCAGGATGCCCAGCACCCGTGTATCGTGCCGGGCGTAGGCGATGCCGTCGCCCACCTGCGCCAGAATGCCCGTGTGCATGCGGCTGTCCGGCCGTCCCTTGTGCCGGATGAAGAGCAGCGCCACCAGCAGCACCGCGTGGCCCGTGATGCTGGCGGCGTAGGTGCCGGCGATCCCGAGGGCGTCCAGGAGGTACCCGGCCAGCAACGGCGAGAACGCGAACGAGGTCTGCATGGCAACGGTGAACAGCGCCACGGCGTTGGTGATGTCGCGCCGCTCCACTAACTGCGGGATCAGCGCCTGCCGGGCGGGCATGTCGAACGCCTGCGTCGCCGCCACCGCAAAGAGCAGCACGAATACGTGCCACAGCTCTATCCAGTCCAGCGCGATCAGCAGCGCGAACGACCCGGACAGCGCCATACCGGCGATCTGCGTGAAGATCGCCAGGTTGCGCCGGTCGAAGCGGTCCGCCAGGACGCCGCCTGCAATCGAAAATATGAACATCCCCAGCCCGCGCGTGAGCCCGGCGATGCCCAACATCAGCAGGATGGGAAAGTTCTCGCCGAGAACGCGTGGGAAGTAGCTTTCAATCAGCCGGCCGACGGCGAACCACTGGAACATAATCGTGCTGCTGGAGAGCAGCATGCCCAGCCAGAGGATGCGGAAGTCGCGGTGGCGCAGCGCGGCCAGCGCCTCGATGCCGAGGAAGCGCGGCCGCACGATCGCCTCTGCCCCCGTGGCGATAGGGAGGGACTCGCTCACTTCCATGAGTGTGAGGCCATTGTAGGCGCGCCGTTGAAGCGGGCGATAGCGGCTGCTACGATGACGCCATCGTGTGTTCTGGCAAGGAGTCCTGATGAAACTGCCATCCACCGGCAAGTCCCAAGACCAGGTATCCAGCGAATTACGCGACGCCCTCTCCGGCGATGCCGACTGGCGCGGCGGCAAGATCTGGAGCCTGGTCTACTTCGCCGGCGAGGACGTGGCGGCCGTGCTGAAGGATGCCTACGCCACCGCCTTCTTCACCAACGGCCTGGGCCCCGGCGCCTTCAAGAGCCTTAAGAAGTTCGAGTCAGAGGTCGTTTCCATGACGGCGCACCTGCTGGGCCTGCCGCTGGCCGCCGGCAACATGACCTCCGGCGGCACGGAGAGCATCCTCATGGCCGTGAAGACCGCCCGCGACTGGGCCCGCGCGGAGAAGGCGATCACCGAGCCGGAGATGCTGCTGCCCGTCAGCGCCCACCCGGCGTTCGAGAAGTCCGCCCACTACCTGGGCGTGAAGGTCGTCCCGATTCCGGTCGGCGAAGACCTCCGCGCGGATGCGGCCGCCGCCCGCAAGGCCGTCACGCCCAACACCGTCCTCGTCGTCGGCTCGGCGCCCAACTACCCGTTCGGCACCATAGACCCCATCCCGGAGCTGGCGGCGCTCGCCGCGGAGATCGGCGTCGCCTGCCACGTGGACGCCTGCCTGGGCGGCTACCTGCTGCCGTTCGTGGAGAGGCTGGGCTACACGGTGCGGCCGTGGAACTTCCGCGTGCCCGGCGTGTCCTCCATCTCCGCAGACCTGCACAAGTACGGCTTCGCCGCCCGCGGCGCCTCCGCCGTCATGTACCGGGACGCCGCCTATCGCCGCTACCAGTACTTCGCCACCACGGACTGGCCCGGCGGGCTCTACGGCTCGCCCACCATGACCGGCAGCCGGCCGGGCGGCGCCATCGCCGCGGCCTGGGCCGTCCTCAACTACCTGGGCGAGGACGGCTACACGCGCCTCGCCCGCGTCATCATGGAGACCACGCAGGCGCTCAAGGATGGCATCAACGCCATCCCCGGCCTGCGCGTCCTGGGCGAGCCCGATATGAGCGTCTTCGCCTTCGCCTCGGACAGCGTGGACATCTACGCCGTCGGCGACGCCCTCGACGCGCTCGGCTGGCACCCGGACCGCCAGCAGCTCCCGCCCAGCCTGCACCTCATGGTCACGCCGGCGCACAAGGACATCGTGGGGCCGTTCCTCGCCGACCTGCAGACCGCGGTCGCCAGCGTGCAGTCGGAGGGGCCGGCGGCGGGCGGCAGCGCGGCCATGTACGGCATGCTGGACAAGGTCCCCGACCGCGGCATCGTGCGCAACGTGATCATGGACTACATAGACCGCATGACGAAGGAAGAGGCGTCCTGACCGCGCCGCGAGAACCGGTTCGTGCGGCCAGCGGAAGCGGGGGTGCAGGGGGCGCAGCCCCCGCCGGGGGCCCTGGGGGGCGTCCCCCCATAAACCTCCCGGGCGGGCGGGTGGGACGCACGGCGTTCGGGACACAGCAGGGCGGAGCGCGATCGCGAGAGGACACATGACTCCGGAAGCCCAGCTACCAGCGGCCGGCCGCTTACCCATCGCCTCCCGTCTCTGGGACCGGGCGCTGGACCTGCTGTTTCCCCCGCGCTGCGCCGGCTGCGGGGCCTTCGGCGCCTTCCTCTGCGATCCGTGCCTGGCCGTGGCCGCGCCCGCGGGGCCGCCCCGCTGTTCCGTCTGCTGGGCGCCGCGAGACGGCGAAGGCAGGGGCGATCCGCCAGAGGCGGACAAGCTTGTCTGCTACCGCTGCCGCCGCCGCCGGCCCGCCTTCCACGCCGCGCGCGCCGCCTTCGTCTACGAAGGGCCGGTCCGCGAGGCGGTGCACGCGTTCAAGTTCAACGGTCTCTCCGCCCTGGCGCCGGTCATGGGTGCGCTCATGGCGGAGCGCCTGCGGGAGTGGTCGCCCCCGGTCCAGGCCGTCGTCCCGGTGCCTCTTTCCGGCCACAGGCAGCGCGAGCGCGGCTACAACCAGTCGCAGCTCCTCGCCCGCGAGATCTCACGTCAGACCGGCCTGCCGCTCGCGGCGAAGGCCCTGCGCCGGGCGCGCGGCGGCGTGCCCCAGGTCCGCCAGCCGGACGAAGAGGCGCGGCGGGCCGGCGTGGCCGGCGCCTTCGCCCCGGGCCGGCCTGCGGTCAGCGGCGGCATCCTCCTGGTGGATGACGTGATCACCACCGGTGCAACGCTGGACGCCTGCGCCCGCGTCCTGCTTCATGCCGGCGCAGAGGCCGTCTTCGCCCTCACCTTCGCCCGCGAGGACTAGCGGCGGGGACGGGCGGTCCAGTTCCGGTTGAAGGCCCTTCGGGGGCGTTCTACAATGGAAGTCCTGAGAGGAAGCCTGAATTCAGACGCGTCTCGCCATCCGCCTGAGGCGGAAGGCGAGTTAGCTAGGAGACGGTATGGAGATCATCTTCCGTGGCCAGCACCTTTCTGTCAGCGACGGCTTCCGCCGCCACGCGACCGAAAGGCTGAACAAACTGACCCGCTATCTGCCGATGGCCGACCACGCGATCGTCGATCTCAGGCGCGAGGCGAAGGGTGAGGACGGCCGCTACGTGGTCCAGGTGACGGTGAACGCCAACGGCACCTTCCTGCGCGCAGAGGAGCGGAACTTCGAGGAGCTGGCCGCCATCGACGCCGCCGTCAACGCCCTCTCGCAGCAGGCCAAGCGCTTCAAGGAGCGCCGCGTTCTGCGCAGCGAGCGCCGGGTGGACAAGGAGAGCCGCTTGCCCGTGGAGGGCGAAGAGGCCGCCGCCGAGGCGTCGCTGCCGCCGGGCGTGGCAATCATCGGCGGGCACGTGGTCCGGCTCAAGCGGTTCGCGATGAAGCCGCTGACGGAGGCCGAGGCAATTGAGCAGATGGAGCTGCTGGGCCACAGCTTCTTTCTCTTCAAGGACGCCGACCGGGAAGAGCTGGCCCTCCTCTACCGCCGGCGGGACGGCGACTACGGCATGATCCTGCCCGAGGGGCCATGATCATCACGGTCACCCTCAATCCGGCGATAGACCAGACCCTGGTCCTGCCCAAGTACGTCGCCGGCGATACCATTCGCATTAGCTCCAGCCGCTTTGACCCTGGAGGCAAGGGCATCAACGTCTCCCGCGTCGTCCGCGAGCTGGGCGGCGAGAGCCTGGCCATGGGCTTCGCGCCCGGCGGCCTAGGCCGCTATATAGAGCAGACGCTGGAGGCCCAGGGCATTGACACCGACTTCATCCATACGAAGGGCGAGACCCGCACCAACATCACCATCCTGGACGAGTCCCGCCACATGCACACGATCCTCAGCGACCCCGGTCCCGAGACCGCCCTGCACTACGCCGACGACCTGCGCCGCCGCCTGCGCAAACGCCTGCATCCAGGCGATTGGCTGGTGCTGGCCGGCAGCATCCCCCCGCCGCTCACGGCGGAACTCTACACGGAGATCATCCACGAGGCTGTGGAGGCCGGCGCGCACACCGTCCTGGACGCCGACGGGGCGGCCCTGGCCGCCGGCGCCGCGGCCCATCCCGAGATGCTGAAGGGCAACCGCCGCGAGCTGGAGCGCCTGCTGGGCCGCCACCTGGACGACGAAGAGTCCACCCTGGCCGCCGCGCGCGAGGTGCAGGACACCGGCGTCGCCGGCGTCGTGGTGACCCGCGGCCGCGAGGGCGCCGTCGCGGCGATCGACCACCACTACCTGCGCGGCATCGCCCCGCGGGTGCGCGCCGTCAGCGCCGTCGGCTCCGGCGATGCCTTCCTCGCCGGCGTCGTCCTCACGCTCAGCAGGGGCGGGCAGATGGACGACGCCATGCGCCTGGGCATCGCCGCCGGCACCGCCGCCGTCCTCACGCACGGCACAGAGCTCTGTCACCGCCGCGAGGTCGATATCCTCCTCTCTCGCGTCAAGGTCCAGCCCATCGAGCCCCCCATCGCCGTCCGGAGCTAGCCGCATGACCGCGCGGCCCACGCTGGTCGTCTTCCTGGGCGGCCTGGGCGGCAGCCACGTCGAAGAGATCGTGGGCGCCGCGCGCTGGGCGGCCTCGCTCGATGCCATCGAGACCGCGCTCAGCGGTGAGGCCTTCGCCGGCGCCGTCCTGGTGACGGACGACGCGGCGCTGGCAGCAGATGTCCCCGGCGTCACCGTTGACCTCGACCGCGGCGACTTCCACTTCGGGCGCCGCCTGGCACAGGTCCTGCGCCGCCACGCCATCGCCTCCGCCGTCTACATGGGCGGCGGCAGCGTGCCCCTCTTCTCGGCGGCGGACTTCGCGGCCGTCGCCGCCGCCGTCGCCGCCGGCCGCGGCGTCACCAACAACGCCTACTCCTCCGACCTCGTGGGCTTCCCCCTGTCTCCTGTGGCTCAGACCTGCCCTGAGCCCGGCGGTAGCCGGAGTCGAAGGGGCCCCAGCCCTGAGGGCACCCCCGTATCGCCTGTGGCTCAGGGCCCCAGCCCTGAGCGCGTCCTCCAGGCCATCGAGACCGTAGACCGCGACAACGCCCTCTCCCGCGCCCTGTCCGAACGCGCCGGCCTGAGCATCGAGGCCCTCCCGCGCACCTGCGTCACCCAGATGGACATCGACGCGCCGGGGGATCTGGCGGTCCTCTCGCTTACCGGCGGGGGCGGCTGCCGCCTGCAGGCGTATCTGGGCTCGCTGGAGCTGGACGTCTCCGCCTATCGCCGCGTGCTGCCGCTGTTCACCGATACACGGGCGCAGATCGTGGTCGCCGGGCGCGTGGGCTCGCACGCCTGGCAGTACCTGGAGCGCGAGACCGCCTGCCGCGTGCGCCTGTTCGCGGAGGAGCGCGGCATGGAGGCGGAGGGCCGTGTGGACGAGGGCACCGCTCGCTCGCTGCTGGGCTTCTACCTGGAGGAGGCCGGCGTCGCGCGCTTCTTCGAGACGCTGGCCCAACTGGGCGACGCCGCCTTCATCGACACGCGCGTCCTCCTCGCCCACAAGCGCATCGAGGCCAGCCGCGAGGACCGCTTCCTCTCGGACCTCGGCCGCTGGCGCGAGATCGGCGACCCCTGGCTGCGCGAGTTCACGCAGGCCGCGGGCGAAGCGCCGGTCCCCGTGCTCCTGGGCGGCCACTCGCTGATGTCCGGTGGCCTCATGGCGCTCAACGAGCACGCCTGGCAGTTGCGGGACGAGGGCAAGCTGTAAGCAGACGTAGGGACGTACACCCGTAGGGACGTAGCTTTAGCGGGAATGGTCGGCTTGACACACCACCCGCTGAGGCTCTACGATGACGTGCGGTAAGACGTTCGTCGCCAGCCGAGGCGACTATCCGCACGACCAGGGGAAGCACCTGATAATGGTCGTAGAGTTGCACGCCTATGCAGACGAAAGCGGCGGGACGGGAGATGATCCGTACTGCGCCATCGCGGGATTCATTGCCTCCGAGCGCCAATGGAAGATTTTCAGGCCGCGTTGGCGCGAGGCATTAGGTAGCGTTCCGGCCTTCCACGCTACGGACTTTTGGTCACGCGCTGGCTGGAAGAGCAAGGATAGCCCTTATCACGGCTGGACGAGCGACAAGGCACTGAGGTTTCAACGTGGGCTGATCTCCGTTTTTTATCAGCAGGACAAGCGGCTCAATCCGACGAACGCAGTTACGAATATCCCGGACTTCTCGGAGCTATCGGAGGACTGGCAGCGCATTTCTACTGGCGCGTTGATTAAGTGGTCCATGCGCGATGGCAAATTTAGTGCGCGGCTGTCTGGTACCGGCAAGCCTTCCGCACCCTGGTTCGTGTCCTTCATTGACCTTGTTCAGCGCATCGTGGAGCACGTTCCCGACGGGGCCGTTCTTCATCTTTGGTTCGATGAGCAAAATGAATACGCCCCTCTAGCCCAAATTACCTGGAAGAACATGAAGCGGCACAAGGCGAAGGGATGGCGCAAGATGGGCGATCTCACCTTCGCTTGTGATGAGGAATATGAACCCTTGCAATTGGCCGACATGTACACATATCTTGTCCATCACTACGTGCTTTATGGGGACGACGGACTGGGGGCAGATCGTGCGGAAGCGTTAGCCGCGTTCGCGCGGGTGAATCGCTATATCTCTGTTGATGATCGTCAGGCTCACGAATCAAGGGTGCAACGGATTAGTGAGGAAATCCTTGGCAAAATCGCGGTACACTATGGGCATGGCGAATGACAAACCTAAAGCGAAGCCTCTTGACCTGTCGGGCCGAGACTTCGACGAAGTCCTACAGACGCTCATACACGCGGGGCCGATGCCAAAGGCAGCTAAGAAGGCGTCTCGCCCTTCGCCTGCTTCCCCACGTACCAATCGAGCCGTCCGGAAACCTGGCCCAAGAGCGCGCTGAATCGCTCTGCGTCGGTTATATCGCGCGTGTTGTGCCGGAACTCGTATTCGGCCACATACTGCGGAAGATAGCCCGCGTCCACGTGGTGGTACGTCCCGACCAGGCCGCGCTTGAGCACCGCCCAAAACGACTCAATGCCCTGCGTATGAACGTCGCCCCGCACGTACTCGCTCTTGTGGCGGATGACTTCATGGGGCAGCATCGCGCTTATGTGAGCGTACACCGCATGATCGTCAGTCATGAGCCGCGCGTTCGCACGGTCAACGCCGTGAAATACGGTGCGTTCAACCGCCTGTTGCGTAACCTTCGGTATAACCTTGGCGCGGACGCGTCCACCGCGTTCCCTTATTCCAAATACAGGCGTCTTCTTCGCCCACGATTCGGTTATCGCTTCGCTCATCGTGCGCGACTTTATGCGATGCTCGCGGTGGCCGCGAGGCTTCCCACCGATGTACGTTTCATCCGCTTCAATCGTGCCGGTCAAAAGCATTGGACTCTTGTCCGTCATCGCCCATCGAATACGGTGGCACATGAACCAGGCAGCCTCATGCGTGACGCCAAACTCACGCTCTATCTGACGGGCGCTGACCGACTTCTTAGACACACACATGCGCTGAGCGACTATAAGCCACGTTCGCAGCGGAATCTTGCTGTCCTCGAAGATCGTGCCCTTTGTAACGCTGAACTGCCGGCCGCATGCCTTGCACTTGTAGAGCGAGCGGGCGGGCACCGCGCGGCCATTCTTGCGGACACTGGCCTTCACTTCGTAGCGCATGATCCCGGCTCCGCCGCAGTCCTCGAACGCACAGACAAGCCCGTTAGGCCACCGCTTCGCCTCAAGGAAGGCGCGTGCGTCAGCTTCGGTGCGCAGCGTGTCGGTCAGGTTTGGGGTGTGGCCCCTGTGTCTAGGTTCGCTGTTCATACCCTAATTGTAGAAGGTTCTGACCAGTGTGTCAAGCCGACCATTCCCGCTTTAGCTGCGTCAAACGAGGGCGCGTCCGTGCACGATAGGCCGGCAATCACGGCCAGCGCGGCGTCTCTCCCCCGTAGGGACGTAGCTTTAGCTGCGTCCAAACGCCGGGCGCTGCCTCCCACCCCTAGGGACGTAGCTTTAGCTGCGTCCAAGCGAGGGCGCGTCCGTGCACGATAGGCCGGCGATCACGGCGAGCGGGGCGTCCTTTGGACAGACCTGAAGCCTGCCCTGAGCTCGCCGAAGGGGTCTGTCCCTGCCCGCGCGGGCCTACGCGGCGAACCGCTGATGGCGCTGAACGAATGCGCCTGGCAGCATCGGGATGAGCCGGCGCCCTCCCGTAGGGGCGCAGCACGCAGCGATGGCGGCGGAATGATCGGCTGTTCTCCGTCATCCGGCCATCGAGCCAGCCTGGCCCCCCGCCGTGCTGCGCCCTGCCCACGCCGCGCTATCCCGCCACCCTTCGCTATGGCGGAACACCGCCCGCTGCTGTAATCTCTAGGTGATCCCGTTGGCCCATTCCCGCAGGAGCAGCCCATGAGCCATCTCGAACACAGCGACCCCACCGTCGCCGATATCATCCGCCGCGAAGAGGACCGCCAGCGCCTCGGCCTGGAGTTGATCGCCTCCGAGAACTACACCAGCGCGGCGGTGCTGGAGGCCATGGGCTCCGTCCTCACCAATAAGTACGCGGAGGGCTACCCCGGCAAGCGCTACTACGGCGGCTGCCAGGTGGTGGACGAGGCCGAGCGCCTGGCCATCGCCCGCGCCAAAGAGCTGTTCGGGGCGGAGCACGCCAACGTCCAGTCCAACTCCGGCGCCGAGGCCAACCTCGCCGTCTACTTCGCCCTCATCAACATCGGCGATGTGGCCATGGGCATGAACCTGGCCCAGGGCGGCCACCTCACCCACGGCCGCGAGGTCAACTTCTCCGGCAAGCTCTATAACTTCGTGCCGTACAGCGTCAACCGCGAGACCGAGTACATCGACTACGACGAGATGGCCGCGCTGGCCCGCGAGCACCGCCCGAAGATAATCGTTGTCGGCGCCACCGCTTACCCGCGCATCATCGACTTCGCCAGGGCCCGCGAGATCGCGGACAGCGTGGGCGCGTACCTGTTCGCGGACATGGCGCACATCGCCGGCCTCGTCGCCGCCGGCCTGCACCCCTCGCCCGTCGGCCTGGCGCAGGTCATCACCTCCACCACGACCAAGACCCTGCGCGGCCCCCGCAGCGGCTTCATCCTCTGCGACGAGGAGCTGGCCCAGCCGATCGATAAGACGGTCTTCCCGGGCGTCCAGGGCGGCCCGCACATGCACATCATCGCCGCCAAGGCCGTCTGCTTCGGCGAGGCGTTGCAACCGGACTTCAAGCACTACGCCCAGGCCATCATCGATAACGCCCAGACGCTGGCTGAGGAGCTGCAGCGGCTGGGCTTCCGCCTGGTCTCCGGCGGCACGGACAACCACCTGATGCTGGTGGATGTGGGCGTCAAGGGTTTCAGCGGCCGCGACGCCGAGCGCCTGCTGGAGAAGGTGGACATCACCGTGAACCGCAACACCATCCCGTACGACACGCGGCCCCCGCTGCAGGGCAGCGGCGTGCGCATCGGCACGCCGGCGCTGACCACGCGCGGCATGGGCCCGCAGGAGATGCGCGCCGTGGCCTCGCTCATCGCCCGGGCGCTGGAGAATGCGCAGGACGAGGCCGCGCTGGCGCAAGTGGCAGGCGAGGTGCGGGAGCTGGCCTCCGCCTTCCCGGTGCCGGGCATCACGGACCGCGCCGGCGTGCGGGCGTGAGCGGGGTCAGCCGCGTCCCGGATCACACCCGCTCCAGGCAGTGCGGCGCTCTCTGCTCCGCTCATCCTGAGGCCTGTCCTGAGCCTGTCGAAGGGCTCTCGTAGGCCTGTCCTGAGCGAAGCCGAAGGGATGAGCGGCGGCAGGCGGTTGGTCTCGCCAGAACGGTCCCACCCGCGGGCCGTGCGCTGCCGTCCGCGTGTTGTTCCCCGCGAAATGGCCGTGCTATAATGCGCTCTGCCCGTGGGGTGGCCCCGGTGGGCCGCGACCTCTCGGGCGTTTAGCATTGTGTTACTGAGAGGATTTTCGTGCGCGATTACGAGCTAGTGATGGTGGTAAGCCCGGAGGTGGGCGATGAGGGCCTGCCCGCCACCGTAGAGCGCGTGAGCCAGTTCATCCAGGAGCGCGGCGGCGAGATCAGGACAGTGGACCAGTGGGGCCGCAGGCGGCTGGCCTACCCCATCCGTCGCTTCACCGAGGCCTTCTACGTGGTCACCCACTTCGCCCTTGACCCGCAGGCAGTGAGGGCCCTGGAGGGCAACCTGGATCTGGCGGAAGACGTCCTGCGGCATCTTGTGGTGAGGCTGGAGGAAGTGAAATCGCCGGCTGTGGAAGGGAAGCCACCGGCCGTGGAAGTGACACCGCAGGCTGTGGAAGTTGAACCGCAGGCCCAAGCCGTGGAGGAAAACTGAAATGGCAGGCCTGAACAAGGTCATGATCATCGGCAACCTGGGCGCGGACCCGGAGATGCGCTACATGGCGGACGGCACCGCTATGACCAGCTTCCGCGTCGCCTCCAGCCGCAACTGGGACACCCCGGATGGCGAGCGGCGTGAGGAGACAGAGTGGTTCGCCGTCGTCGCCTGGCGCAAGCTGGCGGAGCAGTGCAGCCAGTTCCTGCAGAAGGGCCGCCGCGTCTACGTGGAGGGCCGCCTGCGCACCCGCTCCTGGGACACCCCGGACGGGCAGCGCCGCTACCGCACAGAGGTCGTGGCGGAGCGCGTGATGTTCCTGGACAGGGCGCCGGGAGCGCCGCTGCCCGAAGAGCATGAAACTCACGAAACTCACGAAACCGTGGACGTGGAGCCGGAAGACATTCCATTCGAATAGGACTGATGATGGTAACCGAGCCTGAAACCGGAAACGAAAGCGAAACAGGGGGCGGCGCCGTGGAGGCAGCGCCCGCTCAGGCCGCCCCTGAGGAGCGTCCCGCTCGGCCCGCCGCCTTTGAGGAGCGTCCCGCCCGCAGCGAGGGCGGCTACGCCCGCGGCGGCGGCGGGGCAGCCGATGATCGGACCAAGTACCGTGGCGGCCGCAGGCGGCGGGTCTGCATCATGTGTGCGGACAAGATCAAGGTGGTGGACTACAAGAACGTCTCTTTCCTCCGCCGCTTCATCTCCGACCGCGCCCGCATAGAGACCCGCCGCAAAAGCAGCGCCTGCGCCAAGCACCAGCGCGCCCTGGCCCGCGCCATCAAGCGCGCCCGCCACCTGGCGCTCCTCCCCTACAGCCCGGAACACCTGCGCGGCACTCAGGGCGGCCACCGCTAGGCCGGCCGGAGGCCCACGTCAGCCAGCATGCACCCCCTTCCAGGCCCACGCAGGAGTCCCGCGCTTGCCTAAGAGACGGAAGATCCCCACGCCCGTCTGGGAGCGCGACCACGGCGCCATCTCCCGCCCGTTTGCCGGGCGCAGTCCCAGGTTCTTCGGCGCCGTCGCCGTCGTCCTGCTCATCGTCGCCGCCCTGGGCCTCATCGGTTTCGGCTTCCTCTCAGACTACATCCAGGACCGCAACCGCCCCGGCTCCGCCGCCCTCCAGATCGACGATTCGGAGTACACAGTCCGCGAATTTGCCAGCCGGCTCAAGACGTTTGTCCAGCAGTCCGGCGGAGCGGGAAGCCAGGGGGCCCAGCCCCAGGTCGCCATACCCTCCCTCGTGGAGCAGCTCATCGCGGAGACCGTGCTCCTGCGCTTCGCCTCGGAGAAGGAGCAGGGCGCGACGGATCAAGAGGTCAACGAGGAGATCGCCAAGCAGCTCGGCGTCACGGCGGACGACCCGAACTTCCAGACGCGCGTGCAGGAAGAGCTGGTGCGCAACGGCCTCGCCGAGCAACAGTACCGCGACAAGATCAAGGCGACGGTCCTGTTCAAGAAGCTCTCCGATAAGTTCACGGCAGAGCTACCCGCCGCCGCGGAGTCCGTCCACTACCGCCAGATCCAGGTCGCCACACTCGTTGAGGCTGATGCCCTGCTGGCGCAGATAGAGGCCGGTGCGGACTTTGCGGAGCTGGCGTCTCAGAAGTCCGGGGACGGTGCTACGAAGGACATTGGCGGCGACGCGGGCTGGGTGCCCCGCGGCTTCCTGGACAAGGCCACGGAGGACGCTCTCTTTGCGCTGGATGCCAGCCATATCACCACCTTCCCCACGGAGACCGGCGCCTTCGTCTACCAGGTGCTGGAAAAGCAGGCCGACCGCCCCCTGGACGAGGACAAAAAGAGTGTGCTTTCCGGCAAGGCGATGCAGGAGTGGCTGAAAGAGAAGCGTGACGGCCTCACCATCACCAACGCCATGGACACCACGAGCGGCGACGCGGACAAGATAAAATACGTCGTAAAACACGCGTACACGCAGTAGGCGGCGTTGATGGGGGGCCGCTCACAGATAGGCATCACTCTGCTGGGGCTGGGCGTCGTCGGCGGCGGCGTGGCCCGCGCCCTCCTGGAGAAGGCCGAGAGCTACTCCCGGCGCGTCGGCGTCCCCCTGGTCCTGCGCCGCATCCTTGTCCGCGACCCTTCGCGTGAGCGCAGCGTTCAGGTCGACCGCTCCCTGATCACGACCGACGCCGAAGAGGCCCTGGACGCCGACGCTGATATCGTCGTCGAAGTCATCGGCGGCGAGCACCCGGCGCGCGAGTACATCGAGCGCGCGCTCAAGCAGGGGCGCTACGTCGTCACCGCCAACAAGGAGGTGATGGCGAAGCACGGCCCGGAGCTGCTGGCGGAGGCCGGGCGTGCCGGCGTTGATATCCTCTACGAGGCCAGCGTCGGCGGCGGCATCCCCATCATCTCGCCCCTCAAGCGCGACCTCTCCGCCAACGAGATCACCAGCCTGCGCGCCATCATCAACGGCACCACCAACTACATCCTGACGCGCATGAGCGCCGAGGAGATCTCCTTCAACGTGGCGCTCCGCCAGGCCCAGGACCTGGGCTACGCCGAGCCACACCCCGCTAACGACGTCGAGGGCCATGATGCCGCCTACAAGCTGGCCATCCTCGCCAGCCTGGCCTTCCACACCCGCGTGCGCCCGGAGGACATCTACCGCGAGGGCATTACCCGCCTGGAGCCGCGCGACTTCCGCTACGCGGCAGAGCTGGGGTACGCCATCAAGCTCCTGGCCATCGCCAGGCGTGACCCGCCGCCGGCGGACGCCATCCAGGTCCGGGTGCACCCCGCGCTCATCGCCGCCGACGAGCTGCTGGCGAAGGTTGACGGTGTGCTCAACGCCGTGCAGGTGGAGGGCGATCTCATCGGCCGCGTCCTCTTCCAGGGCGCCGGCGCCGGCCCGCTGCCCACCACCTCCGCCATCATGGCCGACGTGCTGGACGCCGCCCGCTCCATCGCCCAGGGCAGCCGGCCCTCCCCCTGGCGTTATACTGCGGCTGTAGCCGTGAAGCCCATGGCAGAGCTCGTCTCCAGGTATTACCTCCGCGTGGAGGTCACGGACAGGCCCGGCGTCCTGGCCGGCATCGCCCGCTGCTTCGGCGATAACCAGGTGAGCATCGCCTCCGTCATCCAGAAGGAGACGGACGAGGCGGCCCAGACGGCGGAGATCGTAATCATGACCCACGCGGCGCGCGAGGCGGCGGTCCAGGCCGGCATCCAGCAGATTGAGAGCCTGGAAGAGGTGCGGCACGTAGGCAACGTCCTGCGGGTAGAGGACTGAGTGTTGGTGGCCAAGCCCAAGAGTCAGGAGCCGGAAAGCCCCGCAGAGTGGCTGGAGAGCCAGCTCAGGGAAACCAGGGCCCGCTTGCACAAGGTGGAGGGCGAGCTGCAGCAGACCCTCAAGCACATGTGGTCCCTGGACGCCGACGTCCGCAAGATGGCCGAAGCCTCGGCCGTCGCCGCCTCCGCCAGCTCCGCTCTCCAGGGCTTCCGCGAGGAGGTACGCCAGGTCCACGACCAGATGTCCCGCCTCCAGGACCGCCAGGCCGCGCTCACCAACCGCCTCGCCGAGATCTCCCGCCTGCGGGAGTCCGCCAGAGGCGGAGACCGCCCTGAGCTGGGCTCGCTGACCAAGCAAATGGACGCCAACTCCCGCGCGCTCGAGCAGTACGACACGCGCATGAAGGCGCTGGGGGAAGTGGCCCGCCACATCGAGGAAGAGGTGGCCGGCAACCGCCTGGCGGGCCAGGCCCTGGAGCGGGCCATGGAAGAGGCGTCAACGCGGACCGCCCGCGCCCATGAGGTCGCGCTGCGCCTGGACCAGGACACGGCCCGCTTCACCAGCGACATCGAGAAGCTGGAGAAGGTGGACGTGTCCCTCGCGGAGCGGCTCAACCTCCTCCTCGAGCAACTACGCCGCGCCGGCGAACGCCTCGACAAGCTGGAGGGCCTGGCCGCGTTCCCGGACGAGGCCAGGGAGCTCCTCCAGCGCGCCGCCTTCGAGCGAGACCAACTGACGCAGCGCCTGGGCCAGGTGGAGCGCCTCGCCGCCGAGGTTGCCGAGCGCATGCAGGAGTTCGTGCAGGGCGTCGCGCGGCTGGACCAGCGCAGCCAGACTCAGGCCGCCGACCTGCTGGGCCTGACCGGACAGCTGCAGGAGCTGAGCGAGCAGACCAAGGCCGCCCTCAAGCGCATCTTCGGGGTCCTCCTGCGCCAGCGGCGACGCCAGGCGGAGGCCATGGCCCAGGAGATCAAGGAGCTGACCCAGGGTGAGCTGCACAGCGGCGACTGAGTTAGTGGATAGTGGACAGTGGATAGTGGATAGGCCCGTCCACGTAGGGAGGTACCCTCAGGTGCCTCCAACCGGGGTGGGGTGGGGGAGCCTCCGGCCGGTGCTTCCCGTAGGGGGGTACCTTCAGGTGCCTCCAACCGGGGTGGGGTGGGGGAGCCTCCGGCCGGTGCTTCCCGTAGGGAGGTACCTTCAGGTGCCTCCAACCGGGGCGGGGCGGGGGAGCCTCCAACCGGTGGTTCCCGTAGGGGGCCGCATCCGCGTTACAGGAGAGCGCAGCCGGTCGTGAGAGACACCGGCCGCATTCCAGGCGCGCCGCGCGGCGTCCTCTACCGCTACCGCGACCGCCTGCCCCTGACGGCTGCCACCCCGCTCATCAGCCTGGGCGAGGGCGACACGCCCCTGGTCCGCTCGCGCCGCCTCAACGAGCGCGCGGGCTGCAAAGAGCTGTACTTCAAGCTGGAGATGTGCAACCCCACGGGCTCCTTCAAGGACCGCGGCATGGTCGTGGCCGTGGCCAAGGCGCTGGAGGGGGAATCGCGCGCCGTCCTCTGCGCCTCCACCGGCAACACCAGCGCCTCCGCCGCCGCTTACGCCGCGCACTGCGGCCTGCAGGCCTACGTCCTCGTCCCGCGCGGCAACATCGCCCAGGGCAAGCTGGCCCAGGCCGTGGCCCACGGCGCCCGCGTCCTCTCCGTGCGCGGCAACTTTGATGACGCGCTCAAGCTCGCCCGCGCCATCAGCGAGAAGCACCCCGTGGCGCTGGTCAACTCCGTCAACCCGCACCGCATCGAGGGCCAGAAGACAGCCGCCTTCGAGATCGTGGACGCGCTGGGCGACGCCCCGGACCTGCTCTTCATCCCCGTGGGCAACGCCGGCAACATCACCGCCTACTGGCGCGGCTTCGTGGAGTCCTACCACTCCGAAGACGCCACGAAGAAGCCCCGCCTCATGGGCTGGCAGGCCGCCGGCGCCGCCCCCATCGTCCGCGGCGAGCCGGTGGACGACCCGCAGACCGTCGCCTCCGCCATCCGCATCGGCAACCCGGCCAGCTGGCAGCTCGCCGTCGCCGCCCGCGACGAGTCCGGCGGTCAGATCAACGCCGTCACCGACGACGAGATCCTGGAGGCCTATCGCCTGCTGGCCCAGGAAGAGGGCATCTTCGCCGAGCCCGCCTCCGCCGCCTGCGTCGCCGGCCTCCTCAAATACGCCCGCGAGGGTGCTGGCCGGCCCGATTCCCGTGGGGAGGCGCCTTCATCGCCTCCAACCAGCGCTCCCCGTCGGCCCGATTCCCGTAGGGAGGTACCTTCAGGTGCCTCCGACCGGGGTGGGGTGGGGGAGCCGCCCGCCGGTGCCTCCAACCGGGGTGGGGCGGGGGAGACCCCGCTCGCGGACGCCACCGTCGTCTGCGTGATCACCGGCCACGGCCTCAAGGACCCGGACACCGCCCTCGGCATCGAGACCGAGATGCTCGAAGTCGAGCCGGACATCGCCGCCGTGGAACGCGCGATGGGCCTGTAGGGGCGCTGCTTGCTGCGCCCGGCGGACCGGGTATCCGCCCGTCTCCCGCGGGTCAGGACCCCAGCTCTGGCCGGCCAACCGCAACCCGAATGGCAATGACCACCCGGTTGCGGTTGCCGATTCCCCATCGCCCTACGGTGTGCAGGTCCTGTTGAAGAACGGGATGAACATCAGGATGTCCTGTAGCCCCACGTTGTTGTCTGCGTTCACGTCGTAGCGCGCCTTGTACGGCAGGTCGGGGCCCGTCGTCCCAAACACCGGGATGTACGCCAGGATGTCCGACAGCCCGGCCCTCTGGTCGTCGTTGATGTCCACCGGCCAGGCGTCCGGCTCCTCATCGTTTGCTCCCCCGCCGGGCGTACCGCTTACGACGCCGGTGGCGGGGCAGTTATCGGCTGGGTTAGTGCCGAGGAAGCTCTCGCGGGCGAGCAGGAAGGCGTCGCAGTCGCCGTCGCCGAGCGGGGTGAGCCAGGACGTGAAGAGCGTGGGGCAGGCGTCTGCAGCGTCGCCGAGGCCGTCCACGTCGCTGTCGAAGGCGCAGGTGCTCGTGCCCAGCGCCGCCTCGGCGGCGGCGTCCAGCCCGTCGTTGTCGTCGAAGCAGAGAGCACTGGTGCGGAAGCCGCCTTCGGCGCTGAAGTTCTCGCTCGTCGCCTCGCCCAGCGCCAGTTCGCCCGTCGTCCAGCCCGCGCCGTAGCTGTCCGAGGAAGACTCGCCGCCGCCGGTGTCGAAGCCCCAGTTCGCGAGTTCGGCCGTGCCGGTGACGGCCGCGATGCGGGCACCGGGGCCCGAGATGACGAGCACCGCCAGCGACGCGACGGCGCAGAGAGCTGTGATTACGAGCAACTGACGGACCAAGCTCAGCGCTCCTACGGGCAGGCCGGCCCTGTGAAGAAGGTGTAGGTCTCGTCGTGCACGCCCGCGCAGGTTACCGTTCCCGGCGGCCCGACCGGCCCCCCGCTCATCAGCGAGGCGCCGATCCTGGTCGTGCTGCCCAGGGAGCCTTTCACGATGGTGCCGGTGGTCGCGATCAGCTCGGAAGTGTCCACAGTAATAAGCCCGGTGTCGTTCAAGATGGCCGCATAATTGTCTTGCACACTTGTCGCCGTGATTGAACTACCATGGATCGTCACGGTCGCACTGTCGTGCGTTTCTACGCCCACGGCGCTGGCGCTGGCGGTCGTGCCTTCCGCCAGCGCCACTAGCCCATCGATCGTCACCGCTGCGCCGCTCACGTTAAGTACTGCCGCGTTGTCGCCGCCGCTCGTTGCCCTCGCCGTGACGCGGTTCATCACGGGCGCACCAGCCACGTTCCGCACGCCGATGGTTTGGGTCGAGCCGTTTGACGCCTCTGCCGTGACGTCCGTCATTTCCGGCTTGGAGTCCACGTTTTCAACGGCGATCACCATGCCTCCGTCCGACGCCTGCGCGGTGACATCGTTCATGATTGGCGACGACCAAACGTTGCGGATGGCTATGACCTGGCTCGTCCCCTGGAACGCGACGGCGGTCACGTCTGTCATGATGGGCCTGGGATTGGAAGGGATGGGACCCTGGTTCAGGATCGCATAAACCGTCCCGGCATTCGATGCTCGCGCCGTGACGTGGGTGAGCCTCGGCGACGTGCCATAGTTTGCGATGGCGACCGCGGTGCTCGTCGCGCTCCCGTTCCCGGTGTTCTCGACGCTGAGGAAGCGCAGCTCCGCGCCGTCAACGCCTCTGACAACTTCCTTGACGCCGGTACCGACGATGTGGGTGACGCCCTCGCCGGAGCCTTCGATGTCCACGGCCCGCTTCATTTGGAGGACATCTGGCGGCATGATCTCGTAGACCCCCGGCTCGATCTTGATCAGGTAAGGGTTGACGTCCGACGCGGCTGTGATGCCGGCCAGGGCGTTGAGCAGGACCACGCCGTTCTGCACCGGCGTGCCGATGGGGCTGACGAGAATCGTGTGGTTGGGCAAGTACATGGTCTTCCAGACGAGCGAGGTGCCATCGAAGAAGAGCACCTGACCAGCGACGACCGGCCCTACCGTCCCCAGCTCACCGGCGCTCACGCAGCCGGTGCAGTCCAGGTCGTTCGCGACGCCCGCGCGGTCCGAGTTGTCCGAGTTAGTAGAGCGGTCGGAGCGGTCGGAGTTGGTAGAGCGGTCGGAGTTGTTGGCGTGGGTCGAATTGTCCGAGTTGTTGGCGTGGTCGGCTCTATCGGCGAAGAAGGCCGCGGGCACACGCGCCATCTCCTGTCTGGGGGTCATCGGCAGGTCGCTGCCGACCTGGATCTCGAGGAAGAGCGGCGCCTGCTCGAAGAGCAAGGCCGGAAAGGGCGTTGACGCGCCGAGAAAGACGTTGAAGACGCCCTTGTTCACGCGGACGCTGTCCTGGGTTTCCGACCAGAGCGCGGTCCCCTCCGTCTCCGTGGTGAAGAAGCGGAAGGTCATGCCGAAGAAGCCGTTGAGGGGGTTGCCGGTCGCAGGATCGGTCAGGACGCCGTTGAAATGGATCTTGCTCGGCCCCCCGACCGCGCTGGCCGGTTGGCTGTCACCGTCCCATGGTATCTGAATAGCGCCGGTGAAGCCGGCCGTGACGACGGCCGAAAGCACGACGGCGGCCACGGAGATCCAGAGTTGCTTTGCGTTCATGGCGCACCCCCCGGCAGACCCGTGCGGAAGCAGGACGACACACCGCACGGGAAGATTATAGTGAGCGTAGAACGCCAGGCCGAAGATGCTAATCGGGTAAAATACTGACCTTGTGTGCGGCTTTCACCTACAGGATGGTGCCTCCAGCCGATACTTCCCGTAGGGAGGTACCTTCAGGTGCCTCCAACCGGGGTGGGGTGGGGGGTCCTCCGCCCGCACACCCGCCCTCAGGCCAGCCTGTACCACCCGTCCATGTACCGCTTCAGCGTGTCCGAGATGACGCCCCGGTCCGGGATGGTGTTGGCCATTCCGTAAAGCGGCGCCATGCGGCCCTCCGCGCCCGGGTTCTCGCGCACCCAGGCCACCGCGTCCCGCAGGTCCGCCAGGAAGCGCTCCGCCACGCCGGGTTGCGTGTGCGTCAGCGTGGTGCACAGGTGCACGCACGGCGGCTTGTACAGGCCGTTCAGGCTCCACTCCTTCTCCGTCATCGCGTCCAGCACGCCGTAGATGTCCACCTCGCTCGAGCGAAAGGCGATGACGAACAGCGGGTCGCCCATGACCTCCAGCCCCGGTATCGCCGCGATGCCCCGCTTGATGGCGGCCGCCGTCTCCAGGATGCGACGGGCGTTCTCCAGGTAACCTTCCTCGCCGATGGCCACCATCGCCGCCCAGCACTCGGCCACCAGCGCCCCCGGCCGGCTGCCCGCGAAGGAAGGCGAGCAGTAGAAGCCGCCCGGCCAGTCCGTGCTCGCGAAGTACTGGTAGTGCCGCAGCTCGTGGCCCCGGTAGAGCACCGCGGACGTGCCCTTGGCCGCGTATCCGTACTTATGGGTATCGGCGGAGATGGAGGTGACCCCGGGCAGGCGGAAATCGAACGGCGGCACCGGGTATCCCAGCTTCTCCGCCCACGGCAGCAGGAAGCCGCCCAGGCAGGCGTCCGTGTGGAAGCCGATGCCCCGCGCCCGCGCCAGCTCTGACAGCTCCTCGATGGGGTCGATGATACCGTGGGGGAAGGGCGGCGCCGAACCGGCGAGGACGATCGTGTCCTCCGTGATCGCCGCCGCCGTCGCCGCCACGTCCGCCCGGAAGTCGCCGCCCACGGGCACGTGCACGATCTCGATGCCGAAGTACTGCGCGGCCTTCTCGAAGGCGGCGTGGGCCGTGCTGGGCACCACCATCTGCGGCCGCGTGATCCCCTTCTTGTCGCGGGCATAGTCCCGGTATGTCTTCATGGCTAGGAGGATGCTCTCCGTGCCGCCCGACGAGACCACGCCGCAGATCTCGTCCGGCGTGCCCGGCCGGGCGCCGGAGAGCCCCGCGCCCAGCATCTCGGCCGTCATCGCCACCACCTCGGACTCGAACTTGACCGCGCTGGGCCAGAGGTCCGTGTGCAGGGGGTTGGACTGCGAGTTGATGGCGTAGACCTTGTTCAGGAAGTCTATGTGCTCCCGCTCGCCGTGGTACACGGAGCCGGAGGCGAACCCGCGCCCCCACCGCGCCTCTTCCAGGTCCCGCATCTCTGTCATCTCCCGCAGGATGTCCCCGCGGTCGCGGCCCGTAGCCGGTATGCGTGAATACGTCTCGTAGCGCTGCCTGTACGACTTGATGGTGGCGGCGGGCGGCGCGGGGGGGCCGCTGCCCTGCTTTGCGGTATCCGTCATGGCGTCTTTTCCTGCCTTCTGCCGTTTAGGCGAGCATACATCTCTTTGTTGTTCTTGTAGATGTTCACGAACTCGCCGAACAGCTCGTCGTAGATGCCGCGGTTGTCCGGGTTGGGCCGGTAGGCGGCGGTGAACCGTGTGCGCTCCGGGATGTCCTCGAAGCGCAGGCGGCCCAGCGCCACGGCGGCGATGAGCGCGGCGCCGCGGGCGTTCGCCAGCCGCGGCTGTTCCACCCGGCGGATCGTGCGGTCCAGGACGTCGGCGTGGACCTGGCACCAGAGGTCAGAGCCGGCGCCGCCGCCCACGAAGTTGATGTCGTCCAGGCGCCGCTTGACGAACCTCTCCACGTGCTCGTGCATCCAGCGGGTGTTATAGGCCACCCCTTCGAACACCGCTCTCACCATGTGGGCGCGCGTGGTGCCCAGGCCCTGGTTGAAGAAGCCGCCGCGCACCAGGTGGTTCTCCACGGGCGTGCGCTCGCCGTTTAGCCAGGGCGTAAAGATCAGCTTGCCGCTGCCCGGCGGGATGCGCTCCGCCATGCGGTTGAACGTCTCCAGGACGCCGTCTCCTGACCTGCCCGCTTCCCGTAGGGAGGTACCTTCATCGCCGCCAACCGGTGGTCCTCGTAGGGAGGTACCTTCAGGTGCCTCCAACCGGGGGGAGGGGGAGCCTCCGCCGGCGGACGCGGCGGACAGCTCGTCGTCGGCGCAGAAAACGTTGTCGCGCAGCATCGTCAGGCAGCCTCCGGCGATGTCCTGCTCCGTGGCCACCATGTACTTGCCGGGAATCCCGGAGGGCAGGGACGTCAGGCTGTTCGCCAGGTCCACCCGTTTGAAGGGGACGTGGCAGGTGAGCCAGGATGACGTCCCGATGTACAGGTGCGGCTCGAAGTCCCTGACCGCCCCGGAGCCTACCGCCGCCGACTCCGTGTCCGGGGTGCCCGTCACCACCTGCACGTCCTCTCGCAGGCCGAACTCGCGCGCGATCTCCTTCGTGACCGGCCCCAGGACAGAGCCGGTGGGCCGCAGGTCCGGGAGCTTCTCGCGGTCGATGCCAGAGAGAGCGACCAGCTTGTCCACGTAGCGCACGTTCGAGAGGTCGCGGTTGTCCGTGAGCCAGTGGCCGGTGATCGTGTCATAGGATGCCGCCATCTGTCCGGTGAAGCGCAGGTTCAGGTAGTCCATGGGCTCCAGAAATTTGTGTGTCCGGCGGTAGACGTCCGGGATCTCGTTCTGGATGTAGAGGATGTGGCCCAGCGAGTCCTTGCCGGTGCGCGAGGGGACGCCGCCGGTGACGCGCAGCCAGCGCCAGAGCTTGACGGCCCCGTAAGCGCCAATCCTGGGGAACCCGCTGGTGATGCGCCGGGCGTAGCGGCCGCCGCGCGTGTCCATCCAGATGACGGCGTTCATCAGGTGGTTGCCGTCGCGGTCCACGGGCACCGTCCCCATCCACTGGCTGGTGCAACTGAGCGCGCAGATGCTCTCCGGCGGCACCAGCCGCCGGGCCAGGAGCCTGAGGGCCGCCGCCGAAACGGCGCGCCACCAGTCAGCCGGGTCCTGCTCCGCGCCCCCGTCCGGCGTCAGCTGCAGGCCGGTCGTCTCGACCTCGAACCCGGCGATCTCGCCGTCCGTGGTGACCAGCGCCACCTTGGGCCCGCTCGTCCCCAGGTCTATCGCGAGTATGTGCTCCGCGCTGCCCGCTGCCACCGGCGGCTGTCCTCCCTCTGCGCGTTGATGGTGTCGCAGGGGAGAGGGTATCCGTATCCGGGGGATAGGACAACCCGGTGGGGTGGGCGACCGTCCAGGTGCGCGAGTTTGTTTGGCAGAATTAGGGTTTGCGAACGTCGCGGGGGTGGGCGCCTATGTCGGGGCCGTCTCTACAGGCAGATAGATGCCGGAACAATAATGCCGGAAGCGCCGTAGCGTCCTGTAGGGAGGTACCTTCAGGTGCCTCCAACCGGGGGCGGGCCGGGGGGAGACGGAGGGCTCCCCCCGCCCGTGCGCCGCACGGAACTAGAGGTTGGTCAGGTATACTCTCTCCCAAATGACCGCCGACCATCGGAGGGGTACGATACAACAGCCTGGGGCCGCGGAAGAATTCGCCAGCAGACACTTTGTCGACGTTGGCCACGCGAGGGTCTGCTACAGCAAGGCGGGGAACGGCCCGGCCCTCGTCCTCTTGCACGGATTCCCTCTCTCCGGCCTTACCTGGCGAAAGGTCGTGCCGGCACTCTCGCAGCGGTTCACCTGCTATGCGCCCGACCTGGTGGGGCTCGGCAACTCGGCCTCGAGCGACTCTGCAGACTTCGCGTCCCCGGGTCAGGGCAAAGTGATCCAACAAGCGCTGCGCGCGCTCGGAGTCTCGTCGTACGCCCTCGTGGGCAACGACACGGGTGGCTGGGTCGCCCGCGAGCTGGCGCTCCTCGACCCGGATCGGGTCACGCACCTTGGCTTGACCAACACGGAGATCCCCGGTCACCGGCCGCCGTGGATCCCCCTCTACCAGCTCATGGCGCGAATGCCCGGCAGCAGCTTAGCGATGCGCCGCATGCTGGCCTCGCGACGCTTTCGGCGCTCCGCGCTGGGGTTCCGAGGCTGCTTCCAGGACCTCGGCTTGATCGAAGGCGAGTTTGCCGAACTGTTCGTCTCGCCACTGGTATCCTCTCAAGAGCGCCTGTCACTGATGTTGCGGTTCCTGGTGTGCATGAAGTTCGAGCGCATCGACCGTTTCGCGGAGCTCCACGGCAAGCTAACCATGCCGGTCTCCTTCCTGTGGGGCGCCGCCGACCCCACCTTTCCCGAAAAGACCGCCCGCGCCATGGCGTCGCAATTCCCCAACGTCGCCCACTTCAAGTCGATCCCAAACGGCAAGCTCTTCGTGCAGGAGGAGTACCCCGAAGTGGTCGCGCAGTGGCTGATCGAGTTTGTGGCGGGGATAGCCCGCAGTAGCGTCCCGTAGGGAGGTACCTTCAGGTGCCTCCAACCGGGGGGGGCGGGGGAGCCTCCGCTCGCGCTCGCCGGAGCCCGTGGCCTCGTCGCATCCCGCCTGTGCTAGAATTAACTTCCGCATAGTAATCCGTCCCACATTACTCATACGCCCCGATCTGTAAGCTAACTCTGGAATGACGACGCCCACCACCGGCATCGACAAGCAGCGCATCGCCGGCGCTGTGCGCGAGATCATCGAGGCCATCGGCGAAGACCCTTCCCGGGAAGGCCTCGCCGATACGCCGCAGCGCATCGCCCAGATGTACGCCGACCTCTTCTCCGGCCTCCTCCAGGACCCGCGCGAGGTCCTCTCCCGCAGCTTCGAGGAGGAGCACCGGGAGATGGTGGTCCTCAAGAACATCCCCTTCTACTCCCTCTGCGAGCACCACTTCCGGCCCTTCCACGGCCGCGCCCACGTCGGCTACGTCCCGGACGGCCGCATCGTCGGCGTCAGCAAGATCGCCCGCGCCATCGAAATCCTGGCCCGCCGCCCGCAGATGCAGGAGCGCCTCACCGGCCAGGTCGCCGACGCCATCATGGAGGCGCTGCGGCCGGACGGCGTCGCCGTCGTCATCGAGGCGGAGCACCTCTGCCTCAGCATGCGCGGCGCCCAGAAGCCCGGCGCCGTCATGGTCACCTCCGCCACCCGCGGCGGCTTCCGGCGCCGCGGCGTCACCCGCTCGGAGTTCCTGTCGCTGGTGCAGGGGAGATGATGGCGATCAGGCAATCAAGCAATCAGGCAAACATACGGGGCGCCTGTCGATGGACAAGCTGATTGCTCGATTGCTTGACTGCTTGATTGAGGGCCGGGGAGTGGGTGGCGGGAGGAGGGCCCCGTGACCCTCACCGTCCAGCGCGAAGACCCCGCGCGCCTTGAAGCCGAGTGGCGCGACCTTCTCCCGCACTGTGCCTACGCGTCCGTCTTCCTCTCGCCCACCTGGCTCAAGACGTGGTGGGACGTGTTCGCCCGCGGGGGCGCCCGTGACCTCATCGTCCTCGGCGCGCGCCGCGGCTCGGCCCTGGCCGGCGTCGTCCCGCTGATGCGCGAGGGCGACCGCCTCTCCTTCGCCGGCGACACCAACGTCTGCGATTACATGGACTTCCCCTGTGCCGCCGGCGACGAACCCGCGCTGCTTGCCGCAACCCTCCGCTCGCTCGCCCCTTCCGCTCACCCTGAGCCTGTCGAAGGGTGGCGGGAGCTCGAGCTCTGGGCCCTGCGCGAGGACTCGGCCGCCCTCGCCGCCCTGCCCGCCGTTTGCGCGGAGCTGGGCCTGAACCTCGTCGTCGAGGTGGAGGACGTCTGCCCCCAGATCAACCTGCCGTCCGCAGCAGACGGGTGGGAGGGCTACCTGGCCTCGCTCGACAAGAAGGACCGCCACGAGCTGCGGCGCAAGCTGCGCAAGCTCCCTCAGGCGGGAGTGGTGGGCTTCGAGGCGCTGGACCAGCCGCCCGACGTGGAGGCCGCTCTCGACGATTTCGTGCGCATGTACGCGGCGTCGCGCTCCGACAAGGCCGCCTTCCTCACCCCTGAGCAGGAGCGCTTCCTGCGGCGCATCGCCGTGGCGCTATCCGCCGAGGGCCTGGCCGAGATCACTTTCCTCACCCTGAACGGCCGCCGTGTCGCCGGGGTGCTCAGCTTCCGGGGGGAGGGCGAGGTGCTCCTCTACAACAGCGGCTACGACCCCGCCTACGCGGGCTTCTCGGTGGGCCTGCTGTCCAAGGCCCTCACTCTGCAGCGGGCCATCGAGCAGGGACGGCGGAAGTTCGACTTCCTGCGCGGGCCGGAGCCGTACAAGTATGACCTGGGGGCCAAGGACCTGACCGTCTACCGCTGCCTCATCCGCCGGAGTTGAGTTGACGTATAATCATCTGACCACCCATGTGTAACATAGCCGCCATCTCCGTCCACACCTCGCCGCTCGCCCGCCCCGGCACCCGCGACAGCGGCGGCATGAACGTGTACATCCGCGAGCTGAGCCACGAGATGGCGCGCCGCGCCCACACCATGGACGTCTTCACCCGCCGCGCCGACCCGGACACCCCGCAGGTGACCGTGATCGACGAGCGCACCCGCGTGATCCAGGTGGACGCCGGGCCGGTGGACGCCTCCAAGGCCGCCGTCCGCCGCTATCTGCCGGAGTTCCGCGAGGGCGTCCTGGCCTTCCAGCGGCGCGACGGCCGGCGGTACGACCTGGTGCACAGCCACTACTGGCTTTCCGGCGCCGTTGGTCAGGAGCTGAAAGCGGAGTGGGACGTCCCGCACGTGATCATGTTCCACACGCTGGGAGAGGCGAAGAACCGCCACCACCTCAGCGAGCGCGAGCCAGCCTACCGCATCAACGGCGAGCGCGCCATCGCCGGGGGCGTGGACCGCGTGATCTGCGCCAGCGAGGGCGAGCGCGAGATGCTGGTCCATCTCTACGGGGTGCCGGCGCACCGCATCGTGGTGGTCCCCTGCGGCGTGGACACCCTGCGCTTCCGGCCGCTGCGCCGCGAGCGCGCCCGCCGCCTGCTGGGCCTCGATATCTGTGAGCCCGTCGTCCTCTTCGTGGGCCGCATCGAGCCGCTGAAGGGCATCGACGTGCTGCTGCGCGCGGCCGCCCAGTTGGAGGCGCGCTTCCGGCTGCTGATCGTCGGCGGCGACGGCAAGGACTCGCAGCGCAGGGGCGAGCTGCAGGCGCTATCGCACGAGCTGGGCATCGCGGCCAAGGTCAACTTCGTGGACGCCGTGCCGCACGAGGACCTGCCGCTCTACTACAACGCCGCCGACGTCTGCGTGGTCCCCTCGTATTACGAGAGCTTCGGCCTCGTGGCGCTGGAGGCCATGGCCTGCGGCGTCCCCGTCGTCGCTTCGCGTGTGGGCGGGCTGAAGGAGACCGTGCAGGACGGCCGCACCGGCTACCTGGTGCCCTGGCGCGGCCCGGAGCCCTTCGCCGAGCGCCTGGTGCTGCTCCTGAGCAACGAGCCGCTGCGCCGCAGCCTGGGTCGCGAGGGCCGGGCCGCCGCCGAGCGCTTCCGCTGGTCGGAGGTGGCCGCCCGCGTCGAGGACGTCTACCACGAGCTCGTCTCCCAGTACCGGGGCGTCGCCGTCGGCGCCCACGTCGCCTAGACTGTACGGCGTGGCCACCAAGAAACCCCGCACCCGCAAGCCGAAGCCCGAAGACCCCCGCAAGGCCCTGGTCATCGTCGCCCACCCGGACGACGCCGAGTTCCTCTGCGGCGGCACGGTGGCCCGCTGGTGCGCCGAGGGCTGGGAAGTGAACTACATCCTCACCACCAGCGGCGACATGGGCAGCCGCGACCCGGCGATGACCCGCGAGCAGCTGGCCGCGATCCGCGAGAAGGAGCAGCGCGCCGCCTGCGACGTCCTCGGCGTCAAGGACGTCGTCTACCTGCGCTACCCGGACGGCTTCTTCGAAGACACCGCCCAGGTCCGCGAGCGGCTGGCGCGGCTGATCAAGCAGTACCGCCCTGACGTCGTCGTCACCTGGAACCCCTACCGCACGGGCTTCACGCACCGCGACCACCGCCTGACCGGCCAGTGCGCCATCGACACGCTCTATCCGCTGGTCCGCAACCCGCACGGCTTCCCGGAGCACCTGGAGGAAGGCCTGGAGCCCCACCGCGTGAACGAAGTCCTCCTTGCCGGTAGCGAGCAGCCTGACTACTATGTGGACGTTACGGACCACTTTGAGACCAAGATCAAGGCGCTCCGCCGCCACAAGAGCCAGGTGGGCCAGGCCAACCTGCGCGAGCTGAAGAAGAGGGTGCGACAGCGCATGGCGGAAGCTGGCAAAGAGGCCGGGTACACGCTGGCGGAGGGCTTCCGCCGGATCACGTGGGGTTGATCGACTGGAATCTCTGGCCGTCACCACCCTCTGGCTGGCGATAGCCGCCGCCGCGGCCGCCACGCTCCTTAGCTGGACGCACCTGCTGGGCGCGCGGCTGGTCATGCGCAGGCTCGCCACGGACATCGGCGAAGGCCCGGTGGTGGCGAGCATCGAGGCCTCCGATAGCCGCTGGGCGGACTCGCTCGGGCGCTTCGCCACGTTCGCCACGTGGGCCGTGCTCGTGCTCCTCGCCGTCTCGCTCGTCGCGCGCTGGCAGGCCGTGCACTACGCGCCCTGGTCCAACATGTACGAATTCACGGTGGCCTTCGCCGCCGCCATCACCCTCTTCTACGCCGTCTTCGAGCGCGTTTACGCCCGGGACGAGGACGCGCTTGTGCCTCAGGGCCCCAGCCCTGAGCGGTCGAGGCTGGGGCCTCGACCCACGGCCGGGGGCGCCTCGCTCCCGCCGGCGCGGGTGCTGGGCGCGGTGGTGCTGCCAGTCGTGCTGACGATGCTGATCATCGCTGCAGCGTTCTTCCCGTCGGACATCCAGCCGCTCGTCCCGGCGCTACAGAACAGCGACCTCCTGGCCATCCACGTCGCCACGATGATCCTGGCTTACGGCGCCCTCAGCGTCTCCTTCGCGGCGGGGGCGCTCTATCTCGTGCAGGGGCCGCGCAACCGCTTCTCGCGCCTGCCGCGGGCGGCCCTGCTGGATGACGTCGCCTACCGCTCGGTCATGGTGGGGTTCCCGCTGCTGGCCGCCGGCATCGCCCTGGGGGCGTACTGGGCCAACTCCGCCTGGGGCCGCTACTGGGCCTGGGACCCCAAGGAGACCTCCGCGCTGGTCACCTGGCTGATCTACGGCATCTATCTGCACATGCGCGGCCTGCGCAACTGGTCCGGCACGCGCTCCGCCGCCGTCCTCGTGGCCGGCTTCGCCGCCGTCATCTTCACCTACTTCGTCGTCAACCTCTGGGTCTCCGGCCTGCACTCCTACGCCGGGGTATAGCGGTACGGAAGGGGCGGGCAACGGCATGACGCGCCCGCCGGGCCGTCTCCAACGGGCGCCGGGAAATGTAGAGACGTGCCCGCCGGGCCGTCTCCAACCGGGGGCGGGGCAACGGCATGACGCTATGACGCTATTCAAGAGGCGCTTCCGTATCCAGTCGACGAGACTGCCGGGCTGGGATTACGCCTCGGCCGCCTGGTACTTCGTAACGGTCTGCACCGGCGGCCGCAAGCCGTTTCTGGGCGAGGTGGCCGAAGGCGAAGTTGAGCTTACCCACGCCGGGACGCCTGCGACGGGCGCCAGGCACCACTGCCGGAGCCGCGCGCAATTCGGTGTAGCAGGTCTGTGATTCTGTCCGCTAACTGTTCTGAGATCTGCGACCGATAGGCAATTCGGTTGACATCGAAGCGCCCCGTTGCTATCCTTACCCTTTGGTGTCCGGGCTCTTGGTTCCGGCGCCAGATTGAGCGGTCGGAAGCCTTGGCCGGGGGAGCCGGCGCCCGTGGCTCAGGTAGGAGTCGCGCGCCGCAGCCCGGCCAAAGGCGCTTTCGGCTTGTTGTTTGGCCTGTGCAGACAGTAATCAGGGAAGAAGGAAACGTAGGTGCCAACCATCAACCAACTGGTGAGGCGTGGACGGAAGCCCTTCGTCAAGAAGACGAAGGCGCCGGCCCTGCGTTTCCATTTCAACGCCCTTACGAACCGCATTCTGCGGGACCAAGGCAGCCCCCAGAAGCGCGGCGTCTGCACCAACGTGCGCACGGTCACGCCCAGGAAGCCGAATTCGGCCCTGCGTAAGGTGGCCCGTGTCCGCCTTACCAACGGCATTGAGGTAACCGCTTACATACCAGGCGAGGGTCACACGCTGCAGGAGCACTCGGTCGTCCTCATCAGGGGCGGCCGCGTCAAGGACCTGCCGGGAGTGCGCTACCACATCGTGCGCGGCGCTCTCGATGCCACGGGGGTCCAGGGTCGACAGCAGCAGCGTAGCAAGTACGGGACTCGTAAGGCCGAAGGGCCGCGGTAAGTCCGCCGGAGGCTTTCAGTGCCGCGACGTGGTAAGGTTGTTCGCCATCGCACGCTGCCCGACGCAAAGTACAGCAGCGTCTGGGTGCAGACGATGATCAATAAGGTGATGAAGAACGGCAAAAAGAGCGTTGCTGAGCGCATCGTCTACCTTGCGCTGGACCAGGTGAGCCAGCGCACGAAGGAGGACGCGCGCCAGGTCTTCGAGCAGGCCATGCGTAACGTCATGCCCGTGCTTGAGGTGCGGCCCCGCCGCGTGGGCGGCGCCACCTACCAGATCCCTCTGGAGGTGCGCCCCGCCCGCCAGACCTCCCTGGCCATGCGCTGGCTCCTGGGCGCCGCGCGCGCTCGCGCCGGCCGGCCCATGGCGGAACGCCTGGCCGCCGAGATCATCGACGCCTACCGCGAGCAGGGGGCGGCCATCAAGAAGCGCGACGACACGCACCGTATGGCGGAGGCGAACAAGGCCTTCGTGCACTACCGGTGGTAGCGGCACTCCCGTCACCGCCATGGACTAACAGGCCGGGTTTCCGGAAATTGGGTGTGAGTGAGATGAGTAGTCCTGTGCCCAGCGAAAGGGTACGCAATATAGGGATCATTGCCCATATAGATGCCGGCAAGACCACCGTCACCGAGCGCATCCTCTTCTGCACGGGGATCACCTACAAGATCGGTGAGGTGGACGCCGGCACTGCCGTCATGGACTGGATGGCCCAGGAGCGGGAGCGCGGCATCACCATCACCGCCGCCGCTACCACCACCCGCTGGCAGGACTACCAGGTCAACATCGTAGACACCCCCGGCCACGTAGACTTCACCGTTGAAGTAGAGCGCAGCCTCCGTGTTCTAGACGGAGGCGTTGTTGTGTTTGACGCCGTCGCCGGCGTGCAGAGCCAGTCGGAGACCGTCTGGCGCCAGGCAGACCGCTACCACATCCCGCGCATCGGTTTCATCAACAAGATGGACCGCGTGGGCGCCGACTTCTGGCACGCCGTCGGCATGATCCGCGAACGTCTGAACGCGCGCCCCCTGCCCGTCCAGATCCCCATGGGCCAGGAGGACGCCTTCCAGGGCGTCATTGACCTCGTCGGGGAGGTCGCCATCACCTTCCCCGAGGGCGAGAACGAAGTTACGGTGAGCCCCATCCCGGAGGCGTTTCGCGAAGAGGCCAAGCAGCGCCGCGACCAGCTCCTGGAAGGCATCGCCGAGGTGGATGACCAGATGCTCATCAGCTACGTGGAGCACCACCCGGTGACGCCGCTGGAGCTGAAGAAGGCCATCCGCCGCGCCACCATCGCCGGCCTCGTGAACCCCATCCTCTGCGGCAGCGCCCTGAAGAACAAGGGTGTGCAGCCGCTGCTGGACGCCGTCATAGACTACCTGCCCTCGCCCTTCGAGGTCCCCGCCGTCAGCGGCGTCAACCCCAAGACCGGCGAGGTCGTCACGCGGGAGCCGCGCGAGGACCAGCCGTTCTCCGCGCTCGCCTTCAAGGTCGTCGCGGACCCCTACGTGGGCCGGCTGGTCTACTTCCGGGTCTACTCGGGCGTCCTGAAACAGGGCGCCAACGCCTACAACAGCACCCGCGGCCAGCGCGAGCGCATGGGCCGCATCCTGCGCATGCACGCGAACCGGCGCGAGGACCTGGAGAGCATCGGCACCGGACAGATCGCCGCGACCGTGGGCTTGAAGCACACGTTCACCGGCGACTCCCTCTGCGATGAGGCCCACGCCGTCCTGCTGGAGGCGATCAAGTTCCCGGAGCCCGTGATCGCCGTCTCCATCGAGCCCAAGACCAAGGAGGACCAGGAGAAGATGGGCGATGCCCTGACGCGTCTGGTCGAAGAGGACCCGACGTTCAAGGCCCGCTACGACAAGGAGACCGGCCAGACCATCATCTCCGGCATGGGCGAGCTGCACCTGGAGATCATCGTCGACCGCATGATGCGCGAGTTCGGCGTCCAGGCGCATGTGGGCCGGCCGGAGGTGGCGTACAAGGAGACCATCACGCAGCCCTCGCGCGCCGAGGGCCGCTTCGTCCGCCAGACCGGCGGCCGTGGCCAGTTCGGCGTCGTCTGGCTGGAGGCCGAGCCGCTGCCCCGCGCGTCCGGCTTCCAGTTCGAGAACAAGATCATCGGCGGCGCCATCCCCAGGGAGTACATCTCAGCCGTGGAGCAGGGAGTGAAGGAGGCGCTGGAGACCGGCGTCCTGGCCGGCTATCCCGTCATCGACGTCAAGGTGGCCCTCGTGGACGGCCAGTATCACCCCGTGGACTCCTCGGAGATCGCCTTCAAAATGGCGGGCTCGTTCGGCATCCAGGAAGCGATGAAGCGCGCGAAGCCCGTGCTTGTGGAGCCCGTGATGCGCGTGGAAGTCGCCACTCCCGATGAGTTCTTCGGCGACGTCCTCAGCGACATCAGCTCGCGTCGCGGCCAGGTGACCGATGTGGACCACCGCGGCCACCTGCGCGTCGTCGCGGCGCACATCCCGCTGGCGGAGACGTTCGGTTACGCCACGGTCCTGCGCTCCATCACGCAGGGGCGAGCCAGCTACACCATGGAGTTCGATCACTACCATGAAGTCCCCGCCGCCATCGCAGATCAGGTGGCCGGCCGCATGCAAGGGGCAGTCCGGAGATAAGCCATGGCCCGCCAGAAGATCCGCATCCGCCTCAAAGCCTTCGACCACCGCATCCTGGACCAGTCCGCCGTCCTCATCGTCGAGGCTGCCGAGCGCACGGGCGCCGCCGTGGCCGGGCCCATCCCCCTGCCCACAACCATCGAGAAGTTCTGCGTCATCCGCTCGCCGCACATCGATAAGGACTCGCAAGAGCAGTTCGAAATCCGCACCCATAAGCGCCTGATCGATATCCTGGAGCCCACGTCCAAGACCGTTGACGCCCTCATGCGCCTGCAGTTGCCCTCGGGCGTGGACATTGAGATCAAGCTATGACGACGCGGACCGAACCTGAACTGCAGCAACTGTACGAAGGCGCGGCGCGCGAGTTCGCACAGCGCGTCCTGCAGCGCTTTCCCGATGTAGTTCACGCCGTCGTACTTTACGGATCCGTCGCCCGTGGCACGGCCACTGAGAACAGCGATGTAGATGTGCTCGTCCTGCGGGTGAACGGTACGCCCAGCCGGGACGACATGGTCGACATCAGCGAGTCCATTGATTTCGAGAACGAGTTCCGCACTTTCGTTATCGCCACCGCAATGACACCGGAAAGGCTCCAGCGCTTGATCGCCGGCGGCTTTCCCATCGCCAACGCGGTGCTGAGGGAAGGCGAGGTCCTCCATGACGACGGGACCTTCGAGGGAATACGTAAGGCGGCGGTTGGAAATGGCTGATCAGATGCTGAGCGACGCCAGGCTTCTGCGCGAGCGCGGCCACATGAGTTCGGCCGCTGACAGGGCATACTACGCAATGTTCCACGCTGCGCACGCTGCCCTCGCGGCCTCCGGCTTCGCCGCCCCGCGCACTCACAAGGGCCTTCGTTCACAGTTCGGCCAGCAACTGGTGAGTAAGGGGGCCGTCGAGAGGGAATACTCGAAGGACCTGACCAAGGCATTCGAGATCAGGCTGGAGAGTACGTACGAGGCCTTCGCAGAGGTCGACCCCCGTGATTCGGCAGACCTGGTGGATCGGGCAGAGCGCTTCGTGGGACGGATCAAGATGCTCGTTGGAGAAGCGACGTGAGCATCGAAGGCATCCTCGGACGCAAGCTGGGCATGACCCAGCTCTTCGAGGCGGACGGCACCTCCGTGCCCGTCACCGTCATCGAGATGCCGCCCTCCGTCGTCCTTCAGGTTAAGACGAAGGACGCCGACGGCTACGACGCCGTGCAGGTGGGCTTCGGCGCCCGCAAGCGCGTCAACTCCCCGCTCAAGGGGCACCTGAAGGGCCTGGGCCAGTTCCAGTACCTGCGCGAGCTGCGCGTGGACGACATCGGCAAGTGGGAAGTAGGCCAGAAGGTGGGCTGCGAGATCTTCGCGCCCGGGGACCTGGTAGACGTCTCCGGCGCCACCAAGGGCCGCGGCTTTGCGGGCGTCATGAAACGCCACGGGTTCCACGGCGGCCCCAAGACCCACGGCCAGTCGGACCGGGCGCGCGCGGCGGGGTCCATCGGCGCCGGCACCAGCCCGGGCAAGGTGATCAAGGGGATGAAGATGGCCGGCCACATGGGCACCAGGCAGGCTACCGTGAAGAACTTGAAGGTCGTGCGCTCAGACCCGGCGAAGGGCGTCCTCATGGTGCGCGGCGCGGTCCCGGGCGGCGAAGGCATCCTCGTCAAGGTGCGGCGCTCGTCGCGGGGGAAGGCCGGGAAATGAAGCTCCCCGTCCACAACGCCGAAGGCCGGCAGGTGCGCACCCTGGAAGTGGATGACAGCGTCTTCGGCATCCAGCCGAACCAGGCCGTCCTCCACCAGGCGTTCGTCGCCCAGCGCGCCAACCAGCGCTGGGGCACCGCCCAGACCAAGACCCGCGGCGAGGTCCAGGGCAGCACCCGCAAGATCCGCGCGCAGAAGTACACCGGCCGCTCCCGCCAGGGCAGCAACCGCGCGCCCCACCGCGTGGGCGGCGGCGTCGCCTTCGGCCCGCGTCTGCGCGACTACAGCCAGGCGCTGCCGAAGAAGATGCGGCGGCTGGCCATCCGCTCCGCTCTCTCAGGCAAACTGGCCGACGGCCAGCTCGTGGTCCTCGACCAGTTCGCCTTAGAGGCCCCTAAGACCCGGGAGATCGTCCGGGTCCTGCGTAACGTGGGGATCCAGCGCTCGGCGCTCATCGTCACCGGCCGGCCGGACCGGACCGTGCTGGCCAGCGCCCGCAACCTGGAGAAGACCAAAGTGCTGCCGGCCGCTTACCTGAACGTCGTCGATATGTTGAACCATAACTGCCTGCTGATGACGGAAGAAGCGGTGCGCGTGGCCGAGCAGCTATGGGGCCGCCGCGCGGCCGCCCTCGTCGCCGAGAAGGCGCCCGCAAGGCGCGCCCGGGCTGCCAAGCCCGCCGCTGCCGCCGTCGAGCCTGCCCCCGCGCCCGCCAAAGCCGCCGCGAAGACGCCCGCGAGGCGCGCTCGGGCCGCGAAGCCCGCTGCCGCCGTTGAGGCCGCCCCTGCGCCCGCCAAAGCCGCTGTCAAGGCGCCCCGGACCGCCCCCGCCCGGGCCGTTGAGGCCGGCCCCGCGTCCGCCAAAGCCGCCGCGAAGGCGCCCGCGAGGCACGCTCGGGCCGCAAAGGCGCCAGCCGCCGCCGCTGAGGCTGCCCCCGCGCCCGCCAAGACCGCTGTCAAGGCGCCCCGGAGCGCTCCCGCTCGGGCCGCAAAAGCGCCCTCCGCCGCGAAGGCGCCCGCTGCCAAGGCTCCGCCTGCCGGGACGAAGGCGCCCGCCGCGAAGGCGCCTGCCGCCGCCGCGAAGGCGCCCGCCGCGAAGGCCCCGCCTGCCGCCAAGAAGGCGCCCGCAGCCCGCACTGCGATGGCGAAACAGCAGCCGCAGCGCCCGGCCCGGGCGCGGGCGGCCGCGCAGCCTGAAAGGGCCCCGAAGCCGGGGCCACGCCGGCGCACACCGCCGAGCGGCGGGGGAAAGGGGTAGCAGATGGTCAAGGAACTGCACCCCCTCAAGGTGCTCGTCCGGCCGCTGATTACCGAGAAAGCCACCCGCCTGGGTGGCGAGCACAAGTACCTCTTCGAGGTCCAGCGCCAGGCCAATAAGACGCAGATCAAGGAGGCCGTGGAGAAGGGTTTCGAGGTCAAGGTGGCGGCCGTTAACGTGATGAACATGAAGGGCAAGCCGCGCCGCGTGCGGGGCAACCGTGTCAAGCACAGTCCTGGGTGGAAGAAGGCCGTGGTGACCCTGCAAGAGGGCTACAAGCTGGAGCTTTTCGAGGGCGTATAGCGATGAACATGACCTGTAGCGGAAACCTTCAGGTTTCCAGTAACCCGGCGAGGGGGAAGGCTAAAGCCATCCGCTGCGCGGGGGTCGAGGGCGCATAAAATGCCGATCAAACAGTACAAGCCAACGTCTCCAGGCCGCCGCGGCGCCAGCGGTCACAGCTTCGCGGAGATCACCCGCAAGAAGCCGGAGAAGTCCCTGCTGGCGCCCCTTCACAAGCGGGCCGGTCGCAACAACCAGGGCCGTATCACCGTGCGCCACCGCGGCGGCGGCGCCAAGCGCCGGCTGCGCATCATCGACTTCAAGCGCGACAAGTTCGGCGTGCCGGGCAGGGTCGCGACCATAGAGTACGACCCGAACCGCTCGGGCCGCATCGCCCTCATCCACTACGCCGACGGCGAAAAGCGGTACATCCTGTGGCCTGCCGGCGTGCAGGTTGGGGATACGGTGACCGCCGGGCCGGAGGCGGAGATCAAGCCCGGCAACGCACTGCCGCTCAAGAGCATCCCTTCCGGCACCATGGTGCACAACCTGGAGCTGCACAAGGGCAAAGGCGCGCAACTGGTGCGCGGCGCCGGCGCCGCCGCCCAGCTCCTGGCGCGGGAAGAGGACTACGCCCTCGTGCGCCTGCCCTCCGGCGAGGTGCGCCGCATCTTTGCGGAGTGCATGGCCACCATCGGCCAGGTGGGTAACGCGGAGCACAGCCAGGTGAAGCTGGGACGCGCCGGCCGCTCGCGCCTGATGGGCCGCCGGCCCACTGTGCGCGGCAGTGTCATGAACCCGCGCGATCACCCGCACGGCGGCGGCGAAGGGCGCGCGCCCATCGGCATGCCCGGGCCCAAGACCCCCTGGGGCAAGCCCACGCTGGGCTATCGCACTCGCCGCCGCAAGGACACCAATAAGTACATTGTGCGACGCCGGTACGAGGTCTAAGCGATGTCAAGATCGACGAAGAAGGGCCCCTACGCGGACACGAAGCTCATCGCCAAGGTGATGCAGCTTCAGCAGTCCGGCCAGAAGGCCGTGATCCGTACCTGGTCGCGCCGCTCCACCATCCTGCCGGAGATGCTGGGCATGACCATCGGCGTCCATGACGGGCGCCGCCATGTGCCCATCTTCGTGACGGAGAACATGGTGGGTCACAAGCTGGGCGAGTTCGCCCCCACGCGCACCTTCCGCGGCCACACCAGCCGCTCTGCCCAGGTGAGCCAGGTGAGGAAGAAGTAAGCAGTGGTTGCCGTCCGTTCTTTCGCCAGCAATGCGCCGGTAGCGCCCAAGAAGCTGCGCGTCATCCTGGATGAGGTGCGCGGCAAGCGCGTGGATGAGGCGATGGCGATACTGCGTTTCATGGAAACGCCCCACGCGCGCCTGGTGGCCAAGGCGGTGCGCTCGGCCGCGGCCAACGCGGAGAACAACTACGACATGGACGCCCGCCGTCTGCGTGTTGTCCAGGCCTTCGCCGGCGATGGCGAGTACCTGCGCCGCACGCGCCCCCGCGCCCGTGGCCGGGCGGATGTCATCCACCGCCGCCGGAGCAACCTCACGATCTTCGTGGAAGAGGAAAGTTAGTTATGGGCCAGAAGGTACACCCTCACGGCTTCCGCCTGGGCTACATCTACGACTGGAACAGCAAGTGGTACGCCGACAGGAACTATACGGAGCTGCTGCATGAGGACCTCAGCATCCGCCGCGCCATCGCCAAAATGCTCCCGGACGCCGGCATCTCCCGCGTGGACATAGAACGCAATGCCAACCAGGTCACGGTCAGCGTTCACACCGCCCGACCGGGCATCGTCATCGGCCGCGGCGGGCAGCGGGTGGACGAACTGCGCGGCAACCTGGAGAAGGTCAGCGGCCGCAAGGTGCGCGTGAACATCAACGAGATCCGCCTGCCGGAGCTGGACGCCGCGCTCGTCGCCCGCGCCGTCACGGAGCAGATCGAACGTCGCGTGTCCCACCGCCGCGCCATCAAGCAGGCCGCCCAGCGGGCCATGCAGCGTGGCGCCCAGGGCATCAGCATCAAGATCAGCGGCCGCCTGGGCGGCGCGGACATGTCACGCAAGGACAAGGAACGCCAGGGCCGCGTGCCCCTGCACACGCTCAGGGCAGACGTGGACTACGGCACCTCGGAGGCCCGCACCACTCTGGGGCGCATCGGCGTCAAGGTCTGGATCTACAAGGGAGACATCATCGCGGAGAGGCACGCGCCCCCGCGCGCCGCCGAGGCTGAAGGCGCCGAGGAGGCCGCCTCGACGCCCGCCGCTGAGCAGCCAACCGCGACCGCTGTTGCTGAGACGCCTGCCGCTGAGCCAACCGCGGCCGCTGTCGCCGAGACGCCTATCGCTGCGCAGCCAGCCGCGACCGCTGTCGCCGGCACACCTGCCGCGGCCACAGACGCCGCCCAGGAAGAGCCGCCGGAAGAGGCGCCCTGATGATGCAGCCGAAACGCACCAAGTTCCGCAAGACGCAGCGCGGCCGCATGCGCGGCCGCGCCTCGTCCGCCAACGCCGTGGACTTCGGCGATTTCGGCCTGCAGGCGCTGGCGCCCTGCTGGATGACCGCCCGTCAGATAGAGGCCGGGCGCCGGGCCATCACCCGTTACGTGCGCCGTGGCGGCAAGCTCTGGATCCGCGTCTTCCCGGATAAGCCCATCACCAAGAAGCCCCTGGAAGTGCGCCAGGGCAGCGGTAAGGGCCCGGTGGAGGCCTGGGTGGCCGTCGTCAAGCCCGGCCGCGTGATCTACGAAATATCCGGCGTGAAAGAGGACACTGCGCGCGAGGCGATGCGCCTGGCGGCCCACAAGCTGCCCATCGCCACCCGCTTCATCGCGCGGACGGAGTAACCATGGCCAAGAAACTCAAGACAAAGACGGCGGACATCCGCAAGCTGAGCGACCAGGACCTCTCCCAGGAACTGGGTGAAGCCTACCGCCGCCTCTTCTCCCTGCGCCTGCAGAAAGAGACGCTGCAGCTCACGAACCACCGCGAGCTGCCACGCATGAGGCGGCAGATCGCGCGCTTGAAGACGCTCGAGCACCAGCGCCGGCTGGCCGGGGCCGCCGCCCCGCCGGGGACGGCCGAATGACCGCCGGCGTCGGCCAGTTCGGTGGGCGCAAGGTGCGCGAAGGCACCGTCGTCAGCGATAAGATGCAGAAGACGGTCCTCGTGGCCGTTCTCAGCCACACCCGCCACCGTCTCTACAAGAAGACCGTGCGCCGCGTCACCCGCTACATGGCCCACGACGAGCGCGAGGAGGCCCACAAGGGCGACCGCGTGCGCATAGTCGAGGCCCGGCCCATGTCTCGCTTCAAGCGCTGGCAGGTCGTCGAGGTCCTTACCCGCGTCGAGCTGCCCGAGGTCGCGCCCGAGTCCATTGACCTCGAGCTCCTGGGCGAAGTCAAGCCTGTCCTGAGCCCGGCCGAAGGAGCGCAGGAAGAGGCGGCTCCCCTCGCGGAGGCCGAGGCCGCGCCTGACGCGGCCTCCATTGAGGCAGCCGAGCCGGTGGAAGAGATAGAGGTGCCGGAGGCCGAACCCGAAGCAGCCGCCGAGCCGGAAGCAGCGGTCGAACCGGAAGCCGCCGCCGAGCCTGAGGCAGCGGTCGAGCCCGAGGCAGCCTCTGAGCCGGAAGCAGCCGCCGAGCCGGAAGCGGTCGCCGAGCCCGAGGTAACGGCCGAGCCTGAGGTATCAGCCGAGCCTGAGGCACAGGCCGAGCCGGAAGCCGCCGCCGAGCCGGAAGCAGCGGCCGAACCGGAAGCGGCCGCCGAGCCGGAAGCAGCGGCCGAACCCGAAGCAGCGGCCGAGCCGGAAGCAGCGGCCGAGCCTGAGGCACAGGCCGAGCCGGAAGCCGCCGCCGAGCCGGAAGCGGCGGCCGAGCCGGAGCCTGCGGACGATAAGGGCGCGGAGGAGCAGCCGGCATGATCCAGCAGTACTCCCGCCTCAAAGTGGCCGATAACTCGGGCGCCCGGCAGCTCATGTGCATCCGGGTGACCGGCGGCTCCAGGCGCCGCTACGGCACCGTCGGCGACATCATCGTCGCCTCCGTGAAGCAGGCGGCGCCCACGGGTGGCGTGAAGAAGGGTGAAGTGGTCCGCGCCGTCGTCGTGCGCGCCGCCCAGCCCTGGCGCCGCAAAGACGGCTCTTACATCCGCTTCGACGAGAACGCCGCGGTCGTCCTCTCGGACGCCCTCAACCCCCGTGGCACCCGCATCTTCGGGCCCGTGGCGCGCGAACTGCGCGAGCGCAACTTCATGAAGATCGTGTCCCTGGCGCCGGAGGTGGTCTAACGTGCAAAAGATTAGGCGCGATGATACAGTCTTCGTGGTCAAGGGCAAGGAGCGCGGCCGCACCGGCCCGGTGCGCAAGGTGATCCCCGGGGATCAGCGTGTGATCGTCACCGGCGTTAACATGGTCAAGCGCCACCTGCGCCCCCGCGGGCCGCAGCAGCCCGGCGGCATTGTGGAGCGCGAGGCGCCCATCTCCTGGGCCAACGTGGCGCTGCTCTGCCAGTCGTGCGGCAAGCCCACCCGCACCGGCGTCCGCCACCAGGCCGACGGCCGCAAGGTGCGCTTCTGCAAACGCTGTGACGCTAACCTGGACTGATGTTGAGATGGCTCCCAGACTGAAGGAAAGATACAGGAACGAAGTGCTCCCGGCCCTCGTGCAGGAGTTCGGGTACCAAAACGTCATGCAGGCGCCGCGCCTGGAGAAAGTGACCCTGAACATCGGCATGGGCGAGGCGGTCCAGGACGCGAAGGCCCTGGACGCCGCCTCCGGCGACATCGCCGCTATCACCGGCCAGCACCCGGTGATTACCCGCGCCAAGACGTCCATCGCCAACTTCAAGCTGCGCGAGGGGATGCCCATCGGCGTCATGGTCACCCTGCGCGGCGACCGCATGTGGGAGTTCCTGGACCGCGCCCTCAACGCGGCGCTGCCGCGCATCCGCGACTTCCAGGGCGTTTCCCCCAACTCCTTCGACGGCCGCGGCAACTACAGCCTGGGCCTGCGCGAGCAGGTGATCTTCCCGGAGATCGAGTACGACAAGATCGATAAGATCCGCGGGTTCCAGGTGACCATCTGTACAACCGCCAGCAACGACGAGGAGGGCAAGCGGCTTCTGGAGCTGCTGGGCATGCCCTTCGCCAAGCGGGGAAGCTAGCTAGAGGGAATGAAGTGACCCGAAAAGCGCTTTACGAGAAGACCTTCCACCAGGTGCCGAAGTTCCCGGGCAGGCGGCGCAACCGCTGCCGGCTCTGCGGCCGCCCGCGCGCGTTCATCCGCAAGTTCGCCCTCTGCCGCATCTGCTTCCGCAAGCTGGCGCTGGAGGGTCATCTGCCCGGCGTCCAGAAGTCTAGCTGGTAACAATTGCTATGATCACCGATCCCATCGCCGACATGCTCACACGAATACGCAACGCCCTTACGGCGCGGCACGACTTCACGGACGTCCCCACGTCCAAGCTCAAGGTCGCCTTAGCGGAGGTGCTGAAGAGGGAAGGCTACGTCAAGGACTTCGAACTGAGGTCTGAGGGCATCCGCGGCATCCTGCGCATCCACCTGGCCTACGCCGGCGGCCGCGAGCCCGTGATCATGGGCCTGCAGCGCGTGAGCAAGCCGGGGCTGCGCGTCTACGCGGAGCGCCGCGAGGTGCCGCGCGTATACGGCGGCCTGGGCGTCGCCATCCTCTCCACGCCGCAGGGCGTGATGACCGGCAAGCAAGCGCGGCGCCGCGGCGTCGGCGGCGAAGTCCTGTGCTATGTGTGGTGATGTGCGATGTCCCGCGTAGGTAAGCAGCCTATAGCCCTGCCGCCGGGCGTCGAGGTCCGTATCGACGGCCCCGCGGTCTCCGTGAAGGGCCCAAAGGGCGAATTGACGCGCCGCCTGGACCCCGATATGCACGTGGAGCAGCAGGACGGCCAGATCCTCGTCACCCGCCCGTCGGACCAGCAGCGCCATCGCGCCATGCACGGCCTCACGCGCACCCTCATCGCCAACATGGTCGCCGGCGTCAGCGAGGGTTTCTCAAAGACGCTGGAGATGCAGGGCGTGGGCTACCGCGCCCAGATGCAGGGCCAGGACCTGGTCCTGGCCGTTGGCTTCTCCCACCCCGTGCAGATCGCGCCGCCGGCGAACATCGAGTTCCAGGTGGAAGGCACGTCCAAGATCGTCGTCAAGGGCATCAGCAAAGAGCAGGTGGGCCAGGTGGCCGCAAACGTGCGCAAGGTGCGCCCGCCGGAGCCGTACAAGGGCAAGGGCATCCGCTACGCCGGCGAATACGTCCGCCGCAAGGCGGGCAAGGCCGGCAAGGCCGCCGCCCGCTAGGAACACAACAATATGAAGAAGACGAAAACATCCAGAGCAGCCAGGGTGCGCCGCCACGCCCGCGTGCGCCGCACCGTCTCCGGCTCGCCGCAGCGGCCCCGCCTGGCCGTCTACCGCAGCCTGAACCACATCTCCGCCCAGATCATCGACGATGCGATCGGCCACACGCTGGTCCAGGCGTCGGACGCGAGCAAGGAACTGAAGCCCCTGCGCAGCGGCAAGAAGAAGAGCGAGGTGGCGGGCCTGGTGGGCGAGGCCATCGCCCGCAAGGCGAAGGAGAAGGGCATCAGCACCGTGGTGCTGGACCGCGGCGGCTTCCGCTACCACGGCCGCGTCAAGGCCCTGGCAGAGGCGGCGCGCAAGGGCGGCCTCAGCTTCTAACACCGGCTAGCAAACGAGGGAAGTATGTCTAACCCACGCAGGTACATCGCCAAGAAGGAGCGGGTCGATCCCACGGACCTGGACATGAGCGAGAAGGTGGTCTTCATCAACCGCGTGGCGAAGGTGATGAAGGGCGGCCGGCGCTTCCACTTCACCGCCATCGTCGTCGTCGGCGATATGAACGGCCACGTCGGCGCCGCCATGGCCAAGGCCACCGAGGTCCCGGAGGCCATCCGCAAGGCGGGGACCGTGGCGCGCAAGCACATGATCAGCGTGCCCCTCACAGGCACCACCATCCCGCACCCGCTGCTCGTTCACTTCGGCGCTGCGCAGGTGCTCATGAAGCCCGCCCCGCCGGGCACCGGCCTCATCGCCGGCGGCGGCGTCCGCGCCGTCCTGGAGATGGCCGGCGTGAAGGACGTTGTGGCCAAGTCCCTCGGCTCCAGCAACCCCGCCAACGCCGTGAAGGCCACCATCCTGGGCCTATCGAAACTCCGCTCCGCCGACGAGATCCTGCGCCGCCGCCGCGAAGTCTCCCCGGAGGCTGCCATTGGCTGACAGACTGCGCGTCACCTGGAAGAAGAGCGCCATCGGCTACAAGGAGGACCAGAAGCGCACCATCCGGGCGCTGGGCCTGAGGCGGCTGGGCCACAGCGTAGAGCATAGTGATACACGCGCCATACGTGGTATGATTACCAAAGTCCGCCATCTGGTTGAGGTGGACGAAGTACCCTTCAGCCCCCCTCAAGACAGGCCTCAGGACTGATGCAAGCTCACCAACTGCGCCCCCCAAAAGGGGCAAAGCATGCCCGTAAGCGGATCGGCCGCGGCAACGCCAGCGGCCATGGCACCTATTCCGGGCGCGGCCTGAAGGGCCAGAAGGCCCGCTCCGGCCGCAAGCCCAGGCGCTTCTTTGAGGGCGGCCAGACCCGCCTCTTCAAGTCGCTGCCCCTCCGCCGCGGGTTCACCAACATCTTCCGCGTTGAGTATCAGCCGGTGAACCTGGACGACCTGGAGCGCTTCGAGGCCGGCACCGAGGTGACCCCGGAGCTGCTCAAGGAGAAGGGCGTCATCGGCAGCCTGCGCAAGCCCTTCAAAGTCCTCGCGGACGGGGCGCTGTCGAAGACGCTCACCGTCCACGCCAACAGGTTCTCGAAGGCCGCGCGAGAGAAGATACTGGCCGCCGGCGGCACCGCCGTGCGCATCGGCGGCGAGGAAGAGCCCGCGGACGAGGCCGCTCTCGAGCGGGCAGAGCGCCGGAAGGCCAAGCGCCGCAAGGCTGCGCCGGCGCCGCAGGCCGCGGCAGTGAAGGCCGCTGCGGGGGAGACCGCCTCAGCCGCGGAGACGGAGGGAGCGGACGGTGGCGACGGCAGCTAAGACCCAGCAGCGCCCGCAGCTTCTGCAGGCCGCCATCAGCGCGATGTCCCAGCCGGACATCCGCGAAAAGCTGATCTTCACCTTCGCCCTCCTTGTCATCTTCCGCTTTACGGCGAACCTGCCGGTGCCGGGGATCAACCCGCTGGCGGTGGACCAGCTCTTCCGCAGCAGCACCGTCCTGGGCTTCCTGAACGTCTTCAGCGGCGGCGCCCTGCAGAACATGAGCGTGGCCGCCATGGGCGTTTACCCCTACATCACCTCGTCCATCGTCATGCAGCTCATGGTGCCCATCGTGCCCACGCTCCAGGCCCTGTCCAAGGAAGGCGAGCAGGGGCGGAAGCAGATCAACATCTATACCCACTGGATGACCGTCCCCATGGCCTTCGTGCAGGGCTACGGCCAGCTCATCCTGGTCCAGAGCCAGGGTGGGATTACCGGCATCGAGCTTACCGGCCCCAACGCCCTGCCCACGCTTTCCGCCATCATCACCATGACCGGCGGCACCATGTTCCTGGTCTGGATCGGCGAGCTCATCAGCGAAAAGGGCATTGGCAACGGCATCTCGGTGCTCATCTTCGCCGGCATCATCGCCGGTCTGCCGCAGTTCGTGGCCGGACGTCTCTACACGGGCACGGGCGAGGGCGTGACGACCACATTCCTCCTGGGCGCTATGATGGTCATGCTCGTCGCCTACATCGTCTTCTTCCAGGAGGCGCAGCGGAAGATCCCCGTTCAGTACTCGCGCAGCGTCTTCCGCTCCGGCCGCATGTACCGGCAGTCCGGGCAGACGCACATACCGCTGAAGGTAAACACGACGGGTATGATCCCGCTCATCTTCGCCTTCTCCATCATCATCTTCCCGGCCTATATGGGCCAGATCATGGCCACCTCCAGCAACAACTTCGTCGCCGACGTGGGCGATTTCTTGCAGACCGCCTTCAACCCCGCGAACGCGGGCTACTGGGGCTTCGTCTTCTTCACGGTCATCATCTTCACGTTTTTCTATACGATGGTGGTCTTCCAGCAACAGAACCTGGCGGAGAACCTGCAGCGGCAGGGCGGCTTCATCCCCGGCATCCGGCCCGGCCGCCCGACGGAGCAGTACATCAACCGCGTTCTCATCAGGATCACCTGGGGCGGCGCCTTCTTCCTGGGCTCCGTGGCCGTGGCGCCCTTCGTCTTCTCCAACCTCGTGGGCGCCAGCAGCCTGGGCGGCAGCGGCGCTTCCACGGCCTTTGGCATCACCAGCACCGGTCTCATCATCGTCGTCGGCGTCGTCCTGGATACGCTGCGCCAGATAGAGGCGCAGCTGCTCATGCGCCAGTACGAAGGCTTCATCCGTTAGGATTCCCGCCAGTTGTACGTCATCCTCCTGGGCCTGCCGGGGGCCGGGAAAGGGACGCAGGCCGCGCGCCTCAAGGCGCAGACCGGCCTGGCCCACGTGACCACCGGCGAGCTCTTCCGCGAGAACATCCGCCGGGGTACGGAGCTGGGCCGCAAGGCGCAGCCGTTCGTCGAAAGCGGGCGCCTGGTGCCGGACGAGATCACCATCGGCATGCTGCTGGACCGCATCCGGCAGCCGGACTGCGGGCGGGGCTGCATGCTGGACGGCTTCCCGCGCAACCTGGAGCAGGCCCGCGCCCTGGACACGGCGCTGGCCGCGGACGGCAAGCGCATTGACAAGACTGTTTACATAAGGGTGCCTACGGAAGAGCTGGTGGGCAGGCTGGCGGGCCGCTGGAACTGCCGCGGCTGCGGCGCTGTATACCATGAGGTCAACCAGCCGCCCCGCGCGGCCGGAGTATGCGACAATTGCGGCGCCCAGCTTTACCAGCGAGAAGATGATAAGCCGCAAGTGGTGCGCACCCGCCTGCAGGTGAACGTGGAGCAGCTGCAGCCGCTCCTTGCCCACTACCGCGGCCAGGGGAAGCTGCTGGAGATCGACGGGCTGCGGGACGTGGACGCCGTGACGGAAGACCTTGGCGCCGTGCTGGCGGCCTAGCAAGAACAGACAGAGAGCCAATGCCGATAATACTCAAGTCGCGCGACGAAATCAGCATCATGAGGGAATCCGGCCGCATACTCGCGGAGACCCTGCAGCTGCTCGTGGAGCGCCTGCGCCCGGGGCTCGTCGAGAAGGAGCTGGACGAGATCGTGCGCAGGGAGTTCCGCCGGCGCGGCGTGACGCCCACGTTCCTGGGCTACCTGGGCTACCCCGCCACCGTCTGCGTCTCCATCAACGACGAGATCGTCCACGGCATCCCGGGTGACCGCGAGATCATGGACGGGGACGTGGTGAGCATAGACCTGGGCTGCACCTACAAGGGCTTTGTGGCGGACTCCGCCGTCACCGTCGGCGTCGGCAACGTCTCGCCGGCCGCCCGGCGGCTGATCGATGTCACGCGCGAGGCCCTCTGGCGCGGCATCGCGGTGTCGCGCGCCGGCGCCCGGGTGGGCGAGATCGGCGCCGCCATTCAGGGCTACGTGGAGGGGGAAGGCTTCTCCGTCGTGCGGGAGTATGTGGGGCACGGCGTGGGCCGCCAGATGCACGAGGACCCGCAGGTGCCCAACTACGGCACCCCGGCCTCCGGCCCCGTGCTGCGCGCGGGCATGGTCATCGCCATCGAGCCCATGGTCAACATTGGGGACTGGCGCACCAAGCGCGATCCGGACAACTGGACCGTGCGTACCATCGACGGCACGCTTTCGGCCCACTTCGAACACACTCTGGCGATCACGGAGGGCGAGCCGGAGGTGCTCACTTTGCCCTAAGCACACTGACTATCGTAGAATATTCATTTTGGGTGCTTTGATTTTGCGGAGGTGATCAGAACAGGCTGCTGATGGCGAAAAAGGATACGATAGAAGTTGAAGGCACAGTAAAGGAAAATTTGCCCAACGCCATGTTTCGGTTAGAATTGGCAAATGGGCATAAGGTGCTGGCCCATGCATCCGGCAAGATCCGGATGCACTTCATTCGCATACTCCCCGGGGACAAGGTGCTGGTAGAGCTGTCGCCCTATGACTTGACCCGGGGCAGGATCACTTATCGATTCAGGTAGGGACCATGAAAGTGCAAGCATCAGTGCGGAAGCGCTGCGAGAAGTGCAAGGTGGTGCGACGCGAAGGCGTCGTCCGCATCATCTGCCCCAACCCCCGTCACAAGCAGAGGCAGGGGTAGGGGCGGGCCATGGCACGCATCTCCGGCGTTGACATCCCGCGCGACAAGCGCGTTGAAGTATCGTTGATCTACATCTACGGCATCGGCCGGCCCACCGCCCTCAAGATCTGCTCCGCCGTCAACGTGCCTATCGAAACGAAGGTGCGCGACCTCACCGACGACGAGGTCTCCCGCATCCGCGAGTTCATCGATAAGAACTTCACGGTGGAGGGCGAACTGCGCAAGCAGGTGCGCCAGGACATCCAGCGCCTGATCGAGATCAACAGCTATCGCGGCATCCGCCACCGCCGGGGGCTGCCGCTCCGCGGCCAGCGCACCCGCACCAACGCGCGCACCAAGCGCGGCCCCCGCCGCACCGTGGCCGGCAAGCGCCGCGCCATCGCCAAGAAGTAGCCAGCGCGCACAGGCAAGGAAGGTTCATGGCAGAGAGAAAGACCCGCACGAGAAAGAGAGAGAAGAAGAACGTCCCCCAGGGGCGCGCTTACATCGTCTCCACCTTCAACAATACGGTGATCACGCTCACAGACCCCAACGGCGCCGTCCTCTCCTGGGCCTCTGCGGGCACCGTGGGCTTCAAGGGCTCCCGCAAGAGCACGCCCTACGCCGCCGGGCTCGCCGCCGAAACCGCCGCGCGCAGGGCCATGGAGCACGGGCTGCGGCAGGTAGAGGTGCGCATCAAGGGCCCCGGCAGCGGCCGCGAGGCGGCCATCCGCTCGCTGCAGTCATCCGGCCTGCAAGTCACCAACATCCGGGACGTCACGCCCATACCGCACAACGGCTGCCGGGCGCCCAAGCGGCGACGGGTGTAGGAAGAGAACATGGCTCGTTATACGGGACCAGTCTGCCGGCTTTGCCGTCGCCTGGGAGACAAGCTCTATCTCAAGGGCGAGAAGTGCTTCACGCCCAAGTGCACGTTTGAGCGCCGGCCCTATCCGCCCGGCCAGCGCTCCACCCGCAGGCGAAAGGTCTCTGACCGCGGCCTCCAGTGGCGCGAGAAGCAGAAGGGCCGCGCCGTCTACGGCATCCTGGAGGCCCAGTTCCGCAAGTACTACGAGGAGGCCGTGCGCCGCCACGGCGTCACCGGCGAGATACTCCTGCGCACCCTGGAGATGCGCGCCGACAACATCATCTACCGCCTTGGCTTCGCGGACTCCCGCGCGCAGGCCAGGCAGCTTGTGCTGCACGGGCATTTCACCGTCAACGGCCGCAAGTCCGCCATCCCCTCGCGCGTCCTCAAGGCCGCCGACGAGGTGCGCTGGACCTCTCGCGGCCAGAACAGCGAGTATTTCAAGATCATCAGCGAGAACGTGGCCAGCAAGAGCATCCCCTCCTGGCTCAACCTGGACATTACGAACATGAGTGGCCGCGTGCTGGCGCAGCCGGAGATCGACGAAATAGGCGCCAAATTCAACACAGCGACGATTGTGGAGTACTACTCGCGTTAAAGGATGGAGATGCTAGAACCTCAGGTCTACCGGGGCGCAGTCCCCGCCGTCACACAGCAGGTCTCGGACGAGCCTGTCATAGAGGTTGAGGACTCAACCGAAGATTTCGCGCGCATCGTCGCCGCGCCGCTGCCGCCTGGCTTCGGCACCACCCTCGGCAACGCCCTCCGCCGCGCCCTCCTCAGCTCGCTTCCCGGCGCCGCCGTCACCTCCGTCCGCATCGACGGCGTCCAGCACGAGTTCTCCACCATCCCCAACGTCAAAGAGGATACGATCGAGTTCCTCCTTAACGTCAAGGAGCTCCGCCTGCACGCCCTGTCCGACCGGCCGGGCACCCTCGTGCTCGATATCAGCGGCCGCGAGGGCGCCATCACCGCCGGCGACATCCAGGTGCCCGAGCACTACGAGGTAGTCAACCCAGACCTCTACCTGGCCACGGTCGACTCCCCCAGCGCCCGGCTGTACGTGGAGTTCAACGTGGAGCAGGGGCGCGGCTACGTCCCCGCCGGCCAGGTGGACGGCACGACCATCGGCGTCATCCCCGTCGATGCCATCTTCTCACCCGTGCGCAAGGTCAACTACAAGGTGGAGCCCACGCGCGTGGGCCAGGCCACGAACTACGACAAGCTGATCGTGGAGGTCTGGACGGACGGCAGCATTACGGCCGTCGAGGCCGTGAGCAAGAGCGCGGACATCCTCATCGATCAGTTCAAGCTCTTCTCGAACATGGGCCGGCCGGCGCTGCCCGTCGTCGAGCGCGGCCTGGGGGCGGGCACCGTCCTCACGCCGGACAGGTACAACATGCCCATCGAGGACCTGAACCTCTCCATGCGCGCGTACAACTGCCTGCGCCGCAGCGGCCTCATGACCGTGGGCCAGGTGCTGGAGAAGAGCGAGGAGGAGCTGCTGGCCCTCCGCAACTTCGGCCGCAAGTCCTACGACGAGCTGCGCGAGAAGCTGGATGAGATGGGCCTCCTGGCGGTGGACCACGCCGAAGAGGAGATCATGGAGGCGCTGCCACTGGACGACGAAGAGGCCCCCATTGCCGGCGCCGGCGCCCAGCGCGCCGCGGTGGCAGCAGAGGGCCCAGCAGCGGCCAAGGCGGCCGAGGCGCCCGAAGAAGGGGAGCTCCCCAGCATAGAGCCGGCGCCCGTGGGCCGCACCAAGAAGTCCCGGGCCAAGGCGGCGGCCGCCCCCGCCCCCGCCGCCGGGGAAGAGGAAGAGATCCCTGATTGGAAGCGCAAGCTCCTGGAACTGACCGGCGAAGAGGGGACGCAGTAGCCGTGGCCCATCGCATCGCCGGCCGCAAGCTCGGCCGCCCCACCGACCACCGCCTGGCCCTCTTCCGGAACCTGGTCACGGACCTCCTCCGCCACGAGAAGATCATCACCACCCAGGCGAAGGCCAAGGAGGTGCGCGGCCTTGCGGAGCGCGTGATCACCATGGGCAAGCGCGGAGACCTGCACTCCCGCCGCCGGGCGTTGGGCTACGTGTACGACAAGAAGGTCGTGGAGAAGGTGTTCGACGAGCTGGCCCCGCGCTATGCGAGCCGGCCCGGCGGCTACAGCCGCATCGTCAAGCTGGGCCCGCGCCAGGGAGACGGCGCGGCCATGGCGCAGCTGGAGCTCGTAGAGGGGCAGTCCTAACTCCCCGCCGCCAACCCGGTCTGCGTAGGGGCGAATGGCATTCGCCCGCTCGGCCTGTGTAGACCCGGGGCACTGAATGGAACCCGACGAGCCTCGCCGCCGCCTGGCCCTCCTCGTCGAGTACCAGGGGACGGCCTTCGGCGGCTCCCAGTACCAGAAGAACGCACCAACGGTGCAGGACTCGCTGGAGCGGGCCCTCAGCAGTTTAACAAGCGAACCAATAAGGGTGGCCCTGGCAGGGCGCACAGACGCCGGGGTGCACGCCAGGGGTCACGTGGCCTCGTTCCTCACCGCCAGCCGCCACCCGCTGGAGACGTTCGTCCGCGGCGCCAACGCGCTGCTCCGGAAGGACATCGCCGTGCGGGCCGCCGCCGCAGTGCCGCCGGACTTCGACCCGCGGCGCCACGCGGCCGGCCGCTGGTACCGCTACACGCTGTACCTTTCCCCGCAGCGCCCGGCCCTCCTGCGCCAACTCGTCTGGCACCTGCCCTGCCCGCTGGAGACGGAGGCCATGTCACAGGCGGCTGCGCTGCTCGCCGGCCGGCACGACTTCGCGGCTTTTACGCGGCCATCGGAGGCCGGGCGGCGGCCCACCGAACGCTTGGTGTTCTCCGCCGCGCTGACGCGGTCAGGACGTCTGGCACACCTCGATATCGAGGCCAACGCTTTCCTCCCGCACATGGTGCGGCGCATAATGGGTGCGCTGGCCGCAGTGGGGCAGGGCAGCCGGAGCGTGGAGGACTTCGCGCGGATGCTGCGCGAGGCGCGCCCGGGCGAGGCCCGCCATAGCGCCCCGGCGCAGGGGCTCTGCCTGATGAAGGTTCGCTACGAGAGCAGGTTGTTTGATGATGAAACGCATGAAGACATATAGCCTCAAGGGCGGCGAGATAGACAAGCGCTGGCACGTGATCGACGCCAACGGCCAGACGCTCGGCCGCCTGTCCACGGGCATCGCTCTGCTGCTCATGGGCAAGCACAAACCGACTTACTCGCCCCACCTGGACATGGGCGACTTCGTCGTCGTCGTCAACGCCGATAAGGTCCACGTCACGGGCAACAAGCTGGAGGACAAGATCTACTATCGCCACACGGGCTACATGGGCGGCCTCAAGGAGACCGCTCTCAAAGACCTGCTGGCCAAGAACCCACGGCGGGTGCTGGAGCTTGCGGTGCGGGGTATGCTGCCGCGCAACCGGCTGGCCCGCCATGTCCTGGGCCACCTGAAGGTCTACGCCGGCCCGGACCACCCGCACGAGGCCCAGGTCAACGCGTCCGGCAAGCGGCTGGCAAAAGCGGCGCTGGCGGCCGCCGGCGCCGCGAAGGGAACGGAGCAGTCATGACGCAGGAGCAGGCGGCAACGACACCCACCGGCGAGTACCACTACGGCACCGGCCGCCGCAAGACGGCCGTGGCCCGCGTACGCCTCTACCCCGGTACCGGGAACATAGCGGTGAACGGCAAGCCCTTCCTGACGCTCTTCACGCGCGTCACTCACCAGAACAGGGTCCGCCTGCCGCTGGAGGTCGCCAATGCCGCCGGGACCTTCGATGTCAGCGCCCACGTGGCGGGCGGTGGCGTCAGCGCCTGGGCGGACGCCATCGCGCACGGCATCTCCCGGGCCCTTATCGTCTTCAACGAGGGGTTGCGCCCGCCGCTGCGCAAGGCCGGCCTCCTGACCCGCGACCCGCGCATCAAGGAACGCAAGAAGCCCGGCCTCAAGCGCGCCCGCAAGGCCCCCCAGTACACCAAGCGCTAGCCTGCACCGTCCCCGAGTCGCGGGGACACCGGCAGGGTTTCCGCCGCCGGCGCCCCTTGCCCCTTGCCCTTTGTCATCCTGTCCGCAGACAGGATCCGGCGGGGGATGGGAGGCAAGGCCCTCGCTCAAGTGCCCAGCGTCTCTTCAGCGCCTGTACGCCGGCAGTTGGAGCGCGAAACGGATAGCTTCTTCGACCTCGCGCATCTTGGCAGGAGAGAGGGTGGTGAGGCGCCTAGCGAGCACAATCTTGCGCACGGTAGTGACATCGTCCAGATTGACAACCGAAATCTGGGACAAGCCGTCCTCGGGCCGCAACATCACCTCGACCGGCAGACCGCGAATCCTGGTCGTGACCGGTGCAATAGTCACCGAGCGACGCCTTTCATAGGCTGCGTCCCTGGAAAGCAGGAGTACCGGCCTCGCTCCAGCGGGTGGGTCCAGGTTAGCCCACCAGACCTCCCCCCGCCTCAAACTACCATTCGTCCTCCGCTAGACGCCTGGCCAGCTCTCGTTCGCCCATCTCAGCCCACTCCCTCTCCTCCTCGGTCTCGGGCATCTCGTCATATGACTGAATGTAGCGCCGGACGGCCTCTGCCTCCGCAAGGTTAGCGATGTACTCCGCGCAGGCCTCCCGGATCAGGGCCGAGCGGGACTGATCGCGTTTCCCGGACAACTCGTCCAGCTCTCGCAGCAGGTCTTCGGGCACCGGCACCTGGATGATCCTGTTCTTCTTCCTGGGCATCGCCCTGCGATTATACCACAATACCTTACACAACAAATTCCACAATAACCCTGGCTGAAAACGCGGAAAATGCCAAACAAACTGTGGCGGGCCCGCGCTGCCCTAATCCTGCTGCGCCAGCCAGGCCTTGAGGTTGTCGATCACCGTCGTCGGCGTCGGGTCCACACCGTACAGGAACGCCAGGTACACGCTGACGTAGTCGCCGAACAGCACCAGCGACATCATCTGCGCCAGCGCGCTACGCCCTCTCGTCTCCGCGATCAAGACCTCTACCCCGGCCTGGGCCAGCAGCTCCCGCGTGAAGGCGTAGCGCAGCTGCACCCGCCTGTGCACCAGGTCCGGCGATTGCAGGAAGACGACGGCCGTCTCCCGTGCAACGCCCTGCGGCAGGTCATAGCCGATGATGGCGTTGTGGTGGATCTCCGGCAGCTCCTCGTAGAACGCCCACACCTTCGCCGATTCGTTGAGCTGCGTCTTCCAGCGGTGCGCTATCTCCAGCAGCGGCCCGGCGCCGTAGATTACCGGCAGCTTCTCGTGCAGCCGCAGCGCCATCTGCTTCGCCGGGTTGCCGTCCGCGGGCGCGTCTTCGGCCAGCTCGTCCCGCAGCCCCTCCGTCACCGCTATCGCCTCGCGCACGTCCGTCTCCACGCCCTGCATCAGCCCCAGCTTCGCGCCCACTGCCAGCAGCGGCGCCAGGCTCCAGCCCAGCGCTGCCCGCGGCTCGCCCCGGAACTCGTAGGTGAATGCCGGCACACCGTTCGCCCGCGCCGTCGCCAGCAGCCGGCCGCCGGTGGTGATCGCCAGCTTCTTCGCCGGCGTCGCCAGCGCTTGCTGGAAGGCCGACAGCGTCTCCTCCGTCCCGCCGCTGAAGCTGGAGGCGATGACCAGCGTCCGCTCATCCAAGTAGGGCGGCAGGTCGTACTGGCGCACGTTGAACACGGGCACCGCGCACTCGCGCTGCAGCAGCACCCGCCAGATGTCGCCGGCAATGGCCGAGCCGCCCATGCCCAGCACCACTATGCGCTCGATCTGCGAGTAGTCCTGCGGCAGGCGCAGTCCCTGGGCCGCCTCCCACGCCTGCCGGCACTGCTCCGGCAGGCTGCGCACGTCCCTCAGCATACCGCCCGGATCCAGGCGGCCGCGCGCCTCGGGGTCGTCCAACACCGTCTGGCTCATGCCCCCGTCAGCTCCCGCACGGCCGCCAGCACCGGCTGCACCTGGTCCTGCTCACGGACCTCGGTGTAGATGCGCATCAGCGGCTCCGTGCCGGAGAGGCGGATCAGCGCCCAGGCGCCGTCCGCCAGCAGGAAGCGCAGCCCGTCCGTGCGGTCATAGCCCGTCACCGGCAACCCGGCTATGCCGGTGGGCTGCAGGTCCGGCAGCATGGCTGCGATCCTGTCGCGCTCGGACTCCGTCAGCGTGATGTCGATGCGGTCGTAGTAGTGCGGCCCCACCTTTGCGAACAGCTCCTCGATCAACTCGGGCAGCTCCTTCCCGCGCCTCGCCATCAGGTCCAGGACGTAGAGGCCGGAGAGGACGCCGTCGCGCTCCGGCAGGTGCCCCCGGAAGGCGAAGCCGCCGGACTCCTCCCCCGCGATCAGCGCGTCCGTCTCGCGCATCCTGGGGCCCAGGTACTTGAAGCCCACGCCCGTCTCGTGTACGGGCACGCCGTACAGCTCCCCCAGCCTGCGCACCATGCTCGTCGTCGTCACGGACTTCACGATCGGCCCGCGCAGTCCGCGCACTTCCAGCAGGTAGTACGCCAGCAGCGCGAACGTCTCCAACTGGTTCACGAACCGCCCCTGGCCGTCCAGCACGCCGATGCGGTCGGCGTCGCCGTCCGTGGCCAGCGCTGCCTGCGCCCCCTTCTCGCGGACGAAGGCGCTCGTGGCCTCCAGGTTGCGGGGTATCGGCTCCGGGTTGTGCATGCCCGGGAACGCCGGGTTGCGCTCGCCGCGCATCTCCCAGACCTGCGTCTTACCGCCGGACAGCAGCGCTTTCAGGTAGCCCGCGCCGGCGCCGTACATGGGGTCCAGCACCACGCGCAGGCCCGCGTCTCGCAGCCTGTCCAGCTCCAACAGCCCGGAGAGATGGCGCAGGTACTCCGGCTGCGGGTCGAAGGTCTGGACGAGGCCGCGCTCCTTCGCCTCCTCCAGGCCGAGGCGTGGCACGTCGCCGGCAAGCGCCGCCGGGATCAGAGCCTCGATCTGCGCCAGCACCTCCGGCGGCGCCGCCCCCGCGTACTCCGTGCGCACCTTGAACCCGGAGTAGAGCGCCGGGTTGTGGCTGGACGTGATGACGACGGATCCGGCCGCTTTGTGCGTCAGGATGGCGTAGCCGATCACCGGCGTGGGCGCCGGGGCCTCGCACAGGTACACGGGGATGCCGTTGCCCGCCATCACCTCGGCCACGGCGGCCGCGAACTCCTCCGAGGCGAACCGCGTGTCGTAGCCGACGACGATCCCCCGGTCCGCCATCCCGGTGCCCTGGATGTACCGGGCCGTGGCCTGGGCGCACGCCCGCACGTTGGCAAACGTGAAGTCTTCAGCGATGATCGCGCGCCAGCCGTCCGTGCCGAAGCGAATAGGTGTCTCTTTCACGGGCGTTCTAGCGGCGCGACGGCGCGTAGGCCCGCCAGCCGTCGGCCCGGAGCTTGAGGGGAGCCCGGCAACTACTTGCCGCCCTTCTGGCGTTTCCCCAGGTACTTCACAAAGTCTGTCTGCGAAATCTCTGCGAGTCGCAGGATGCCCTTCAAGGTGTCTCTGGGTATCTCTTTCTTGCCTAGTACTACAACCGTTGTGATAGCTCGCCTCCCACTTGCCTTCTCCATTGTCAGGTGACTGCCGCCTGAAGACGAAGCGGGCTGGAACCCAGCCCGCTTCAATGCATTGACAACTTCGTCGCTAGAGCACAGCGGAAGTCTTGCCATGACCGTTTGCGGGAGCGATAAGAGGCACCACCGATACCGTAACGGTATCTTCCGCTCGTGCCGTCACCACTTGGCCTTCATGAGGGTGTCTGAGGTAAATGGGGATGTTCCGCTTCCTGAAGATCCGTGCCCGCTCTCCAGTTCTTTCAATCGCGCTCAGGTAGAGGCCCGTCGCTTCCCTGATGTTTCTCAACGCCTCGTCAATCGTGTCACCGCAACTGGTCGTGCCTAGCTCCGGGCATTCCGAAACATACTGATTGTCTTGGGGGTAGACGCGGAAAGTCAGTAGCAGGTACCCAAGTACGCGATCCGCCCCCGCGGTGCGCTTGCCGGAGGAGTCAGCAGCCCTTGCGTTGCGAGACATAGGTCATCTTAATCATAGTCAACGAGCCCGGGGGGTCAAGCGAACCAGAGGACGCTCACGTCGTCAACTGGGCCAACTCCCGCTCCGCCTCGTTCAGGTCCTTGATGCTGTCCACCGGCCGCCAGTAGGCGTTGCTCTTGAACCCGAAGAGCTTGCCCTCCGCCGCCAGCTCCGGGAACGTGGTGGCCTCGTGGTCGCCCTTCTCCGGCAGCCGTGCGAAGAAGGCGCGGTCCAGCGCGTAGATGCCGGCGTTGATCCAGTAGGGCAGCACGGGCTTCTCCTGGAAGGCGCTGATGCGGCCGTCCTCCTCCACGGTGACGATGCCGAAGGGGCTGCGCAGCGGCGCCAGCATCACCGTCGCCACGGCGTCCTTCGCCCGGTGGTAAGCGATCAGCTCCGCCAGCGGCTGGTTCGTGAGGGTATCGCCGTTGCAGCCGATGATCAGCTGCTCCTGCGGCGGCGCCAGCGTGTAGCCCCGGCGCAGCGCTCCCCCGCGGCCCAGCGGCTGCTCCTCCAGCGAGTACTGCGCCCTGATCCCGAACCGCGACCCGTCGCCGAAGTGCTCGCGGATGACCTGCGCCTTGTACCCGCACAGGAACACCACGTCCGTGACGCCGCCCGCACGCAGCCAATCGACCTGGTACTCCAGGATCGGCCGCCCGGCCACCTCGATCATCGGCTTCGGCCTGTCGCTCGTCAGCGGGCGCAGGCGCTCGCCCTCGCCGCCCGCGATGATCAGCGCGTACATCGGATGCGGTTACGCCCGCTGGGCCTCCGTCAGCGATTCCGCCGCCTTGCGCAGTTCCTCCGCCTTGTTGGTGATCTCCCACGGCGCGTCAATGTCGTGCCGGCCGAAGTGGCCGTAGGCCGCCGTCGGCCGGTAGATGGGCCGCCGCAGCCGCAGGTCGCGGATGATCCCCTTCGGGCTGAGGTCGAAATGTCCCTTTACCAGCTGCAGCAGGCCGCCGTGGTCGAACTTGTGCGTGCCGAACGTCTCCACGGATACACCAATGGGCTGCGGATGACCGATGGCGTATGACAGCTCGATCTCCACGCGATCGGCCAGGCCGGCCGCCACCAGGTTCTTGGCCACCCAGCGGGCGGCGTAAGAGGCGGAGCGGTCCACCTTGGACGGGTCCTTGCCCGAGTACGAGCCGCCGCCGTGCCGGCCGATGCCGCCGTATGTGTCTACGATGTTCTTGCGGCCGGAGAGACCCGTGTCAGCGGCCGGCCCGCCCAGGATGAACGAGCCGCTGCGGTTGACGTGGATCTCGGTGCGCTCGTCCATCCACCTGCCGACGACCGGCTTGATCACCAGCTCGTTCACGTCGTCCCAGAGGCGCTTGGACTCGATGCCGGGATCGTGCTGTGCGGCGATCACCACAGCGTGCACGCGCTTCGGCTTGCCGAACTCGTACTCGACAGTCACCTGAGACTTGCCGTCCGGTCGCAGGTACGGCAGCGTGCCGTCCTTGCGCATCTGGGCCAGTCGCAGGCAGAGATGGTGCGCCAGGTTGATCGGCAGCGGCATCAGCTCCGGCGTCTCGTTGCAGGCGAAGCCCAGCATGATGCCCTGGTCGCCCGCGCCCTCGTCCGAGCCCACCGCCGCCGCGATCTCGCGGGACTGCTCCTTGATCGAGACGAGCACGCCGCAGCTGTCGGCGCTGAAGCCGTATTCCGGCCGCGTGTAGCCGGTGTCGGCGATCACCTGGCGGGCGATCCCCATGCAGTCCACGTAGTGGTCGGTCGAGATCTCTCCGAGGACGATCACCAGGCCCGTCGTCGCCGTCACCTCGCAGGCAACGTGCGCCTCCGGGTCGTGGGCGATGATGTCGTCCAGAATGGCGTCTGCGATCTGGTCGCAGAGCTTGTCCGGGTGCCCCTCGGTGACGGACTCCGATGTCATAAGGAGCGAGGGTGAGCTCATGAAGGTCATGGTCATAACGGGGTTCCTCCTTGGTCTGCGCTTGTGCCATTTGCCTGTTGAGTAGCTGGGTTGTTCATGACTAGGATTGCGATCGAGCGGAGAGCCGGCCGCAGGGTGGAGAGCGAACTGTTCGAGTGAACAGCCCTGATTGATACCCAGCGGGTCCGCCGCGAGGCGGATGGGGTGCAAGTCCCCCGCTCTCCGTTCCACTGGCACCTTGACATCACTCGCGAACCAGCCTGATAATCCAATTGCTGGGTATCAGACAGGGCCGATCCTTGACGGTTCGGCAGACGAGCGGGCGCGTAGCCCGCTTTTCTGTACTCACGTTCCTTCTTCCCACGAGCTCAGGTACTTGCGCTGCTCCTCCGTCAGCTCGTCGATCGTGATGCCCATCGAGGCCAGCTTCAGGCGCGCCACCTCCTGGTCGATCTCCTCCGGGACGACATGCACCGCCGCCGGCAGGCGCTGCGGGCGCGTCGCCAGGTACTCCGTGCAGAGCGCCTGGTTCGCGAAGCTCATGTCCATGACGCTGGCCGGGTGGCCTTCCGCGGCCGCCAGGTTGATCAGCCGCCCTTCGCCCAGGAGGTAGAGGCGGCGCCCGTCCATCAGGTGGTACTCCTCCACGTGGTCCCGGATGCGGCGCCGGGACTCGCTCATGTCGGCCAGCGCCTTAATGTTGATCTCCACGTTGAAGTGGCCGCTGTTGGCCAGGATGGCGCCGTCCTTCATCGCCTCGAAGTGGTGGCGGTCCAGCGAGTTGATGTCGCCCGTCAGCGTGATGAAGATGTCGCCGATCTTCGCCGCCTCCGCGCTGCTCATCACCAGGTTCCCGTCCATGCTGGCCTCCAGCGCCCGCACCGGGTCCACCTCCGTGACGATCACCTTGGCGCCCAGACCGCGCGCCCGCAGCGCCACGCCGCGCCCGCACCAGCCGTAGCCCACGACCACGACGTACTTTCCCGCCCAGAGCACGTTCGTCGCCCGCGTGATACCGTCGATGGTGCTCTGCCCCGTGCCGTAGCGGTTGTCGAACAGGTGCTTGGTCAGCGCCTCGTTCACGGCGATGATCGGGTAGCCCAGCGCCCCGTCGGCGGCCATCGCCCGCAGGCGGACGACGCCCGTTGTCGTCTCCTCCGTACCGCCGATCATCTGGTCCAGCAGCTCCCGCCGCTCCTTGTGCAGCGTGGCCACCAGGTCCGCGCCGTCGTCCATCGTCACCTGCGGCCTGTGCGCCAGCGCCGCGTGGATGTGCTGGTAGTACGTCGGGTCGTTCTCGCCCCGGATGGCGAAGACGGGGATGCCGTGGACCGCGACCAGCGCCGCCGCCACGTCGTCCTGCGTGGAGAGCGGGTTGCTGGCGCAGAGGGCGATGTCGGCGCCGCCGGCCTGCAGGGCCAGCATCAGGTTCGCCGTCTCCGTCGTCACGTGCAGGCAGGCGGCGACACGCAGCCCCGCCAGGGGCCGCTCCCGGGCGAAGCGCTCCCCAATGATGCGGATGACGGGCATCTCGCGCGCCGCCCACTCAATGCGGTTCACCCCCTCCTCCGCCAGCGAGAGGTCCTTGACGTCGTGTTCTATCGTCGGGTTTACCATTAGCGCTCCTTCACTGCTATATCGTCCAGTTCCAGGGATCTTTCCATCTCATCTCGCACGCGCAGAACGGCATCCCAGCTGGGGATCAGGTCGTCACGGCGCGGCAGCATCATCTGCCAGAAGGGCTGTTCCCGCTTGTACACCTCGAACACGCGGCGCAGCTCGGCCACCGGATCCGGGTGGTCGTCCACGCGCAGGTCGCACCAGGGGTACTCCTCCTGCGCCACGACGTGGAGGCCGGCGGACTGGCGGCCGCGGCGGTCGCCGCCGGCCTCCTGGCCCGCCTCCAGCGCCCGCAGCAGCCGCTCCGGCAGCTCGTCGTTGAGCGCCGCCTCGAAGGCGCGCGCCATCTGCGTGACCACGCGCTCGCCCACCAGGATGTTGCCCAGGCAGACGTAGCCGCCGCCCAGGACGTGCCCGGCCCAGGGGATGCAGCGGCCGCCGGTATAGGCCGCCACGCGCGCGTCCTTGTCCACAATGCCCAGCTGCCGCAGGTCGCGCCCGGGGTCGTCCTCCACCAGCCGCTCCAGCGTCCGCTCCGCCGCCAGTCCCTGCTCCAGCAGCACCAGCCCGTCGATGCCCAGATAGGGGTTCACGAAGGACTGGCTGGCGATGGCCCCCACGCCGGCCTGGCAGTAAGGCACCAGTCCGCCGGCGCTCAGGGCTTTGCTGGACGTGCCCACCCCCAGCATGCCCGTCCGGGGGCAGCGCGCCGCGATCGAGAATGTCATACGGACACCCTTTCGAACTGCGGTGGCTTCGGGTAGTACTCCATCGCCTTCTGTACCTGCGCGGCGGCGCCCGCGTCCTTCAGCAGGCTCACGAGGTACAACGCCATGTCGATACCGGCTGATACGCCGGCGGCGGTAATGACGTTGCCGTCGTGCACCCAGCGGTCGTCGTCCACGACGCGCACGTCGCCGAGGGCCCGCAGGCGGTCGAGCGAGCCCCAGTAGGTGGTCGCGCGCCGGCCGGACAGAAAGCCCGCCCGGTGCAGGATGAATGCGCCCGTGCAGACGGAGGTCACGTAGCTGCAACCCTGCCCCCGCGAGCGCACGAATTCGATCAGGCGCGGATTGTCCACTTCCCGGCGCGTGCCGACGCCGCCCGGAACGAGGATGACTGCGAGCGGTGGCGCATCGTCGAATGAGTAGTCCGCGGTCACCTTGAGACCGTGGGCGCACTGCACGACGCCCCCGTTTTCGGAGATCAGCACAGGCTTCCAGTCCCGGTCGATCACGGACAACATGCCGAACGCCTCGTACGGTCCCACGAAGTCCAGCTCCTCCACGACCGGGAAAATGACGATGCCGATGCGTTTCGTCATCTCACGTCACCGCCGTCTCCAAAGCCTCCATGTCCCAGCAGGCCGGCCCCCAGGGCAGAGGTCGGCACGTCGGCGATCTTGATGCCCTTAAATTCGCCTGCAGGCTTCATGCGCTTGGTCTTGAGGAATCGCTTCAACTCAGCCGGATCGACGCGTACTCCTTGATCTTCGAGCGCGGTCAGTATCCCGTGGTGGCCCAGTTTCGGATACCGCTTGTGCAGCCGCGCGATCTCCCGGGCAATGCGATCATCTATCGGCCGGTGCTGCGTCGTCATCTCACCACGATCTCCTTCCCTTCCTGGCGCCCGCGCCAGCCCGCGACCAGTCGCCGGGCCAGGCTGAGCATGCCCGTCGGCTCCTTGCGGATCAGCGGCGTCTCGTGCAGCGTGCAGTGCACGTCGTAGCCCAGCCGCTGGTAGACATGCACGGCCCTCGCGTTCGCTTCCTCCACCGTCAGCGCCACCAGGCTGCAGCGCTCCAGGAGCTCCGCCGTCGCGGCGCTCGTCGCCACCGTCGCCAGGCCGCGTCCGCGGTGGCGTGGGTGTGTGAACACGTTGCCCACCACGGCCACGCCCTCCGCCGGGGACACCACGTGCGTACCCGCCACGGACACCAGCACGCCGTTCGTGAGCACGCCGTAGTACACACCGTCCTCCAGGTGCGCCGGCCGGTAGGAGCTGGGGCCGCCCTCCGCGGAGTACAGCCGGTTGAGCGGGGCCACGTCCCGCCCGCGCAGGCGCACCGCTGCGCCCTCTGCCGGCGAGGCGGGCGCAAACGTCTCGCGGCTGACCGACATGCGGAGCATCACCTGGGGGCGGGTCATCAGGTAGTGCTTCTCGGCCACGCGCCGGTGCTCCGGGCGCAGAGAGCCGAAGCTGAAGCGCGCGCCCGGGTGCAGGCCCAGGACCGCGTCCAGCGCCTCCGCGTCGCCCATGGCGAAGAAGGCCCGGCCCAGGCCGCTGCGCGAGTGCAGTACCAGGGCGTGGCCGGCGCCTTGCGAGACGTACCACTCGTTCAGGCCGAACAGGCGCGGGTCCAGCTGCGCCAGCGCGTAGGCGGCGTAGGCGCGGTCCGGCGCCAGCAGCGGGCGGACCGCGTCCGGGTCCCTCAGGCGTTGCACGCGGTACTCGGCCCGCGCCGCCTGGCCTTCTCTGGAAACGGTATCCGTCATCATCAGCTCCCGCTGACCTTCTGCCCGGCGTACTTCTCGATGAGCGGGGCCAGCCGCCGCCTTGTCGCCTCCGGCACCAGCTCCAGCGGCGTGATCAGCGCGTCCCGCAGCGCGTGCGCGCAGGCGCAGTCCCGCGGGTACGGCAGGCGGGAGAGGGCCAGGCGCACAGCCCGGCGCGACACCTCCACGTTCTTGTGCAGGTTCGCCACGATCATCTCGCCGCTCACGTCCGCGTGCGTCTCGTGCCAGCAGTCGTAATCCGTGGCGCAGGCCAGCACGGCGTAGCAGATCTCAGCCTCGCGCGCCAGCTTCGCCTCCGGCAGCGCCGTCATGCCGATGATGTCCGCGCCCCAGCCGCGGTACAGGTGCGACTCGGCCCGCGTGGAGAAGGCCGGGCCTTCCATCACCAGCAACGTACCGCGCCCGTGTACCGTCGCGCCCGTCTCGCGGGCCGCCTCTGAGAGCGCACGGCCCAGCGGCTCGCAGAAAGGGTCCGCGAAGGCGATGTGCGCCGCCAGTCCCTCGCCGAAGAAGGTGGAGGCCCGGCCCCGCGTGCGGTCTATGACCTGGTCCGGCACCACCATGTGCAGCGGCGCGATCTCCTCCCGCAGGCTGCCGGCGGCGCTCACGCTGATGATGAACTCCACGCCCAGCTGCTTGAGCGCGTAGATGTTGGCGCGCGACGGCAGTTCTGAGGGCAGGATGCGGTGGCCCAGGCCGTGCCGGGGCAGGAACGCCACCCGCTGCGCGTCCAGCGTGCCCACGGTGATGGCGTCGCTCGGCGCGCCGTACGGTGTGTCCGGGCGCAGCTCCTCTATGTTGCTGAGCCCTTCCATCTGGTAGAAGCCGCTGCCGCCGATGACGGCCGCGCGCACAGGTTCAGCCATCGCCCGTCTCCCCGTGGGCCAGGGCCCCGGCCCTGGCCTCTGCCGCTCCGCAGACCGCCCGCAGGCTCGCCTCGTAGGGCGGCCTGGCAACGCCGTTTTCGCTGATGATCGCGCTCACGTATGCGTGGGGCGTCACGTCGAACGCCGGGTTCGCCGCCCGGGCGCCTTCCGGCGCCGTGGCCGCGCCCTGCAGCGACGTCACCTCGTCCCCCGCGCGCTCCTCGATGGGGATATCGTCTCCAGAGGCCGTCGCAAGGTCGATGGTGCTGACCGGCGCCGCGACGTAGAACGGGACGCCGTTCTCCCCGGCCAGCACTGCCAGCGGGTAGGTGCCGATCTTGTTCGCAACGTCGCCCCCGGCGGCGATGCGGTCCGCCCCGACGATGACGGCGCCGATCAGCCCCCGGCGCATCAGGGAGCCCGCCGCGCTATCCACTATCAGCGTGTACGGGATGCCCTCCCGCGCCAGCTCCCAGGCGGTCAGCCGCGCGCCCTGCAGGAGCGGCCGCGTTTCCGTGGCGTACACCTCCTGGAGCCGGCCCTGCCGCCAGGCGGACCGCAGCACGCCCAGCGCGGTGCCGTATCCGCCCGTGGCCAGCGAGCCCGCGTTGCAGTGGGTGAGCACCCGGGCGCCGGTGGGGATCAGCGCCGCCCCGTGTTCGCCCAGGCGCTGGTTCGCCCGGATGTCCTCCTCGTGGATGCGCCGCGCTTCGTCCACCAGGATGCGCCGGGCCTCTGCCACGTCGTCCGCCTCCGCCACGGCCCTCAGCGCGCGCTCCAGTGCCCACTCCAGGTTCACGGCCGTGGGGCGCGTGGCGCGCAGCTCACCGGCCGCCCGCCCTAAACGCCCGCGCCACGCGTCGATGCCGCTCTCGGGACCCGCGAGGCCGGCCAGCGCCAGCCCGTAGGCCGCCGCGATCCCTATCAGCGGCGCGCCCCGCACGCGCAGGCGCCGGATGGCCTCCGCTATCGCCGGATAGCCGTCCGTCTCCACCCAGACTTCTTCCCGGGGCAAACGCGTCTGGTCCAGGAAGCGGACCTTGCCTTCGGGCAGCCACTCAATGGGCAGGAACAAGCACTTTCCTTTCGCTGCGTGCGCCTTCACAGGCATAAAAAAACTTCTCGCGGTGGAGAAGTCTTCCGCTTCGCTCTCATCTGTCCCCTGCTTGCGCAGGAGTCGGAGTTGGCACCGTTGTCTGCCGAAAGGCGGACCGGTTGCCGGGCTTCTCTGGGCCGTTCCCTCCACCGCTCTGGATGAAAGCGCTTCTATTCAGTTTTCCGAACCGAATCGTATCGCCCGCAGGACGCGCCTGTCAATACGATGATCCATGCACGCTCCAAACGCCGGCGTGGGGGCCGGCCTGCCTGCGGGCAGCGTCACTCGTACGTAACCAGCGAGAGCACACGGTAGCCCTCCAGCTGCTCTCGGCCGTTCAGGAAGCCCAGCTCCACCAGGAACGCAAAGGAGCGCACCTCCGCGCCCAGCAGCTCCACCAGCTTCGCGGCCGCCCGCGCCGTGCCGCCGGTGGCCAGCAGGTCGTCCACTATCACCACGCGGTCTCCCCGGCGCAGGGCGTCCTTGTGGATGTCCAGCTGCCCCGTCCCGTACTCCAGCGAGTACTCCACGCTCATGCGGGCCGCCGGCAGCTTCCCCGGCTTGCGTACCGGCACGAGCGAGATGCCCAGGTTGTACGCCAGCGGCGCGGCGAACAGGAACCCGCGCGATTCGATGGCGACGACGGCGTCCAGATCCGCGTGGCGGAACTCGTCGGTAAGGCGGCCGATCACCCAGCGCAGCGCCGCGGTGTTCTGCAGCAGCGGCGTGATATCGCGGAAGAGGATGCCCGGCTGCGGGAAGTCCGCCACGTCCCGGATCAGCGCCTTCAGGTCCGGCGCGGTCTCCACGGAAGACGCCTCTCCAGAGCCCATCGATGTTTCCATGCGCGGCACTAGGGTACAACAGGCAGGCCCGGCGCGCATTCCTTGTTGGCATACCGCCCGTGGCATTAGAATCCGAGCAGACGGAACGCCGCTCAATGGCTGACTGCTGACTGCTGACTGCTGATCGCTTGATTGCCTGATTGCCCACCATGCCCGACGCCAACGACCTGAAGCAGCGCGCCGCGGCGGCGATCGAGGCCGCCAGGCGCGAGCTCATCGACCTCTCGCTGCGCATCCACGCCACGCCCGAAATCGCCTTCGAGGAAGTGAAGTCGTCCGCGATGCTGGCCGATTACCTGGAGGCCGGCGGCTTCCAGGTGGAGCGCGGCATCTGCCAGATCCCTACCGCCTTCCGCGCCACCGGCGGCGCCGGCGAGCCCCGCATCGCCTTCCTGGCGGAGTACGACGCCCTGCCCGGTGTGGGCCATGGCTGCGGCCACAACATCATCGGCACGGCCGCCGCCGCCGCCGGCATCGCCGTTAAGGGGCTGGTGGAGGAGACCGGCGGCACGGTAGAGGTCATCGGCACGCCGGCGGAAGAGGCGGCCGGGGGCAAGGTGTACATGGCCGCCCGCGGCGCCTTCCAGGGCCTGACCTGCGCCATGATGGTCCACCCCGGCAACCGCGATACGGCCGTCGCCTTCGCCCTCTCCTGCCTGGAGCTGGACGTGGAGTTCGCGGGCCGCGCCGCCCACGCCGCCGCCCGCCCGGAGGCCGGCCGCAACGCCCTGGACGCCATGGTCGCCGCCTTCGCCGGCATCGGCCTCCTGCGCCAGCAGCTGCGCGACTCCGCGCGGGTGCACGGCATCATCACAGACGGCGGGCAGGCGGTGAACGTGATCCCGCACCATACCGCCGCCAAGCTGCTGGTGCGCAGCGATGACGACCGCTACCTGGACGAGGAGCTGAAGCCGAAGGTGCTGGCCTGCTTCCAGGGCGCCGCCTTGGCCACCGGCTGCGAGCTTGAGCACCGGTGGGGCGAGGAGTCCCGCTACAAGACTATGCGCACGAATCTGGCGCTGGCCGGGGCCTACTGCGCGAACGTGGAGTCGCTCGGCCGCAAGGTGGTGAACCCGGAGTCCAACCGCTCCATGGGCTCGACCGACATGGGCAACGTCAGCCAGATCGTCCCCGGCATCCACCCGTCGCTGGCCATCGCGCCGCAGCATGTGCCCATCCACACGGTCGAGTTCCGCGAGTTCGCCGCGAGCGATTCGGGTCACCAGGGCCTCGTGGACGGCGCGAAGGCGCTGGCCATGACCGGAATCGACGTCCTCCTGGACGCCGGCCTGCGCCAGCGCATGTGGGACGAGTTCCGCGGCGGCGGATCGTGAAGGATAATCACGGCACCGTAGAGACGCCCCGCCGGGACGTCTCTACCCGCGTCTCGCGCCCGCGTGGCGCGGGGCCCCAGCCCCGCGCGCTCAAGGCTGGGGCCTTGAGCCACGGTGGGCGCGCGCCATGACCGCCGCTGACCCCGTCATCGCCCTCGACGCCATGGGCGGCGACCACGCCCCGCGCGAGATCGTCAAGGGCGCTGTCATTGCCGCCCGCGACCTCGGCATCAAGGTCGCGCTCGTCGGCCGGACAGAGGTCGTCGAGGCGGAGCTGGCGCGCCACAAGGACCGCCCGCACGGCGTCACCGTCGTTGCGGCGACGGACATCATCGAGATGGAGGAGCACCCGGCGCAGGCGGCGCGGCAGAAGAAGGGGGCGTCCATCGTCGTCGGCCTCAAGCTCGTGAAGGAGGGGCGGGCGGACGCCTTCGTCTCCGCCGGCAACACCGGCGCCGTCATGGCCGCGGCCATCATGTACCTGGGCCGCGTGCGCGGCATCGAGCGCCCCTCCCTGGCCGGTCTCATCCCGCTCTCCGGCAGGCTCAGCCTCTTCCTGGACGTGGGCGCCAACGCGGACGCGCGTCCCTCTTACCTGGTGCAGTGGGCGCAGATGGGCGCGGCTTACATGAACAAGGTCTGGAAAGTGCCGCGGCCCACGGTGGCGCTCCTGAACATCGGCGAGGAGGAGTCCAAGGGCAACGCGCTGGCCCTGGAGGCCTACGGACTGCTCTCCCGCAGCGGCCTCAACTTCATCGGCAACATAGAGGGCAAGGACGTGCCGTTCGGCAAGGCGGACGTCATCGTCACGGACGGCTTCACCGGCAACGTGGTGGTGAAGACGATGGAAGGGATGGCGGACTACATCATGGGCCAGGTCCGCGGCGCCATCAGGAGCCGCCCCTGGTACATGCTGGCGGGCCTTGCGCTGTTGCCGGCGTTCGGCGCCCTGCGCAAGAAGGTGGACTACCGCGAATACGGCGCGGGCCCGCTCCTGGGCGTCAACGGCCTTGTCTTCATCGGCCACGGCCGCAGCGACGCCAAGGCCATCGCCAGCGCCCTGCGGGTGGCGCGCGACGCCGCGCAGGCGGGGATGCTGGACGCGATCCGGGAGACGGCCCCCGCGCGCGCCGGCGGCCGCCCGTCCGGCACTACCGCCGCGGGTTGATCTCCAGCCACTCCGCCCGGCAAAGAGCGGCTGCTGCCGTTACCAGGCGGTGGCGGCGCGAGTCGTCGCTTGCCCGCGATTATCCAATGTCCTGCCTTGTAAGTAACGCACCGTGGTCCCGTTCCCACCCGCCCACCCTCGGAATGTTCGGGAATGGGGGGACACCCCCCAAGCCCCCCGTCAGGGGGCCGGCTGCCCCCTGTACCCCCGCTGTCTCGGGGACAATCGTGTGCACCGTCATTTCATCCTTCACGGTGCCCACACGGTGGGCATGTGTATCTGACATCTGTTCGACACCCTGCCCGGCCGTGTAGCGGAGCATAGAGTATGCGGATTACGCGCGCGATGCTCCATTGCTCTGATGCTCCGGCCTCCCGGCGGGCGATGACACCTGACCAGGCGGCGAGATACCGCGTCCGAAGACCGGCGCGCCCTACTCCCCCTGCTGCACCGGGCCCCCGAAGCGCAGCCACAGCTTCAGCGACTGCTGAAGGTTCCGCAGCGCCTCCTCCGCGTTGTCGTCCGCCAGGAGGCAGCGCTCCACGTGCTTATCGATAATCAGGAGGCCCACCTGGTCCAGGCTGCTGCGCGCCGCCATCAGCTGCGTCACTATGTCCTCGCACACGCGGTCCTCCGCCAGCATCTTGTGGATGCCGCGGATCTGGCCCTCGATGCGCCGCAGCCTGGCCAGCAGCGCTTCGGTATCGGTTTTCGTTTCCTGCGCCATCTGTCGCTCCGTTGACATACCCCTCGGGGGTATGCTAGCATGAACTCGCCGGCGGGGTCAATGGCCCGGCACGAGCATCCCGCGCCCTGGAGAAGAGCCAAGGAGGAGCAATGGCAAAGCCCGCAGACGTGTCTGACAGTGAATGGGAGGCGCAAGTCCTGAAGAGCGACCTGCCGGTCCTGGTGGACTTCTGGGCCCCCTGGTGCGGCCCCTGCCGCATGGTAGCGCCCATCGTGGAGGAGCTGGCGGACGAGTACCAGGGCAAGGTGCGCTTCTACAAGCTCAACACCGACGAGAACATCGAGACCGCTTCCCGTTACGGCATCCGCAGCATCCCCACGATCATGGTGTTCAAGGGCGGCGAGGCTGTGGACCAGGTCATTGGCTTCCGGCCGAAGAGCGACCTCAAGCGCAGTCTGGAGAAGGCCTTCTCCTGATGGCCGAAACGGCGAAGGAATACGACGTCGTCATCATCGGCGGCGGGCCGGCCGGGCTCGCCGCCGGTCTTTACGCCGCCCGCGGCCGGCGCCGCACCGTCCTCCTGGAAAAGGGCGTCGTCGGCGGCCAGATATCCCTTACAGACATCGTGGAGAACTACCCCGGCGTCCCCAGCGTCAACGGCTTCGACCTGGCCCAGACGATGCTCAAGCAGGCCGAGAGCTACGGCCTGGAGTCCGAGTACGTGCCGGTCTCAGCCCTGGAGCGCGCCGGCAAGAGGTGGCGCGTCCGCACCGGCGCCGGCGAACTCCTGGCGAAGGCGGTAATCGTCACCACCGGCGCCGACTACAACCGCCTGGGCGTCCCCGGCGAAGAGCGCCTGACGGGCCGCGGCGTCTCCTACTGCGCCACCTGTGACGCCGCCTTCTTCAAGGGCCAGGAGGTGGCCGTGGTGGGCGGCGGTGACGCGGCGCTGGAAGAAGGGCTGTTCACCACGCGCTTCGCCGGGAAGGTCACAGTCATCCACCGCCGGGACGCGCTGCGCGCCAGCCGCATCCTCCAGGAGCGCGCCTTCGCCAACCCGAAGATGCACTTCCTCTGGAACACCGTCGTCGAGGAGGTCCTGGGCGAGGAGTTCGTGACCGGCCTGCGGCTGCGCAACGTGGTTACGGGCGCAGAGGACGTGATGCCCGTAGCGGCAGTTTTCGTCTTCATCGGCCATCACCCCAACGCGGACTTCCTGCGCGGCCTGGCGGCCATGGACGGCGGCGGCCACGCCCTCGTCGATGACTGGATGGCCACGGACGTGCCCGGCCTCTTCGCCGCCGGCGACGTGCGCCAGAACTCGGCGCGCCAGGTGGCCAGCTCCGTCGGCGACGGCGTCACCGCCGCCATCGCCGCCGACCACTACATCAGCGCCAGCTTCCCGGACTGACGGGCCCGCCACGGGGGCGGGGTCTGTCCACTGTCCACTGTCCACTGTCCACTATCCCCTGTAACCTGTACATGGGGGTGGAAGGGTCCCGGTGGGCCCCTCGGTCTTCAAAACCGTTGCGGGGCGGTGTACCCGTCCCGGGTGGGTTCGACTCCCATGCACTCCCGCCAACACGGAGTCTGTATGGCGCTGGTTCGGGCTATGGGTTTGGTCGTGGGGTATTGGTAGGTTCGGGAGTTTGTGGGCGGACTATGGGCTGTCAGGCGATCTCACACACCTGCTCCGAGATTATCGCTCCTGATAGACTTGATCGAGCTGACCAGGATCAGCCGCCGCCAGGATCGCGTGCGCCTGGGGTCGCCCCGGCAGGCGGTGAGGGCGAAAGGTGGAAGGGAACGGGCACAAGCGGAGGTAACTGGAGCGATCACAAGGGCAGGGGGGCCGCAATTGCGGCCCCCCTGTCTTCCTCCGGCACCGACGCGCTCTATGGCTTCGGCAGGCTGCCTACCAGCACAGTCCTCGTGGAGGCGTTGTTCCCCAGGTCGGGATCAGTGGTGGTGCTGGTCACGTCCGCGGTGTTGCTGACGATCCCCCGTGATCCCTTGAAGACGACGATGATGGTGATCGTCTTCGTGCCACCGGCTGCTATGGTGCCCAGACTGCATGTGAGAAGCTTGCCGCCGGGAGGCTTGGTACAAATCGGGGCTCCAGGTAGCCAATAGACGCGGTCCAGCTTGACGTTGATCGGCAGGTCGTCCGTGACCACCACGCCCTGCGCGTCCGACGGACCGTTGTTGTGGATGGTGAGCGTGTAAACGACCTGCGCGGAAGACTTGTAGACATTCTTGTCCGAGGTCTTTGTGATCTCCAGGTCGGCCACCTTTACCAGGGTGTTCTCGCCGTCGATATTGTCCGAGTTGTCCAAATCGAGCACGTCGCTGCTGACCCGGGCGTCGTTGTGGAGGAAGTTGTGTATGCCCGGCAAGACCGTCACCACGATAGTCATCGTCCGCGAGGCTGACGGCGCCAGCGAATCAAAGTTGCAGGTCGTGGGTCGCGAGTTATCGCCTGGGACGCCGAAAACGCAGGACGCGCCGCCTGTGCCGCTTACTGAGGCAATGCTCACCCCTGCAGGCAAGAAGTCCTCCACGACAACATTGACCGCAGTCGAGGGCCCGTGGTTCGTGATGTCGAGGGTGTACGTCAGAGTCGTGCCCGAGACCAGCGGGTCCTCGCTGTCTGACTTCGTGATCGAGAGGTCGGCCACGGGGGTAACGTGGACGGAGTTCCGGGACTCGTTGTTGCTGGTGTCGGGGTCGGTGGAGTCGGTGAAGACCCGCACGAGGTTGTTGAAGTCACCCCCCTCGTCGGAGGTGATGCTGAAGCTGATGATCGCCTTGCCGCCGACGGGAACGGTGCCGATCTCACAGCGGACCTCCACACCCCCGGCGATGTCCTCGACGGGCTCGCAGGGGTCGGAGAAGCCGACGCCGGGGAAGGTGAAGGTGGGGTCCGTAAGGGTGTAATCGGCTGGATCGACGTTTGTCAGGAGCACGTCGTCGACGACTACGTTGCGGGGCAGGCCGGGACCGTAGTTGACGACGGTGATGGTGCAGGTGAATTGCACCCCGGCGTAGACCGGCTCATCGGGCTTGCAGTCCTTGTCGATGCTCAGGTCGGCTGCGTCCTCGCCGCCCTCGCCGGCGCTCAGCGGGATCTCCTCCACACTGAACTCGAGTTCATATTGACCGCTGGCGGTGACGTCTTTGGCGCCTGTGTAGTCCGCCGGCCCGAAGCTCTGGTTCAGCTTGGCGAAGTCGTCATTATCCGCTATGTCCGCACTTATTAATGACATGACTACGTAACAGAAGTCCGGAATAGCCGGCGGAAAGACGCTGATGTCAATGTGGGAAGCGAAGTCGTGTTCGCCAAAGTGGTCGTCCAGGCAGTCGGCGCCGGGTATCGAGTCTCCGAAGCCTCCGTCATAGCCGTTGGCGCGGACGGTATAGGGCAGGTTGTTAGCTATGTAGTAGTCGAACTCCGCACCGGAAAAGACCATCTCGCCATTGCCCAGGTCCTCATCACTGTCGTAGTCATTCATGTTGCCGGTGGCAAAGTCGGCGAGGCGTATCCATTCGTCCGGGGCGCGGTCCACGTTCATCCAGAAGAAGGTGCACTCGCAGTCGAAGAAGTCGGGCTCCAGGTCGTCGTGCAGGTCCATCTTGTTGAGGGTCAGCTTCAGGTGCTTCAAGTTCTCCGGCGGGAAGACCCATCCGGCGTATATCTTGCGGGCATAGACGTCGTCGGGAGTAGCGCCGCTACCGGCCAGCGGGACCTCCACGTGCAGTTGCGTGGGGCCGAACTGCGCGGGGTCAGCCGCGCAGGCGCCGACGGAGGGCTGCGGCGTCAGGACCGGCGCTATGGCGACGCTGTTGCCCGGCCCGTCCTCAACGAAAGTCGCCAGGGCGGCCTTGTCGAAGGGCAGCGGCGGCAGGCAGACGTCGAACTCGAAGTCTTCGTCGATGGCGCGAGGATGGTGGTCAGCGACGGGGTCATGAGGGCCGAAGGGGGTACCGCCCGGGCATGCTGGCGTAGGACCAAGGATGATCTGGTCCCCGCAGTCCAGCATATCGGTAACGAAGCCCGCGCGTCCGTGCATGTAGAGGTCAGTCGCGGTGACGGGTACGGGTGTGGTGCCACTGCCGGGAAGCGTTCGCATCTGTTGGCGCATCGAGGCGACGGCGCGCGCGGGGTGGATCTCGCTCCTGGCGTGAGGCTTCCCTTCGATGTCGCTCGGGTGGCCGCAGTCGAAGATCCAGTCGCCGTTTGTCCAGACGCGGTCACCCTCGCTGGGCCAGGCCCACTTGGGGAAGAAGTGCAGAGAGCCATCACCGGAGAACTCGTTCGTTTTGATGCCGGCCTCCCATTCCACCTCAATGGAGTCGGGGTCGCCGTCGCCGTTGTGGTCCCGGTTTGCATCCGAGAGGACATCTTCCAATCCGGGGTCAACCATGATGTCGAAGATCGCATCGTGTGAGTCATGTACGTCAGGGTAGTCAGTGTATGACACCCTGCTCTCCATTACTTCTCCGCTGACAGAGCGGAACTGGGGGTACCCCGGATTGCCCTTGTTGACCGGCGTCCATGACGGGTCTGGAATATCTGTATCAAACAATCCGAGAAACGTGATGAAGAAGTCTGAGCAGGCGGCGGAGCCGTCGCCACGTATCTCGCCGTCCAAGAAAGGCGACACCGGGTGGGCCTGGGCCGGCTTTGAGTCTGGAAGCTGCGAGAGCAGCAGCAGCATGACCGCTGCCGCTGCTAAGCCGAGCAGCAGCCGGACGCCTGGAGTAATGAACCTCGTGATCACGGCGACCTCCATCTGCGGAGCAAACACGGCCCGGCCGCTCGTGATAAAATCAAAGCGGCTAGGGCTGCGAGCGCATCCTTAGTTTTGGCCGCGGCGGATCCCTCCGTCGCGGCCGATTTGTTCTAGTGCGCCCACATTATCGTCAATAAGACGGCGAAGTCAACCCCTTGTGCGGGGTCAAGACATATCGGACACCGCCTCCTTTCGTTGGGGTTGTTTGGACAGACATAGTTGGTAGAACGCGAGGCCGCCTGAGGCGCCCCATGGCCTGGGCGGCAGCCCGCTCTTCCGGCGTTCGGGTGGTCTACTCGCTGGACGAACATTTCCCCTCAGACGGGATCGAAGTGCGCCCACGGCCATAGCGGCCGGCGGCAAGCGCGAAGGCAGAAGCCCTGCGCTACCGCGTCAGCAGGCCCGCATCGATGACGAACTGCGAGCCCGTTACGTACCGCGCGCGGTCAGACGCCAGGTAGAGCACCGCCTCCGCTACGTCCTCCGGCTCTATCCAGGGCACCGGCAGCAGGTTCCCGGCCGAGCGCCCCGCGATCTCCTCCGGCGTGGCGCCCTCCAGGGCGGCCAGGCCGTCGTTCATCGGCGTGTTCACGCCGGTGGGATGGATGGAGACGACGCGGACGCCGTGGGGCGCCAGTTCGATCGCCCAGGACTTGGTCAGGCCGGTCAGCCCCCACTTGGACGCGGCGTAATGGCTCAGCCGCGCCATGCCGCGCAGCCCGCCGACCGACGAGTTGTTGATGATGACGCCTGAGCGCTGCCGCATCATCACCGGGATCACCCGCCGCGCCACCAGCCAGGCACCCTTCAGGTTGATGTCGATCATCGCGTCCCAGGCCTCTTCCGTCAGCTCGTGGGCCAGGCCGTAGGCGCAGATGCCGGCGTTGTTGAATAGGACATCGATGCGCCCCCACTCGCCGACGGTGGCATCGACGGCGGCCGTCACCGCGGCATCGTCGCGCACGTCGCCCGCGAACGTCAGGCAATCGGATCCCGCCTCGCGGCACTGTAGCTGCAGGCTGCGGAGGTCGTCGCCGGAGCCCAGCGCGTATCCCGGGTAGGGCAGCGGCCCGGCCACGTCGAACGCCGCGATGCGAGCGCCCTCCCGCGCCAGGGCCAGCGCTGCCGCCCGGCCCTGCCCGTGGGCCGCGCCGGTGACGAACGCGACTCTGCCTGCGAACTCCCGCTCCGCCATCAAGCGGCCCCGTCCCCGGCGACGCGGGCCGCGCCGCCCTTGCGGTATGGCTCAAGATAGCTATCGAAGTCCACGCCGAGCGCGTTGTTGACGATGTTCGTCGCGACCATGAGGGCGCCGAAGGCCGTGAGGGCCACGATCTGCTCCTCCGTGAACAGCGCGGCGAGCCGCGCGTAGACGGAGTCCGGCACGCGGGCAAAAGGCTTCGCCAGGCAGCGGCCGAACTCCAGCACGACCGTCTCGCGCTCGCCGGGCGCGAATTCGTCCGGGTTCTCGCCGGACTCGATCAGGATCCGCCGGAAGAACGTCGAGCAGATCAGGCAATCGTTCTCGTTGGAGATGGCGAGCGCGAAGAGGTTCGTCAGCCGCTCACCCAGGAAGGGCTGCACCACGTCGCGCAGGGTGTACCACTCCATGAGCGCCTGGAACGCCGGCAGGGAGTGCAGCAGCGTGCGTTTCATGTTGGTGATGCGGCCATGCTCCAGGACCACCTGGTCGTGGGCGGCGCGCTGGCCGGGGGTTGCTTGCTCGTACTCGACGGGGCGGATGCGTGGCATCGGATCGCCGTCCTTTCTGCCGGGCGTTCCGGGCCCGCCGCGGCAAGCGGATGCCAGGGGCCGGGGCACCCTTGCGCCCGGATCGCCTTCGCGTTATACCACAGTCCAAAACGGGCTGCACTAAGACCGTTCGCCTCTCTCTCGCCCTGTGCTAACCTGACGCCGTAGCCATGCTCTACGTCTTCTTCGGCCCAGACACGTTCTCCCGCCGCGAGGCGCTGCTGCAGCTGAAGTCGGAGCTGGACACGGACGGCGGCCTCCAGACGAACACCATCACGCTGGACGCGCGCCAGGCGTCCGCGCAGGAGATCATCGCGGCGTGCGATACGGCGCCGTTTCTCGGCGGGCACCGGTTGGTCGTGGTCGAGGGGCTGCTGGCGCTGGCGAGCCGTGGCGGGGGCCGGCGCTCCCGCAAGAAGGACGCGGACGATGAGCCGCACCCGATGATCGCTGCTCTGCTTGAATACGCGCCTCGCCTGCCGGAGAGCACAACGCTCCTCCTGCTGGACGACGGCGCAAAGCCCGAAACGACGGTCATCGCTGCGCTGCGGGCGGCCGGCAAGGTCCGGCAGTTCGCCCTGCCGGACCCGAAATCGGTCGCCGGCTGGCTCCAGCAGCGGGCACGGCAGATGGAGCTGCGCCTGGAGCCGGGCGCGGTGCGGCTGCTTGCCGGTCTGATCGGCAACGACCTCTGGCTGCTAGTTAACGAACTCGAGAAGCTGAAGACCTACGCCGCCGGGCAGACGGTGCGCGAGGCCGACGTGCGGGCGCTCGTCAGCCGTGCCCAGGAGCAGAAGGGTTACTTCCTGGCGGACGCCGTGGCGGAAGGGAAACCGGCCGCGGCCCTGCGCATCCTCCACGAGCTGCTGGAGGACGGCGTTCACCCCCAGCCGCTGCTGTCTACCGTCGCCGGCCGCTACCGCCGCCTCGCCATCGCCCGCGAGATGCTGGACGCCGGAGCGAGCGCCGGCGCCGTCGGCGCGCGCCTGGGTGCCAAGGGCTTCGGCCTGGACCGGCTGATCGAGCAGGCGTCCCGCCACTCGCCCGCGTCCATCCGTGCCGCCTACCAGCGCCTTGTGCAGGCGGAACTGGACACCAAGCGCGGCGTTTTCGAGGACAAGCTATCGATGGAGCTGCTGGTGCACGACCTGGCAGCCGCGCCCGCGCCCGCCGCCTAGGCTTCCGGAAGCACCAGGGCACCAAGACACGAAGCCTCTGGAGCACCACGTCTTACGGGCAACGGTAGTGTCGGTTCGCGCAGGGTAACGGCGTCGCACTGCCTCTCAGCATCTGCCTTGGGTAATCCTTGGCTTCTCCGGATTGCCTGACAATTCTGGGTGTTGCGCATCGCTAGGCCAATCTCGCGGCTGACCCAGGCACCTGAGGCTTGACAGTTTTCTCGCAAGTTGCCATAATTCGCCGCAATTGAGGGGGGTGCGGGCCATGCGTCAGGCGCTTCTGACCACACGGGTTAATCACGAAGGCTGGTTATTCGCAACCGGATAGCCGGCCTTGACCTATTTTGGGGGTGCAGATATGTTGCCAACGCTACTACGCCAACTCTCGATCAGCCTCTGTCGCTTTCCTTGCGCCTCTGATCCGGCCCAGCGCCTCTTCTCCTTTCTGGCCTGGATGGCCCTGACAGCCCTGGCCGGCGTGGCCCTGCTGCTCGCGAGCGGAGCCGTTGAGGCCAGATCCCCATTACCAGCACCACCTTTAGCGCCGCCGACGACGGAGTTCTCGATACGAGTGGGGGCCAGCTGCAGCACGGCACCCGCGCAGTCTACAGTCTGCGTGATAGGCCTCGGCGCCAAGTTCACGGTCGGCGTCTATCTAGATGCGTTCACCGGCATGCCGGGGTACCGAACTTTCCAGGCCCGCCTCACCTCTTCGGCCGGGTTGCCCTACAACCAACGAGGAGGAAACAAGGAGGTTGCTCCGGGCATGTGGCCAGATTGTGTCTTTTCCGCCGTGGACTACACGGGTCCCACCAGCTTGGCGGGGGCGTGCGCTATAGGTGCGGGCGCCAATAGCTCGGTGTACCTCGGCAAAGTAATGGAGGTGGACTACACTTGCACGGCCAATGGCAGTGTACAAACTGTGGACCTGGTGCATTACAAGCCCAATGGTACGGAGGGGGACACACTTCTTGAGGACGGCGCCCTCAACTTAGTTTCGAACGATAGCTCGACGCGCCCCGAGAGGCTGGTTGTCTTATGCGAAACCCCTAAGACCGAGTTCTCGATACGAGTGGGCGCCAACTGCAGCACGGTACCCGCGCAGCCCACAGTGTGTCCGATCGCCCTCGGCGCCAAGTTCACGGTCGCCGTTCATCTAGATGCGTTCACCGGTATCCCGGGGTACTCAGGTTTCCAAGCCCGCCTCACCTCTTCGAACGGGTTCCCCCACAACCAACGAGGAGGGGTCAAGGAGGTCACTCCGGGCATGTGGCCAGATTGTGTCTTTGCCGTCGTGGTCCCCCTGGGTCCCAACAGCCTGGCGGGGGGGTGCGCTAAGGGCGTGGGAGCTAACAATTCAGTGTACCTCGGCAAAGTAATGGAGGTGGACTACACTTGCACGGCCTATGACAGTGTGCAAACTGTGGAACTGGTGCATCAAAAGCCCAATGGCGGGGTGCAGGACACGGCTCTTGCGGACGACGCCGGCAACGCTGTTTCGAACGACAGCTCGCCGCGGCCCGAGAGGTTGGTTATCTTCTGCACAAAGCAGCCCGCCGCGGTCAATTTATGGACCGGTGCGCGCGGCGACAACAAATGGGAGACAGGTGGGAATTGGAGTCTGGGACGCGCACCTGCCCAGGGCGACAACGCCCTCATCCTGGGTGGGGCCATCACGACGGCGGGCTCGTTGACTAAGAGAATCGGCTCCTTAACAATCGCTGGGATTTTTAACCCCGCCTCCCTCGGCGGAAATTCTGTGACTATTGAGACTGTTTCCATAACGACGACTGGCAACATCAACGTCCTGGCGGGAGGTACCATCACCTCGAGTCTGGGCGGGAGTGTGTTCCTGGAGGCGAAAGGAAGCTTGACGATCAACTGGGGCGCGACGGTGAGGGGCGGGGACGGCGTGGACCGGCCCGGTAGTTTGATGTTTCCGGGCGGGGATGGCGGCGCCGTTAACCTCCAAAGCCCAGCGATTACAAACTTCGGCACAGTCCTAGGCGGGACGGGCGGTATTTCCCGCCCCGCTGTTCAGGGCGGGCCCGGCGGGAGGGTCAATATCGTATCGTCGGGCGTGGTGGCCAACACCGGCCTTATTCAGGGCGGAAGCGGAGGTACGGGGAACCCCGACCTTGTCGGCAACGGTGGCAATGTTTTGATCAACGCCAAGGACGCAGGGGGGGTTAAGCCGAACGGCGGTCCAGTGGGAGTTAAGGCGGATGGTCTGCCGGGAGCTAATGCAAAGAAAGGAAAAGTGACCATCCGTGGAAAAGAGCTCGTGGAGGATCCCCCCGGATTGGCGCCCTCCGGCTCAATCGTCGGCCTCTACACCGACCCCGGCGGCACGATTTCCCTGGCCGGCGTGCCTGCGGACACGCTCGTGGCGGAGGACCTGATCTGCATCGACGCCGCCGGCGGCACGGTTGACCTCACGGGGATCAGCGCGGGCACCACTGTCATGAGCACGACGAACCCGGGAGGCGTCATCGAGATCGTCGGAACAGTGTTAATCGATCCGGGCGTTTATCCCGCGGACATCGCGTACCCGCCTCCGACGCTGTCCAGCGTCGCATCATCCGAATGCGCGAGCGAGCGACCATTCCTGGATTCCATCTTCACTGAAGTCGGGGGCACCGCGGAGCTGCGCACCGGCGACTCCGACTCCTCAGCGTTGGCTGCCGAGAATCAACAGCCCCAACTTTCGATGAACGAGTATGCCGCGCTGGCGGGCGGCGTAGTCGCCACGATAATCGTGCTTGCTGGGGGTGTCTGGTACGCCAGGAGGCGCTGGTTACGCCCCTGAACGGTGCCGGGCGGCCGCGGTGGCCTTCGCGCCTTTGTGGTAAGTGGCCCCCGAGCGCGGCCGGCCTAGCCGGCAGCCTCCTCGTCGCCCGCCTGGTACACGGGGTTGTAGCACGCCACGAGCTGCGCGTCCGAGTCGATGGGCGCCAGCTGTGGCGCCGGGCTCGTCCGGCAGACGCTCGTGGCCTTCGGGCAGCGCGGCAGGAACGGACACTCGTCCGGCAGGTCGATCAGGCTGGGCGGCGCGCCCCGGATGGAGGCCAGGCGCCGCCGCTCGTCGCGGTCCCAGCGCGGCCGGCTGCCCAGCAGCGACCATGTGTAGGGGTGCCGCGGCCGCTCGAAGAGGATGCGCGCCGGGCCGTACTCCGCCACCGCGCCGGCGTACATCACCGCCACCTCGTCCGCCATCTGGGCCACCACGCCCAGGTCATGCGTGATCAGGAGGATGGATGTCCCGTGCCGCTCCTGCAGCCGGTCAATGTCCTCCAGGATCGCCGCCTGAATGGTCACGTCCAGCGCCGACGTGGGCTCGTCCAGGATCAGCAGCTCCGGGTTCAGCGCCGTGGCGATGGCGATCATCACCCGCTGCGCCATGCCGCCGGAGAGCTGGAACGGGTAGCGGCTGGCCACCTGCTCCGGCTCCGGCAGCCCCATCTGCGCCAGCACCTCCAGGCTCCGCCTCCTGGCCTCGCGCTTGGACACGCTCAGGTGCGTGGTGATGATCTCTTCCACCTGCTGGCCGGCGGAGAGCACCGGGTTCAGGCCGGTGGCCGGGTCCTGGAATACCATCCCTATCCGCCGGCCGCGCACCCGGCGCATCTCCTCCGCTCTCAGCGAGAGCAGGTCCACCTCGCTGAAGTAGATCTGCCCGGAGGCGATGCGGCCCGGGTGCGGGAGCAGGTTCAAGATGGATAGGGCGATGGACGTCTTGCCGGAGCCGCTTTCCCCGGTGATTGCCAGCGTGCCGCCGGGCCGCAGCGAGAGCGAGACGCCGTTCACCGCTTTCACGATGCCCTCCGGCGTCACGAACTCTGCGTGCAGGTCTTGCAGGCGGAGGATGGGGCTTTCCAGGCTGCTGCTCAAGTGCGGATCCCGTGGGCCGCCCGGGGAACGGTCGCGGCCTGGACTCTCGGTTCGGGTCCCCGGCCATGAGATTATATCAGCCGCGGGACACCCCTGGCTGACCGGTCGTGGCCGCCCTGCTGGGCGCCTGCCTACCGGACAGGCAGGTTTGGCTTTAGGGGTTCCGGATGGCCAGGATCACCTTGCCCTGGATCTGCACGTTCGCAGCCTCGGTGTAGATCGGCTCCATCGTCTCGTTCGCGGGCTGCAGCCTCACGCGGTCGCCGTCGCGGTAGAACTTCTTGAGGGTGGCCTCCTGCTCCTTCTTCAGCCAGGCAGCCACCATGTCGCCGTCGCGGGCGCTGTTCACGGCCTGCAGCAGCACCACGTCGCCGTCGTTCACCAGCGCGTCGATCATGGAGTTGCCTTTGACCCGCAGCGCATAAACGTTCTCATGGTCGCCCACCATCTCCGGCGAGATCTCGATCACTTCGCTGTGGTCGTAGCTTTCCCAGGTGTCGGCCGAAGGCACAGGGATGGGCTGGCCGGCGGCGATGGTACCGATAATTGGGACGGCCACAACGCGGGGCCGGCGGCTGCCGCCCTGCAGCAGTTCGATCGCGCGCGAGACCTCCCGGTCCCGGCGGATGTACCCCAGCTTTTCCAGGATGCGCAGATTGTAGTCCACCACGGAAGTGGAGCTGATCGCGCACGCCTCCTGGATCTGGCGGATGCTGGGCGGGTAATCGTGCTCGTCGATAAAGCCGCGGATGTACTCTACGATGCGCCGCTGCTTCGCGGACAAGTCCTTCATGTCGTCCTCCGTTGAGCCGCCGGACCGTATCCCCGCGCCCTCTGTCGCCGCCCCGCCTGCCAGGCGCCCCCTCTACAGTAACGAACCTATGTTCGCCAGAACAATAGTCTAGAGACCATACGTTCGGTTGTCAATAGCACTGCGGCATGGGTAGAATTCCGAGGCACGCCCATGGGTACTGGACTGGAGGACATCAGGATGCCCAATGAAGAACAGGAGGGGCCAAAGCGCGCCCTCATCGTCTCCGCCCACCCGGATGATTCCGAATTCGGCGCCGCCGGCACCGCCCACCTGTGGACGCGCGACGGCTGGGAGTTCTATTACCTCATCTGCTCGGACGGCTCCAAGGGGACCGACGATCCGGAGATGACGGCGGAAAAGCTGGTGCCCCTGCGCCGGGAGGAGCAGCGCGCCGCCGCTCGCGTGGTGGGCGGCAAGGAGGTCTTTTTCCTGGACCACGTGGACGGCGAGCTCACCTACACCCGCGACCTCATGCGGGACGTGGTGCGCCACATCCGCAGGCTGAAGCCCTACGCCGTCTTTACCCACGACCCCAACCAGATCGTCCGCAACATGTTCATCAACCACCCGGACCACCGCTGCGCCGGCGAGGTGGCCATTGACGCCGTCTATCCCATCGCCCGCAACCGCCCCAGCTTCCCGGAGCTGTTGGACGAGGGGCTGGAGCCGCACAGCGTCAAGGAGGTCTACCTCTGGACCGCCTCCGACGTCAACTTCGAGGTGGACATCAGCGATGTCCTGGAGACGAAAGTCGAGGCCCTGCGCCAGCACCGCAGCCAGTTCGCGGACTTCGAGGAGATGTCCCAGCGTGTGCGCAACTTCTGGCGCGAACCCGACGGCCGCTACCTGGAGCGATTCCGCCGCCTGGTGCTCCCCTTCTAGGCCCATGCTCTTCGCCCGCTTCCAGCACGGCGACCGCGCCGCCTACGGCGTCCTGGACGGCGACGTGCTGCGGCCGATTGAGGGCGACCTCTTCGGGGCGCACCGCGTCCTGGACGAGCAGCTCCGCTCGGCGGACCTCCGCCTGCTGGCGCCGGTCATCCCCCGCAAGATCCTGGCCGCCGCCGTCAACTACCAGTCGCACGTGGCCAGCGGCCGCAGCGTCCTTAAGGGGGAGGAAGCGCCGGCCGTGCCCCAACTCTTCCTGAAGCCCTCGAGCTCCGTGATCGGCCCCGGCGACACGATCGTGCTCCCGGAAGGGGCGCGGCGCGTCGATGCGGAAGGCGAGCTGGTGGCGGTGATCGGCCGCGACTGCCGGAACGTGACCGCGGCAGAGGCCCTGGACTACGTCTTCGGCTACACCTGCGGCAACGACGTCAGCGCCCGCCACTGGCAGCGCGACGACATCCAGTGGTGGCGGGCCAAGGGCTCGGACACCTTCGCGCCCATCGGACCCGTCATCGCCACGGGCCTGGACCCCGCGGATCTGAAGCTGCGCACCCGCCTCAACGGCGATGTCAGGCAGTCCGCCGGCACCTCGGCCCTCATCCACAGCCTGGCGGAGCTCATCAGCTTCGCCTCGCGCGTCATGACCCTGGAGCCGGGCGACCTGCTGTTTACCGGCACCCCGGGCGAGACCCCCACGCTGGCCCCCGGCGACGTCGTCGAGGTGGAGATCGAGGGCATCGGCGTGCTGCGCAACCCAGTCTCCGCGTAGAGGCGCAGCACGTGCGTAAACGGAACCAGGAGCCGGTTGAGGACGACATCCGCACGGCGGCATGTCGCGCCGTGTACAGGGATGGGATCTCGGCTATGTTACAGGGAGGGTTCAGGCCCGCCCGCTCTCCGGGGCGGGACCGCAGCGCCGCCAGCTACTTCGCGGCCGGATTGCTCTTGGCGGATACGGCGAAGCGGTGCAGCAGCTTCTGCGCCTCCGCGCCCACGCCCAGGTCCACCGTGTCGCAGTACGTGGAGTAGATGGCCCGGTCTATCAGGCGCAGCCCCTCCGTGTTGACCTCAGCCAGTTGTTCGCCGCGCAGGCGGAGCAGGCGGTTGAGGCGCCGGAGGAAGAGTAGCTGAAGCAGTGAGTAGGAACCTTCGCTCTCCTTGATCGGAGCGAGCATCTCGTCCGTTCCCCCCTTGGTCTCATCAACGCGATTCATAGAAACCCCCGGCAGTCCGAATACACGTTCCACCATCAGCATAGTGATGGCCCGGAATTGAAGCAAGGGCGGGCCGTCGCTCCAGCGGTTAATATTCCGTATACTCCCCTGCCGGTCCCCCGCGCGGCGCCGTCTCCGGCTCCCCTTAGCCCGCTTTCCCGCCGCTACTGCGACTGAAACGAGCGGTCCTGGTGCCCGCGCCGTACCAGCAGGTGCAGGCGGGAGCGCAGGAACAGGGAGCGGTCCGTCGTGGCCGCGGTGTCTGCGGCCGCCTCGGACGCCCAGAAGCTCACCCGGCCCATCTCTCCCGACCCGTCCGCCGCCGTGATCAGGTGGCTGCCCAGACAGCCCTGCTGATCCCTGTACAACTCCACCAGTTCAGAGTTCAGCTTCAGCGCCTCCTGATCGCGCCCTGAGAGCGGTCTCATCAGCGAGATTCTGACGTACGCCATGGGTAACCTCCTGGCCGGGACTGTGCAGCCGTCGACCGGCAGTATAGCCCGCCCACGCTGCGGGATGCGGCGGGATGAAAAAAAAGAGGGCGGCGGATACGCGCTCGCCCTCTGCAGTGAGGCCTGATTGCGATCTGAGGTTAGAGCCGGAGCTTGCCGTGGGACGGCTGACGGCGGCGCTGCCGGTGCTCGCCGTTGCCTTCGTTCTCCAGCTCCAGGGCGGCCGTCGCCCCAAATTCGTAGACGTAGCCGCAGGCGAGGCACGTGCTGTAGGCGCCGTACCAGTCCTCTTCACGGAGCATTGAACCCTGGCAGCGCGGGCACGCGCGCGGCGGAGCTGTCTGCATCTACCCAACCCCTTTCAAGACTCAACAAAAAAAGGCCGATTCCGCCACTGGCGGATGGCCCTCTCCAACGCCGCCGAGGTTAGTTGACGGGTTCGGGTCGAAAGGGTTAACCCTACTCGCCGCTCCCGGCGAGATTCACCCCGGACTCTCGGGTCCCCCGGTCCTTCCTTGGGGAAGGATTTGGCGCGTCACCTTTGTGACTACGGTAACTATCCTAAGCTGCGTCATTTAACCTGTCAAGCAATTATCCGTCAAGAGGAAATACTTCCCCTTCCCCGGTGATCTCACTGCGTCCGCCGTTCGTACTCTCGTCAGGCGGTATGCGCGCCGGACTCCGGGGGCGGGCGCAGCGAAGCACCCGGGTTCGGCGGGAACTTTGGGCACTGCAACATGTCAGATCACTCGCTTTCGCTCAGGATGGTGGGAGAGGGGCTGCGATACGGTGGGCGGCTGCCGCGGCAACGGTATCGTAATTCTTTTCCCTTGACATTCCTTATGGCCGATGCTACTTTTCTAGCCACCGGTCGCCTTGGTGCCAGGCGATAGCCTCTAATGATGCGGTATTCTTCGATGCTGACAGCCGATTCCCTTTCCGGTCTCTGCACGTAGCCAGGCGGGACGATGCAGCAGTACATCCTGCGGCGCACGCTCCTCAACTTCGTAGTCCTGTTCCTCGTGGCTACGATGGTCTTCTTGGCGCTGCGCGTCGACCCCAGTAACATTATCCGCGAGCGCGCCCAGGGCTGCACAACCGCCGAGACCTACGACGCCTGTCGCGAGATCGCCAAGGCGGAGCTGGGGCTGGATAAGCCCCTCTGGAGGCAGTACGGCACGTACATGGCGGACCTGGCGCAGCTGGACCTGGGCAAGTCCTTCTTCACCAAGAACGCCGTCCTCCAGGACATCAAGGACAGGGCCGGCCCCTCTATTGAGCTGGGGCTTCTGCAGATCATGGTCGCCCTCGTCGTCGCCCTGCCCATCGGCATCATCTCCGCGATCAGGCAGGATACCTGGCTGGACTATCTCTTGCGCTTCGTGTCCATCGCCCTTCTGGGCATCCCCGTATTCGTGCTGGCTATTTTTGTCATGTTGGGCACGACGAAGTACGCGGGAGGCACCTTCTTACCGGAGTGGCTCAGCGTCCACGGCACCTGGGTAAACCTCTTCCCCGGCCAGACGCCGGGGAACGACCACAACGTCATTGAGAATCTCAAGCGCGTGACCGGCCCGGCCCTCGTCGGTGGGCTGGGCACGGGCGCCATCATCATGCGCTTCCTGCGCTCCCAGATGCTGGAGGTGCTGCGGCAGGACTACGTCCGTACCGCCTGGGCCAAGGGCCTTCGCGAGCGTGTCGTCGTCGTCCGCCACGCCCTCAAGAACGCCCTCATTCCCGTGCTTACGGTCATCGGCCTCCTGCTGGGCTCCATCGTCAGCGGCAACGTGGTCCTGGAGTACCTGTACACCATCCCGGGCATCGGCTTTTTCATTATCAGCTCTATCCTCCAGTTTGATTACCCCGTGGTCCAGGGGACCGTCCTCGTCGTAGCGGTCACCCTCGTCTTCGTCAACCTGCTTGTGGACATCGCTTACGGCTGGCTGGACCCGCGCATTCGTTACAGTTGAGGATGGCATAGGTGCAGCAGGAACAAGCGGCCCCACTCCCGGCGCAGGCGCCCGAAATGGCGCTGCCGCACCGCCCCACGGCGCTGCAGAACGTCCTCAAGTTCATCCGCCGCAAGCCGCTGGGCGCCATCGGCTTCCTGATCATCGGCTTCATGGTGCTGATGACCGTGGGCACTCCCCAGCTGAAGTTCGGCATCCCCAGCCTGCCGGACCGCCCCCTGGGCGTCGAGCTGGGCAAGCCCTGGATCGCCCGCTACGACGCCGAGGCCAAGTTCTTCACGGCGGAGAACCGCCTTTCTCAATATGAAGGGCCCAGCGCCAGCCACTGGCTGGGCACGGAGAAGGCCGGGCGCGATATCTGGGCCCGCCTCGTCTATGGCGCCCGCCGCTCCCTCTTCATCGGCATCTGGGCGCTGGCCGTCGCTACTTTTGTCGGCACGGCTATCGGCGTCGTCTCCGGGTACTTCCGCGGCTGGGTGGACACGGCCGTCCAGAGGGTGATGGACGCGCTGCAATCGTTCCCGCCGCTGGTCGCGCTCATCCTCATCATCACCATTAACCCCCTGACCAGCTCGCCCAACCTGACTGTGGCCGCCTTCGCCCTGGGACTCGTGGGCATACCAAGTGTGCAGCGCATCACCCGGGGGGTGGTGCTGGCCACGCGGGAGCAGCAGTACGTAGAGGCGGCGCGGGTCATCGGCGCCACAGACCTGCGCACGATGGTGTATTACATCCTGCCCAACATCACCGCCTCTATCATCGTCGTCTTCTCCACCGGCCTCGGCGTCGTCATCCTGGCGGAGGCCGCGCTCGCGTTCGTCATCCCCCAAAACGTCCCCCAGGGGCCGTCCTGGGGCCTCATGCTGAACGAGGGCCGGGGGGCCATGTTCGATCACTCGGGTCCGACCGTGTGGTCAGCGACCTTCATCGCCCTGGCCGTGCTGGGGTTCAACCTCGCCGGAGACGCCCTGCGCGACGTGCTGGACCCCCGCCTGCGCCTCTAGCGAAGGGTTTAGGTTGCTTAGTATCTGCGGGCATCTGTTGACAGGGGCGAAAGGAGTCAGGCTGTAATGGAGGAATCCACCTACTGGGCTAAGTTCTGGCGCGGGCGGGTGAGCCGGCGCAGGCTCCTGGGCGGCGCGGCGCTGGCCGGCGGCGGGCTGGCCGCGGCCGGCATCGTCGGCTGCGGCGGCGAGAAGTCAGGCCCGCAGGGCACCGGGGGGCCGACGAAGAGCGGTGGCGCCCCGAGCAGCCTCTCCGACCCCGCTATGAAAGCCGAATACCCCAACGACGGCCGGCGCCAGTTCACGCCCGCGCCGGCGGACTCTCGCGGCGGCGGCATCCGCTACGTCGGCTTCGACCCGGTGGTGCTGGACCGCTATGACCCGCACCAGACCCAGTTCGGGCCCATGTACGCGAACCAGTCGGCCGTCTTCAGCAAGCTCTACATGTACAAGAGCCACGAAGAGCCCACCTGGGAGAACATCCTGCCGGACCTGGCCGAGAGCGCCCCGGAGATGATCGGCGACCCGCCGGACACCTACATCGTCAAGCTGCGCAAGGGCGTCAAGTTCCACAACTCGGACGCCATTCGCGCCAACTTCCCCTCCCTCGCCGGCCGCGAGCTCACGGCCGATGATGTGCTGTTCTCCTTCGAAAGGCAGCGCAACGAGAACAGCCCCCAGCGCGCCTACTACTACCGATCCAGCCAGTACGGCACCATCCTGAGGATGGAGAAGGTGGACGACTATACCATCCGCTTTACCACGGATGGCCCGGTGGCGCCCTTCTATCACTTCCTGGCGGACACCAACGCCATGATCGTCCCCAGGGAGATCGTGGACCAGGCCAAAGACACCGTTGACGTCACGACGGGCCCCAAGCCGGAGGAGCGCATGATCGGCACCGGGCCCTTCATGTGGGGCTCGCTCGTCTGGGGCATCGAATACAAGGCCGTCCGCAACCCCGCCTGGTTCGGCTGGGACGACCCCAGCCTCAACCGCCCCTACCTGGACTCCTACGTCGCCACGGGCCAGGGGCTGGACGACTCCACCATTGAGGCGCTCTTCCGCGAGAAGAAGATTGATAGCGCCGGTTACATCGACAACCCGCAGTGGCTGATCAGTATCAAGGACGAGATCCCTGAGCTCACCTTCCAGAAGCAGCAGTCCTCCGGCTGGGTCAACTCCCGCATGAAGACCTACTGCAAGCCGTTTGACGACTGGCGCGTGCGCAAGGCTTTCCACCTGGCCGTAGACCGCCAGGAGGTAGTGGACGTCATCGGCAGCAACGAGTGGGCCAAGGTGGGCCCGGTGGGCGGCGCTGTGAAATACTGGGCTCTGCCGCAGGACGAGCTGGAGGCGCTGCCCGGCTACCGCCGCGGCGCCGAGCGCGAGGAAGACATCAAGACCGCCCGCCAACTGTATGAGGCGGCCGGCAGCCCGGAAATTCCCCAGCTCTGGTTCGCGAACATCCCGGCCTACATCGGGCGCTTCGCCGCCACCTATGTGGAGACCATCCAGAAGAACCTGGGCGCCAACATTCGCACCATCAGCCACCCCTACTCCCGCATCGCCGAGGGGCTGGTCAAGGAAGAATGCGACCAGGCCGCCATGACCTGGGGATTCGACAACGGCTGGATAGACCTGGACGACTGGGTCTACCCGTACTTCAAGACGGGCGCGCCCAAGAACTCCTTCAAGGTCTCTGACCTCGCCCTTGACGAGCTGCTGGAAGCCCAGCGCCGGGAGTTCGATGCGGACAAGCGCAGGGCCTTGGGCTACCGTATCCAGAAGTACACGATGGGCCTGGAGCCCGGAAAAGAGGACTCGCCCGCGGCTCTCGCCCGCCTGGACTACGCGGCGCCCGGCGGCGGCGGCGTGGCCTGGCCTTACCTCAAGAACCGCACCAGCTGGCCCTGGTTCGGCAACTCCTACTGGGTGGCCCAGACCTGGCTGGACAAGAACGATCCTTCAATCCAGGGCAAGTCAGAATAGCTCTGCTCGTGGCCATCACGCACAGGGGCGTCTCCGCCGGCGGGGGCGCCCCTGTCGCATGTCTTTCAGAGAGAGGGGGTGAGATGATTGCCGGACCCCACCTACTGGCAAAGGTTCTGGCGCCGCAAACTCTCCCGCCGGCGGCTGCTGTCCACGGCCGCCGCCACCGGCTCCGGCCTGCTGCTTGCCACTGCCGCCGGCTGCGGCGCCAACACCCTGCCCGCCGGCCGCGCCTCTCCCTCCCCGGCGGTAACGGACAGCGGGCACGAGCCGGCGGCGGCACGCGGCCGCGGCGGCACCCTGCAGCTGCCCGGCTTCGAGGCGTTCATATCGGACACGCTGGACCCGCATCAGACCCAGTTCGGGCCCATCTATAGCTCTCATTCATCGGTTTTCAGCAAGGTCCTCCGCTACGAAGACGCCTCACAGGGCATAATCACTACCGACCTGGCCGCCGCCATGCCGGAATCCCCGGATGGCCGCGAGTTCATCGTCAGCCTCCGGCACGGCGTTCGCTTCCACCGGCCGTCCGTGGCCCTCGGCCGCTCGCCTTCGGCGCAGGAGAAGGCCGTAGGCGGGCGGGAGCTGACGGCGGAGGACGTGCTCTACAGCTTCCAGCGCCAGACGAACGCCCAGAGCCCGCGTCGCCGCTTCTACTTCCGCTCCTACCAGTACGAGGCGATGGAGCGCCTGGAGGTGGTGGACCCCTACACCCTGCGCATCGTCATGAAGGAGCCGCTGGCCCTCACCCTTCACTACCTGGCCGATACGAACGCCTTCATCGTCCCGCGCGAGGCAGTGGACGCCGGCGACCAGATGGCCACCCAGGAAGCGATGATCGGCACCGGCCCCTTCATCTGGGACCGCCTGCAGCCGCTCCAGGAGTCCACATTCGTGCGCAACCCGGAGTGGTTCGGCTGGGGCCAGCCCGGCCTCTCCCGCCCCTACATCGACGGCTACCGGTCCATCTTCCTGGCTGACGATGCCCCGCTTGAGGCCATCTTCCGCCAGAAGGAGATAGACGCCGCTCTCCAGGTGAACAACCCCACCTGGGTGCACGGCGTGCGCGAAGACTTCCCGGAGGTCATCGCCCGGGACGTTGGCTTCGCGGCGTGGATCAATACCCGGCTCCTGGTGGACCGCCCGCCCTTCAACGATATCCGCGTGCGCAGGGCCATCCACCTCGCCGCCGATCGCCAGCAGATGCTCGATGTGATGTACGCGGGCTCCGGCCGCATGCAGGGGCCCATCTCTCCCGTGCTGGGCCGCTGGGCGCTCCCGGAGGACGAGCTGCGCTCCCTTCCCGGCTACCGCACTGACCCCTCGCTGCGCGACGAGGATATCCGCACGGCGAGGCAGCTTTACGAGCAGGCCGGCAGCCCCGCCCTCACCCTCACCTCCGCGGACCTGCCGGAGTACCTGCCCGCCTTCGCCTCCCAGCTCCAGCGCCTGCTGGAGGACAGGCTGGGCGCGAAGGTGAAGCTGGACATCCGCGGCTATCTCCAGCTCGCTGAGGGGCTGGTGCGCGGCGACATGCCCTTCACCTGGCAGTACGACAACGGCTGGATAGACCCCGACGAATGGCTCTTCCCCTTCTTCCACAGCACCGGCACCAAGAACACCTTCCGCCTCAGCGACCCGGTCCTGGACGCGATGCTGGAGGCGCAGCGCCGCGCGTTCGACTTCGAGCAGCGGCGGGCCCAGATACTCGATATCCAGCGCTACCTGCTGGAGAATGTGCTGGCCCGCCTGGACCACGTCACGCCCATCAACCTCTGGGTGGCCTGGCCATACTACCGCAACTTCTCGCCCACGCCCTTCTTCGGCGAGTCCTACCGCTTGGCCGAGGCCTGGATCGACCGCGACAACCCCTCGTACGGGGCCAGGGCTTCCTAGCCGGCGGGAGCGGAACCACACGGTAGGGGCGCCGCTCGGGGCCGGGGGCAGGGGCCGGGGGGTGCCGCGCCCTCAGCGCTACCCGTCGCACCAACATCCGCGCCAGGCTGAACACGGGCTGCCGGGCGCCGCTCGGGGATGGGGGTAGGGTGGTGGGTGCCGCGCCCTCAGCACCACCCATCGCACAAACACCCGCGCCCGCTGAACACGGGCCGCCGTAGGGGCGAATGGCATTCGCCCGCACCCCGCTCGGGGATGGGGGTAGGGTGGGTGGGTGCCGCGCCCTCAGCACACTAGAGCAACGCCGTGGTGCTGCCGCCGTCCACCTGGATGGTCGTGCCCGTGATGTAGCGGGCTTTGCCCGAGGCCAGGAACGCCACCAGGTTCGCCACGTCCTCCGGGTCGCCCAGGTAGCCCATGGGCACGCGGCCCTCCTCCAGGGACACCGCCTGCTCCAGCGTCTGTCCCTGCCGCCGGGCGCGCTCCTCGATGAGCGAGATCAGCCGCTCCGTGGCGATGTTCCCCGGGCAGACGTTGTTCACCGTGATGCCCTCCGCCGCCAGCTCCCGCGAAAGCGTCTTCGCCATCGCTACCACCGCCGTGCGCGTGGCGTTGGAGAGCATCAGGCCATCAATGGGCTGTTTCACGGCCACGGAGGTGATGTTGATGATGCGCCCGGCACCGGACCGCCGCAGGTATGGCAGCGCCTCCCGCGTGGCGCGCACGGCGGAGAGCAGGTTCTGCTCCAGGGCGTGCAGCCAGTGGCGCTCGTCCAGCTCGTCGAACGTGCCCGTGGGCGGGCCGCCGGCGTTGTTCACCAGGATGTCCAGCCGGCCGAACGCCGCCGCCGCCTGCGCTACCGCCCGCTTGATGTCCGCGTACTGCGCCATGTCGCAGACCAGCGGCAGCACTTCGGCGCCCGTCGCGCCGCTCCCTGAGCGAAGCCGAAGGGCCGCCGCCGCCGCCCGCAGCGTCTCCTCGCCCCGCGCGCAGATCGCCACCCGGCAGCCCTCCCCCGCCAGCGCCTGCGCCACCGCCAGGCCGATGCCCTTGCTGGCGCCGCCCACCAGCGCCGCCTTGCCTTCCAGTCCCAGATCCATAGCGTTACCTCCACCGGCCATGCTAGGCGGGGAAGGGGCCATCAGCAATCGGCGATCGGTGGTCAGGAAGCATCTTTGGGGTCGGGCTTGCGCAGCTCCCCTCGGGGGGTCAGGCTTTCGCATATCCCCTCGGGGGGTCAGGCTTCAGCCTGACACGGTGAGGGGTGGGGAGTGACAAGCGCCCCTGGTTCATCTGGGAGTCAGGCTGTCGCAGCTCCCCTCTGGGCTCAGGCTGTCGCATATCCCCTCGGGGGGTCAGGCTTCAGCCTGACACGGTGAAGGGTGGGGAGTGACAAGCGCCCCTGGTTCATCTGGGAGTCAGGCTGTCGCAGCTCCCCTCGGAGGGTCAGGCTTGCGCAGCTCCCCTCGGGGGGTCAGGCTTGCGCATATCCCCTCGGGGGGTCAGGCTTCAGCCTGACACGGTGAGGGGTGGGGAGTGACAAGCGCCCCTTGGCCATCCAGGAGTCATGTCTTAGCCTGACATCGCCATGAGTGTCTGGCGCCGTTATCACGCCCCGGAATATCCTCATCTGGTCACAACGAATACCGTGGACCGGCGCAAGATCTTCGCCAGCCCAGTAGCAGCGTGCCTGTTGCTTCAAGTCATCGCTGAGGTCAGGCTGGAGGAGAAGATCACGTTGCGGGCGTTCGTGATAATGCCCGACCACATTCACTGGGTCATCGATGCCCCTGCCGACCGGAGCCTGGGGCATGTCATGCAACTGATCAAGGGTCGGTTCGCCAGGCGCTACAACCAGCAGGTTGGGTCCTCCGGGGAGCTATGGCAGGGCCGGTACCATGAGCGGGCTCTGCGCAGCGAGCGTGAGCTGGTGACCGCCATCGCGTATGTGGAAGGCAACCCGGTTGCCGCGGCCCTCGTGGAGGAAGCGGCGGATTACCCCTGGTCTTCTGCCTCGGGGCGGAGCATCCCTGTGTCAGGCTAAAGCCTGACCCCCCGGGAGAGCAGTGCCGTGCCAGGCTGAAGCCTGATCCCCCGGGAGAGCAGTGTCGTGTCAGGCTGAAGCCTGGCCCCCTGGGAGAGCAGTGTCCGAAATTTGCCGCGCGCCCCGGCACATGATACATTCCCACCAACAACCGAATAGCTGAATGAGGGTCTCCAAGACGCCCCGGCAGCGGGCATCTCGCTGTCAGCGGCGCAGGAGTCAAAAGCGAAGCCGGTGAGAGGCCGGCGCTGTCCCGCAACTGTATCCCAGGCCCCCGCCCGCGGCGGGGGACCCGGGGAGCCAGGTCGCCTGCCTTCGTCCGCGTACCAGCCTTCGAGGAAAGGCATGGGCCCGGCGACGAAACGCGAAACCCCTGCCCTCTCCGGCAGGGGTTTATTGTTCTGCCGCTTCCCTTGCCTTCCGCTAGCCACGGGAGGTCCGAATCATGTCGTTGCGCAAGCTCCTGCTGCCACTGGCCGTTCTCCTGACCGCCGCCGCCCTGGCCGCCTGCGGGGATGACGGCGCTGGAGGAAGGGCCACGCTCGCACCCGGCGCGGACGTCTTCTCCTGCGCTGCCGCCCCGCTGGCCGAGGCGCCCAACGCGTCCGCCTTTCCCCTCCAGCTCGACGCGGACGACGGCGAGGCGCTCACCCTGGACGCCCCGCCCGCGGCCGTCGCCTCCCTCTCGGCCGGCCACACCGAAGTCCTCTACGCCATCGGCGCCGGCGACCAGGTAGCGGCCGTTGACAACACGTCGGACTGTCCGGCGGTTGCCGATGGCCTGCCGCACGTAGACGCCTTCAACCCCAGCGTCGAGGCCATCGTCGCCCTTAACCCGGACCTCGTGCTGCTCTTCTTCGACCCCAGCGGCCTCGCCTCGGATCTGCGGCAGCTCGGCGTCCCGGTTCTCTTCCTGGAGACGCCCGATTCGGTGGACTCCGCGCTCGGCCAGATCACGCTGCTCGGGCGCGCCACCGGGCACGAAAGCCAGGCCGCCGCTCTCGTCCGCAGCATGCAAGAGCGCATCGACGCCGTCGAGCGGTCGGTCTCCGGCGCCCGGGCGCCCAGCGTCTACCACGAGATCGATAACACCTACTACACCGCCGGCCCCGGCAGCTTCGTCGGCGACCTCTACGATAAACTCCACGCCCGCAACATCGCCGCGTCCACCGGCGAAGCCTTCCCGCAGCTCAGCGCGGAGGCGATCATCGCCGCCAGCCCGGACGTGATCATCCTGGCCGACGAGGACGCCGGCGAGTCCCCCGATACGGTCGCCGCCCGGCCCGGGTGGTCCCAGGTCAACGCCGTCGTCAACCAGCGCGTATACAGCCTGGACCCGGATATCGCTAGCCGCCCCGGGCCGCGCCTCGTGGTCGCGCTGGAGACGCTCGCGCGCTTCCTCTACCCGGAGCGGTTCCCGTGAACGTCCTCCGCCGCAGCGCCCCCCTGGACCTCGCCGCCGGACCGCCCGTGGCCCTGCGCGGCGCGCTCTGGCCGCGCCTGGCGCTCGGCGCGCTCGCCCTGCTCGCCGTCGCCGCCCTCGCCGTCTCCGTCGGCCCCGCCGGCATCCCCCTGGAAGCCACGCTCCGCATTCTCCTCTCGCACCTGCCCGGCGTGGGTCTGGCGCAAGATGTACCCGTCTCCTGGCGGAACATCATCTGGGAGGTGCGCCTGCCGCGGGTGCTCCTGGCCGGCCTCGTGGGCGCCACGCTGGCCATGTCCGGCGCCGTCTACCAGGGCGTCTTCCGCAACCCGCTGGCAGACCCCTATCTCATCGGCGTCGCCACCGGCGCCGCCCTCGGCGCCACCATCGTGGTGGTCTCGGACGCCCCGGTCGCCTGGCACGGCCTCAGCCTGCTCCCCCTCGCTGCCTTCGCCGGGGCGCTCATCTCCGTCGTGGTCGTCTACGGTGTGGCCCGCGTGGGCGGCGCCGTCCCCACCACCACGCTCATCCTCGCCGGCGTCGCCCTCTCCTCGCTGTCCACCGCCATCACGTCGTACCTCATGCTCCGCGACACCACCAACACCGTCGCCATCTTCTCCGTCGTCCTCGGCGGCTTCAACACCGCCACCTGGCCGAAGCTCGCCTGGGTGCTCCCTTACGCTCTGCCCGCCGCCGCCGTCATCCTCGCTCACGGCCGCGTCCTCAACGTCCTCAACCTGGACGAGGAGCAGGCGCGCCACCTGGGGATCGACGTCGAGCGCACGAAGCTGCTCCTCCTGGGCGCGGCCTCCCTGGCCGCCGCGGCCGCCGTCTCCGTCAGTGGCACCATCGGCTTCGTCGGGCTCATCATCCCGCACGCGGTGCGCCTCGTCTGGGGGCCCGATAACCGCCGCCTGCTGCCGATGGCCATCGTGCTCGGCGCGGCGTTCCTCATCGGCGCCGATATCGTGGCCCGCACCGCCGACCAGCCGTCCGAGATCCCCGTCGGCATCATCACCGCCTTCTGCGGCGTTCCCTTCTTCCTCTTCCTCCTGCGCCGCGCCCGCGGAGTCCGCTTGGCATGACGATCCGCCTGGGGCGGACGCCGCCCGCCCCCGCGCCGTCCTCGCCGCCCGCGTTGGACGTCCACTCGCTCACGGTCGCGTACGTCAGTGCCGGGCGCCGCCTCGTCGCCCTGCGCGGGGCCTCGTTGGCGCTGCGGCCGGGCGAGATCCTCGGCCTCGTCGGCCCCAACGGCTCCGGCAAGACCACGCTCCTCCGCGCGGTCAGCGGCGCCGTCCGCCCCGTCTCCGGCACGGTCCGGCTGCTGGGCGACGACGTGTCCCGCCTGGCGCAGCGCGAAATCGCTCTCCGCGCCGCCGTCGTGCCGCAGGAGCCCGCGCTCCCGCCGGCGTTCGCCGCCCTGGACTGCGTGCTCATGGGCCGCACACCGCACCTGCGCCTCCTCCAGGGCGAGGGCGCGGCCGATTTCCGGGCGGCGCGCGACGCCATGCTTGCCACCGGCACCTGGGACCTGGCCGGCCGCCCCGCCGGCGAGCTCTCCGGCGGCGAGCGCCAGCGCCTGGTCATCGCCCGCGCGCTGGCGCAGCAGACGCCGGTCCTCCTGCTGGACGAGCCCACGGCCCACCTGGACATCGGGCATCAGGCCAGCGTCCTGGGCCTGATGCGCACGCTCTGCCGGCGAGAGGCCAAGGCGGTGCTCGCCGTCATCCACGACCTGACGCTCGCCGCCCAGTTCTGCGACCGCCTGGTGCTGCTGTGCGCGGGCGAAGTCATCGCCCACGGACCGCCGGCGGCGGTGCTCCGTGCGGACCTCCTCGCGCGCGTCTACGGGACGGCCGTCGCCGTCTTCCCGCACCCGCAGACCGGCCGGCCGGTGGTGGCGCCGGGCGGGGCCGAGGGGTAGACTGGTCGCGACTATGGCCCGCCCGCACAGGCCCGCAAAGACCCCGCCGAAATCCAAGCTCTACACCCGCACCGGCGATGCGGGCACCACGACGCTCTTCGGCGGCGGCCGCGTGCCCAAGGACCACCCGCGCGTCGAGGCCTACGGCGCCGTCGATGAGCTGAACTCGGCGCTGGGCGTCGCGGTCTCCTTCCTGCGAGGGCGCCGGCTCGGCAAGGCCCTCCGGGACATCCAGAACGAGCTCTTCAACATCGGCTCGGAGCTGGCCAGCGAGACGGGCCGCAAGGCGCAGGCGGGCCAGCTCTTCGTGCAGGCGGCGGCCAAGATCGCGTCCCTCGAGCGCCTCACCGACGAGTACGACGCGAAGCTGCCGCCGCTGCGCACGTTCATCCTGCCCTCGGGCTCGCAGGGCGGGGCGCTCCTGCACCTCTGCCGCACGGTCTGCCGGCGGGCGGAGCGGGCCGTCGTCCGGCTCTCGCACGAAGAGGCCGTCAACCCTGACCTCCTGAAGTACCTCAACCGCCTCAGCGATCTGCTCTTCGTCCTCGCCCGCTACGTCAACAAGGCGGACCGCCGCGTCGAGACGCCCTGGCGCAAGGGGTAGCGACCCGCGCCGGCGTCGAGCTGCGCTAGCTCCTGCGCTGGCCGACGATGAACTGGGTGACGTTACGAAAGTGACGGGGTCTGTCGCCCTCCGGCCACATGAGGGCCCGGACGGCGGCTCGCGCCTCCTCTTTGCGCTCCGGCGAGAGGTCGGCGGTGGTGACGCCGGCCAGCACCTCCCAGGCGGACGAGAAGTCCGGAAAGTCGAAGCCCAGAGTCTCGGTCTCCACGTGGGCGTCGATTCCGGCCTCCGCGAGCTGCGCCAGAAAAGGCGCGGGGTCCGCCAAAGCGCCGGGACCGACGCCCGGCACGGGCGGAGCGGGCGCGAAGCGGCCGGCGGTCTGCTGCAAGAGCACGATGTCGCAGCGATCTGGGCCGGCCCAGACCGAGGCGACGAAGCGCCCGCCGGGGCGCAATACCCGCGCGCACTCCCGGGCCGCGGCCGCGCGGTCGATGACGTACATCATGGTCAGGCAGGTCAGCACGGCGTCGAACGATGCGTCCTCCGCCGGGATCGCCTCTGCCCGGCCCTCCAGGAAGCGCAGGTTCGTCAGAGCGGAAGCGGCCGCACGCTGCTGGGCCAGCGCCAGCATCTCGGGGCTGATGTCTACTCCGGTGACTTCGCCTTCGGGGCCTACGAGGGGCGCCGCTCGCACGGCGACGGAGCCTGTGCCCGCGCCCAGGTCCAGGACCCGCTGTCCGGCACGCAGGTCGGCCCGCTCTACCACCTTCTCGACGACCTGAGCAAAACGGCTGTCTATCTCCCGCAGGTAGGTCTGAGAGATGCGGTCCCAAACGCCAACCTGCCAGGTCAGCCCTTGACGCTCGCGGCCTTCGTCATCCATGCTCATCAGCCGTCTCCTTCTGGGTCAGATGCGGTGCCTCAGGATAAGAGGCATTATACACGAGGCAACCGGGCTGGCAAGGCGTGGTCGCGGGCGGCATGCGGGGCGTAGGGGCGAATGGCATTCGCCCGCAGACGGCGTTCCGTGTGTGGAGACCCTTTGACGTGCGCGAAGGGATCCCGTTAGCGGCGGGTGCTGCGCCCCTGCCGAGGCTTCCCGTACACTGGGGCCGTGATCCCCGTCTCTGACTCCCCCCGCGCGCGCAGCTTACCCTTCGTCAACGTCGCGCTCATCGCCGCCTGCGTCGCCGTCTTCATCTACGAGCTGACTCTCTCGGAGATCGACATCAACAGGTTCTTTTTCGATTACGGCGTCATCCCGCGGCAGCTCAGCGGCTGGGCGGACCACCCCTCGGGGCTGGACGAACCCTCTACTGTCATCACGTCCGCCTTCATCCACGGCGGCTGGCTGCACCTCATCGGCAACATGCTCTACCTCTGGGTGTTCGGCGATAACGTGGAAGACGCGCTGGGCCACATCCCGTACCTCCTCTTCTACCTGATCGCCGCCGCCGCTGCCGCCGCCCTCCAGGTCGCCGTGGACTCGCACTCCGGCGTTCCCATGGTGGGTGCCAGCGGGGCCATCGCCGGGGTCCTGGGCGCGTACCTGGTGCTCTACCCCTCGGCGCGAGTGGGGGTGCTCATCCCCTGGCTCTGGTTCTTCGGCGTCTTTCGGGTGCCCGCCGTCGCCCTCATTGTCTTCTGGTTTGTGCTCCAGCTCTTCAGCGGCCTCGCCGCCATCGGCGCCGCCACCGGCGCCTCGGAGGGCATCGCCGTCTGGGCCCACGTCGGCGGCTTCCTTGCCGGCTTCCTCATCGTCCTCGCCCTGCGCCCGCTGATCCCCCGCCGTTCGCCGTCCGCCCGCGGCCGCCGCTCCGCCATAGGCGGACGTGGTAGCGGGTGCCGTTGACAGCCTCCGGGTCCGGGTAAGACCGGGCCCTGCCCCGGCTCCGCCTTGACGCCCGTTAACGCCTTATGGCTAAATGGCAGTGCCTCCGCCGCCGCGCGGAGTCCCATCGCACAGGGACCGGAAACAGGCACAGCTTCCGGTGACCAGAAGGAGATCGCCCCATGGCTGACGGTGCTTCCGTCGAAATCCCCGCTGACCTTGCGCAGCTCGCGCAGGAGAAGGGCTTCCCCCCCGATCTGCTGAAACGCGCCCTCGCCCTCTTCCCGCCCGACATCATCAAGGGCCAGATCGCCGCCCAGCAGACCGTGAACGTGGAGGAGGCCGAGAAGTTCATCTCGGAGCAGGAGCGCATCCGCGCCGGCGGCGAGATCAACATTCCGCCGGAGCTGGCGCAGGTGGCCGCCGCGCACGGCTGGCCGGAGGCCCTCCTCAAGCGCGCCCTGGCACTCGGCGCCGGCGCGGACATGCTGGTTCACCAGATCAACTCCGGCATCCGCCCCGAACAGGCGGAGCGCTTCATCGAACAGCAGGAGCGTGCCCGCGAGGTCGGCCTCGCCGCCACCCTGGACCTCTCCTGGATGAAGGTCCCCACGGAGTGGGGCATCCGCGTGCGGCCCGGGAAGAAGGGCCTGACCGTGGGCAGTATCAACGTCGGCACCTACGCCGATATCCCCGACATCTGGCCGTACAGGACCGAGATGCCGCGCGGCGCCTACCCGCTGCCGGGCGTCCCGTCCATGGGCTACTCGATCTACGAGAAGGCGGAGCTCTGGGCGGACAACGCCGCAGACCTCTACGAAGAGGCCATCCAGCGCCGCTGGCGGCCCGCCACGGATATCCCCTGGGCTACCATCGAGCCGCTCCCCGATGTGGTCGAGAAGGCGATGTGCCAGGTCTGCACCTACCTCTGCGAGAAGGCCCTCGTCGCCGGTGACGTCGTGGGCAAGTGGCTGCCGGAGATGTCCTACGGCTACCACGAGGTCAAGCTCTACCTCTCGTGCGCAGAGTTCGACGTCGCCCGCCAGTTCGAGGTCTTCCGCAAGCGCGCCATGTCCAACGGCGGCGGCATGGGCATGCAGAGCCCCGGCTATTTCCACCGCGCCCTCATCGACGCCCGCACCTGGACGGAGGCCTCCGCCATCCTGCACCTGCTCTCCAACAGCTTCCTGATGGGCGTCTATCAGGTGGGCGAGTACGCGGCCCGCAGCCCAGCGGAGTCGATGATCTTCCGCTTCTGCATGCAGGACGTGGCCCGCCAGATGGCTTACGGCATCCAGCACCTGAAGTACTTCCTCACCAGGCACCAGGACCGCCGGCTGGAGGTGCACAACTACCTGAACAAGGGCGAGGCCATCTTCGCCTACGAAGAGGAACGCGACGTGCCGCTGCGCGAGGCCCTCATCATCCTCCTGGGCGGCGGCATCCAGAAGGATCAGCTGGTGGACGGCGCCCGCAAGCTGGAGTACTTCCGCGCCCGCTGGGTGCGCGACTACGTGGCCCGCCTGGCCGCCGCCGGCCTGCCGGAGCGCCGCGATAAGCTGCACCCCAGCCTGCGCAAGTACGTCCCGCAGCCGGCTGAGGCCGCATAGCCAGCACGAAGGACAGGAAGACAGGAGTTACCCCCATGACACAGCAAGTGACAGCCAGCGCCACCTTTCCCTCCGTCGAGTGGTTCAAGGCCATCGCCGAGATCGTGAACCCGGACGAAGGCTTCCGCCGCCTCGGCACCTGCGACGCCGGCGTCGGCGTCAAGGTGCCGGACCTGAAAAAGTACTACAAGCTCACTTTCGAGGCTTTCGAGGTCGCCGACGTGCGAGAGGTCAGCGAGGCCGACGCCGAGGACAGCGACTTCTGGCTGGAGCTGCCCTACGGCAAGTGGAAAGAGATGCTCCAGAACATCAAGCAGAACGGCGCCGCCGACCTCCACCACACCCTCAACACCATCGACCTGGAAGAGCCCGACGGCTTCGCCCGCTCCCTCGACGGCTACCGCCGCGACGCCTTCTACCGCTTCAACCAGACCTTCCAGTACTTCTTCGACGCCTCGGTGAAGCTCGAGACGCACTTCGTCTAGCCGTCCCGGGCGCGCCGCCGACAGTGTGGCGGGGGTTCTCCAGCGGGTCAGACGCTATCGCCTGCGCCGGGGCGCCCCGCTACCGGAACTCGATGCGGGGGTGCAGCCGGTCTTCGGCTTCCGAGAGCAGCGCCTGGGCGATGGACATGCTGCCGCGGGCCATCAGCCGCTCCAGCAGGGGCCGGCGGGGCCGCACATACTGCAGCCGCCGCGGCGTGCGGCCCAGTTCGCTCGCCGTGTCCAGGGCCGCCTCAAAGTCGCCCAGTTCGTCTATCAGTCCCATCTCCTTGGCCCGCGTCGCCGGGAACATCTCGCCCGTCGCGTAGGTCTTCACCACCTCCGGGCTCAGGCCGCGCGCCGCCGCCACCGCGTTGACGAACCACTCATAGTATTCGGAGGTCAGGGCCTTCACCTTCTCCTCCTCCTCGGGCGTCGGCTCCCGCCACGGCTGGAACATCCCCTTCAGGCGCCCCTCGTGCGTCATCACCATCTTCACGCCCACCTTGGCCATCAGCTCCTGGACCACCGGGCGCATGAAGATGACGCCGATGGAGCCGATGAGCGAGGTGGGCAGCGCGATGATCTTCGAGGCGCCGCAGGCGATCAGGTAGCCGCCGGACAGCGCCCCGCTCATCACGAACGCGACCGTGGGCTTGCGCGCCGCCAGCCTGCGCAGCGAGCGGTGGATGGCGTCCGAGACCGGCGCCGAGCCCCCCGGCGAATCGATCTCCACCACCACGGCGCGGATGCGCGCATCCTCCGCCAGCGCCTTGATCGTGCGCACCGTCTCCGCGCCCCGCACCTGCATGCCGATCGTCCCCGCGATCTCCAGCACGGCGATGCGCGGCGCGTTCCAGGGCAGCCTTATGGAGACGGGCAGGTTGGATGGCATCGCTTGACCTTGGGCGCTACGTCAACCAGTATAGCAGCGCCCGTTGTGGAAGTCCGCCTGCGTACGGGCGAATGGCATTCGCCCGCGTCCCGATCCGCTCGTCCTTACTGACCTTCATTCCTACCCCAGCGCGTCCAGCTCCGCCAGCGTGTCATCCACGGACGGGATCTCCCACTGCTGCCAGCCTAGGTACGCGTACCGCACCACGCCTTCCTTGTCGAGGACGAACAGCGCCGGCCGCTGGCCCAGCGAGATGGCCGCGCTCTTCACGTCGTACTGGCGGAAGACGGCGCGCTCCGGGTCCGCCAGGCAGGGGAAGGGGATGCTCTCGCGCTCGCAGTAGCGGCGGGCGTGCTCTGCCGTGTCGGGCGCTATCGCCAGCACCTCGGCGCCTCGCTCCTGGAACGCCCCGTACCTGTCCCGCAACTGCGAGAGCTGCCGGCGGCAGAACGGTCAGCCGAACCCCCGCAGGAAGACCAGTACCACCGGCCGCCCCCGGAACTGCGACAGGCCGATGCGCGGCCCCGCGATGGACTCCAGCTCGAAGTCCGGCGCCTGCGCGCCCACGTGCACCGCCCCGCTCTCTACCGGCATGGTGCGTCAGATAATAGGGCAGCCCACCCGCCCCGTCAAACAGCCCGTCCCCAGATTGCTCCATTGCTCCATCGCTTGATCGCTTGGTCGTTCGATTGCATGATTGCATGATTGTTTGATTGCCTGATTGCCTGATTGCTCCAGCCTCCAACCTCCAGCCTCCCCCTGCCGGCAACCGTGCTATCATCTATGCGCGGCTCACGGGCAGGGTACCTCTCATGCGAGTTATCGTTTTCTCCGGCAAGGGCGGCAGCGGCGTCAGCACTCTCGCCGCGGCCACGGCGGCGGCTGTCGCTGAGGGAGGGCTGCGCACCCTCGCCTTCGGCCTGGCGCCCGGCCTGGGCGCCGCCTTCGGCGCACCCCTGCTGCCCGAAGCGCAGCCCGTCGCCGGCCGCCTGGAGGCCCTCGAGGGCCACTCGGGCGCCGGCGCGTCCGGCGAGTTCCGCGACTGGCTGGAGGCGCTGCTGGACTGGCGCGGCATGGACGTGGAACTGGCGGGCGACCTCGCCGGGCTCCCCGGCCTCAACCACGTCGGCCGGCTGCTGGAGCTGGAGCGCTGCCTGGATGCCGGCTACGACGCCGTGATCGTGGACGGCGGCCCGCTGTCCCAGTTCCTGGACCTGCCCGCCGCCCTGGACGCCGCCGCCCGCTGGCTGGACCGCCTCTTCGCGCCCCGCCAGCAGACGGTCTTCGACCCCTTCCTGCGCGTCTTCGCCGGCGAATACGCCTCTGCCGGTGAGGGCGTCCTGGACCGCGGACGCGACCTCCTGGGCCGCCTGGCCCGCCTGCGCGACGTCCTCACGGACCGCCAGGTCTCTTCCGTCCGCCTGGCGCTGCCCCCCGCCGCCGGCGCGGCGGCCGAGGCGCAGCAGGCCGTCGCCGCACTCAGCCTCTACTCCTTCGCCACAGACGCCCTCGCCCTCTGCCGCCTCCTGCCGGCCGCGGTGGCGGACCCCTTCTTCCAGCCCGCGCGAGGGGAGCAGACGGCCGCCCTCGCGGAGGCCCGCGGCTCCCTGGCGCCGCTGCCCGTGCTCGAGGCTCCGCTGGCGGCGTCCGCGCCGCGCGGCGTCCCGGCCCTCGCCGCCTTCGCCCGCTCCGTCTACGGTGGCCGCGACCCTGCGGCTGTCCTCCACGCCGCGCCCAGCCACTCCTTCAGCCGCGACGGCGACAACTACCGCCTGACCCTGGCCCTCCCCTTCGCACGCCGCGAGGACGTGCGCCTGGAGCAGCTAAAGGACGCCATCGCCATCCACCTCAACGGCCGCCGCTGCCTGCTGACGCTGCCGCCGGAGGTGCGCTACAGACAGGCCGGCTCCTGGTCCTTCGACGGCCAGTCGCTTACGGTGACCTTCGAGCGCTAGGCGCAGCGCGCCCGGGGTGCGGGGCCTTCAGGCCCCGGGCTACATTCGCCGGGGATTCCCGGGCGGCCGATTTGCTCGCTTGCTCCGTTGCTCCAATGCTCCAATGCTCCTTGCTCCCTCGTGGGGGACAGCCCGATAGCCCGTGCGGCAAAGCCGTACAGACACTCCCCGCCGCAGGGCGTAAACTTTCGCCACAGCGGGCCCCAGCTGCGAGGAGTGTTGCCGTGATCAGCAAAATGGACGAATACCTGGTCCACCAGACCGAAAAGCCGCTGGCGGAGGTAGCCTCGGACCACCAGGACTGGCAGGACCGCTTCTACTTCAACATCCACGACCCCAGCGGCGAGTTCGCCGCCATCACCGGCCTGGGCGCCTTCCCCAACCGCAAGATGATGCAGGCCTTCGTCTTCGCCACCTTCAAGGACCAGCACTACGCCTACCTCAACGTGCGCCCGCTGGCCGGCGACCGCGAGGTGATGCAGACGGGCTCACTCTCGTATTCGATCGTCGAGCCCCTCAAGGCCTGGAAGCTGGACCTGGCCGACGAGGCCAACGGCATCCGCGCCCAGTTGGAGTTCCGCAACCGCTGCCCGCTGCACACCTTCAGCCCCATCCACTGGCAGAACGGCGAGAAGCTGGTGGCGGACTTCATGCACTACACGCAGTCCGGCCGCTACACCGGCTCCTTCACCATCGGCGACCGCACCTTCACAGACCTGGTCGGCATCCGCGACCGCACCTGGGGCGTGCGCGCCATGGCCGACGTGCCCATGTGGATCTGGATCTCCGCCCAGTTCCGCGACTACTGCGTGTCCGCCTGGCTCTGGGAGACGCCGGACGGCGAGATCATCCACCAGGACGGCGCGCTCACTCGCGAGTCCGGCGAGGACGTGCCGATCACGCGCATCGAGCACGAGCTGGAGCTGTGGCCGGGCAGGAAGTGTCCCCGGTCCGCCCGCTACCGGCTGACGACAGACTCCGGCGAGACGCTGGCGCTGGCGGCGGAGGAGATCGGCACGATCTTCCTGGGGCCGATGACGGGCCGCTGGTCAGACAGCGACGCCAAAGCCCTCGCGGCAGCCGACGCCGCCTCCTTCGGCTTCGACCAGCACTGCCGCTTCACGCTGGGCGGCGAGACGGGTTACGGCATAGTCGAGTACATGTTCACGGGCGGCGTCAAGCGCTACGGAGTGCCGCCCACGAAGCTCGGCGGCTAGGCCGAAGGAGCGAAACCGCGCCGCAGGGGCGCCGCTCGGGGACAGGGGGTAGGGCGGGTGGTGCCGCGCCCTCAGCGCCACGAGTCGCACGGTCATCCGCGTCGGGCTGAACACGGGCCGCGCCGTAGGGGCGCCGCTCGGGGACGGGGGGTAGTAGGGCAGGTGGTGCCGCGCCCTCAGCGCCACGAGTCGCACGAACACCCGCGTCGGGCTGAACACGGGCCACGCCGTAGGGGCGCCGCTCGGGGACGGGGGTAGGGCGGTGGGTGCCGCGCCCTCAGCGCCGCGAGTCGCACAAACATCCGCGTCGGGCTGAACACCGCCGCCCGATGTGGAGCACCCTGCTAGGGCGTCGCCGCCCGGCGCTCCTCCATGATGCGGCGCAGGGCCGTCGTCATCTGCGCCACGTTCAGGTCCTGGTAGACCATGAAGCTGAAGAGGGCGGACTCGTTCACGGTGTAGACGTTGCGCCGGCCCACGCGCTTCTTCTCAATGAAGCCGTTCAGTTCCAGCTCCCGCACGATCTGGTAGACCGCGCGCTCCGTTAAGTCCGTTCCGCGCGCGATCTCTCGCAGGGTGGCGCGAGGGTTCCCGAAGAGGTGGGTCAGCACCAGTCCGTAATTGCTGAGGAAATTCCACTTCTTTGCCATGATCCGGCGCCCCCTGTCCAGCTTCTATATTTGGCCCGCGATTTTCCCTGGTTATTGTCTTGCAGAGGGTTGACAGTCCGAAAACCCCATCTCTATAGTAAATCCACGTCACTATAGAACTGCAATTCTACATTGGAAAGGCGAAGCAGCAAGATCGGGTGGCTAATGCGCGAAGCCGAAAACTACCTTAGCCTATACCGATATAGAATTCAGGTGTCATTATGCACATGACACCCCCTCCTGTCCAGTAGGCCGTCGCCCTCCGCCGGCACTCTAAGGCTCACACCTCGAGATGACCTCACCGAAGCTGTCCAGCTCGCCGAACCGCCCCGACGCCGCCGTGGACCGCCGCGTCGGCGAGTTCGCCAGGGTCTACGAGAAGTTCTTCCCGCGCGTCTTCGCCTATGTCTACGGCCGTGTCCACAGCGCACACCTGGCCGAGGACCTTGTCGCCGATGTCTTCGAGCGCGCCTTCCTGAAGATGGACTCCCTGCGCAACGGCGATGCTCTGTCCACCTGGCTCTTCACCATCGCCCGCAACATCATCATCAGCCACGCCCGCAAGTTCAGCCGCGAGACTGTGGTGGATCCGGAGATCATCCGCGAAATCGCACCTGCCCGCGACTCTGTCGAGCACGAGATCCTGATGCGCGAAGAGGTGCGCACGCTGGCCCGCCTCGTCCGCCGGCTCCCTCAGCGTGAGCAGGACATCGTCGCCCTGAAGTTCGACGCCGAGCTCTCCAACACCCAGATCGCGCAGATCATGGAGCTGAACGAGCCCAATGTCCGCGTCATCCTCTTCCGCACCCTGCGCAAGCTGCGCCAGATGATGGTCGCAGAGGCCAACGGCTAGCAATAGTTCCCACCAACGGGCTTTCCCAAATCCGCGTCCAATCCGCGGCCAAATGAATGGGCGGGGCATCTGCGTCCATCCGTGCCCCTCTGTGTAATCTGTGGCTAAGCCGGGGTGGAGTATCTGCGCTCATCCGCGCCCATCTGTGTCATCTGTGGCTAACCGGGGTGGAGTGGGGGTGCAATCGTCAGGGCGAGGTCCCTAGCGGTGGCCGATGACCCCCTGCATGCGCAGCGCCTCGATCTCCTCCCACGAGTAGCCCGCCTCCAGCAGCACCTCCTCCGTGTGCTGCCCGAACTCCGGCGCCGGCGAGCGTATCCGCCCCGGCGTCCGGCTCAGGTTCACGGCCGGCGCCACCATCTGCAGCGGCCCGTGGGCCGGGTGCTCAAGCGTCGTCAGCATGGCGTTCTCAATCACCTGCGGGTCCCGCGGCAGGTCGCCGTACTCCTGCACGACCTCGATCAGCAGGTCGTAGCGCCGGAACAGCTCCACCCACTCGCGCGCTGGCTTGGCCGCGAACGCCTCGTCCAGCCGCGAGACCAGCTGCATCAGCTCGCCGGCATGCATCCGTAGCCAGTCCACGCTCATCTCTTCGGGTTCCAGCAGCTCGCCCGTGGCCTCCTGCAGCGCCCGGCGGAAGGCCGGCCAGTAGCGGCCCACCTGCGCCATGCCCAGCATCAGCCACTTGCCGTCGGCAGCCTTGTAGTGGTTCCAGAGCGGGCTCGTCAGCCGGCGCGACACACGCGGTATCGGCGAGCCGGCGTATGTGCCGGACATCAGGTAGCTGGAGATGTTGAACGCCTGCACGGCGATGGTCCCCTGCAACAGCGATCCGTCCACCATCTGGCCCTCGCCCGTGCGCTCGCGGTGGAACAGCGCCACCATGACGCCGTAGGCCAGCAGAAAGGCGCTCACCTGGTCCGCGAAGCCCGCGAACGTGCGCGTCGGCGGCGTCTCCGGCTCGCCGGTCACGCTCATCACCCCGCCGCGCGCCTGCGCCAGCGGGTCCAGTGCCGGGTTCTGCGCGTCCGGCCCGGCCAGCCCGAACCCGGAGGCCGCGCAGTAGACGATGCGCGGGTTGATCCGGCAGCTGGTCGCGTAGTCAATACCCAGCCGTTCGCTGACGCCGGGGCGGAAGTTCTGGATCACGATGTCCGCGCCTTCCACGAGCCGGTAGAACACGCCGCGGCCCGCCTCCGACTTCAGGTCCAGCACGATCCCCCGCTTGTTGCGGTTGTGCGTCTCGAAGTAGGCGTTGGGGCCGCCGGGCGAGGCCTCGTAGCGGATGACGGAGCGTCCGGGGTCCGGCGTATCCGGCCCTTCGATCTTCACCACGTCCGCGCCCCAGTCCGCCAGCATCGCCGTGGTCATCGGCCCCTGCTGCCAGATGGTCAGGTCCAGTACCCGGATGCCTTCGAGGGCCGGCCTCGCCTCAGCCAACGCTCATCTCCCGCACCCGCCCCGCCACCCGTGGCAGCGCCGCGCCCGCCGGCGCCCGCAGGACCACGTCCGATATCTCCGTCAGCGGCGTCTCGTTCGGGTTGCACTCGATCAGCGTGCCGCCGCTCGTCTTCACGTCCACCGGGAACCCGGCCGCCGGGTACACCACCGCGCTCGTGCCCACCAGCAGCATGCAATCGCACATCCGCGTCTGGTTGACGCACTCTTCCAGGGCGTCGTGCGGGATCGGTTCGCCGAACATCACGGTGTCGCCCTTCACAATGCCGCCGCAGTCCGGGCAGTGCGGCGGCAGCTCCTCTATCGGGAACCCGTCCAGCGGCCAGCGGCGGTTGCAGTTGATGCAGCGCAGCTTCGTGCGGTTGCCGTGGATCTCCGTGATCGCCAGGCTGCCCGCCGCCTGGTGCAGGTTATCGATGTTCTGGGTGATGATGTGCTGCAGTTGGCCCGTCCCTTCCAGGTCCCGCAGCGCGTAATGCCCGGCGTTCGGCTGCGCCGTCTCCAGCGCCCGCACCAGCTCGCCGTAGCGGCCGGCCCGCTCAATGCGCTGCTCCCACCAGGTCTTCGGGTCCTGGGCGAAGCGCTCGTAGTCCCGCAGGTCCGGCTCGCCGTGCTTCGTCCAGAGCCCCTCCGGCCCGCGGAAGGTCGGCACGCCGCTCTCCGCAGACAGCCCCGCTCCCACCAGCGCCACCACGTGCCGCGCGCGCACGATCAGGTGCGCGGCCTCGTCTATCGCCTGTTCGAGATCGTCCGTCATCCGTCGTCTGTCATGAACGCTCGCTTGCCCGACTGCTTGATTGCTTGACCCGACTGCCAACCTCCGAGGGGGATTATAGTCCGGCCGGATGTCCGGTGTAGAATTAAGCGGGATGATTACGTACAACGTCTACCACTAACCACTAACCACTATCCACTAACCACTGCCAACTAACCACTGCCCATGCCCTCCGTCCTCACCATCGCCGGCTCCGACTCCAGCGGCGGCGCCGGCATCCAGGCCGACCTCAAGACGTACGCTGCCCTGGCGGTCTACGGGATGTCCGCCATCACCGCCCTCACGGCCCAGAACACGATGGGCGTCACCGGCGTCCACGAGGTGCCGGCGGAGTTCGTCGCCGCCCAGATCGACGCCGTCTTCGCCGATATCGTCCCGGACGCCGTCAAGACCGGCATGCTGGCGAATGCCGCCATCGTGCAGGCGGTGGCGGGGAAGGCCCGGCAGCACGCGTTCCAGAAGCTGGTGGTGGACACGGTGATGGTATCGAAGAGCGGGATCCGCCTGTTGAGTGACGATGGCGTCGGCGCGATGCGCGAACTGCTGCTACCCCTGGCGGAGGTCGTGACTCCGAACCTGCCGGAGGCGGAGATCCTCCTGGAGCGGAAGATCGAGTCCAGGGAAGACATCCGGGACGCGGCGCGGGCCATCCAGGCGATGGGGGCGCGCCACGTCGTCATCAAGGGCGGCCATCAGAAGGGGGACACGGCGGTCGACGTGCTGTTTGACGGGCGTGAGTTTCGCGAGTACAGCGCTCCCCGCATTGAAACGGCGAGTACGCACGGGACGGGTTGCACCTTCGCCTCTGCCATCGCCGCCTTCCTGGCCCGCGGCGAGTCCGTCCCGGCAGCCGTAGGCCACGCGAAAGACTACGTAACGGAGGCGCTCCGCCGGGCCTATCCCATTGGCCATGGTCACGGCCCGGTCCACCACTTCTGGCGGTGGTGGGGCGAGGGGCCCTAGCAACGTAAGCGGATTCCCGTAGGGAGGTACCTCCAGAGCCTGCCGAAGGGTGCCGAAGGGTGCCTCCGACCGGGGCGGGGTGGGGGAGCCTCCAGCCGATGCTTCCCGTAGGGAGGTACCTTCAGGTGCCTCCAACCGGGGCGGGGCGCAGGCGACGCGGTGTCGTGCAGGTGTCTTCCGTAGGGAGGTACCTTCGGAGCCTGCCCTGCCTGCCCGCCTCAGAAGGGATCCTGCCGAAGGGTGCCTCCGACCGGGGCGGGGGGGGAGCCTCCAGCCGATGCTTCCCGTAGGGAGGTACCTTCAGGTGCCTCCAACCGGGGCGGGGCGGCGGGGCCCATCCGCGCTAATCCGCGGCCAAACCCCGGGGTGGGAGGGCCGGGTCCGCCATCTGCGCCCATCTGTGTCCATCTGTGGACAAAACTCGGCGCGGCATATCGTGTTGACCACATCCCCCGCCGGTGCTAATCTGAAGGCGCAACCGAATAGCGGGAGCTCGGGGAGTCCACCAAGGGCGGCCGGGCTGAGAGGCCCCGACCGGTCGGGGCGACCGCCAGAACCTGATCTGGGTAATGCCAGCGAAGGAAACCACTATCACGACGCCGCTGGCATTAACCTAGCGGCGTTTCTTCTTGCAGCGGAGAGGCCATCAGCGGGGGAGAGCGCAGCAGAAGGGAGCAGGACATGGGCCACAACGGTAAGTCACCTGTGACGCAGATACAGCACGCCCGCGCCGGCGTCATCACCGATGCCATGCGCCGCGTGGCCGACAAGGAGGAGCTGCCGCCGGAGCTGGTGCGCGACGAGGTGGCCCGCGGCCGCCTCGTCATCCCCGCCAACGTCAACCACCTGGCCGGCCGCCTGGACCCCATGGGCATCGGCAAGATGTGCACGGTCAAGATCAACGCCAACATCGGCAACTCCGCCGTCACCTCGGACATCGAGAAGGAGCTGGAGAAGCTGCACCTCGCCGTCCACTACGGCGCCGACACCGTCATGGACCTCTCCACCGGCGGCGAGATCGACCGCATCCGCGGGGCCATCATCGAAGACTCCACCGTGCCCATCGGCACCGTCCCCATCTACCAGGCCGTGACGCAGGCAAACCGCATCGAGGAGCTGACCCCGGACGACTTCGTGGGGATGATCGAGCACCAGGCGCAGCAGGGTACGGACTACCAGACCATCCACGCCGGCATCCTGCTGGAGTACCTGCCCCTGACCACGGAGCGCCTCACCGGCATCGTCTCCCGCGGTGGCTCCATCATGGCCCAATGGATGTTCTACCACCACCGCCAGAACCCCATGTACGAGCGCTTCGACGACATCTGCGATATCTTCACTTGTTACGATGTGACCTTCTCCCTGGGCGACTCCCTGCGCCCCGGCTGCCTGGCCGACGCCTCCGACGAGGCCCAGTTCGCCGAGCTGCGCACCCTGGGCGAGCTGACCCGCCGCGCCCGCGAGCGCGGCTGCCAGGTGATGGTGGAGGGCCCCGGCCACGTGCCCATGGACCAGATCCAGATGAACGCCGAGAAGCAGCAGGAGTGGTGCGACGAGGCCCCCTTCTACACCCTGGGCCCGCTGGTCACCGATATCGCCCCCGGCTACGACCACATCACCTCCGCCATCGGCGCGGCGATGATCGGCTGGTACGGCGCCTCGCTCCTCTGCTACGTGACGCCCAAGGAGCACCTGGGTCTGCCCGACGTGGACGACGTGCGCCAGGGCGTCATCGCCTACAAGATCGCCGCCCACGCCGCCGACGTCGCCAAGGGCCACCCCGGCGCCCGCCGTCGCGACGACGAGCTCTCCCGCGCCCGCTACGACTTCGACTGGCAGCGCCAGTTCGACCTCTCGCTGGACCCGGAGACGGCCCGCCGCATGCACGACGAGACCCTGGGCCACGACGTGTTCAAGCACGCCGAGTTCTGCTCCATGTGCGGCCCCAAGTTCTGCTCCATGCAGATCTCCCGCCACCTGGGCGAGGAGGGCTACAAGCGCGTCCACGCGGAGGAGCTCAAGTTGGAGGAGACCCGCGGAAAGTAACCATCCGGTGACCCACGTGCACTTTCGAGCGCTGACGCAGCTTCCCGCTCGTCCTGAGGTACTCGTAGGACGAGCGGAGCGACCACGCCCGGCCGCTGTACTCCGCTCACGGTACGAGGACCTCACCACGAGCGGGAACATGCCCGGTGCTGTTCGGCGCATTGAGGAAGAACACGGCCATGGCCACGCCTGACGCCCCCGTCCGCGTCGCCGCAGTTCAGGCCACGCCCGTTTTTCTGGACCGCGATGCCACTGTGGACAAGGCCTGCGAGCTGATCGCCGAGGCCGCGCGCAACGGCGCCGCCCTTGTCGCCTTCCCGGAAGCGTTCGTCCCCGCGTATCCGGACTGGGTTTGGGTTGTGCCGCCAGCCGATTCCAGCACGCTGTATGCCCTCTACGGCGAACTGCTGGCAAACTCCGTGACGATTCCCAGCGCTGCGACAGATAAGCTATGCCGCACCGCCCGCAAGGCCAAGACGTACGTCGTCATCGGCATCAATGAGCGCAACGCCGAGGCCAGCGGCGGCAGCCTCTACAACACGCTCCTCTACATCGGCGCGGACGGCCGCATTCTGGGCAAGCACCGGAAGCTGGTGCCGACGGGCGCCGAGCGCCTGGTGTGGGCGCAGGGAGACGGCAGCACGCTGGAGGTCTACGAGACGCCGTTCGGTAAGCTGGGCGGGCTCATCTGCTGGGAGAATTACATGCCGCTGGCGCGCTACGCGATGTACGCCTGGGGCACGCAGGTCTACGTCGCCGCCACGTGGGACCACGGCGAACCGTGGCTCTCCACGCTCCGGCACATCGCCAAGGAAGGGCGCATGTACGTCATTGGCGTCTGCATGCCGCTGCGTGCCGCCGACATCCCGGATCAGTACGAGTTCAAGCGCTACTACGGCGGCCGGGACTGGATCAACCCTGGTGAGAGCGCCATCGCCGGCCCGGACGGCAACTTCATCGCCGGACCGGTCCGCGAGATCGAGCAGATCCTCTACGCAGACCTCGATCTGCAGCGGCTGGCGAATTCGAAATGGATGCTCGATGTCGCCGGCCACTACGCCCGGCCAGATGTCTTCCAGCTGACCGTCCATACCGCTCCGCGGCCGGTCATGACGCTGGACGGCGCCGGCGAGCTGGCCGTGCCGCGGCAGCCGCCGGCGGCACAGAAGAGGCGCGCTCGGCGTGTCTAGCCTTACCCTGCGCGACGCGCCCGATCACGGCACCAGGCCGCCGCTGCGTCTGGGAGACTTCGCGGCCCCGTCCCCTGTCGCCCTGAGCGGAGCGAAGGGCCTGTCCACGGCCGGGCGCAGGCCTGGGTGTGGCACTTCGGGACTCGGCTCGACCGCCCCTTCTTGCAGAGTCCCGGGACGCCGGCGCGACGACGCGAAGTCCGCTTGTAGACAGATGCTTCGTGTCCTCAGCATGACAGTATGCACGAGATAGAATGGAAACGGCCCCATGACTAACGCCAACGACCCCCTCATCATCGCCGGCAAGACGTTCCGCTCCCGGCTCATCGTCGGCACCGGCAAGTACCGCACGATGGACGAGATGCGCGACGCCATCGACGCCTCCGGCGCCGAGATGGTGACCGTGGCCATCCGCCGCCTGCCGCTGGACCCGGACGGGCGCAGCCGCCCCGGCGAGCCGAACCTCATGGATTACCTGGACTGGGACCGCTACACGATCCTGCCTAACACGGCCGGATGCAAGACAGTGGAAGAGGCGCTGTTTACGGCCCGCCTGGCCCGCGAGCTGACCGGCTCCGACTGGGTGAAGCTGGAGGTCATCCCCGACCCGAAGTACCTCCTGCCGGACCCCATCGCCACGCTGGAGGCTGCCGGCAAGCTGATCGCCGATGGCTTCACCGTCCTGCCCTACATCCACGCCGACCCCGTCCTCGCCCGCCGCCTGGAGGAGGCCGGCTGCGCCACCGTCATGCCCCTGGGCTCGCCCATCGGCTCCGGCCGCGGCATCTTCACCCTGGAAGAGATACAGATCATCATCGAGAACGCCTCCGTGCCGGTCGTCGTGGACGCCGGGCTGGGCGCGCCGTCGGACGCCTCCCTCGCTCTGGAGAGCGGCGCGGACGCCGTGCTCGTCAACAGCGCCATCGCCCTGGCGCAGGACCCCGTGCGCATGGCGGAAGGGTTCCGCCTCGGCGTCGAGGCCGGCCGCCTCGCCTACCTGGCGGGGCGCATCCCCCGCAAGGAGCTCGCCCAGGCCTCCAGCCCGCTCGAGGGCGTCGCCCGCCCGGCGCCGGCCGGCAGCGCCCCTTCCCGCTCATCCTGAGGGTTTCGTAGGATGAGCGGAGGAACAGCGCCTGTTGCTGGTCGTGACGATATGTCTAGGTCTGGCTTCAACCCTTCGGGCCCGCGCCTGCCTATCCCCTGCCTGATGCTGGTGACGGACCGCCACCTGGCCGGCGGCGAGGATCGCCTCGTCGAGATGGTCGCGCAGGCAGTGGACGGGGGCGTGAACGTCGTGCAGCTGCGCGAGAAAGACCTGCTGCCGCCCAACCTCCTGACCCTGGCGCGGCGCCTGCGCGATGTAACCCGCGGCCGCGCTATGCTGCTGGTGAACGGGCCGCTGGCGGTGGCGACCGCCGCGGGCGGAGACGGCGTCCACTTGCCGGAGGATGCCGCGCCGCCGGAGCCGCCGTGGACGTATGTCTGGGGGTGCTCCGTGCACTCGCTGGAAGGCGCCGTGCGCGCCATGGGCGGGGCCGCCCGCTACCTCGTTGCCGGCCCGGTGTTCCACACTCAATCGCACCCCCAGGCACAGCCGCTGGGCGTCGGGTTCATCCGGGAGTTGTGCGAGATCGCCCTGGTCCCCGTGATCGCCATCGGCGGGGTAACGGCCGAGAACGCCGGCGACGTCATGCGCGCGGGCGCATCGGGCGTGGCGGTCATCTCGGCGGTCCTCGGCCGGCGCTCACCCGCTGGCGCCGCGCGCATGCTGCGCGAGTCGCTGGACGTGGCGTACGCGGGCGGCAATGGAGCCCGCCCTTGAGTAGCATCACCCTCAACGGCAAGCCCCACGAGATCGACCGCCCGCAGCCGGTGACGGAGCTGCTGGCCGCCCTCTCCGTCAACCCGAAGCAGGTGGCCGTCGCCCTCAACGGTGAGGTGATCCCGCGCCGCGATTGGGCGGAGACGCGCGTGAACGGCGGCGACACCGTGGAGATCGTCCGCGCCGTTGGAGGAGGCTAGCTACCATGCCCTTGTTCCCAGTTCCCAGTTCCTTGTTCATCGGGGCCGAGGGGGGAGCGGGGTGAGAGTCGCCATCGCCGGCGGCGGCATCATCGGCTGTGCCATCGCCTACTTCCTCCAGAGCGCCGGCGCCTCCGTCACCTTGATCGAGCGCGGCGAGATCGGCGGCGAGGCCTCCGGCGCGGCCGCCGGCCTGCTCATCCCGCCGGCCGCCGCCGTCGCCCCCGGCCCGTTCCGCGACCTCTGCCTGGCCAGCCTCGATCTCTACCCCGGCGTCATCGCTGCCGTCCAGGCCGAGTCCGGCATCGACGCCGAGTGCCTGGCCTCCGGCATCCTGGTGCTCGCGGAGAGCCCGGAGCTGGTGCAGCCGCTGCGGGCGCATGCCCGCCGCCAGGACGCGAGCGGCCGCCCTACGGACTGGGTGGATGGCGCTGCCCTGCGCCTGCTGGAGCCGGCGCTCTCGCGCCGCGTCCTGGGCGCCGCCTACTCGCCTGACGAGAAGCACGTCAACCCCGGCCTCCTCACGCAGGCCTTCGCCCGCGCCGCCCAGCGCCGTGGCGCGGAGCTGCGCGTGGGCGGCGCGCTCACCGGCTTCCTGGGCCGCGGACCGCAAGTCCGTGGCGTCAGCACGGCCAACGGCGACGTGCCGGCGGACGCCGTGGTCCTCGCCGCCGGCCCCTGGACAGGCGCGCTCGGCGCCCGCCTGGGCGCCGGCTTCCGCACGCCGCCGATGCGCGGCCAGATGATCGCGTACCGCTCAGCGGCCATCCGCCACGCCGTCTGGGGCGAAGACGGCTACCTTGTGCCGAAGGCCAGGGGTTTTCTCTTCGCCGGCGCCACCGTCGAGGACGTGGGCTTCCGCAAGACGGCGACCGCCCGCGGCATCGCCGGCCTCCGGCGCATGGCGGCGGGCCTGGTACCTGCCCTGCGCCACGCTGAGGTCGCCAGCACGTGGGCGGGCCTGCGCCCCGGCTCTCCGGACGGCTGGCCCGTCATCGGCCGCCTGCCCGGCCGCGACAACGTTTACGTGGCGACAGGCCACTTTCGCAACGGCATCCTCCTGGCGCCCATCACCGGCAAGCTGGTCTCCGAGCTGGTGCTGGAGGGACGCTCGGACCCGCTGCTGGCCGCGTTCGGGCCGGAGCGGTTCGGCTAAGATGGCGGGAACTCGAACACGCCGCTAAGCCGTCGCGCCAGTGTCCTAATCCCGCAGCCAGCACTACCGGACCCAAACAGAAAGCCCACCGCAACCTTCCTCCTTGGACGCCGGGATGCAGCGAGTCTGATCCGAAGAAGTTCTACTTAGCAGGCGCCAGGTGGGCGGACGGATTCTGAATATACCCAGCCTTCGACCGGCGGCCTAATGCTATACCATCCGCGGCCTACCTCAAGAGCTGGCGACCGCGGTTCCGTGAGCACAAACCCTTCACCTCTGAGCACCGATCTATCCGGCAATGTCTGGACTAACGCAGCCCCATCGTCTGGCGTCGCTCGCACGTCTGCACCTTGACCACCGCTGCAGACGGCCATGTCTCCGGGGAGCGCAAGTGGCCTTGATGATGTTCTGCAACGAGAGGTAGTGGCCCCAGGCGCCGGACTCGAGGGCGCCGAGTACGAGAGCGAATCCTACCACATCACCACAACAGCCAAACACAGCAATGCCCCTTGAAACAGACGATGCGTAAGTATCGGCCGGCGTAACGCAGGCTCGTTCAGGCATCGCTGTGCAGTCGCCGCCCGTGACACCGCCCGTTATGCACAGGGCAGCGGCGGGTGCTTCAGCAGCAGGATCTCCAGGTGGAGTGTCGCAGCCTGAAACCTACACGTCCTCGCCCGGTTGCGGACAGCCCGCGCCCTGGCTGACGGCTAGCCGGATGAGGTAGCGCGCGACCTTCTGCGCGGCAGTCACCCGCACACCATCCGGCCGCCTCTGGGGCGGCTTCGCTTGCCTGAACGGAATCTTGCCGTAGGGCTCGCGGTAGGTGTGGCAGTCGGCGTAGCCGTCGGTGTGGGCGTCGGCGTCTGGCCAACCGGCGTAGCTGTTGGCGTCGGCGTGGGCGTTTGGCCAACCAGCGTAGCTGTTGGTGTGGGCGTCGGCGTCGGCGTGTGGGTGGGTGTCGGAGTCGCTGTGTGGGTAGGCGACGGCGAGGGCGTGGGCGTCGGCCCGAAGCCCAGCACGTCCACAGGCGTGAGGCTACAGGCATAGACGCTGCACTCGTCGGGCCCGGTCTTCGTGCCATTGCCGAGTTGGCCTTGGTCGTTCGAACCCCAGCACTTGACGCCTCCGGAGGTGGTGCGGGCGCAGGTGTGCAGGTATCCCGCGCTAACATCGGCGACGCCGTTGTCTAGACCGATGACGTCCACCGGCGTGATGCGGCAGAAGCAACTCGGGTACTCGCCTTTCGTCCCGTCGCCGAGCTGGCCTCTTCCGCCGTATCCCCAACATTTGACGCCACCCCCGGTGGTCAGGGCGCAGGTGTGTTCGTATCTGTTGCCCGGGATGCCACCTCCAGCGCTGACGGCAGTAATGCCGCTAGTTAGGCCGTAAACGTCGACCGGAGAGAAGCTGTCAGCCGGTGCGCCCCCGTCACCAAGCTCGCCGTCATCGTTGTTTCCCCAGCACTTGACACCAGCGCCCGTGATGACGGCGCAGGTGTGGTAGCCGCCAGCGCTGACAGCAGAGACACCACTGGTGAGACCGGAGACGTCGACCGGGACGAGGCGTTTACTGTTTGTGCCGTCGCCGACCGCCCCGAAGGCGTTTTGCCCCCAACACTTGACGCCGTGCGCGGCGGTAAGGGCACAGGTGTGGAGGCCACCGGCGCTGATGGCGGCGACGCCGCTAGTGAGGCCAGAGACGTCTACCGGGGTTGTCCTATAGGTAAATGTCGAGCCGTCGCCGACCTGGCCGGAGAAGTTGTCGCCCCAGCACTTGGCGCCGCCCGCCGTGGTAAGGGCGCAGGTGTGGTGGGATCCGGCAGAGATAGCGGCGACGCCGCTAGTCAGGCCGATGACGTCCACCGGCGTCTTGCGGCATGAGCAACTTGGGTCGCCAAAAGTGCCGTCGCCGAGATCGCCGCCGTTGCTATGGCCCCAGCACTTGACGCCGCCCGCGCTGGTGAGGGCGCAGGTGTGATCCCAGGCGTCACTCCCCACACTGATGGCAGCAACGCCGCTGGCGAGGCCGGAGACGCCTACCGGCGTGGTGCTGTCCGTGGTGGTTCCGTCGCCGAGCTGGCCGAAGTTGTTGCGGCCCCAGCACTTGACGCCGCCCGCGCTGGTGAGGGCGCAGGTGTGATCGTACCCCGCACTGACGGCAGAGGCCGTGTCACCGAAGGCAGGCGGGGCGTTGTGTGACAGGGCCCCGCCCGCAAGCAGCACGGCGAGTAACGAAAGCAACACTGAGGGGAAGAGTACGCGCACTTATTGACTCCCTGACTGGCGGCGCGGGTTTCCGGGGCGCGCGGCCGGAATTACGAATATATGAGGAGCATACTATTTCTGCACGATAGGCGCGTGGGGCCCAACCCTACAGTCGGCCGCCGACCTCCGATCCCCTCGCTCTCGGTGGACGGCGGCCGGCGACTGCCGGCGGCGTCCACCGTCGCCTCGATGTCAGGGACGGGGTCTTCGCGGCGGCCATGTTCGCGCCCGCCGCAAATGGCACGACAGCGGTCCCGTCAGGATGCCTGGACGTTGTCGCCCGGGCGCGGGCAGTCTGCCGCCTGGACTATCTCGAGCTGGATGAGGGAGCGCGCGATCTTCTGGGCGTCGCCGATGGTCATCCCGCTCTGACAATCGAAGTCGGCCCAGATGCGCGCGATGCCATTCACGGTGACAGCGGCGCCCAGGAGCGGACAATCGTCGCCCTGGCTGACCGTGAGCTGGATCAATTTGCGGGCGATCTTCTGAGCGTCGCCTATGGTGATCCCGCTAAGGCAGTCGAAGTCGCCCCAGAGGCGGCCGGATGGTGTGGGGGTGCCGTCGGCGTGCCGGCCGGCGGCGCCGAGTAGACCACGGTGCCGGTGGGGCGCCGGTCTGCGCCAGCGCTGAAGGTGAGCCGGGTCTCGGTCTGCCCGCCGGCGTCCATGACGTAGATCTCCTGGTTGCCGTCCCGCTCCGACACGAAGGCGATCTGCGAGCCGCCGCCCAGCCAGGTGGGGTCGCCGTCTTCGGCAGGATCCGTGGTCAGGCGGGTCTCGTTGTCGCCGTCGGCGTCGATCACGTAGATGTCTCGATTGCCGTCGCGGAACGACTCGAAGGCGATCTTGCTGCCGTCCGGCGACCAGGCCGGGATTCTGACACCGGGGCCCGGCGTCAGCTGCGTCTGGCCGGTGCCGTTCGGGTTCATGAGACCGATGTAGCTGGTGCCGGAGGGGTTGTACGCCAGCCGGGAGCCGTCCGGCGACCAGGTGACAGGGTTGCCGCTGGCGACGCCGGTGTCGTAGGCGTCGCTGCCGTCGGCGTCCATGATCCAGATGCCGTAGGTGTTCGGTGGCCCGGCGCGGTCGGTCACGAAGGCGATGCGTGAACCGTCCGGGGAGAAGACCGGTAGCGAGTCCTGGGACGGTTCGCTGGTGATCTGCGTCTCCTCCAGGGTGTCCGGGTTCACGGTGTAGATGTCGACGCTGCCGGTGCGGGACGTCTCGAAGGCGATCAGGGTCCCGTCCGGAGACCACGACCAGGGCTCGGACGAGTTCGGGCCGCTCGTCACGCGCCTCTGATCCGCGCCGCCGGCGCCCATTACAAATACCTGGAGGCTGCCCTCGCGGTCGCTGTTGAAGGCGATGCGAACGGCAGCTCCGCCCTGCGTGCCGGGTGTGCCGGCCGCGGACGCCGCGAGGGTCGTGACTGCGATAGCGAGGACTGCGAGGAAGGCTGTCTTGCGCCAGGAAGGCATAACCCTTCTCCTTTCGTGTGGCACGCTTCGCCTAACCGAGCCGTGCTGCCAATCTTCGCGCCGCGTCGCGCACATCCGGCGCCGCCACCACGGCGGCAATCACCGCCGCCATGTCCGCCCCCGCCGCGATCACCTGATCGATGTTCGATTCGTTGATCCCCCCGATGGCGCACACCGGCAGCCGCACCGCCGCCTTCACCGCCCGCAGCGACTCCAGCGTCGCCGGCCGTGTGTCCGCCTTCGAGCCCGTGGGGAACAGCCGCCCCACGGACACGTAGTCGGCGCCGTCCGCCTGCGCCCGCCGCGCCTCCTCCGCATTGTTCGTGGAGCAGCCGACGATCATCCCGCGCGGCACCAGGCGCCGTACGATCGCCACCGGCAGGTCCTTCGGGCCCACGTGCACGCCGTCCGCGCCGGCGGCCAGCGCCAGGTCCACGTGGTCGTTGATGATGAACGGTACGCCGTGTTCCCGGCACAGCGATCGCAGCGCCTCCGCCACCGGCAGCTGCAGCCCCTTCTCGCGGGCCTTGTCGCGCAGCTGGATGAGCCGCGCGCCGCCCTCTATCGCCTGCCGCGCTACCTCCACCTCGTCGCCGGGGGCGCAGACCTCCGGGTCGACGATGACGTAGAGCCCGCGCAGCTTCTCTCGCAGATTGTACCCCTGTCGCCCGGCTAGGCGACCGGCGCTTCCTCGCGCGCCTCCGCGGCTTCCTGCGGACGCGCCGGCAGCGGGCGGCGCGATCGAGCCAGCGGCTGGAGCATCAGCGTGAGCGCGTACGCCAGGGCCGCCCCCAGCATGGCCCCCAGCAGGAACCGTTCCGCGCCCTTCATGCGGCCGCCCCCGATCTGCCGCTTCGGTGGCGTTCTCGCTCGGCGGCAGCGGCGAACGGCGGGATCGACTCCGGTTTGAGCGCCGCCGGGGTCAGGTGCTCGTCGTCCTCCGCGGTCCAGCCGCAGTCCTCGCAGAGATAATACGGCCCCCACATGTCGCAGTGGATCCAGATTGGCTGCCTGCAGTGCGGGCAGCGATGGGGCGTTCGCTGCATGACGGCTCACCTCCGTCCCGGCATCTCATCTATAAGCCACATAGAGAGATTTGTCAACGCCGGTGGGCCGTCCGCCCTGGCAGCCGGGCCGTCCGCCAATCGCCTCGTCGTACGCGGCTTCCGGTGGTATGCTTTCAGGCGGCCCAAAATGCTGCCCCTGGACAATCTCAGAAGGAGGAAGTTGCAAGATGGCGAAGGCTGAGCAAAAGGACTTGAAATCGCCCGACGAGACGCGGACGTTCGAGAAAGGGAAACTGGAGCTGGTGCAGATCGGCGGCGGCACCGTAGGCCGTCTGACGCTGGAGCCGGGCTGGCGCTGGTCGCAGCACGTGAAGCCCATCGCCGGCACCGAGTGGTGCGAAGCGCCGCACCTCCAGTACCACGCCGCCGGCCGTATCCGCATCAAGATGACTGACGGCGCCGAGTTTGAGGTTGGCCCCGGCGAGATCACCGCCCTGCCGCAAGGCCACGACGCCTGGGTCGTCGGCAACGAGGCCGTCGTCCTCATCGACTTCGCCGGCGCCTCGAACTACGCCAAGTAGCAGGCAGCGCCTGTCGCGGGGAAGGGCATAGCGGTAGCGCCGGGCGGGCGGCGGTTCACTGTCCGCCGCGGCGGACGTCCGGCGCGGTTCCGCGCAGAGCGGCAGGCCCGCCTCGCCGGCAGGCAGGCTCAAGGGAGGTGTCCTGTGCGGGCTCTCCGGGGCGGCCCGAGGCCGCCGGCGTTCCGCTGGCGGCGCGGCCTGGCGATCCTCGGCCTTGTCATTCTGGTACTCTGCCTCGCTATCCTGGGCGGCGGCTGGTACTACGCGGACGCCTTGAAGGACGGCGCTCTCGCCGTTGATCATGACCCGGATGAGCTGGACCTGCGGGTGGCCGCGGCGGACGGAACCCGCATTACGCTGCAGCGCGTCAGCGCCGCCCGGGACGGCGACTGGACGCGCGACGGGACCTTCGGTCTGGAGTGGGAAGGCGGGTACGGCCGGGTTGGCGCCATCCTGAATCGCGACGGCGACCAGGTGGTGCGCGAGTTCACGGCGGTGCGGGGGGTGCCGCCCGCCGGCGCGCCCGCCCGCCTGGACAGCTTCGCCTTTGCGGGAAACCCGCTGGAGGCGCGCGGCATCGCCTTCGAGGACGTCAGCTACAGCTCACCGCTGGGGGAGTTCCCCGCCTGGTTCACGCCTGCCTACCGGCCAGGCAGGCCGGGCAGCGGCGATGTGTGGGCGGTCTTCGTCCACGGGAAGGGCGCCGGCCGTGAGGAAGCCCTGCGCCTGCTGCCGGCGGTCTCCGGCGTGGGCCTGCCGGCACTGGTCATCACGTACAGGAACGACGAGGGCGTGCCCGAGGACGGCTTCTATCGCTACGGCGCCAGCGAGTGGCGGGACCTGGACGGCGCCGTGCAGTACGCGCTGGACCACGGCGCGCGGCGCGTGGTCCTGGTTGGCTACAGCATGGGCGGCGGCATCGTCGCCTCCTTCCTCTACCGGTCCCCGCTGGCAGGGCGCGTGGCCGGGGTCATCCTGGATTCGCCGATGCTCGACTTCGCGGCCACCGTGGACTGGGGCGCGCGCGGCAGCTTCGCGCCCTGGCCCGTTAAGGCTATCGGCAGGGCCGTGGCGGCGAGGCGCTTCGACATCGATTGGGGGGATCTCGACTACCTCAAGCGGGCGGAAGAACTAAACGCCCCGATCCTGCTGTTCCACGGCGATGCCGACAAGAAGGTGCCCGTGGCCACGAGCGACGAGCTGGCGAGAGCGAGGCCCGACACGGTCACGTACGTGCGGGTGGCGGGCGCCGGTCACGTCCGCTCCTGGAACACGAATCCCCGGGCCTACGAGACCGCCGTCCGCGACTTCCTGCTGCGCGTTCTCGAATAGCCAGCCTCGGGCCCGTTGGCTTGGAGGAACGATGATGAGATACAGTCTGCTTCTGGCCGCCGGCTTTCTCCTGGCTGCGGTGTTCTGGACCGCCGGTCTCTTGGCCGCACCGGGGACCTCCACGTCCGCGTCCGGCTGGCAGGCCAGCACCGCCGCGCCGGCGGTGAGCGCCTCCCCGAGTCCGGGTGCCGCCATCACGCCTACGGCCAGCCCAGTGTCGGCTGGCACGCCAACGCCAAACCCGACTCTCCCCATTTTTCCTGACTGCCCCGCCTTGGGTGGGCCCGTTCTCCCTGGTACCCCATGCCTACAGACTACGCCGGCGCCGGGGGGCTCCCTCGGACCGGGGGCGGGGATGAGGACGGCGGCAGCATGGCACTTCTGCCCCTGCTGCTCGCCGGCGGGGCGGTTGTGCTCGGAGGTATCGGCGCCGCGGCGCGGCTGGGGAGGCGCTAGTCTAAGAGCGGCCCAGCCAGCCGGTGATGAGGGCGACGCGATCTTTTAGCAACATGGGCCTCTCCTTCATCCTTCCCCGGAAGGACCGCGGCTCGATTCCTGCCCCATCGCTAGAAGAGGCTCTCAATCAGGCCTATTCCGTAGAAACCGGCCGTCGCCACCAGCATGCCGCGCAGAATCTTGCCCGCCAGCATCGCCGGGTAGAATTTGAGGATGGGCATGCGCACCGCCCCGGCGGCCAGGCCGGCCACGTCGAAGACGGGCGAGGGCGTGAAGGACATGACGAAGATGGTGAGCACGGAGCGGCGCTCGACCCAGCCCTTCACGCGCTGGTAGAGGCGCCTTTTCTGCAGCATGCGGCTGCCGCCGAGGCCTGCTCCGTAGCCTGTGAACTCCCCCAGCGACTCCGCGAACCCGGCCGTTAGCCCCACCAGAACAGGCGTCGGGATACCCCAGGCGCCGTCCAGCAGCCCGCCTGCCGCGAAGACGATGCCACCGGCCGGCATCGGGATGACCACGGACGCCGAGCGCAGCAGCGCGATCGCGAACAGGCCGGCGTAGCCCCAGCGCTCAAGGTCGTCCGGGCCCAGGCGCAGCGCGAAGAGCAGCGCGGCGAGAGTAGCGGCGACCACCAACATGACGCCCAGCAGTAGGTACTCCAGGCGCACTCGTCTGCGCCCGAGGTGGACGTACAGGCCCTCGTTCTCGACCTCGATTGCGTGATGGTGTTCCGGGGCGACGTTGGGGGAGTGGTTCATGATTTTGTGTTGGCTTCCGAAATGTTTCGGCTTTCGCGATTTGCTGTGCTGCATAGCGCCGCAGCGAGCGGTCGCCACGATAGCTACTTCCCGCCGGTCACCCCGCCCGAGGCCGCCAGCAGCTCCACCAGGCGCATCTGCCAGATATAGCCTTTCGAAACCCGGAAAAGAATATGCCGTCTCCAGACGCTAGCCTAGTCTATCTACCATAACGGAATTGGGGTAGAACAGCACGCGGTATTGCGGATATTCACGTTCGGCCGAGAGGGATCGGCCATGCATAACCTCGGGTCATTAAGATTGCTTCTAATGCCGTTTGCGGCGGCTCTTGTGCTGCACGGCCACGTTCACCGTCTTCTGGCCAGCCGGTGGCTGCTGGCCCGGCCGGCCTGCCGGTAGGGAAGGCCGGCAGAGAGCCGGCGGCGCACACCTTGACGCCCTGCGGGGATGATGGGATATTGACCCTAACCTACACGTTCACGTTAAGCCCCCCAAAACTCTCGCGGATGGAGGTCGGGCCATGAAGTTCGGGCTGTTCTACGAGCACCAGCTGCCCAAGCCCTACGGCGAGGACCAGTGGCGCCCGGACCAGGAGCACCAGGCGCTGAAGAACGCCCTGGACCAGCTCGAGCTGGCCGACTCCCTGGGCTTCGAATACGTCTTCGAGGTGGAGCACCACTTCCTGGAGGAGTACTCCCACTCCTCCGCACCCGAGGTGTTCCTGGCCGCCGCCAGCCAGCGCACCAAGAAGATGCGCCTGGGCCACGGCATTACCCTGATGCCGCCGCGCTACAACCACCCCGCGCGCATCGCCGAGCGCATCGCCACCCTTGACCTCGTCTCCGACGGCCGCGTTGAGTTCGGCACCGGCGAGTCTGCCTCCGAGATGGAGATGGGCGGCTTCGGCGTGCGCCGCGAAGAGAAGAAGCAGATGTGGGAAGAGGCCACGCGGGAGTGCGTGAAGATGCTGACGCAGACGCCGTACCAGGGCGTGGAGGGCGCCTACTTCGGCATGCCGCAGCGCAACGTAGTCCCCAAGCCGCTACAGAAGCCGCACCCGCCCCTCTGGGTCGCCTCGTCCCGCCGGGAGACGACCATGGTGGCGGCGCGCCTGGGCATGGGCTCGCTGGGCTTTGCCTTCGAGACACCGGCCGAGGCCGAGGAGCGCGTGCAGGACTACTACGAGCTGGTGCGCCAAGAGTGCTCCCCCATCGGCGTGGCCATCAACCCGGCCCTCGCCGTCCTCTCCATCCTCTCCTGCTTTGACTCGGACGAAGAGGCGATCGAGAAGGGGATGGAGGGCGCGCAGTTCTTCGCCTACTCGCTGGGCTACTACTACAACCCGTTCACCGGCGGCGCCCACAAGCCCGGCCGCACCAACATCTACCGGCGCTTCATCGACACGCCGCCCGAGCAGCGCTGGGGGCCGCTGGGAGAGGGGTTCCGCGGCTTCGGCGGCTTCCAGGGCGCGGCCGTGCGGGAGGAGCCCAAGGACGAGGTGACGCGCGCGCTCTGGCGCGCCGCCCAGCGCGGCGGCTGCATTGGCACGCCGGACTTCATCAAGGACACCCTGCGCCAGTACGAGGCCGCCCACCTGGACCTGATGATCTTTGTCGCCCAGTGCGGCGCCCGCCCACACGAGGATGTCATGGACTCCATCTATCGTACCGGCACGAAAGTCATCCCGGAATTCCAGGAGCGCCACGCGGAGCACCAGAAGTGGCGGGAGCAGCAGTTGGCGGGGGTCGAGCACCCCGTCAACTCGTCGATCTAGCCCTCGGGCGCGCCGCGATGGCCCGCCCGAGGACAGACGTTACGATATGCCCGGTAAAGTAGACCGCATCCAGGACGAGACGCTACGCAAATCGCTGGCGGAGGCCCACGACGCCCTGCGCTCCGGCGATTACGCCACCGTCGTCCGCCACGCCTCCGGCGCTTACCTGGAGCTGCTGCGCCGCAACCCGGAGCTGCCGCAAGGACAGGCGGCCCTGCGCTCCATCCTCTTCTTCCCGCGCCTCGGCGTGCGTCTCATTCAGGACAGCCAGGGCCGGCCGGAGCTGATCTACGACCGCGATAAGTTCATCTTCTCCGAGGCGGCCACCTACTTCGAGTTCGCGGTAGACTCACTGGTCAAGCACGGACTGTAGGGTCCGCTGAACCGCACCGGGCATCTTCCCGCTCATGGTGCCTGCCCGCCTCAGGAGGGAGGCTCTCGTACCATGAGCGGAGTACACTGGCTGGGCGTGGTCCTTTGGAGACTATTCTTGTCTCCAAAGGCCTTGCAGCTTTCCCCGGCGTTGTCGCGGCGCCGATTAGTACAAGCGAATTTCTAACCGTTTCCGCCGCCATAAGCGGTTGACAACCCTCAACATGGGGCGTAAACTCCCGGCATTGTAGGTAAGGGGGTGTGATTGGGGGGTGCGGGCCGGCCTCAATATGGCCTTCTTGTCCGCTAAGCGGCGGCTATTTTCTTTTCCGCACCCATCCGCGCGCCTCTAACAGCGGTCAATCAAGGGAGGTGCCAACATGAGTCTCTTAGCCAGCCGCCGGTTCTTGTTCGGCGGCACGGGGTCTGTCCTCGTGATGCTGCTGGTGGCGATGGCGCTGCTCGTGGTCATGCAGCCCAGCACCGGCGGCGCTCAGGCGGGTTCGACCACCGCCGTCAACCAGTACGCCTCCAAGTTCCTCTGCGGGGTCATCTCCTCTCCCGCCTCTCCCGCGCAGATACTTGCCCCGGGCGTCTACAACACCGCCGTCAACATCCACAACCCCAACAACTTTGACGTCACCATCCAGAAAAAGGCGGTGGTCAGCGTCCCGGAGTCAGTGCAGCCGCCGGCGCTGAACCAGGGCCTGCCCGGCCAGCGCGCGACACACATCCTGAAACCGGACGCCTCCATGGAGGTGGACTGCAGCGAGATTGCGGCCCTGGCCGCCAGCGCCCAGCCTCCGTGTACTGGCGCGGCGGGCGCCGTGGGCTTCTGCAAGGGCTATCTGGTGGTGGAGGCCGCCTTCCCCCAGACCGTCGGCGGGCAGGTCAAGTACTTCGCCGCCCAGCTAGACGTGACGGACATCCTCACGATCAAGGAGGAAGACGGCATCTGGAAGGACTACACCTTCTCGCTGCGGTGCACGGTGGCGGCCGGGTGCCAGGCAATACCCAACTTCCGCTTCGACACCCCTTACAACTGGCCGGACCGCCCCGTGAAGCCGCCCTGCTACAACGACCAGACGCTGCTCTGCGACATCTATGACGTGGACACCCTGATCAGGCAGCGTATCGGCGCGATCGCCAGACCAGACATCTTCATTGACGTCACTCACGTCAACTTCGCGACGGACTCCAGGGACGTGACTCTGGACTTCGAGTTCGTCTCCCCGAAGATAATCCGGTACCCGTGCTGGCCCAAGGGCACGGCGGCCTGCCCGTAGATGAGGTGACGTTATGAGAACATTGATGAACAGACGTTCCCTCTACGCGGGGCTTGGCTCCCTCGCCATCGCCGTGCTCGCTGCCCTCGTGGTGCTCGTCGCCACTCAAGCGCCGAGCGAGGCGCAGGTGGGTGCCAAGTCGTCCGTAAACCAGTACGCCTCCAAGTTCCTCTGCGGGGTCATCCCATCGCCCGCTTCGCCGGCGCAGGTGCTGGCCCCGGGCGTCTACAACACCGCCGTCAACATCCACAACTCCAACGACTTCGACGTGGTCCTCCAGAAGAAGGCCGTGCTCAGCCTGCCGGAATCCGGCACGCCAAACCAGGGGCTGCCCGGACTCCGCCGCACCGAGATACTGCGGCCGGATGCCTCCATGGAGGTGGATTGCACGGAGATCAACGCCCTCCTGGCCAGCGCCAACCCGCCCTGCGTCTCTGCGTTGCCGGGCGCGCTCCCCTTCTGCAAGGGCTACATGGTCACGGAAGCGGCGCAGATCATCAACACCCCCCAGGGCCCCAAGGCGGTCCCGGCCCAGATAGACGTGACGGACATCATCACGATCAAGGAAGAGGACGGCATCTGGAAGGACTACACCTTCAAGCTCCAGTGCCTGGCCCCCTGTCAGCCGATCGTGGATGTGAACACCGGCGTCGTGTACCAGTATGGAAGCCCTTACAACTGGCCGGACCGGCCCGTGAAGCCGCCCTGCTACAACGACCAGGCGCTCCAGTGCGACACGTACGACGTGGACAACCTGATCCGCACGCGACTGAGCGTGGCCTGCGGCTGCCCCATCCCCCCCGCGCCAAACGTAACGGTCATCCTCATCGATGATGACTTCGCCACGGACTCCCGCGACGTGACCCTGGACTACGAGTTCGTGAGCCCCAAGCCCGTCGTCTACCCGCAGTGGCCGGTACAGGTCACCGGTTGCGACCTGGGGATCACCAAGGTCGGTGCGCCCGGCGTGCCCGCCGCGGGCACGATCACTTACACGATCACGGTCACCTGCGCGCCGAACGGACCTGGATCGGTCGGCAACGTCTTTGTGCAGGATTCGTGGCCGCCCATAGTCATCTTCGCCGGGCCCACGCCCAGCCAGGGCACGTGCGGCCCGCCCACGGCCAACCCGTTCCTGTGCAACCTGGGCCCGATGGCCGCGGGCAGCAGCGCCACCATCACCTTCTCCGTGGATAGCGGCGGCCCCGTGACGGTGTCCGATACGGCCACTGTGGACCCGCTCAACATCATCATCGAGCCGAACGAATTGAACAACACAGTGACCATCAGCAACTTCGTCCCCTGATCCAGATAGGGATAATCCTGGGTACGGCCCGCCCGGCGGGCCGTACCCAGGGAGAACGGATGGCGATCATGAGACGACTGGCGTTACTTGCGGCCGCAATCGTGTTCAACACCACAGCGCCGCCTCGCCGTCCCCGTACAACATGCGCTTCGACCTAAACACCGACAACAAGATCGGCCTCAGCGATATCCTGATGTACATCCCGTTCTTCAACCTCACCTGCACGCCATAACGGGCCCGCTTGCGGCGCGGTAGGCCGGCCGCCTGAGCCTAGCGCGCCAGCTTCTCGACGAGCCGGCGGAAGGCAGCGTGCGCCTTCCCCTTCAGCGCGCCGCCGTGACCGAAGCACGCCGCATCGAACTCCAGTTCCGCCAGCTTGCGGATGCTCTCCTTGGCCTGCGCCATGTCCTCGGTGAACATCCCCAGCGGCTTTCCCAGCCGCCCGAACAGGTTGCCGGCCGCATCGCCCGCGAAGAGCACCCCTCCGTGGCGCGGCCAGAGGTACGATACGTGTCCCGCCGTGTGCCCCGGCGTAAACACCACGCTCAGCCCGCCGGCCGCCGGCAGCTCTTCCCCTCCCTCCAGCTCGTGCGCCACTCTTACCGGCCGCGGGTTGTTAGCCGGCAGGCGCATGATCAGCGGCCCCAGGACCTTGCCGGCCATGCTCGCCGGGTTTGGCCCGGGCCGCGGCTGATCGCCCGCCACTATCGGCGCGTCCAGCCGGTGGATGTAGGTCGCCGCGCCCGTGGCCTCCGCCAGCGCCGCCAGGCTGCCGCAGTGGTCGGCGTGGTGATGGGTGACCGCGATGTGCCGCAGGTCCTTCGGCTTGCCGCCCAGGTGGCGCAGCGCCTTCAGGATCGTCTCTTCCTTCTTCGGCAGCCCTGAGTCAATCAGCGTCAGCTCCTCGTCGGCGGCCAGGAACGCGTTCACATAACCCAGGCCAATCTGGTACACGCCCGGCAGCACCTGCTCGGTTGCCATCGTCTAGTCCCTCCGGTCCCGGCGCACCACTCGCCCGGCGCGCGCCGGCGTCTGCGTCCCGCGCTCCGCCGCCACCTGCCCGTTCACGATCACCCACTCAATCCCCACGGGGTACCGGCGCGGGTCCTGGTACGTCGCTACGTCCTCCACCCGCTCCGGGTCGAACACGACGATGTCCGCGCACCAGCCCTCCCGCAGCTCGCCCCGCTCCAGCAGCCGGAAGCGCCGCGCCGGCAGCGAGGTCATCTTGCGCACCGCCTCCTCCAGCGTCAGCAGCCGCTCCTGGCGCACGTAGGTGCCCAGCACGCGGGCGAAGGTGCCGTACAGGCGCGGGTGGGGCTTGCCCGTGGGCGAGGGGAGCCCGTCCGAGCCGATCATGCACAGGGGATGGCTCAGCACGCGGCGCACGTCCGTCTCGTCCATGATAAAGAAGATGGCTGTGGCGCCGGGCTCCTCCGCCAGCACCCGGTCCATAGCGTCGTCCGGAGGTAGGTCCAGCATCTGCGCGATCTGGGCTATGGTCTTGCCTTCATACTCGCGTTTCTCGCGGCAGGAGGCGACCAGCACTTCGTTGGGGTCCAGGGCCTCGGGCGCGCGCCGCATCACCGCCAGGACGGTGCTGGCGGCCGTATAGGGGTAGACGTCGAAGGTGACGTCGAGCCCGGCCGCGCGCTGCGCCTCTATGTAGGCGATCGACTCGGCGGTCTTGCCGCGGTTGCTCCGGCCGGACGCCTTGTGGTGCGAGATCTGCACCGGCGTGCCGCCCTCCCGCCCGATGCGCACCGCCTCTGCCACCGCCTCCAGCAGGCCGCCGGCCTCGTCACGGATATGCGATACGTAGACGCCGCCGTGTTCGCTCACGGCCCGGTTCAGCGCGATGATCTCCTCTGTCCGGGCGAAGATCCCCGGCGGGTAGATCAGGCCTGTCGAGAGGCCGAGCGCTCCCGCCGCCATCCCCTCCGCCACGTCGTCGCGCATCGCGGCCAGCTCCCGGTCATCGGGCGCGCGCGGCGCCAGGCCCAGGCTGTGCGCGCGGACCGCGCCGTGGGGGACCAGGCAGCCGACGTTGATCGCAGGGTGCGCCTCGTCCACCGCGTCCATATACTCGCCGAACGTCCGCCAGCTGGGCTCCGGCAGCGGCCCCAGCACGATGTCGGCGCCGGGGATGGACGGCCCGCTGCCCGGCTCCACCGGCGCGACACCCGCGCCGCAGTTGCCGACGATGTCCGTGGTCACGCCCTGCATCAGCTTGAAGTCCATGGGCGTGCTCAGTACGGCCGCGTCGTCGTGCGCGTGCACGTCAATGAAGCCGGGCGCCACCATCAGGCCCGCCGCCTCAATCACGTGCTTCGCGCTCCCCTCCGGGCGCCCGATCTCCGCGATGCGGCCGCCGCGCAGCGCCACGTCCGCCCGCACGGCCGGCGCGCCGGTCCCGTCGATGACGTTGCCGCCGCGGATCAGGAGATCGAACGGGGCGTCGGACATGTCGGCTGGACAGTATCAGGGAGCGGGTATACTGTCAACGGATGCGAACGCGAGGCCGTGGCGCTCCTGGTGTCTCAGTGCCATCGCGCCTATCCCTGGGAGTTCTCACCACGAAGACACAAAGGCACCAAGCGTGCAGACATACAGCAGAACAAAAGAAACCTTTGTGTCTTGGTGCCTTAGTGGTTACCTCCGGAGTTCTCACCACGAAGACACAAAGGCACCACGCTTACAGATGCACAGCAATTGAGAATAAAAGAAACCTTAGTGTCTTAGTGCCTTCGTGCCTTCGTGTCCAGGTACCGCCCACATGACGGCGGGCCGCGTGCCAATCGTCCCTCGGAACTGTCCGCCGCCGCCTGCTATGCTCCGCCGCGGCTCGGCTGGTCTGGGGCCGCCTGCCGCCAGCTTCCAGCTTAGGCCCAGGGGGAACCGCAATGTCTGAAGACGCCTCGCTCCTCTCGCTCCTCAAGCAGTACTTCGGCTTCACCAGCTTCCGCCCGCTGCAGGAGGAGATCATCCGCGACTCCATGGCCGGGCGCGATGTCCTGGCGCTGCTGCCCACCGGCGGCGGCAAGTCCCTCTGTTTCCAGCTCCCGGCCCTCCTCCGTTCCGGCCTCACGGTCGTCGTCTCGCCCCTCATCTCGCTCATGAAGGACCAGGTGGACGCGCTCCAGGCGGGCGGCGTCGCGGCCACCTTCCTCAACTCGTCCCTGGACCAGCAGCAGCTCCAGGCCCGCTCGCGCGACCTTCAGCAGGGCCGCTACCGGCTCCTCTACGTGGCCCCGGAGCGGCTCATGCTCCCGGCCTTCCTCGCCGGCCTGCGCCGCCTCGAGGTCGGCCGCATCGTCATCGACGAGGCCCACTGCATCAGTGAGTGGGGTCACGACTTCCGCAAGGAGTACCGTCAGCTCGCGGAGCTGCGCCGCCACTTCCCCGGCGCGGCCATCATGGCCCTCACCGCGACCGCCACGGAGCGCGTCCGCGCCGACATCATCCAGTACCTGCAGCTCCGGGATCCCGCCGTCCACGTCGGCAGCTTCAACCGCACCAACCTCACCTACCGCGTGGCGCCCAAGAGCAACCCCTACGGGCAGCTCCTGGCGTTCCTGCGCGAGCGTCCTTCCGAGAGCGGCATCGTCTACTGCCAGAGCCGGCGCGCGGCGGAATACGTGGCGGAGCGGCTGGGGCGCGACGGCGTTCAGGCCCGCCCCTACCACGCCGGACTGCCGGCCGAGGAGCGCTCCCGCCACCAGGACCTCTTCTCGCGCGATGAGGTGCCCGTCATCTGCGCCACCATCGCCTTCGGCATGGGCATCGACAAGCCCAACGTCCGCTTCGTCATCCACTATGACCTGCCAAAGAGCATCGAGAACTACTACCAGGAGACGGGCCGCGCCGGCCGCGACGGCCTCCCTTCCGAGTGCCTCCTCTTCTTCAGCCGCGCCGACCCCGTCAAGTACGAGCGCTTCATCGACGAAACGGAGGACCCGCGCGAGCGCGAGATCGCCCGCGAGCAGCTTGAGCAGATGGTGCGCTTCGCCGAGAGCGGCGAGTGCCGGCGCCGGCCGCTCCTGAGCTACTTCGGCGAGGCTTACGAGCCCGAAAACTGCGCCAACTGCGACAACTGCCTCTCGCCCCGCAGCACGTTCGACGGCACTGCTCTCGCCCGCAAGTTCCTCCAGGCCCTCCGTCAGGTCCGCGAGAAGAGCGGGTTCAGCGTCGGCGTCGCCCACGTTGCAGACGTCCTCGCCGGCGGCAACACCGAGAAGGTGCGCCGCTGGGGCCACGATGGCCTGGCGGCTTATGCCTCCGGCAACGATCGCAGCCGCGCGGAGTGGGTGGAGATCGGCCGGGAGCTTGTCCAGCGGGGCCTCCTGCGCCGGGATCCGGAACGGTTCAACGTGCTGGAGCCCACCGGCGAAGGCCGCGCCGTCCTCGCCGGCGGCCCCTCCGTGACCCTCACCGTCCCCGCGCCGGTATCATCCGCCCGCGCGCCGCAGGCGCTCGTGGACTGCGACGAAGCGCTCTTCGATCGCCTGCGCGCCTTGCGCAAGCGCCTGGCGGACGGGCGCGGCGTCCCCGCCTTCGTCATCTTCTCGGACGTCGCCCTCCGCCAGATGTCGCGCGACTACCCGGGGAGCGAGAGCGAATTCCTGCGCATCAGCGGAGTGGGCGAGAAGAAGCGGCAGGAGTTCGCCGCCCTCTTCCTGGGCGAGATCGCGGCTCACCTCCGCGCCAACCCCCGGCGCACGTTCCCGCCGGAGCCCGCCGTCCGGCCGTCCTTGAACGACAGCCAGCGCGATACCGTGCAGCGCTTCCAGGCCGGCGAGGCGATGGAGAACATCGCCGGCGCCCGCTGCCTCGCCCGCAGCACCATCCTCGGGCATCTCGTCGCCGCTGCCGAGGCCGGCGAGCGCGTGGACGTCTCCCGCCTCCTTGGCGCCGGCCAGCGGCAGGAGATCGAGCGCGCCTTCGCCGGGCTGGGCACGCAGAACCTGACGGGCGTCTACGAGCACCTGGGCGAGCGCTTTGACTACGCGCTGCTGCGGCTGTGCCGGGCGGCGCGCGGCGTCACAGCCACGGCGGCAGCAGCCGCTTCGCCAGCAGCCAGAGACGCCCGTACCACGGCGTATCTGCCGAGAAGTCCTGCGTCAGCACCCGCACCGGCGTAACGGCAATCGTCACCTCTTCGCCCCGCTCCACCGCCTCCCGGCCGGCCCGCGCGTAGGCGGCGCCCGCCACCGCCCCCAGGTAGCGCCGCGCGATCTGCGCGCCCAGCCCCTCCTCCTCCGGCGTGATCGCGGCCTGTCCGTAGACGGTGGCGCTGCGGTACGGCGGCCGCTCATCCTGGATGCAGACGCTGACGCGCGGGTCGCGCTCAATGTTCCGCGTCTTCACGCTGTTCTTCGCGGTGCGCATGTACAGCCGCCCGTCGCGGTACAGGTACCAGATGGGCGTGAGCACCGGCCGGCCGTCCGCGCCCATCGTCGCCAGCACGCAGACGTGGCGTCCGCGCGCCAGCCGCTCCCATTCTTTGCCGCTCAGCCGTCTGGGCATGGTGGCTGCAACCTAGCAGCCGCCGCGCGGCCTGTCAATCGCCCGCGGCCACCCGTACCACGCCGCACGCCCGGTAGGGGCAGGTTTCAAACCTGCCCCTACTCCCGCCGCGCTGCCCGCGACTTCCCGCGCGCTGCACCGCCTCCTCCTGCGCCAATTGGCCGCAGTGGCGTTGTAACGACTGGCTGTCTTGCGCCGTCCTCTTTTCAGGCGCAACTTATCAACATGTGAGCCCACGCGGAGTGACATGAAACTTTCGGCAGAGACGACAAGGCCCGCCAACATCGTCGGCACCAAGCGTGCGTACGTCCTCGTCCACCCCGACGTGTGGCCGGCGGGGTTCGCCGGCGCTCTCGAGGACCTGGGCTTCGAAGTCGGCGCCTGCACGGAGCTGCACGAGCTGTTCGAGATGTCTCGCGAACAGTCAGGCTCCCTCCTCGTCATCGCCCAGCGCAACGCGCCCTTCGCCGTCCGCGCCTGCCGCGTCATCCGCGGCCTGCAGGACGTGCCCCTGATGGTGGTGATCGCGGCGGAGGGCGACCTCATCGCCGCCCTGGACGCCGGCGCCGATGATGCTGTCGTCGCCCGCGCCGACCGCCAGGTCTTCGCGGCCCGCGTGCGCGCCCTCGTCCGCCGCGCCCAACCCTCCTCGCGCAACGGCGACAAGATCGTCATCCGGGACCTGGTGCTGGACTTCGAGAAGTACCAGGTGGCCATGAACGGCGCAACAGTCCCCCTGACGCCCACCGAGTTCCGCCTGCTCGCCGTGCTGGCCCAGCAGGCCGGCCGCGTCGTTGACCCGCGCGCCCTGCTCTCCGCCGTTCACCAGCACGATTACAGCGAGCGCGACGCCCAGAACCTGGTGAAGGTACACATCGCCAACCTGCGTCGCAAGCTCAACGACTCGCGCAGCGATAACCCCTACATCCTCTGCGTACGTGGCTTCGGCTACCTCCTGGAGCGCCGCTCCCTCGCCCGCGAGGACGACCCCCTCGCGAACCTTATCGAGTCCGAGTAGACGCCCCGACCTCGGCTCGCGGGCCTCACGCCCTTCGCACCCCCGGCGCCGTTCGCCTGCGCGCGCGCGGCGCCCGGCATCTGCCCCTGACCGCGCTTAACCCGCTCTGAACCGCACCTGAACCCGTCCTCCACCCGCGGGCCGTCACAGCCGCCCTCGTCCCATGCTAACGTGGTCACAGACGAGGGGGAGACACAGATGGGATTGCACGCGGTCAAGGCTCCTGACGACACAGCGCTCCGCGACCTCAGGCGCGAGCGCTTCGGCACGTACTTCCCCCGCGTCTTCGCCTACGCCGGCTCGCTTACCGGTGACGAAGCGACGGCGACCGAAGTCGTCCTCGAGGCCTTCACCCGCGTCTTCGCCCGCTCTCCCTATCTCTCCAGCGACGACTTCTCCGCCGTCCTGTTCGGCTTTGCGCGCGACCTCTGCCGCGCCGTCAGCGCCCACAGGCGGCGCCCGCCGGACGGCCTGAGCCCACGCGAGCGCGACGTGATCGCGCTGGTCTTCGACGCACAGCTGAGCCGGCAGGAGATCGTGGCCATCCTCGGCGTCAAGAGCGAAAGCGTGGCCTCCATTCTGCTGAAGGGGCTGCGCAAGCTCCGGGAGTCCTCGCCTTCGCGGGCTGCCGCCTCCCTCCCGGGCCGTACCTAGCGCGCGGCCGGCGGCATAGGTTCCCCCACCGGCCCCTGCCCCTCCCGTCCTACCGGGCGCCGTCTCCCGCGCGGTTGCGCAGCCCCTCGCTCGCGCCGGCCGGTCCCTCCGCCCGGCCGGAACGCTCCCGCGTGCAACCACTATCGCCGGGGCAAGATTGTAAGGCTGAGCCAAAGCCGGTAGGATTTGAGACGCGGGGGCCCGTAGCTCAGCGGTAGAGCTCCGGACTTTTAATCCGGGAGTCGTGGGTTCGAATCCCACCGGGCCCTCCACTATTCTGTATCTAATCCCGCACGGTTGTTCACTTTCCCAGACGGTTCGAGGAGTGTTTGACAGCAACGCTGACAGCACCACGGGGATTTCTAGGCTCGAAGTACAGCTTCGATAAGTTGACAAGTTGTTCGGAACCGGGCTATGCTCCGGCACCTGAGCCCCTGCCAGCCGCCCCGTAGAAATGGAGCCCTCGTCATGCCAGTGTCCCGCTTGATTCCCCTGCTGCGGCTCACCGCGCCCACCGTCCTCATCGCCCTCGTCCTCGCCGCGGGCCTCCTCGCCGTCCGCGATGCCGGCGCGGGCCCGCCGAACCCACACCGCGACGCGGCGATCCTGCGCGCCCTGGACCACTTGAACCTCCGCGCCCCTGCCTGGGGTCTTCGCAACCAGGCGCCGCCCGGTGATGCCACGCCGCTCGTCGCCGACAACTTCGAAGTCCTCGGTCACAACAGCCTCGGCAGCGTGCCGGGCTCCTTCAGCAACGGCGACGTCTGGGTTCACGGCAACTTCGCCTACGTCGGCAGCATCGACTGCGGCCGGGGTGTGAAGATCATCGACGTCTCGGACCTGGAGGTGCCGCGGGTGATCGGCACCGTCGCGTCGGTGAAGGGCGAGAACGCAGAGGATGTCGTTGTCCGCCACGTCGAGACGGAGTGGTTCAGGGGTGACCTCTTGGCCACGGGCATGCAGAGTGGCCGCTGCTTCTCCGGGCGCTCCCGTGCCCCGGTCGAGGTCGGCGTGCAGTTCTGGGACGTGACGGACCCCTATCATCCGCGCCGCCTGAGCACCTTCGGCACCAGCCACGGCGTCGGCAACGTCCACGAGCTGGACCTGTTCCAGCGCGGCGACAATGTCTACGCTCTGCTGGCGGTCCCCTTCAGCGAGTGGTTCAACTTCCCGCTCGGCGGCGAGCTGCGCATCGTCGACGTCACAGACCCGCGCCGTCCGGTTCAGGTGGGCGAGTTCGGCGCCCACGCCGCCGGCCTCTCGACAGGCCCGTTCTCCGGCATGGGCTCGGACCCAGCCATCCTGGCGCATGGCGCGCGGTCCAGTGCGGACGGAACGAAGGCATACGTCTCCTACTGGGACCTCGGCGTGCTGACCCTGGACATAAGCGACGTCACCGACCCCACGCTCATCGGCCGGACCCGGTACCCGGCCGGAGCCGAGGGGGAGGCGCACTCGGTCGCGGAGTACGAGTCGGCCAACGGTCTGCTGTTGTTGCAGAACGACGAGGACTTCGATCCGCTATCGCCGGCGCGCATCCTGTATGACCCGGGACCGACGGCCGGCGCGGGCCTGGAGGCGAGCATCACCTCGCTCTTCTCACTGCCCGGGCATGCCCTGACAGCGGACGTGGTACAGGCGGCCAACGATGGGTGTTTCATCGAAGACTACCCGGCGGACACCGCCGGGAAGATCGCCGTTGTCCGCTTCGATCTCGACCGCTGGTTCGTCGAGCCGCCGCCGTGCTCTCCCTTCCCGTCCGAGCAGGCCGCGGCCGCCGAGGCGGCGGGGGCAGCGGCCGTGGTGTTCGATTTCATATCGGCGGCCGGGGATTCCCCGTTCGCATTCGCTTTCCACGTTGGCGCGATACCCGCGCTATACACGGAGCACACCACTGCGCAGGGCATGGTCGCCGCCGGTTCCGCGACCCTGGAGGCGCAGGAACCGACATGGGGTTTCTTGCGCGTGTTCGACGCGCAGAGCGACCAGCAGGTCGCGAAGTTCGACGCGGTGCCGAACGTCCGCGCGGGGTTCGAGTCTCCGCCGGGTGCCTGGTCCGTCCACAATACGGAGGTGGCAGGAGACCGGGCATACTCCGCTTGGTATTCGAACGGCGTCGTCGCGCTCGACCTATCGCCGCTGGACGGCAGCACGCCCGGCGACCCCGTGATGGTGGGGCAGTTCGTGCCGCCGGGTCATACGATACTCCCTCCGCCGGGAGAGCCTGGCGACCCGTTCGTGGAGCCGGCGTTGGTCTGGGGCGTCGCCATCCGTGAGGACGGCGTCGTCTTTGTAAGCGATATCTTCAGCGGCCTCTGGATCGTCAGGCCGACGGGAGACGCCGCGCCGTCAGACTAGCCCCGCCCTTCGCTGTCAACCGTGCGGTGCGTGTGAACCTGAAGGGTCCCGCTACACCTCGCGCTTGCCGGCGTCCAAAGCTGTCACCGGCGTCTAAGCCGCGACCCTTGATGGCCTCCGTGACATGAGCCAGCGCGTCGCATTGGTGTGTTCCTCAGTATTCGGGCGCCCCTATCAGGACTTGCGCTTTCTGCTCCCTGAGCGCGCGCTGCGATGCGCTTCGGACTTCGGCATCTCCTTGTGGACGGTCGCCCAGGCCACCTCTCGTTCGCGGCCCTTGTAGCGCCCCTCCTCCTTCGCGCTCTCCTCGATGCGCTCGGCCATCCTGTCGGCCTTCGCAGTGTGCTGCTGAGAACCTCTCTTCCCCGGCAAGGTCTTCCTCCGATCGGCTAACCGGCCCTGATGCTGCCGCGCCAGGCCCCGGTCTCGTGGCCGCGCGTCTCGATGAACTCCTTGAAGCGCTCCAGGTCGCTCTGTACGCGCCGGGATACAAACCCCAGCACGTTACCCGCCGACTCGACAAAGTCGTCCGGCTCGTACTGCATGTTCAGGGTGATACGGGTCCTCGAGCCGTCGACCGGCTCGAACGTCACCTGTCCGCCGTTCTGAGCGCCCTGCTCACTCTGCCAGGCGATTCGCTGGTCGGGGACCTGCTCGATGATGCGGGCGTGCCATTCCTTGTCCCGGCCACCGACATCGGCCTTCCAGTACAGGCGCGAATCGTCCAGCTGCCGCACTTCCTGGACTCCCTCCATGAAACGCGGAAACTCCTCGAACTGCGTCCACTGGTTGTACACCGTGGTCACGGGCACATCAACCTCGATTGACTTCTCAATGCTTCCCATTGGGCTTACTCCTTCCACTCGCCTTGTC
>JAUSFE010000138.1 GCA_030649945.1 Dehalococcoidia bacterium | reverse complement strand
GTTCGGCACGGCGTCCTTGATGATCGTGATCGTGCCGTCCCTGGTGTTCGTGAAGGTGCAGGAGACGGACTCGCCCGCTGCCAGCGCGATGGTGGCCGTGCGCGTGCCGATGTTGACGGTGGAGTTACTCGTGGGGTCTGTGCAGACGAGGTTGGTGAGCGCCCAGCCGGCGGCCGGGGCGTCCTCGATGACCGTGCAGGTGGCCGGCGCGTGACCCGCGCTCTTGGTGTTGGAGAGCGTGCCGTCAGTGTCGTCGTCCAATGAGAAGGCGGTGAAGCAGGTGCCGGAGAAGGAGAAGTCCTGCCCGTCGTTCGGCACGGCGTCCTTGATGATCGTGATCGTGCCGTCCCTGGTGTTCGTGAAGGTGCAGGAGACGGACTCGCCCGCCGCCAGCGCGATCGTGGCTGTGCGCGTGCCGATGTTGACGGTGGAGTTACTCGTGGGGTCTGTGCAGACGAGGTTGGTGAGGTTCCAGCCGGCGGCCGGGGTGTCCTCAATGACCGTGCAACTGCCGGGGGCGTGCGAGGCGGTCTTGGTGTTGGAGAGCGTGATGTCGGTGTCGTCGTCCAATGAGAAGGCGGCGAAGCAGGTGGAGGAGAAGGAGAAGTCCTGCGCGTCGTTAGGCACGGCGTCCTTGATGATGGTGATCGTGCCCGTGTCCAGCCTGTTGTTGAAGGTGCAGGTGGCGTTTGTTGCCGTCGAGCCCGCAGCGACGGTGGCCGTGGCTGTGCTGCCGCTGAAGGTGCAGCTGGTGCCAGATCCGGAGACAAACGCGTACGTCCCCTGAGTGAAGTCCAGTTGGGTCTCCGTGATGGTGTGGGCGCCGTCCGGGGTCACGTTCGTGAACACGACCTGCCCCGAGCCGTTGGTCGCCACGCATGTCCCGCCATCGAGCCTGAAGCAGTACTCGCCGGCAGCGGCCGTGCTCTCGAAGCTGCCGTTGCCGTCGCGGTCGATATTCTTGATGACTGTGATGTCCGGTAGCCGGATGATGTCGTCGGCAGGAAATGGTACTGTCTTGTTCCCTGCGCTCTTCACATCGCCGGTCGTGGCGCCTATCGAGATGTGCTGCGTTGAGCCGGTCGCGCAGTCGCCGGCATCATCTGTGAGCTTCAACGTGAAGAAGATGAAATAGGAGCCGTTAGAAGGGAACGACACGGTGAGGATAGCTGATGTATCGTTTCCCGAAGAGCTGAGCGACCCTGCACTCGCTGAGCCGCCTCCTGTGGCCGATACGCCTGTAGGCAGCTGGTTCACCCAGACCCGGCAAGGGCCAACGTTGCCATACTCGATTACTACCGTGCCTGATGCGGGCGCAGTGGTAACCGTGACGTCGATACGGTAGTTAACAATACTGCCCTCTGGGTAAGCTCCCAGATTGCCCGTGATGAAGTTCCCGCTGCCGTTCCATGGTGGTACGCCCAGTGATGCTTCGCCTTTGAGAAAATCGATGGTGATCTCTGGCGTAGCAGCGCCTGCGGGCGCAGTCCCGCCGCCGGGCAGCGCAACCAGGCTGACAATCAATACCAGGGCCGCCGCGACGAGCAGTCGCGCCCGGCCCCTTCGGTCTCTCGGTAACCTAACGAAGAGTTTGAGTCCCTTCCCAAGCCGCTTCCACATTTCTTGGTCCGTCCTCCCTGGTGTAATTGGTCCGGCGCCTGTTGGTAAGGGCCACAGGATGGGAGCGCAGGACTCGGCAAGCGCGCCCCAATCCCTCCCCCGTCTGTCCGCTTCAGTTAGCCGGTCAATTTACCGTAAGGCTAAACTCCTAAAAACGCAAGTCCCGTGGGCGTTACGAGATTCATTATGTCAGGTACGAGTAACAGCAACGTGAATTTCGGGAGGCGGAAGGTTAAGAATGGGTAAATACCGGCCGGCTAGGACGGCGACGAACCTGCAGCCTACGCACCGGGCGTTCCATGATTGGACACAAGCCAGAGCGGGGCATCTGATCCCTCCTCCCTTCACCCCCACTGTGCGCCCTTTACGGGGACAATACTTGTGCCGATTGGTCGGGAATAGCCCCGAGAAAAGACTTGTGAAGACAGTACAAACGGCCCTACATAACGGCGCGACCTTGTGTGACGCTATCTAGAAGGGCGAACGGGACCTGGGCTGCTGCCAGGAAATCGCCGATGCGGCCAGCAACGGCGGCCGGGTCTGCCACCGCCATCTGTTCCGGCCCGACGAGAGGCAAGAAACGCTCGATCGAGCCAATGCCAACCGGGACTTCTCGAGGCATCGCATCGACCACCGGGGCAGTCGTCGATGGTTCTGGCGCTCAACGCCGAGGCGATTCGGTCAGAAGGCCGCTGCGGTGCTGCTCCGGTCCCGGACTAGCAACGAGGTCTGCGACAACTGCCCCGCTCAGCCGCAGGTAGTCGGCTGTCCTGACCTTGATCGTCTCTGTGTGGCTCCCCGCCTGAAAGACGAGTCCATCCTGCTGCGCAAGCCCGGAGTCGACGAAGGTCGGCAGCCCGTAGAGGCCACCGAAAGGAGGCATCGCGCCGGCTTCGCAGTCCGGAAACACGGACTCGAACTCAGCCTCACTGGCCAGTGACACCTCGTCCACCCCCGCCGCGCGCGCAGCCTTCGTAAGGTTGAGGTGGAGCGGCGTTGGCACAACGAACATGATCATGCGCGTGTCCGTGATGCCGATGACGACCTTCGCGAGATTCCATCCCGAAATGTGCTCGCTTTCGGCGACGCGCTGGGCGGTATAGGCGACTGTATGAGTCTGCGCCTCGTACCGCACTCCATTGCTTTTTAACAGTTGCTTAATCCGGGCATTGCAGTCCATAGCTGCGCTCCTTCCTGTGCCGCCGCCTTCAGTGTTCATGGGGCCTCTCCCTTTTCCTTCGGCCCCAGCTTACCGTACGGAGACGCGGGCTGACTGGTAGCGAATGGCGCTGCAGAAGGGGGCCATCCGGCCCGTTCGTGATCAGGAAGATGGCAGCGGACGGCTGATGCGCCGGCGCAGGTACAGCTTCCTGACCTCGTCCGCCAGGAATACCACCGGGACAAAGGCGGCTGGCAAGAGCCACCAGTGCCAGGGCAAAGAGGCTGTGCCGAACACCGGCTGGAGGAACGGCACGTAGATGACTGCCGCGGCGAATAGCAGTTCGGCGGCAATGGCGAACAGAAGAAAACGGTTCGTGAACAGACCAGTCGTGAAGGCTGAGACACGCTCGCCGCGGCAGGCGAAAGCTACCCCGATCTGCATGACAACGATGCCGAGGAACACCACCGTCGTGGCGCGGTCGCCGACAAGACCGGAGGGCGCCTCCGACTGCCCCCAGCTCCAGCCGCTGGATCTGAGGAGCAGAAAGTAGCTCCCGAGGACGACCGCTGCTGTTATTAAACCAAGGAAAGCGTAGCCGCGCACCAGCGAGGCCACGTCGAGCAGGCGCTCGCTGCGCCGCCGCGGGGGTCGGCGCATCACGTCCGGTTCCGGTCTCTCCGTACCGAGGGCGAGAGCCGGGAGGGTCTCGGTGCCAAGGTCGATCGCCAGGATCTGCATCGCCGTGATCGGCAGAGGGATGCGAAAGAGTGCGAAGAAGATGAACGGAACTGCCTCCGGCGAGAGGTGCGCGAAGACGTAGACGATGAACTTACGCATGTTGTCGAAGATGCCACGGCCCTCCTCGATCGCTGCGACGATCGTCGCGAAGTTGTCGTCGACAAGGATCATGTCCGCGGCTTCGCGAGCAACATCGGTTCCTGACATTCCCATTGCCACGCCGATATCCGCCTTCTTGAGGGCGGGCGCGTCGTTGACGCCATCGCCAGTCACAGCCACGACCTCACCCATTGCTTGAAACCCAGCAACGATCCGCAGTTTGTCCTCGGGTGTCGCCCGCGCGAAGATGAGCTGCCCTCTCGTGAGGACGGTCGTCAGTTCCTCCTCGGACATTTCTGCCAGCTCCCGGCTCTCGATAACCGTCACCGGGCCATCGCCGATGATCCGCGCTTCTCGTGCTATCGATTCGGCGGTGAGGCTGTAGTCGCCGGTGACCATGACCACGCGGATACCAGCGGCGTGACATTTCTCGACTGCATCAGGTACCTCGTCACGCGGCGGGTCCTCCATCCCTGCCAGGCCGACGAAGACCATGTCCCGCTCGACCTCACCGGGGTCCAAGGAGGCAAGCCGCTGTTCGAGATCGTCAGCCAGGCCACGGTAGGCCATGGCAAGCACGCGGAGGCCGGATCTCGCCATGTGGTCGTTGCCAGCCATGACCTCAGTTGCGAGCTTCTCAGTGATGTCGCACTCGCGTCCCCGAATTAGAATGCGTGAGCAGTGTGCCAGGAGCTCCCGCGGTGCGCCCTTCACGTAGGCGACCAACGGATAGTCCGATAGCTCCTGTCGGTGGATCGTCGACATGCGTTTGCGCCGTGGGTCGAATGCCAGCTTGCGCACGAGCGGGCGGCAACTAAGCTCAGTGTCGCGGTCAACGCCGGCCTTAGCCGCCGCGACCAGCAGGGCCGCTTCCGTCGGATCGCCTAGCGCCCGCCAGTCGTCGCCTCCCACCCCGGGTGCCTCCAGCCGAGCTGCGTTGCAGAGCGAGCCGATGCGAAGGAGGGGAATGACGGAATCGAGTTCCCGTCCGCTGACGGGCCGGCCGTCCAGGAGCACTTCGCCTCGCGGTTCATAACCGGCGCCGCTGAGGGTGACCGTATTCCCGCCCACCCACAGCTCGCGCACGGTCATGCGGTTCTCCGTGATCGTGCCGGTCTTGTCCGTGCATATGACGGTGCAGGAACCGAGGGTCTCGACCGCTGAGAGGCGCTTGACGATGGCCCGCCGCGCCGCCATCCGCTGGACGCCCATGGCCAGTGACAGGGTCATCGTTGGCAGGAGGCCCTCCGGGACGTTGGCCAAGACGATGCCAATGGCGAAGACCGCGCCGTCGCGAAGGGGAAGGCCGGCCAGTCCGTAGCCGAGCCCGAAAAACAGGCCACCCATTCCCACAGAAAGAGCCGCCACACGCCGGGCAACTCGTCCCACTTCCACTTGGAGAGGGCTCGGGCCCTCCCGCTGCATCTGCGTGAGTCCGGCGATCTTCCCGAACTCGCTTGTCATGCCGGTGCGCAGGACGATAGCCGTAGCAGACCCGCTGATCACGCTACTGCCGGCAAAGGCCAGGTTACGGCACTGCAGCAGCGGCCTGCTGTTTGGCTGTTCCGGATCCGCGACTTTGTGCACGGGGTGCGCCTCGCCGGTCAGGTTTGACTCATCCACACGCAGGTCCTCCGCAAACACGAGCCGCGCATCGGCCGATATCCGGTCACCCTCATTCAATAGGATGACGTCACCAGGGACGAGCGCGTCGGCGGGAACGACGACCTCTCGGCCCTGACGCAGCACCCTGACCGTCTCCGGCAGCAAGCGTTTGAGCGCGGCGACAGCGTGCTCCGCCCGGCGCTCCTGCCAAACGCCAAAAGCGCCGTTGATGATGACGACGGCTATGATCGCGCCGCCAAGGAAGGCCTCACCAATGAGGAACGCCAGGAGGCTGCCCGCCCAGAGGAGGAGCGCGAAGAGCTGCAAGAATTGCGCCAATAGCTGACCACCAAGGGACGGGCCCGGCAGCTCCTCGATCCGGTTGGGGCCATACGCCCGTGCGCGAACCAGGGCTTCGTTGTCATCCAGTCCCGCAGGTGAGCTGCCAAGAGCCGGGTAAACCTGGTCCGGCGGCAAGGCCGAAACGAAATCCGGCTCTGGACCCCGCGGGGCGGCAGGCGGACTGCTGGATCTCCGCGCCATCCCAGCCTTCAACCCGCCTGGACGGGCTCTGTTCTTCCTGCGCTCGGCTCGCTATCGACGAGCGACATGTACGCTTCCTCCTCCTGGGCGAAGTGCAGAACGGAGAATGGCGTGGAGGCCACACCGCCGCTCATCTAAGACTAGCTCGGCGTACCACGACGGCTCAGGGCCGAAAGGCCTGCTTTAGACGGGAGTGTTGGACGTACTCGCCTTCAATCTGTTCGGAGGAAGACGACCGCTCCTCGCGCCCCTGTGCCGTTCGGTCGCCAACAAGAGGCCAAATGGCACGTCATCACGCCCCTGGGAGCTGCCTATCTTCGAGCCATGGAACTGACCGGCGGTAACCTCAAACGCCTCGCGGCTCTTCACAGTGACGACGGCATTTTCAGCGTCTACATCAAGATCGATCCCGTGCTGGGGTACGACTTGAATCAGCCGGTGGCGAAGTTCAAAGGGGCCCTCAAACGCTTTCAGCGAGACGCCGACGAACACGCAAGGGCCATCCTCGAGCGTGAGAAGGAGAAGGTGCTTGCCTACTTGAAGGCCTGGGAGCCGCACGGCCGCGGCCTCGCCATTTTCTCTTCGCAGCCGGCTAATATCTGGGAAACATTCGAGCTGGGAGTCACGGTAATGACCTGGGTGTCAGCAGGCACCACCCCGCAGACGGCAGTCTTGGCGCAGGTCCTCGAGGACTACCCACGGCTGGCCGTACTGCTTCTCGATGGTGAATCGGCCCGGATTTACACTGGTGAGCGAAGGGAGTGGGAGCGCGGCGCGAGCGTCTCAAGCGATGTGCCGGGCCGCCATGACCAGGGCGGCTGGGCGCAGGCGCGCTTCCAGCGCCACATCGAGTTTCATGAGGCGCAGCACCTGAAGAAGGTGGCCCGGGAACTTGACAAGCTCTACGAAGATAAGCCATTCAACAGACTCGTCGTCGCCGGGGCCGAGGCGGCGCTGGACGAGCTCCAGGCGCACCTGCACAAGGGGCTCGTGCGGCGGCTTGCCGGCCGCCTCCCGGCCGACTTCAAACAAGAGAGCGATAGCCAGATCCTGGAGCGTGCTACCGTTCTGGCCGCGGACGCCGAGAGGATATCCGAAGAGCGGCTTGTAGAGCAAATCATCGAGGAGGCTGGCGCCGGCGCGAAGGCCGTCGTTGGTTTCGAGGACACGATTAAGGCTGTCACAGAGGATCGGGTGCAGACACTCGTGGTGGCCGACGGAGTGGTGAAAGAGGGTGCCGTTTGCCCAGGCTGCCACTACTTCGCCAGCGAGGCGTTCGACTGCTGCCCCGCCTGCGGTTCCACAGCGGAACCGGTACCGGACATCGTCGAGTACGCCACGGAACGAATGCTCCTGCGCGGCGGCGGTGTGGAGGTGGTCAGCGGGCGCGCGCGAGACTGGCTTATGTCCCGGGGCGGCCTAGGGGCCGTGCTCAGGTACAAGGTCGCCACAACCGCTTAGCAGACAACCAGCGCCGCGAGCACCAGCGAGAACCGGTTCATCTTGCTCCTCAACGCACGGCCCCAGGCAGAGCGACCGTCGCGGGCCAAAGAGCGCCAGCCCTACTCGCCTGCCGGTGGCACGATGAGCACCGGCGTCGGACCCTCGATCATCACGTCGGCGACGCCACCGACAGTCCAGAGGTCCCGCGCGAACCGGCTCCGCGACGCCATAACAACGAGATCGTAGGGAGAGCGCTCGAGGAAGGCAGGTATCTCTACTTGCGGAAGGCCCGGCAGCACGTGCGTCTCGGTGATTACCTGCGGGTGTTGCAGCTGCAGCGTGCGCAGGCGCAGTTCCGCTTCCTGGCGCCGTCGCTGGTCGATCTCGGGAAGGTAGTTCTCCGGGACACCCGGGCCGTAGTGCTCAAAGAGATGGGGCACCACGGTCAAAAGCGCGACCTCCGCACGTTGATCCGCAGCCAGCCCGAGGGCGAGCGCGAGGGCACTCTCCGATGCGGCACCGCCGTCGAGCGGTACCAGTACGCGCCTTATGGCAACGCCCGCTCCGCTCAGCCCGGCCGAAGGGCCGACGGCGAGGACTGGCACCGAAGAGGCCCGCAGTATCTTGTCAGCCGTGCTACCGCGGCGCCCTGCCTGCGCACGGCGCCCATGCGTCGAAAGCGCGACCATGTCGGTCTTCAGTTCGCCAATCGCACCAAGGACCTCCACGGCCGGGTGTCCGGAGGCCGCATCGATTTCACAGACGACGCCGGCGTCTTCGACGTGCGCCGCCACGCTTCGGAGGTACTTCCGAAGGTACTCGACCCCCTGCACGCGGAGCGTCTCCTCCCCGAACCCGGCGAACTCGGGCAACCCCTCGGGGATCTCCCAAACGGACAAGAGGGTGATCGCGTAGTCGCTTGCCTTGGCGATCGCAATGGCCGCCGGCAAAACTGCCTCAGAGGCTTGTGATCCGTCCAGTGGCACCAGCATCGTCTTCATGCGTCGTCCCTCTCCCGCAGCCGCTCGGGCCGCACGAGCAAGACCGGCGCGATGCCGCTGCGGATCACCCCAGCGGCGACATTACCGAAGATGACCTGCGAGAGCGCAGCACGCCCGTGCGTGGCCATCATTATCAGGTCTACTTGCTTCTCCTTGGCCTCGGCGACGATCTCCTCGACAGGATCACCGAAGCGAACGTCAGTTTCGATCTCGCCGGCAAGGCCCTTCAGTTCGCCTACCTTGGCCTCCAAGTAAGCGGTCAGTTCATGACGCACGCGCTCGAAGGCACGGCCGCGGTCCTCAATCGTACGCGGGGGCGGGACGCTGACCGTTCCACCCGGAACAACGGCACCGCCCGCAACCAGCGGGTGTGGTGTCTCCGCAACTGCCCCAGGCTCATCCGCAACCCGGAGCAGCGTGACCTTCAGCAGGCGATCGCCGTCAAGGCGACTGACCTCCTGTAAGATCCGCTCGGAAGCTGCCGAGCCATCGAGGGTGACCAGAACGTTCCCGTACATGACGACCTCCATTCGCTCTAGGCGCCTCCGACAATAGCGCGTTGATCCATCTCGGCTTATAGGGGCATTAGCACCGTCACTTCCAGTCCGTTCGGCCCTAAACCGAGATACACGTTGCGGAGTAGCGTGCTAACCGGAGGGCCTTAGTGGTTAGTCAGAGCGAGACGATACAGATACAAGAGCGCGTGGCCGCGCCCGCAGACCGCGAGGCCGTCTGCCCGAAGTGCTGGACGACTCTGCGTCAGAGCTCGGATATGTGGGGACCCTACTGGCTGTGCGAGGACTGTGGCTTCGCGGCCGACGAACCGTCGCCAACGTCCCGCCAAACGTCACGGCACGGCAGTTGCGCGAACTGCTGTGCCAAGCGGGCGAAGTCACCGCCGTAGTCATCCCCAGAGACCGCCGCACCGGGCGGCATGGCGGAGTCGCGACGGGAGACGCCGCAGATGAGGCAGGCGCCCGCGAGATCGTGCGGGCGTTCGATGGCTACGCGATGGATACCTGGGTATTGCGGGTGGAACCGTTACAGTCCGGGCGGCGTGCGCGCAGGCCGAGGCTGGCCACTGCCGAGCTCGGCAAGGAGGTGCCAAGTGGCTGACAGGATGACGCTTGAGCGAGGGCTCTTCAGGGATCGTATTGAAGCGGGGCGCCTGCTCGCTGAGTGTCTCGCCCAATACAAGGGTAAGGACACCGTGGTTCTCGGCATCCCCAGAGGGGGTGTTCCTGTCGCGGCCGAAGTGGCCCGGGGCCTCGGCGCCCAGTTGGACGTTATAGTTGCCCGAAAGCTTGGCTCGCCGATCTCGCCGGAACTCGCAATCGGCGCTGTCTCTGCAAACGGGGGCCGCTTCCTGAACGAGGATGTCATCCGCGATCTGCGGGTTTCTGAGGTGTATCTGCGGCGCGTGACCGCGGAACAGATGGACGAGGCGCGGCGCCGCGAGGAGAAGTTTCGCGGCGGAGCGCCGCCGCCACATCTGAAGGACCGCGTCGTGATTGTCGTGGATGATGGCCTCGCAACCGGAGCGACGATGCGGGCGGCCTTGCGTTCGGTACGCAAGGCGCAGCCCCTGAAGCTAATCGCGGCGATCCCAGTCGGGTCTCGGGAAGCGTGCGCGGCGCTCCGCCGCGAAGTGGACGAGGTCATATGCCCTCATCAGCCGGATCCCTTCTGGGCCGTCGGCTACTTCTACATTGAGTTCTCCCCGCCGCAGGATTCCGAGGTGGAGCAGCTCCTGCGCGAAGCGCGGCAACGCCAGGCAGTTGAGGCCGCCTCAACGTAGGGCGCGGAGCCCGTAGCCGATGCGGAAATCGTTGAAGACCGGTTTTCCCGGCGACGTGATGCTCCCGCTTCGCCAAACTCGACCGTGGGGAGCGGCGAGGGTCCGAATCTCGGCTGGCATGAGGGACGCTTGCACGACCTGGTGCTGATGGTGATGCCGCTGGGCAAGTGGTATCAGTAGACCAAGTACTGACGAGAGGGCCTGCCCACGCTCAAACCTTAGTGAACTGGTCCTTGGAAATAACGCCGGCGGGCAATGTCAACCGCTGAATCGTGAGGGTTGGTACCGATAACCCGGCTGGCAAGCCAGACACAAGCGATCAGCAGGCTGCTCCAGAAGATTGGAAAACGATGCCCCCGAAGAGCATCCACCAGCCCCTGCCGTCGTTTGCCTGCCCATGCTTTGCTCCTGGCTCGAAGCCAGCTCCTTAGACGACAAGCTCTCCAGGACGCTACTGGATCCCGTAAGTGACTGTGATGCTGGCATAGACCCGTACGTCCGTCGACTGCCCTTCCGCGTAGACGACGCCGCCGATCGCGTACGGCCCGACGTAGCCCGCAGTGCAAGCCGCCCCACCAAACGGCGAGTAGGCCTCGTTGTAAGCGCCCTTGATCACGCCGCGGGCAACGCCAACTGCGCTGGCCAGGGCTGTCGCGCGGGCATCTGCATCCTGCGCAGCCGCGGTCATGGCCGCCTCCTCCAGCGCCGCGCAGTCTGAGACCGTGTAGCTGACGTAGCTGCCCTGAAGGTAAACATCGGTCAGACCGGCGGCGGCGTCCGAGGCGGCCTTCAGCAGGTCGCCGAGCTTGCCGACGTCGCGCACGGTCACCCGCAGCGTGGCGCTGGCGTAGTACGGGTCGTAGTACGAGCCGCCGATGTACTCGATGTCGGCACGGTCAACGCCCTGACCGGTAAGCGCTGCAATCACGGACTCCAGGTCCGCTTCTGTGATCGGGGCCGTCGCCGGCGTCGTCTGGCCGGAGGAGCCGGGGCTGGTGCTGTCTGAGATGCCGGTACGCGGATAGCTGGAGCTTGTGCTGAAGTAGAGCTCGAGGATGGCGCTGTCCGCCTGCGCGGACGCTATGCCATAGCCGGTGACTGTCAAGCCGTCGTTGCTGAGGGCATAGGCAGGCGCGAGGGCGTTCGAGGTGTAGGCCGTCGACGCGCCTGACGCTGCTTGGCCGCTCGCTCCGCCCCCCTCCTGGCTGGTAGATGCGGCCGACCGCTCCTGAGCGCGCTGCCCCGCTTGGATGGCCAGTGCAACGGACAACCCCTTGTTCGCCTGGACGGACGGAGACGGGCTCGGGTCGCTGTCACCACTGCCACAGCCGGCGAGCGTGAAGATGGCGCTGAGGACGGCCAGCGCGATGCCGAATCTTGTTTTCATGTCGATCGTCCCTTCTGAGCTACCGCGACTGCCGGCCGATTGACTCCGGACGGTGCCGGCCCTTCACCGGCGCCGGACCGGATTTCCGGGCTGGCTCCACGGGGACCTCAACGATCGCCGGCGGCGGCACGACTGCTTGTCCGGCCATTGGCACGGCAGCCGTCACGTCTCCCTTCTCGCTATCAGGGGCCACGGTGCGTGCTGGCAGCACCAGGCAGGGCAGCTCTGCGTGGCGGACGACGGCGTCGGCGACGCTGCCCATGATCCAGCGCCCCGGGCCTGTTCGGCCGTGGGTGCTGAGGGCGATCAGGTCTGCCTTGCGGAGCTTCGCCGCCTCGAGGATCGTCTCCGCCGCGTAACCAACGTCAACGCTGATCTCCGCCGTCAGGCCGGCCCGCTTCGCGTCCTTCGCGATCCGGCGGAGGTACTCTTTGGCGCCCGCCTCTATCTCCTCGAGGACAGGCATGGTGGAGGGTATGAACTCGCCAGCGTAAAGCGCTGCGGCAGGCAGGATAACCTGCTCGAGGAGGAGCTTGGCGCGCAACTGGCGGGCAAGCCGTTCAACAAATGGAAGCGCAGATTCGGACATGGCTGAGCCGTCCAGGGGAACGAGGATCCGTCCGAGTCCTACCGGCGTGGGCGGTTCCTCCTGGGCGCGAACGAGGAGCAGAGGCTTTGGGGACGTGTGTAGCACCTTGTCCGCGACGCTGCCCATCACCCAGCGAGCGATCCCGGAGCGGCCGTGGGTGGTGAGCGCGATCATGTCTGCCGCCTCCTCCTCGGCAACTGCAGATATAACGACAGGGGCGCGTCCCCAAACCACCTTGGTGCGCACCGCTGCTCCCTTTTCCCGCAGGCGGTCGCGCATGACGTCCAGGTATCGCGTGGCGGCCGCCTCTTCCTCCTGCTCCCAGCGGCCCACCACGCCATCGTCAATCCAGCGATCGTGCGGGACCATCGCGGTGACCAGGAATAGCTCCGCGCCGGTAACTGAGGCCAGCGCCGACGCGTAGGGCAACGCCTGCTCCGCGAGCTCCGAGCCGTCAAGGGCAACCAGGATTCTGTTGATCATCTCGATCTCCTTCGTCGGGCGTTCCTTCCAGCCTCATTGAACCTCGCCGTCTCGCGAAAGGCGCGGTTCAATGGGCAGGCGCCGGGGGCCATTCGGCCCGATTTGCGGGTTTCGCCGCACGGCGGCCTGGCCGTGATTACTGTGACCTTGCTATTGGGTGGACCGAAGGGGCCGTACAGACTGTTCCGGAAGGGTCCAATGACCCCTTACATACGGCCCGTGGCGAGCGCTCAATGGGCTTAGTGGACAGACTTAAGTTCGAGAAGGAGGGAGTCAGATGACTCTACAAACAGAGCATGCCGCGCCCCCCGGAGTTGTGCGAGTCATTGAGGTCGTCGGCGTGTCGAACAAGAGCTGGAGCGATGCCGCTCAGCAAGCGGTATCGCGGGCATCGGAGACAATCCGCCACATCACCGGAATCGATGTGCTGCACAGTACCGCAGTCGTGCGGGACGGGCGGATCGTCGAGTACCATGTTGACCTGAAAATTGCGTTCATAGTCGAAGGCGGCCTTGCAGCGCACTCCACGAGTTAGTCAGCTAGAACCCGGCCAAACGGTTCGGCCGGGAAGCCACGTGGCCCGCGCGTCGAGCGGACGGGGGCGGTGAGAACCGGTCGAGAACGGTCTGCGGAAGATGTAGCCCCGTGGCGACCGGGAGGTTCACGTAAGGTCGTCGCCAGGGGTCCCACAATTTGCCATGGCTTCCGTCGCGATCGCAGCCATGGCGTTCTTGTGAGGGGCCGGTTCGTACGGCATGATCGGCCGGGGACGAAGCGCCTGGACAACAGGCGCCTCTCGCTGCAACCAGGCCGGCCGCCATGAACCACCGGCCGCGCGACGAACGGTTCGGGTCGTAATCGTGAAGGAGGAAACGTGGGAAAGCTCGATGGCAAGACGGCAATCGTGACGGGTGGAGGCTCCGGGATCGGCCGCGCGACGGCGTCGCTATTCGCCCAGGAGGGCGCACGGATCGTCGTCGCAGACTGGAACGAAGAGAGCGCCCAAGCGGCCGCCAGAGAGATCGAGACCGCCGGCGGGAAGGCGGTGGCCGTGAAAGCGGACGTGTCGCGTCCGGAGGATGTTCAACGGATGATTCAAGCCGCACTCGACACCTACGGGCGACTGGACGTTCTCTTCAACAATGCTGGGATCGAAGGCGAGCAGGCGCCGACCGCCGAGTGTACGGTCGAGAACTTTGACCGCGTTATCAGTATCAACCTGCGCGGGGTCTTCCTCGGCATGAAGTACGGTATCGAGGCGATGCTCAGGGCGGGCGGCGGAGTGATCGTGAACAACGCGTCGGTTGCGGGGATAGTTGGCTTCCCAAACATTCCGGCCTACTGCGCGGCTAAGGGTGGCGTTATCCAACTGACCAAGACAGCGGCGCTGGAGTACGCGAAAGAAGGGATCCGAGTCAACGTCATCTGCCCGGGCGTCATCCAGACCCCGATGGTCGAACGCTTCCTCCATGGGGATACCCAGGCCCAGGCCGCGCTCGAAGCGGTCGAACCCGTGGGCCACTTCGGCAAGCCGGAGGAAGTCGCGCAACTCGCACTCTTCCTGGCGTCTGACGACTCGAGTTTCTGCACAGGTGCCCCGTTCATCGTCGACGGTGGAATGGTGGCCGCCTGAGCGAGGGTCGGGCAAAGGTGCGCCGCGACTTCGCGACCACCACGTAGTCGCTCTCCGGGAGCACCGCGTAGGGTTGCACCTGGCGTCGCTCGAATGCGGATATAACGCTGACTCGTCATAATCGCCTCCAAAATCGCTTCCACGAGATTGCGATGTGTTGATAATCCCGAAGGGCCTGAACGGCCCGCTTGCGTATCTGGAGGAGGCCAGAATTGGGGACAGGGAAGAAGGGGGATTCTGGCGCCCCCGGCAGGACTCGAACCTGCAACCCTCTGCTTAGAAGGCAGCAGGTCGTTTTCAGGTAGAAATCAGGGCGATTCGTATCTGGTCGGCGACTGCTTGCGACAGCAGGCAGATGCTCAGCATAGCCATAGGCTAGAGCAGCTGCCTAGAAGCTGAAGGATCGCGTCAGTCGGCGCTAGTGTACAGCAGCTCGGTTGACGCTTTGGCCGGTGGGCCGCAAGCCATTAGCGTTCCGATTGAATTCGGGCGTTCGACTGACTACGCACCCAGCTTCATAGTTATGCGTTCCGGAGCCCTAATCTTCCCAACCATCTCTGCCTCAGCGTTAGGTGGCGTTCACGCTGACCTGTCAGCGGATGCCCAGCCTTTGAGCTTCAAGGGGATCTTGTTCCTTCAGTAGGTCGAAGAAGACATACTGGGTGATGATGTTGAACGATGCGACCTGCTCCGCAAGGCTGGTCTCACCTGCGGCATTGAGGCTCGCCGCCGTCGCGCTCAACTTGCTTAGCGCAGGAGGCGTGGACAGGAGTATCGCCCGATCGACCGTGGAGTCAAACGTGTCACGCTCCGCGTCGGGCATCTCTTCTCGGAGACGCCCGTAAGGCAAAAGCACAGCTATGTACTCATCCTTGAGGCTGCCAACCTCATCTCGCAGGCCATTCATCTCTAAGTCTTGGTCGAGAATCGCGCCGAGCCTGTCGAGCGCGTCAAAATAGTGCTGCGTCACCTCTTCGGCCAAGTCCTCAGGTGCGGCTGCGGGGGTCGAGGCTGTAGTGCTCGGGCTAGACTGCAAGCCGCCGGGGGGCTCGGATTCGCTTCCGCCGCATGCCGCGAGCGCGGCGACAGCAACAGCCGCCAGGAGAGCGCCACGAGCCTTCACCAACGCTGCGTTGTCCTCAGGTATTTGCCGGGGCAGAATCTCGATCGCCGGGCACTCATGAACGCAAGCATAACAGGCGCGTCCGGGAACTCGCGACCCCCTGCTCGGAAGGCAGCTGCCCCACCGCTGATGCATAATCCCCGAAGACCGTCTCGCGGCCAGAGGAGATAACCTCCGTACCGCTTATAGGGTGGGTCCATCCTTGGTCCCCTTCATCATCCTGTTGCCACCTGCAGATCGTCCTCGGGCCGTGCGACGGGCGAGAAGAGCGAAAGAGCCCGCCCTGGGGCCTTGAGCAGCCGTTCGGCCCCACTACTACTGAGGCAGCTCACCGTGGGCGATGCCTGGCGCCGAGTTCAGGGGAGCGTCTTGAGAGTGTCCTCAGCCTTCTCCGCGAACTCCGCGATCTGTTCGTTCTGCAGGATGAGCGGCGGATATAGCTTCGGCACGGCCAAGTTCTGCGACGACGCGACCACGACCACGCCGCGCTTGAACATACCCAGGATGAAAAGCATGCCTGCGGCCTCGTCGCGGAAGTCCAGCGCGTACAGGAGCCCGGTCCGCCGCACTGATAGCAACGCGTTCGGGTACCGCACCGCGAGATCGTCGAGGACGGCCGCCAGCCGGTCCCCCATCGCGTTCGCTTGAGGAAGCAGCCGCTCCGTCTCCTCGATCGCCGTGCGCGCCACGATCGCGCCGATATTCGACCAGGCGTAGGAGGAGATGTTCCGGTAGGGGTTGGCGCCCCAGAAGTCCAGGATCTCGGGACGCATCACCACCGCAGATATCGGGTACATCCCTCCTGAGAATCCCTTGGCCGTGACCAGTATGTCCGGCTCCACGCGCCAGTGATCGATGCCCCAGAGATGCCCGAGGCGCCCCATCCCGGTCACCACCTCGTCGACGATGAGCTTGGCGCCGTGCTCGTCGCAGAGACGCCGGACCTCTGGGAAGTAGTCCGCGGCGGGCGCCCGACCGTCGTAGTCCGTTCGCACCGGCTCAAGGACCACTGCCGCGGTGCGTTCGCTGATCGCCTCATGGAGTGACTCCACATCGCCGTAGCGGATGGCCCGGAAGTCCGGGATCAGGGGCTCGGCCCACTCGCGCATGTCCGCAGCCCCGATCATGGTAAGCGCGAACCCCGTAGTCCCGTGGTAGCCATGATCGCCGTGTAGCACCTCGGTACGGCCGGTCGCACCTCGCGCCAGCTTGATCGCCTGGTCGATGGCCTCGCTCCCGGTCACGGCCGGCAAGGTCGCCTCCAGCCGGCCGGGCGTCGTCCGGGCCAGCGCCTCCGCGAGCTGCCCCTTCGCCTCGCTGAAGAAGAAGAGGGAGCCGTAGTCCTGGCTCCTGGTCGCCTCTTCCATGGCCCGCACCACGGCCGGATGCCTATGGCCGAGGCTGTTGACACCGCCGACGTTCCACAGATCGAGGTAGCGATTGCCCTCCGCGTCGAAGATGTAGGGGCCTTCCCCCCAAGCCTCGACCAGCAGGTAGCCCAGGTTCTGGATCGTGGCCATTCGTTGGCTTCCGAAGAAGCGCCCGTATCGCTCTATGAACCGTGCGCGTGTCAGGGCCGAGCTGGTCATGTCAGCACCTCCGGACGCTCCTACTGGGACGCCGCCTGTGGGGGGCCAACTTGGCTGAACAACCGCAATTTTGTCGCGCCGACTTGTGCCCACCGGCGTTTGATTATACATAACCAGCGGTGTGGAAGGCTTGTCTAACCGAGTGCGTCGCAGGCTTCAGGGCGCTTGTGAAGGCAGTGGGGCAGGCGGCTTCCGAGATTTCTTGCGGACACGCCTACATAGGGCGTGGGATTGTGCATTCAGAGGCCGCACCTATTGAGTTTTGGGGATCTGGTCGCCCTTCTTCGTCTCTGATGTACCGAGAGTGGGATTGGCGCCCCCGGCAGGACTCGAACCTGCAACCCTCTGCTTAGAAGGCAGACGCTCTGTCCCTTGAGCTACGGGGGCGCGTTTGCGCGCATGCCGGCGCCGGTTCCATTACAGCAGCCGCCCGCAGACCCGTCAACGTCCCCGGCGAGCTCTGTGCCTTAGTGCCTTCGTGGTCTTCCAAAGCAGCCGCCCGCAGACCGTCAACGTCCCCGGCGAACTTTGTGCCTTAGTGCCTTCGTGGTCTTCCAAAGCAGCCGCCCGCAGACCCGTCAACGCCCCCGGCGACGGCGGCCCGGCCCTGACCCGCGGCCTTCACACAGCCGGCGCCGTGCTCACCTTGTGGATGTTCCCCAGGCCGCGGCCCAGCGGCTCCACCGAGACGATGCGCACCCCGTCCAGGTCCGGCGAGGTGGTGTAGTGCTTCTGCACCAGCCTGCCCAGCGGCTGCGCGGCGATCACCGCCACGATGCCGCCCATGATGGCCCTAGAGATGCCCGCCAGCGGCTTCCGGCGCGAGCCCACCGCCAGGTAGGACGCGCAGCCGGCCAGCACTCCCGCCACGGCGATGTTCGTGCCGCAAAGCGGCGACACCGCCAGGTGAGATTCCCCCTTCTGCAGCCGCGCCAGCGCCTCCTGCGCGAACTCCCGCAGCCGCTCCGTCGGGATCTTCCCGTAGATATAGAAGCCGTCCGTCGCCGCCCGCCCGATCACCCGCGTCGGGCCGTGCCGGCTGAGCAGGATAGCGATCGTCGCGTGCTCCAGGGCGTGGTTGCGCCGCACCGAGTTCACGAGTCGTTTCAGCGTCTTCATTCCTGTCTGCGGGCTCCCGTCCAGTATAACATCGCCCTACTCCGGGCCGGGCGCCGGAGAAGGCGGCGGCGGGGACCAGCCCAGCACTTCGATGTCCGACCCATCGCCGATGGTGACGCGCTGCCCTGCCCATGAAATGAAACTGCAGCGCCACGTGATAACCAGAGGGCCTGGAGACGCGATCTCCAGGCCCTCGTCGCATCTGCGTCCAGCGGGCTGGTGAGTTACATCTGTGGCGCGTTCGTGTCATTGAACGCAGTCTGCAACTCTGTGCCGAAATAGTTCGGCAGGTAACCGACCCGAATGTAGGCCCCGGGGAAACCGCAGGGCGCGGGGTTCTGCCCATTTATCCACTGGGCGATACGGTTGGCGTCCGCCTGGTCTACATCGCTATCACAATCATTGTTTCCGAAGCGGTCCCAGTTCAGTGGCTCTATGCAAGTGGTGGCAAAACACCGGGCTATCGCGACGTTGATGGCGCCGTACACAGAAATTGCAGGGCACGGCTCAATCTGCGTATAGGACAGGCCTTGCAGGGCGCGGGCGACCTTCTGCGCGTCTCCGATCGTGACGTTGGAATCGCAGTCAACGTCACCGGTTCGCAAGTAACGGGCGTAGTTGAACGTGTAAGACGCATCGGCGGGGCTGGGTGCTAAGGTGAAGATCCCCATCGACATGAGCAGGATGACAAGCGTTATGACCGAGCTTCTCAAGATTGCCCTCCCTATCCTTGTCCGTAGTGGTTACTTTCAGAACTCTTATCGCTCGGCTCCGGCGTTGGGTCATGTGCCACTTGGCCTGTGTGCGATGGGCCGTTTGGCAGGGATGAGGCGCGGCTATGTGCGAGAAGAATAGCGACACGCTCTGGCCCTATCGTCAAGGCTGGACCCACCCTAGTGGCTCCAAGTCATGCCCTTCCCCAGAATCTAGCCTGTGCCCCGCAGGTGACACGAATACGAGTCTCCGCCTCGAAGGGGTACCGATGGATGTCCCTGAGTCACGTATCACAGCGATGTAGCTGCCATCGGGCGCCCAACTTACGGGCACGTCGTAGCCCGATGCCTCGGTCGGCAGTAATTCCGGCATTCCGCCGGCAACTGGCACCGTCAATAACTTCCCAGGTCGGCCATCGGCGGGCAACAGGCCCACAGTAAGGCGCGAGCTGTCGGGATACCACGCCGGGCGGAGGAAATCGCCAGGCGGCAGGTTGTCGATGGGCAAGGGCGAAGTCGCCGTTGTGCCCAGATCCGTCCACCACACTCGGGCGCGGATTTCGACTGAGCCAGGCTCGCTGCCCTCCACCAGCTGCGGCGCCAGGAACGCGAACTTGTGCGCGTCCGGACTGAGGGCGAAGTCGGAGGCGATCTGATCCGTCAGGTCCGCCACCAGCTTCGTCCGCGGCGCCGGCGTCGGCAGCGGCTCCGGCGGTGGCGCGCCCGCCGCGATAGCCGCCTGCACCGCCTCCTCGTACGCCCGCTGCGCCGCGGCCGCCTCCGCGTCCGCCTTCGTCACAGCCTCCCACGTCGCCGGCGCGTACTCACCCAGCAGCGTCCCGCCGCCGGTCCCCCCCTGCACCTGCACGAAGAACATGCTGCGCCCATCATCCGCGAACCCCACCGGCGTGAAGCTGAGCACGCGCGAGACGCTCTCCTCCATCGCGACGCGCACCGGGTCCTCGGTCGGCGCCGGGGTCTGATCAGGCGGCGGCGAGGGCGTCGGCGTCGGCGTCGGCTCCCCCTCCTTCGGCGTGCGCGGCGCCTTCACCTGCAGGACCATCACCTGCTGCCCTATGTTCCGGCGCACGTAGAGCAGGCGGCTGTCCGGCGACCACAGCGGCTTGAAGTGCAGGTCCACCTGGCCCGTGATGAACTTCGCCTCCTTCGTCTTCAGGTCCAGCACGTAAAGGTCGGACTGGAAGCTGGCGTCGTAGGCGGACTCCGGGTAAGTGACGTACGCCAGCAGCTCCTGGTCCGGCGAGAGCGAGGGCTTGATCCCGTAGCCCTCGCGGTGCGGGACTACGGCCAGCGTCTCCGGCTGCCCCGGGTTGTCCGGCGCCACCCGCAAGATCGTATCCTCCGTCGCCCCAAACTGCCGCCAGACGAAGCGATACGCCGTCTGCGGCGGCGCCGGCGTGGCCGTGTCCGGCGCCGGCGAGGGCGAGGACGTGGCGGAAGGCGTGGGCGTTGCCCCGGGGCTGCCTCCCCCGCAGGACAGAGCGAGGCCGGCGACCAATGCCGCGCAGAGGACACCCGCCCAGCGCAGGGCAACGCCGGTCCGCCGCAACTCAGGTCACTCCCCGTCCGGGGCGGGCCGCACAGTCGCGCCCTCCACCGCCAAACGCTCAGCCTCCCGCTGTTCCTCCAGCAGCCGCTCCAGGGATCCCGCGCGCGCCACCTCCCGCACGCGGCGGTAGAGCAGGTAAGCGCCCGCGAGTAGCACCGCGGCGGCTATGGGGATGCTCACCGGCCGGAAGTAGTCCGCCAGGCGGTCGTAGTGCTCTCCCAGTTGATAGCCTCCAAACGCCAGCGCCAGCGACCACGGGTACGACCCCGCGAAGGTGAGGAGCACAAACCGCCAGAACCGCATCCGCGCGATGCCCGCTGGCAGGCTGATGAACGTCCGCACCACCGGCATCAGCCGCGTGGCGAACACCGTGATCTCCCCGTAGCGCTGGAACCAGCGGTCCGCCCAGTTGATCTCGCGGGGCGTTATCAGCACGTACTTTCCGTACTTCTCCAGCAGCGGTCGCCCGCCCCAGGCGCCCGCGTAGTACGCCAGGACCGACCCCAGGGTGTTGCCAAGAGCGCCGTAGAAGGCGGCGAGCAGCAGGTATTCCAGACCGTGGCCGCGGTCCTTCACCAGGATCCAGCCCGCCAGGGGCATGATGATCTCGCTGGGGAAAGGGATGCACGCGCTCTCGATGGCCATCAAGAAGACCACACCCGGCCACTCGATGGCGTCGTATACGTTCCTCGTGAACTCTAGGAGTGCGTCTTCTATCCCGAACAGCGGTGGCCTACCCTCCAACCCCTGGTGCGATCGCCGCTGAGTCCAGTATAGGCGGCGGCGCCGGGAGCGGCCAATCGGGCCATCACGCCCGTTCGTCCTGAGCCCGTCGAAGGGGTCATAATGACGTCAGCGAACCCTGAGCCGCCCGAAGCGGAGCGGAGGGCGAGTCGAAGGGCGAGCGCGAGCGTGCACACACAATGGCCTTTTACGTATACATCCTCCGCTGCGCCGACGGCTCTTACTACGCCGGCCACACCGACAACCTGGAGAAACGCATCGCAGAGCACAGCCTAGGCCTCGTGCCCGGCTATACCCACACTCGCCGCCCGGTGAAGCTGGTGTTCGCGGACGCGTTCCCTTCCCGTCTCGAGGCTCTGGAACGCGAGCGCCAGGTCAAAGGGTGGTCGCGGGCCAAGAAGGAAGCGCTGATCAAGGCCAACTGGGGGCGCCTGCAAAGGCTGGCCCGGCTGCGACGTGCCGCGCCGGGACGCGCTCAGACCTCGGCAAGCTCAGGGCGAACGGAACAGGGTGGGGGTTCCGCGCGAACGGATCGAGGGCCGCGCGGGCTCCCCCCCGGCAAGCTCCCCCACGACCTCCTCGCCGCACTCCTCGCGCAAGTGCAGCCACGCGACCCCCGCGTGCTCGTCGGCCCCGGCATCGGCCGCGACGCCGCCGTTATCGATACCGGCGGCCCGCGGCTCCTCGTGGCCAAGACAGACCCCATCACCTTCGCCACGGACCGCATCGGCTGGTACGCCGTCCACGTCAACGCCAACGACATCGCCTGCCTGGGCGCAACCCCGGCCTGGTTCCTGGCCACTGTCCTGCTCCCGGAGGGCGCTGACCCCGCCCTCGCCGCAGCGATCTTCGCGCAGATCACGGACGCCTGCCGCTCGCTCGCCGTCGAGCTCGTCGGCGGCCACACGGAGATCACCCACGGCCTGCACCGTCCCATCGTCGCCGGCGCAATGCTCGGCGAGGTCGAGCGCGACCGCCTCGTGCAGCCCGGCGGCGCCCGCCCCGGCGACGCGCTCATCATGACCAAGGGCATCGCCATTGAGGGCACAGCGCTGCTCGCCCGCGAGGCTGCAGATGACCTCCGCCGCCTCGGCGTCCCCCGGCGCACCATCAGCAAGGCCCGGGCCTACCTTCACCACCCCGGCATCAGCGTCGTCGCGGAGGCGATGGCCGCCTGCGGGGCCGTGCGCGTCCACGCCATGCACGACCCGACGGAAGGCGGCCTGGCCACCGCCCTTTACGAGCTGGCCGAGGCGTCCGGCGCCGGCCTCGCCGTCCAGGAGGACGCGATCGATGTGCTGTCGGAGACCCGCGCCGTCTGTGCGGCGGCCGGACTGGAGCCGCTGGGCCTCCTCGCCTCCGGCGCCCTCCTGCTCGCCGTCGCCCAGCGCGACTGCAAGAAGGCGCTGGCGGCCATCAACGCAGCCGGCGTGCCCGCGCGCCGTATCGGCGCCTTCGTCGCCGCTGGGGACGGGGTTATAATAGACGGCAAGACCGCGAGGAAGGGTGTCCCGCGCTTCGCCAGGGACGAAGTTGCGCGCTTCCTCTCGGCGCGCTCATAGCGGCCGTCACCCAGAGCCCGGACGAAAGCGGAGGCGAAGAGGATAGTGGTAACACAAAAGGCCAGGACAATCCGGGAGCTGCGCAGCTCCGGCTACAAGCCGTTGTCCGTAAAGCAGGAGATGCGCAAAAACCTCATCGAGCGCATCCGCAAGGGGGTACAGCACTTCCCGGGGATCATCGGCTTCGAGGAGACGGTGGTGCCTCACCTGGAGAACGCCATCCTCTCCGGCCAGGACATCATCGTCCTGGGCGAGCGCGGCCAGGCCAAGTCCCGCCTCATCCGCTCGCTGGTCAACCTGCTGGACGACGAGATTCCTGTCATCGCCGGCTGCGAGATCAACGACAGCCCGTTCGACCCCATCTGCAAGCGCTGCCGCGACGCCCTGGCCGGCGAGGGCGACGAGGTGGAAATCGGCTGGACCGACCGCGAGCGCCGCTACGGCGAGAAGCTGGCCACCCCCGACATCACCATCGCCGACCTCATCGGCGAGGTAGACCCCATCAAGGTCGCGGAGGGACGCTACCTCTCGGACGAGCTCACCATCCACTACGGCCTCATCCCCCGCCACAACCGCGGCATCTTCTGCATCAATGAACTGCCGGACCTGGCGGAACGCATCCAGGTGGGCCTCCTGAACATCATGGAAGAGCGCGACGTCCAGATCCGCGGCTACCGCATCCGCCTGCCGCTGGACGTCTTCGTCGTCGCCTCCGCCAACCCCGAGGACTACACCAACCGCGGCCGCATCATCACCCCCCTCAAGGACCGCTACGGCGCCCAGATCCGCACCCACTACCCCAGGAACGCCGAGTCCGAGATCGCTATCATGGAGCAGGAACGCTCCCACTTCGAGGACGACGACGACCGCCCGGTGAACGTGCCACAGTACATGAAGGAGATAGTGGCCGAGATCACCCGCCTGGCCCGCCGCAGCCCGGACATCAACCAGCGCTCCGGCGTCTCCGTCCGCGCCTCCATCGCCGACTACGAGTCCATGCTGGCCAACGCCATGCGCCGCGCCATCCGCCTGGAAGAGAAGGAAGTCGTCCCCCGCGTCAGCGACCTGCCCTACGTCCTGCCCGCGCTCACCGGCAAGATCGAGTTCGAGACCGTGGACGACGGCCGCGAGGAGCAGATAGTGGAGCGCCTCATCCAGGGCGCCGCGCTGGCCGTCTTCAACCACTACTTCTCGCTGGGCGAGCTGGAGCCCATCGTCGCCCGCTTCAAGGCCGGCTACGCCGCAGAGGTCTCGGACATGACCCCCTCAGCCGATTACGTCAAGCTCGCAACGGACACGGAGGGCCTGGAAGCCGCCATCGAGAAGCTGGGCGCCAAGGACGGCAGCGCGCCTCTAACCGCCTCCGCCGTCGAGTTCATCCTGGAGGGCCTGCACCTCAACAAGCGCCTCAACAAGGACAAGGTCGCCGGCCGCTACCAGTACCGCGGCTAGGACGCACCGGCGCTGGTGACGCATGGAGCTAACTGAACACGCGCGCCGCAACCGCGCCCAGTGGAACCTCTGGGCCGCGGAATACCTCGAACCAGGGCAGCGCGCGTGGGCCCAGGACGATCCTACCTGGGGTATCTGGAACGTCCCCGAATCAGAGCTGCGCGTCCTGGACGACGTAGCCGGCAAGGACGTCCTTGAGGCCGGGTGTGGGACAGCGTACTGGTCTGCGTGGCTGGGCCGCCGAGGCGGCAAGGTCGTGGGCTTGGACAATTCGCCGAAGCAGCTGCAAACGGCGCGCATGCTTCAACAGGAGCACGGACTAAAGTTCCCGCTCCACCTGGGTTCCGCGGAGGCGATGCCGTTCGACGACGAGAGCTTCGACATCGTTTTTTCGGAGTACGGCGCCAGTATCTGGTGCGACCCCTACCTTTGGATTCCCGAGGCGGCGCGCGTGCTCCGGCCGGGGGGTCAGCTCGCCTTTCTCGCCAACTCCGCGCTCGTAATGTTGTGCTCGTCCGAGGCGCCGGAGCCGACCGGTGAGAAGCTGCTGCGGCCCTACTTCGGCATGCACCGCTTCGAATGGCCGGATGACGATTCGGTCGAATTCCACCTACCGCACGGCGAGTGGATCAGGCTGTTCCGCGCCAATGGCCTGCAGGTGGAAGCGCTGGTGGAAGTACAGGCACCCGCCGGCGCCAACCAGCACCGCTACCCCAGCCTGCCGTCTCCCGAATGGGCCCGCCATTGGCCCTCGGAAGAGATCTGGAAGGCCCGCAAGGCGCGGTGACCGAACCACGAGCTGACCGCCCCCACATGCCGGACTACCGCATATCGCGGGACAAGGACGGCTTGCTGCCGTGGTCCTGGGCCCGCGAACGCCTGGATGCCTCGCACAACTACTGGGTAGCGACCACGCGACCGGACGGCCAGCCGCATGTCACCGCAGTCTGGGGCGTCTGGCTCGGGGACGTCTTCTACTTCAGCATGGGCGCCACATCGCGTAAGGCCCGCAACCTGGCGGCGAACACAAGCTGCACCGTCACCACGGAGCACGCGGACGAAGCGGTGATCGTGGAAGGCAAGTTCGCCGGTGCGGCTGACGCATCGGTTCAGGCGACCGTGCGCGATGCCTACAAGCGCAAGTACGACTGGGACACGGAAGGATACGACTTCTTCGCCGTCCGCCCGCTGCTAGCCTTCGCCTTCACGGAGAGCGCCGCCTCCTTCGCGCAAACGGCCACCCGCTGGCGCTTCGCCTGACCCCTGTCATCCTGGGCGAGATGCCGCCCGCGCGACTGCCCGACGCAGCTTCGCGAAGCCTGCCCTGAGCCTGCCTGCCGGCAGGCAGGCTCAGCCGAAGGGGGATCTGGGGCGGGCAAACGTCCGCCACGGGCCGAAGGGCTCCATCACTCGCGGCCACCTAACCTCAAACACTCGCACCGGCTCCTCGAACCCCGTAGCGGTTGTCATCCTGAGCAGGAAAGCGCCTGCTCGACAGCCCAACGCAGCTTCGCGAAGGATCTGGGGCGGGGCAAGCGTCCGCAACGGGCCGAAAGGGCGTCACGGCTCCCGCCACTCCACCTCGTACACCCGCACCGGCTCCTCGAACCCCTTCGCCACGCAATCGCGCACTCCACGGCCCGCGTCACCGACCCGAACGACGCCATGAAGCCGTCGCCCATCGTCTTGCTCCCCGGGCCGGTCGCTTGTCACATCACGGCGCGGCCTATGGCACGTTCGCCACGAACTCGCAGGTGGCCGCGAAGTCCAGGTCAGGGCCGCCGTCGCAATCGTCCTTGCCGTTGCCGCCCACGAGCAGGTCCATCCCGGCGTTGCCGTTCAGCGTGTCGTCCCCGTTACCTCCGGAGAGCCCGTCGTGGCCGTCGCCGCCGTTGAGCACATCCTTGCCGTTCCCTCCGAGGATGATGTCGTTGCCCGGTCCGCCGTCCACCCAGTCGTTGCCTTCGCCGGCGAGGACGGCGTCGTCGCCGGGCCCGGCGCAGATCACGTCGCCGCTATTCAGACCCATGATGAAGTCGTGCCCGGCCAACGCCACGATCACATCCGCTTGATTGGTGCCGATGATGACATCGTTGCCGTTCGTGCCGATGATCGTCGGCGCCAGGCCGTTGCAGGGGGTTACCGGCACGCCCGGCTCCGGACAGCCATCGTCGTCCTCGAAGCCGTCGAAGTCCTCTGGCTCGTTGGGACAGACGTCGTCAACGTCCGCGATGCCATCGCCGTCCGAATCGCAGCCTGCGGTGGGCGTGAGCGCCAGGGTGAGGTCCGTGACCGCGGGCGGGATGACCAGCGGAGCGCTCGTGGCATCGCCGTAGCCCGGGGCCGAGGCCATCACCTCGTAGGTACCCGGCACGACGACCCAGCCGTAAGCGCCGTCGGCGGCGGTGGTTTCCGGATTGACCGCGGGGATGTGGTCAGCCGTGTCCGGCACCACGTATGCGCCGCTGCCGGGCGGGAACTCCTTGAGCAGCGTCACGGTAGCGCCGGCGATGGGATCACCGGAGCAGGCGTCCACGATAGTGCCGCTGGGGTCAACGTAAATGCTGCCGCCGTGCTGGATCTCGTCCTCGCCGCTGATGAGCGAGGTGTCCTCCGGGAAACCCGCCGTGTCCGGCGGGCAGTCCACGTGGAAGGTGAGATTAGCGATGCCGTGCTGCGGGAAGAACGGACCGAAAGTGGCGGACCAGATCTCGCCGCTCGTGTTGGTCATCATCTGCGAGACCGTACCCCCGGTCTCCGGGAAGTCGATGACGAGCTTGACGGCCACAGGACTGGCGGCGCCGCAGTGGGCCGTCACGTCCTTGGTGTACGTCGTATCGCTCTCCCAGTACACGGAGGGCAAGCCGCCGACTTCGTAGCCGTTGCCGCCGATGACCTCCACCTCCGGTGGCGGCGGCGTGGGCGCGGTGTTGCCGAAGTCCACGCCGGTGACGACCTGCGAGCCGCCGACGGCGACCGCGACTGAGATCGGCGTGGTGTTGACGCTGCCCGCCGGCAGGAACTCGTTGACCACGTGGTTGCCGGCCGGGACGTTCGTGAAGGAGTAGTCGCCGTTAGCGTCGGTGGTGGTGCAGACGGCGTCCGGCTGCAGACAGATCGTGACGCCGGGTACGCCCTGCTCTCCGGGGTCGCGCTGGCCGTCACCGTCGGTATCGCCGAACTTGGCGCCGTGGATCTCGCCGGGAGGCGCCTGCTGGTTGCCGAAGTCGATGCCGGTGGCAACCTGGCCGAGCGTCAACACGACGAATTGCGGCTGGCCCCCGGCCGGGTAGGTCTGAGAGCGCCCGGTCGGCTGCTCATCGACACGGTAGCTGCCCGGGGGCAGGCCCGTGATCTCGTACTCGCCGTTGGCATCGGTCTGGATGCAGGCGAGCTGCGCGCCGGTTGTGTTGGGCGGCGTCAAGATGGAGATGCAGAGGGTGACGCCGGGCACACCGTCCTCGCCGGGGTCGCGCTGGCCGTCACCGTCCAGGTCGTCCCACTTGGTGCCGTGGATCTCGGCGTCGATAGAGTTGCCGAAGTCCACGCCACCGGTGAACTGCCCGGCGGAGACGCCGACGGTGTGGCCCTGGAGGTAGGCCGGGAAAGTCTGCGCCATCCCGAACGGCGCATCGGGCTCCGTGACCAGGTACTGGAAAGCCGGGTCGCGGCTGCCGATGGTGTAGTCGCCGTTGGCGTCGCTCTGGCCGCACTCAACGTCGAGGGGGTCGCCACCGATGGGAGTCGCGCATATCCCGACGCCCTGTAAGCCCGGTTCGCCCGGGTCCTCGACGCCGTCGCCGTCCAGGTCGTTCCACTTGTGGCCGCTGATCTGGCCGGCGTCGGCGTTGCCGAAGTTGACGTCCGAAACGACCTGGCCGGGAGATACGGTAAGGCTGGGATCGCCCGCCGGGTACGTCTGGAACAGGTCTGGCGGCGTGAACTCGAAGACGGAGTAATCGCCGGGCGGAAGAGGCGCCAGCGAATATTCGCCGTTGACGTCCGTGGTGTCACAAACGATAAGACCCGTCCCCAGCTGATGGGCGCATATGGTAATGCCCTCCAGGCGTGGCTCGCCCGCGTCCTCCGTCCCGTCGGCGTCCAGGTCATGCCACTTATGGCCGCGCACTTCGCCGGGCGTATCGTCGATAGTGATCGAGCCGTCGATTGAGCCATCGACAATTTCTGCGAGCTCAGGTGAATGCATGTTATAGAGGTCAAGCTTAAGCGGGCTGGTGCCCAACGTGTTGCCGGCCTGGAAGTCGAAGCTACCGACGACTTCGGTCCCCGTCAGTTGGGTAGGGGAGTAAGCTACGAACCCAACCGTATCGGCGCCGTAGTTGGGATTGCAGATAAGCGCGGTTGGCCCGCTTGTGCAGCCGAGCGGCGTGACGAGCGCCGGGTCGTAGGTGAGGGTGCCCCAGAACGAACCAACGGCCAGGAACGGCACCGGCGCAAAAATGCCAAGATCTACGGACGTGGGATTGCCGGGGCCCACAGTCACAGACTCGACGGTGAGCTGCGCCGCGGGGCTTGCCCCTGGTTGCGTCGGCCTCGGCGTGGCGATAGCCCCGAATGGAGGGCACCCCGGTGCCTGGACTACGGACAAGCCGAGCATCCACCGCGCTATCTTCAGCGCGTCCACGATGGAAACGGCCCCGCCACAATCCGTGTCTCCAAAGAGCAGCGCGACACCGTTGGGGTCCACGTCCACGCTGCCGATTGGCGGACAGCCGGGGAACTGGGTGACCGATAGAGCAATGGCGTACCGTGCAAGCGCCTCAGGGTCGTGGTCGTCCAGGGCGCCGCTGCAGTCTACATCGCCCACGTCGGTGATGATCGCCTCGGCGCGATCGCCGCCCGCGCCGCCGAAAAGGGCGAGCAAGGCGATCACTACAGTCGCGAGGAGGGCGGCCAACACGGCCGTGTTCCTCAGATCGTGGCGCTTGAGCATGTGTGTTTCCCCCTGCCCTCACCTGAAGGGCGCTACTGCAAGCGGGGGTCAACCCCGGAGAGGTGGATTACCAGGCTTCAATCCTCTCCAGGCAGAGTGGAGATGCAGCCACAACAGCCGGGGCCACAGGCCCCGGGACGCACCCCCGCTTCACTTCCTATTGCTTAGGACTCGAATAATGCTTATACATCATTCCTGAATAATGCGTCAAGCATTTCGTCCGGTGTTGCGACAGGAGCCGGTGTTGAGCCGTCAACCACCTTCATGGGAGTGGATTGGAGCGACCCCTGCGAGAGAGGCCAGCGGCAGCGACCGGACACCCGCACCGGCTCCCCGAACCCCGGAGCGCTGTCATCCTGAGCGAGAAATCGCCTGCTCGACAGCCCAACGCAGCTTCGCGAAGGGATCTGGGGTGGGGCAAACGCCCGCAACGGGCCGAAGGCGTCAGGCATCCCGCCACCTCACCTCGTACACCCTCACCGGCTCCTCGAACCCCGGAGCGCTGTCATTCTGAGCGAGATGACGGTCTCCGAGGGCCCAAACGCAGCTTCGCGAAGGAATCTGGTGGGGAATGGGGCGTGAACGGCGTTGGCCCGCGGCATACTAGACGCGCTCGATCACTCCCCCCACCTCACCTCATACACCCGCACCGGTTCCTCGAACCCCGGAGCGCTGTCATTCTGAGCGAGATGACGGTCTCCGAGGGCCCAAACGCAGCTTCGCGAAGGAATCTGGTGGGGAATGGGACGTGAACGGCGTTGGCCCGCGGCATACTAGACGCGCTCGATCACTCCCGCCACCTCACCTCATACACCCTCACCGGCTCCTCGAACCCCTTCGCCACGAAGTCACCCCGGTCCGCGAACAGGAACCCCTTGCCGGAACACAACCCGCGCACCGTGTCCGCCACCAGTATCTCCCCGCCCTCCGCCTTCGCCGCGATCCGCGCCGCCAGGATCACCGTCGCCCCAAACAGGTCCCCCTCCTCTTCGATCGGTTCGCCCGCGTTCAGGCCACAGCGTATCTTTAACGGCACAACTGATTGCCCCTCGCCCGCCGCAGCGGGAGAGGGGTCAGGGGTGAGGGCCTCCATCGCCCGCTGCAACGCCACCGCGCACTCCACCGCCTTCGTCACCGACCCGAACGAGGCCATGAACCCATCGCCCATCGTCTTGACCTCGAGGCCGCCGTGCGCCTTCAGCACCTCGCGCGTGATCCGCTCGTGCTCCCGCAGCACGGCCCGGCCGCCGGCGTCGCCGAGGCGCTGCATCATCTCCGTGTGGCCGACGAGGTCTGTGAAGAGAACCGTGCGCAAGGCGCCCGCCCCACTGCCCGGCTCCGAAGGTTCTAGCTCGCCGTCGTGGCCGAGAAACTCGTCAATTGCCGACTCGATGGGAGCTGTGTCGCCGAGGTAAGGGGCGAGCGATGAACCTTCCAGGAGCACCAGTCGCGCCCCCTGGATTCGGGAGGCCAGACGCCTAGCGACGCTAACGTCAAGCACCGGGTGCTCGCGTCGATGCAGGACAAGCGTCGGCGAAATTACCTCAGGCAGTAGCCCGGACACGTCGAATTCACGGGACTCCGCGATCTCGGCCAGCAGCGCTTCCCGGGTTATACTCTCACGAATCAGCTTAGCGATCCGCCGCGCTGGTTCGCCCACAGACCAGCCATAGAGCACGTGCGCCGTCGTTTCCGAATAGAGCTCGAAGTCCTTCCGCAATAGGTCAAGTCTGGCTTCGACCTGTGCTCCCCCAAAGAACTCCGAACCGCTTGTGTTGCAGCACCATAGAATCAGGTTCGATACTCGATCTGGGTTTCGCGCCGCATAGGCGATCCCGACAGGTCCCCAGTGACTCGACACCATCAGCACGAATCGATCTAGATCTAGGCTGTTGACGACGGCTTCGAGGTCGAGAATCTGGGAATCGATGGAGTAGCTGACGATGTCTCGGTCGGACAAGCCGCATCCTCTGCCGTCGTAACGCACCAGCATGCGCTGTCTAGAAAGACGCTCGTATTGCTGGCGGCACTCAGGCATCTCCCACTCGAGCTGAATATGGCTAAACGGGGGGATGGGCATATACACAAGCGGAGCTCCCTCGCCTAGCGTCCAGTACGCGATCGAGACGCCGTCGCTGGTTTTCGCGTACCGGATCTGCGGTTCCATCACTCCCGCCACCTCACCTCATACACACGCACCGGCTCCTCGAACCCCTTCGCCACAAACTCCCCCCGGTCCGCGAACAAGAACCCCTTGCCGGAACACAGCCCGCGCACCGTGTCCGCCACCAGTATCTCCCCGCCCTCCGCCTTCGCCGCGATGCGCGCCGCCAGGATCACCGTCGCCCCGAACAGGTCCCCCTCCTCCTCAATCGGCTCCCCCGCGTTCAGGCCACAGCGTATCTTTAACGGCTCAACTGATTGCCCCTCGCCCGCCGCAGCGGGAGAGGGGTCAGGGGTGAGGGCCATCGCCCGCTGCAACGCGATCGCGCACTCCACCGCCCGCGTCACCGACCCGAACGAGGCCATGAACCCGTCGCCCATCGTCTTCACCTCCGTCCCCCCGTGCGCCCGCAGCACCTCGCGCGTGATCCGCTCGTGCTCGCGCAGCACCGCCCGGCCGCGCTCGTCGCCCAGCCGCGACATCATCTCCGTGTGACCTTACTTCCCGAAGCCCCACTCCGCGAGGCAGCCCTTGTCTCCGAGTGCCTGATAGATGGCCAGGTGGATCTGATAGTGGTCGGCCACGCAAAACAAATGCTTGTTGTCGAGGTACACCAGGTCCTTGAGACCGTCATATTGAAACTTCTCGCCAGTCGGTCGAAGGACGGTTATGGACGCGGCGACTTTGGTGCTAGAGACACCGAACTGATCAATGAAGTCACCGAGCATCGTCACCTCAATCTGCTGAACTTCGGGATATGTGGTCCAGATTGCCTTACTAGCGACGAGCGCGCTGTGCGCCGTGATGGTGAGTGAGTCGCCTTCCGTCAGCACCGTTTCTGGGTTCATCTCGATCTTGACCAGACCGCCTAGTTCTGGAAGCCATTGAACGTTCAGGTCATCGGCAGATGCGCGAGGCATGAATCCCTGATTGTCTTTGTATGATTTCGTGACCTGTCCCACCATGTCCAACGGTGTTTCAGTCGGTTCCGAAGTGGGTGCCGGAGTAGGTTCGGTCGTGTCTTCAGGCGTGGCGGTTGGGGCTGGAGTCTTCGTCGGCGATGCCGTTTCCTTCGTCGCCGTCGCCGGCGCCGTCGCGGAGACGGTCGTCGTTGCGCGCGCCTGGGAATCGGGCTTCTTGTCATCGCTCCCGCCACCAGCGATGGATGCGACGACGCCTATCAAGACCAGGGCGACAAACGCGATTATGGGTCCCTTCCACCACCACGACAGTCGCCAAAATCTCTGCCAGCCCCGCTGAACTTCCCCCAGAAATGTGCCTTCGTCAGCCATCCCTCGTTCCCTCCGGTGGCCCCGTGCGGTTTAGTGAGGACGATTATAGCGCCTCTCGCCGTCCCCCAACCGCCCGCGAGATAGTACACTAATTCCGGAATTTCAGTGCCGCCAGCCGTCGAAACACCAAAAGTGCCAAACAAACTCGCATGCTCAATCGGCTCCCCAGCGTTCAGGCCGCAGCGGATGCGTAGGGGCGCAGCACTCGGTGCCACTCCTGACCAAGAACGGCTTCTGGTTGCGGGCAGCGCTTCCTTCTGGGGCTCGGCATCCGGGTGCTGCGCCCCTACGGCCGCTTTCCACTCCCCCACCCACCGCATCCCGTATAATGTTCCCCACAGGCGAACGCCATGACCTTCCGCTACCGCTACTCGCAGTGGGACGGCTCCCAGGACATCCCCCTCCTGGACCCGGACGACATCCTCGCCGGCATCACCGACGACCTCATGAACTTCGGCGACCTCCAGCACGCCCTCCGCAACCTCCTCCAGCGCGGCATGCGCAACCCCCTGGGCCAGCGCATGCAGGGCCTGCGCGACCTCCTCCAGCAGCTCCGCCAGCAGCGCCGCCAGACGCTCGACAAGTACAACCTGGCGTCCGTTTTCGAGGACATCCAGAAGCGCCTGCAAGAGATCCTGGGCATGGAGACCGAGACCCTGGACCGCCGCCTGGACGAAGCCAACCGCCAGATCGAGGGCGGCGAGCGCCCCCTCCAGGCCTTCGAGGAGGCGGTCAAGCCTTCCAGCCAGGAGACCACCGCCGAAGAGGAAAAGCGCCTGGCCCAGTTGCTCAAGTCCGTGGCCGAAAAGAAGAAAGGCTTCCTGGAAAACCTTCCGGAGGACGCCGGCGGCCGCGTCAAGGAGCTGCAAGAGTACGAGTTCATGGACCCGGAGGCCGGCGCCAAGTTCCAGGAGCTCATGGAGATGCTGAAGAAGGCCATGATGGACAGCTTCTTCAAGGACCTCTACTCACAGATCGCCAACATGAGCCCGGAAGACATGGCGCGCATGAAGCAGATGCTGCGCGACCTCAACCAGATGCTCTCCGAGAAGATGGCCGGCGGCGAACCCGACTTCCAGGGCTTCATGCAGAAGTACGGCGACCTCTTCGGCGACAACCCGCCCCAGACCCTGGACGAACTCATCGAGCAAATGCAGCAGGGCATCGCCGCCATGCAGAGCCTCCTGGACAGCCTCCCCGCCGATATGCGGCGCCAGCTCCAGGACCTGCTCATGGACAAGATCGGCGACCCGGACCTCCAGCGCGAGCTCCAGGAGCTGTCCATCAACCTGGACATCATGGCCCCCGACCGCGACGGGCAGAACCAGTACCCCTTCCGCGGCGACGAAGAGCTGGACCTCCTGCAGGCCATGGACCTCATGGGCGACCTCCAGGGCATGGACGATCTCGAAAAACAGCTGGAGCGCACCCAGTACGGCGGCAGCCTGGACGACATCGACGAGGACAAGCTGCGCGAGCTACTGGGCGAAGAGGCCTCCCAGACCCTGAAGCAGCTAAAAGACTTCCTGGAGGTCCTCGAGCAGGCCGGCTACATCCGCCGCAAGGGCAACCAGTGGGAGCTGACCCCGCGCGGCGTGCGCAAGATCGGCGAGAAGGCCCTCGGCGAGATCTACACCCAGCTCAAGAACTCCGCCTACGGCAAGCACCCGCAGCGCGACAAGGGCCGCGGCGGCGAGCGCGCGGACGACTCCAAGGCCTATGAGTTCGGCGACCCCTTCCACCTGAACCTCGGCGAGACGATCATGAACGGCATCGTCCGCGAAGGGCCGCAGGTGCCCGTGCGCCTGCAGCAGGACGATTTCCAGGTCTACCGCTCGGAGACGCTCACCACCACTGCCACCGTCATGATGCTGGACCTCTCGTGGTCCATGGCCCTGCGCGGCAGCTTTCAGGCGGCGAAGAAGGTGGCGCTGGCCCTGAACAACCTCATCAGCACGCAGTTCCCCAAAGACACGCTGTACGTGCTCGGCTTCTCCGCTTACGCGCGCCAGTTGAAGCCGGAGGAGCTCCCCTATGTGCGCTGGGACGAGTCCGTCCTGGGCACCAACATGCACCACGCCTTCATGCTTGCCCAGCGCCTGCTGGCCAAGCACAGCGCTGCCACCAAGCAGATCATCATGATCTCTGACGGCGAGCCCACCGCCCATCTGGAGCACGGGCGGTCCTACTTCGCCTACCCACCCAGCCCCATCACCATTCGCGAGACGCTGAAGGAAGTAAAGCGCTGCACGAAGAAGGGCATCGTCATCAACACCTTCATGCTGGACCGCAACTACTACCTGAAAGAGTTCGTCAACCAGATTGCCAAGATGAACAAGGGCCGCGTCTTCTACACCACCCCTGAGCGCCTGGGCCAGTACATCCTCGTGGACTACGTCTCCCAGAAGCGCAAGCGCCTGGGAGACCGCGCGGCCTAGCTGTAGTCCCCACGAACTTTGTTTACAGATACCGCTAAGTGGTGGCGCGCCAAGTGCCTCCTTGCGTTAGCACGGGGGTACAGGGGGCGGAGCCCCCTGTCGGAGGTCTGGGGGTGTCCCCCAGATAACATCCCGGGCGGGCGGGTGGGACGCACGGCATCTCGATTGCGGAACGGTGGGCCCGGGTGGGAGCCAGGCGCCGCTTGCGAGACTCATCCCGCCGTAGACAACCTGTGTGGGAACTACACCTAGCCGCTCGTGCTACGCGACCTCCGCGCCACCCTCTCCTCGCTCCCACCCAACACCATCCGCGCCGGCATCGTCCTCCTCGTCCTGCCCATGGTGGGCACGGCCGGCTACCTGATCATCGAGGGCTGGGGCTTCCTCGATGCCGTCTACATGACCGTGATCGTGCTCACCACCATCGGCCTCCGCGAGGTGCGGCCACTCGACGACTCCGGCCGCATCTTCACCATCGTTCTCGCCATCGCCGGCGTCGGCGGCATCTTCTACGCCCTGATCAGCGTCTTCCAGTTCGTGCTGGAGGGCGAACTTGGACAACTACTGGGGGTACAGAGAATGAAGGGACGCATTGAGCGCCTCAAAGACCACTACATCCTCTGCGGCTTCGGCCGCGTGGGCGAGGAGATAGCCCGCGAGTTCAGGGACCGCGATATCCAATTCGTCGTCGTCGAGAACAACCCCGAAGCCATCGAGCGCGCCCGCCGCCGGGGCCACCTGGTCCTGATCGGCGACGCCACCAGCGACGCGGTCCTGCGCGAGTCCGGCGTGGACAGCGCCACCTGCCTGCTCGCCGCCTCCGACTCCGACGCCGGCAACACCTTCATCGTCCTCACCGCCAAGTCCCTCAACCCCAGCCTCTTCCTCGTCTCCAGGGCCGCCCACCCGGAGAGCGAGGCGCGGATGGTGCGCGCGGGCGCGGACCGCGTCTTCTCGCCCTACGTCATCGCCGGCAAGCAGATGGCCCTCACCGCCCTCCAGCCCATGGTCGTCGAGTTCATCGACACGCTGGCCGCCCAGCGCGAGGGCGCGCCGGTCCTGGCGGAGATCGACGTCGCGGAGGCCTCCGGCCTGGTCGCCAGGACCATCCACGAGGTCCTCCACGACTGCCGCAGCGTGGTCGTCCTCGGAGTGCAAAAGCCGTCCGGAGACCTCCTGGTGGGCGCCGGCAGCGACACCAGGCTGGAAGCCGGCGACCGCGTCATCGTGATGGGCCAGGAGGACGAGTTGGCGGCGATCCACCCGGCGTTCAGCCGCGGCCGCGTCCGGCGACCGCGATAGTCCGCTCTCCCGCCGGGCGCGCCGCGGCGCCGCAACCGCATCGCTATTTAGGGGCCTCCAGTTCATGGCTGTGGCTGTGGTCATGCTCCGGCCCGTGCTGGTGCTCCTCTTCCTCCACGTAGAACTGGAACAGCACGCCGCCGGAGTCCTTCGGATGAATGTATGTCTCCGCCCAACCGTGGCTGCGCTGCACCCCGCGGTACGGCTCCACGCCGTAGTCCCGCATCGCCTGCGCGGCCGCGTCCACGTCCTCCACTTCAAACGTGACGTGGTGCAGGCCCGGCCCGCGCTCCTCCAGGAAGCGGTGCAGATAGCTCGTCTCGTCCAGTGGCTCCAGCAGCTCGAAGTGGCCGGTCCCGCCCGGCACCCGCAGGCCCACCCCACGGAATCCCATCTCCGGGTTCTCGAAGCGCCCCTCCACCGTCATTCCCATCAGCTCCGTCAGCAGCGGCAGCGCGTCTTCCAGGCGCCGGACTGCCCAGCAGACATGGTCCAGCCTCCTGATGCCCATCTTGTCACTCATGCTTGGTCGTCCTCCGTCAGAAGTGGGGTGTGTCGCGGCCCGGGCACGAAATGTCACCCGCGGAGCGGGCGGCGCCGGGTCCAGGTGCCATGATAAGCGCTCCCGCTCTTGTCGTCATCACCAAGTACCGGTAGCATGCGGGTGGCATGAATGAGACACGCGGCCCTCTCCCCATCGCCGGCGGCGAGGTGTTGGTCATCGTCAACCCCGCCGCGCACAACCTGCCCAGCCTCCGGCGCCGGCAGGCGGCGGACGAGTGGCTGCGCGAGCAGGGCCGCCAGGTCGAGTGGGTGGAGACAGCCGCCCGCGGCGACGCCATCGCCATCGCCGCGCGGGCGGCGGAGCGCGGTGTGCCGCTCGTCTTCGTCTGCGGCGGCGACGGGACCCTGAGCGAGGCTGCGCACGGCCTGGCCGGCAGCGAGACGGCGCTCGCCGTCATCCCCGGCGGCACCGTCAACCTCTGGGCCCGCGAGACCGGCCTGCTCAAGAGACCGCTGGAGGCGATGCAGCTGGCGGTGCAGGGAGAGCGCCGGAAGATAGACCTGGGAAAGGCCGGCGATCGCCACTTCCTGCTCATGGCCGGCTACGGGGTGGATGCTTCCGTCACGCACCGCGTGTCCCCGCGCGTCAAGGGCCGGCTGGGCGCCGCCGCCTACGCCCTCGCCGCCGCCCGCGAGGCCCTGACGTACCAGAGCGCCTCCGTGCGCCTGTGGATCGACGACGAGCTCCTGGAGGACCGTGTGCTCATGGTGCTCGCCGGCAACACGCAGCTCTACGCGGGCATCACGAGAATCGCGCTGGAGGCCAGGGCGGACGACGGCCTGCTGGACGTCTGCGTCTACAGGGGCCGGGGCAGAATCGAAATCCTCGCCCACACGGCCAGGACGCTCCTGCGCCTGCACCGCGGCTCCAAGAGGGTGGTCTACCGTCACGCCAGGCGCCTGCGCTTTGAGTGGGAGCAGCCGCTGCCCATGCAGCTCGACGGCGACGCCTTCCCGCAGTCGGCCGCGGAGGTCACCGTGGTCCCCGGCGCCCTCTGGGTAGCGGTGCCGGCCGGGCTCAGGAGCCGGCTGTTTTCGGACCGGCCGGAGCTGCAACCAGAGGGCATACTGACCCACCCTCGACCGTGAACAGCGCCGCGCCGGACACAAACTCTGCCGGGAAACGGTCCCAGTCCGTCCCGGTCACCAGCATCTGGTCCATATCCCGCAGTGCCAGGAGCACGGAGGCGCGCCGGGCCGCGTCCATCTCCGAGAGCACATCGTCCAGGAGCAGCACCGGCGCCTCGCCCCGGCGGCCCAGCAGATAGCGCGCCTCCGCCAGCCGCAGCGATAGCGCGATGGTCCGCCCCTGCGCCCGCGACGCATAGCCGGAGGCGGGCAGGTGGTCCAGGCGGAAGATCACGTCGTCCCGGTGCGGGCCCTGCCGCGTCATGCCCGCGGCGGTATCCCGCTGCAGACCGCGCTCCAGCGCCCGCGCGAAGATATCCGCCAGCTCCCCCACGCCCACGCCGGCCAGCTCTGCGCCCCCGTCCTCCAGCCGCGGTGCGTACTCAATGGCCAGCACCTCGCCCGGGGCCAGAGAGGCGTGCGCTTCGGCCGCCAGAGCGCTGATCTCAGCCAGCGCCGCCGCCCGCCGCTGGAAGATGAGCGCGCCGTCCCGGCTCAGCTCCCCGTCCCAGAACGCCAGTTCGTCCGGCCGCGCCTCGCCCTCGCGGAGGCGTTTCAGCAGGTGGTTCCGCTGCACCAGCACCTTCTCGTAGCGCCCGCGTGCGGCGGCGTACGGCGGGTCCACCTGCATCAGCGTCATGTCCAGGTAGCGCCGCCGCAGCGCCGGCGAGCCCGTGATCATCTCCATGTCGTCGGCGCTGAAGAGCACCGCCGTCAGCCTGCCCACCGCGTCCGAGAGCCGGCGGGCCGCGCCGTTCACTCGCACCGTCTTCGTCGCCACCGGCCCCTGCGCCCCCGGCCGCACCACTATCGCCACCTCCACCTTCAGCGGGCCCGCCGCCGTCTCCACCTCGCCCACAACCCGCGCCGCCGGCAGGACATCCGCCAGCGCCTCGCGGCGGATCAACTGCGCGTCGGTCTCCGCGCGCAGGCCGCGCATCGTCGCCAGAAGGTACACCGCCTCCAGCAGGTTGCTCTTGCCCTGCGCGTTATCGCCGATGAACAGGGCAAGGCCGCCGGGCAGATCCACGTCCAGGCGGTTGATATTGCGATAATCGAAGAGTTGCAGACGACGAAGCCGCATGAGCAAATTATACGGTCGCGCCGCGGCGGGCGGACAGCGACGAGCGGCAGCGCCCGGAGCGCTCCCCTACCGTCGCTGCGGAGTGTTCGGCAACCGCTCATGGTACGAGTACCTCACCATGAGCGAGTCGGGGGCTCTTTGGCTGGCTGTGGATTCGGGCCAACCCCCTTCCCGCTCGCCCTGAGGCACTCGTAGGGCGAGCGGCGGAATACGCCGCGATGCAAGCGAATGCCCTCCCTGCCTTCGTTGACTGTCAACAACCTGTGCGGGAACTAAAGCTAGCGCGCGACCGGCGACGCCAGCGGCCGCGGCCGTCCCGCCGTCTGGTCCGGCAAAGCGATGCAGAAGGAGCTGCCCTGACCGTTCTCCGCGCTCTCCACCCAGATGCGCCCGTTGTGCAGCTCCACCAGCGACTTGGCGATGGCCAGCCCCAGGCCCAGCCCGGACCGGTCTCCCCTGTAGAAGGGCTCGAAGATCAGCTCCCGGTCCTCCACAGGCACGCCGGGTCCGGAGTCCGTCACAGAGATCACAGTCTCACCCCGGGCCGAGCGCGTGCTGACCACGATGTGACCGCCCCGCGGGCTGTAGCGCTGAGCGTTGGAGAGCAGGTTAATCAGCACCTGCTCGAAGCGCAGCCGGTCCACGAACACCGCCGCCTCCGCCGCCTCCAGCCGCACCTCCGCCGTCTGGTGCTTGGCCGCAACAAGCGGCTGGATGATGCCCATGGCGCTGGCCACCAGGTCCGCCAGGGCCACCCTGTCCAGCTCCAGCCTGGGCTTGAACTCGTCCTCGCGCGAGATGTTCACCAGGTCCGCCACCAGGCTGCTGAGCCGCGACGCCCCCTTTACAATGTTGTGCACCAGGCGGGCGGCCGGGCTCTCCGGGTCCTTCGCCTGCTCGTCCTCCATCAGCATCTCGGCCGCCAGCATGATAGACGTCAGCGGCGTGCGCAGTTCGTGGGACACGGTGGTCAGAAAATCGCTCTTCATGCGGTTCAGTTCCTGTAGGTGCTCCGTGTGCGCGCGCTGGCCTTCGTACAGCCGGCAGTTGTCCAACGCCAGCCCCATCACCATCCCCAGCGCCGCCAGCAGCCGCTGGTCGCGCACCTCGGAGTTGCCGGCCGGCGCCGCAATCGCCAGCACGCCCTCCGGCCGCTCCCGGCTGACCAGCGGGACGCAGATCACCTGGCCGTCATCGAAATGACCGCCGAACCACGGATCCTTGACCGCGCCCCGCTTGAAGGCGAACTGCTGGTCTTGCAGCGCCTCCCGCAGCGTGCGCCCGCCCAGCGATACCGGCGTAGAGTCCTCCAGCCAGCCACCGGGTAACCCGTACGCGGCCACCGGCGCCAGCGCCTGCCCGTCCTCCGTGAGCCAGGCGACGACCACGGCGTGCGCCTGCAACCAGCGTCCGATGAGCTGGGCGCTGCGCTGGCACGCGCGCGGGAACTCGTGAATGCAAGCCAGTTCGTACCCCAGCTGGTGCGGGTACGCGTACCGCCGGCGCATGCGGTACTCCCAGCGCGAGGCGAGCTCGATGGCGATGAAGGCGGTCACGGCCGCGGGGGAGAGGACAAAGCCCAGCTCCACCGCCGTCAGGCCCAGCGTCAGCCCGTAAATGGGCAGCAGGACAAGGACAGCGCCGAGAATGCCCGCCAGGGCCCAGCGCTTGGCGACCCTCACCTCGCGGAGAGGGTCCGGGTGCAGGTCTACCATCTGCAAGCTAGAAACTATGCGCCTCCAATTACAAGATGGATGCGGCGGCGGTAGAGTTACAGAATTCGGGGCGCGGCCTGGAAACAGGCAAGCCGGCCACCACACCGCAAGAAAAAAGCGCTCCCAGGTCGGATAGCTCGCGGGGGTGCGGCGATGAGACCCAAAGAGCGCTAAAACCCCGGCAGTTGCGGCTCTACCGGAGCAAAGCCATTATCCGGAAAAAATACTGTAGTTGTCAAGGGCATTCTAGAACGTTAGTATTATCAATCTTGCGATCCGGAACGGCCGGCCACTGAGCCGCAGCCTGATCCAGACTCACCGCGACTCCTCCCAGTCGCCGGAGGCGCGCAGGAATTCCCGCGTCATCAGCGGGTCGGCGTGCCCGTTGCGGGAGGGGGAGTATCCCTGCTCTTCGTAGCTGCAGATGCACGGCCCGCCCTCAGCGCAGCCCGCACAGCAGAAGGAGCGTCCACCCACCTTCACCACCCCGCCGCCCCCCAGTTCGATGTCACAGGATTCGCATCTCATGTCTTCGTATCCTAAACTGCTCGTTCGCTCGTAATTACGCACATTTTCGCAGCACAGCGTGAATACGGTGGTGAACCCCTGTCCCGAAAGAGTTAAGAAATGGTATACACGGCGGGCAGGCGGAGCGACCGGGGCCCGGCGCGGGAGATGACAAATGGAAACAGCGCAGCGTTGCCCCAGGGAAGATCGAGCAAGCCCTGCCGCGATGCGTCAGGCGGCCAGGAACTTGTAGCCTACGCCGCGCTCGCTGACGATGCTGCCAACCGTCTCCGGGTCGCCCTCAAGCTTCTGGCGGAGGCGCCGGATGTACACCTTCAGGTAATCAACCTCGTCCGTGTAATCGCGGCCCCAGACCTTGGCCAGCAGCGTGTGGTGCGGCAGCACCCGCCCCGCGTTGCGGGTCAGGTGGAACAGCAGCGAGTACTCCGTAGGGGTCAGGCGCACGGTCTCGCCGCGCACCATCACCTGCCGGCTCGCGTAGTCTATGCGCAGGTCGCCGGACTCGAAGACTTCGCCCACGGCCGGTAGCTGGTTCTGGTAGCGCCTCAGCACAGCCCGCACGCGGGCCAGCAGCTCCAGGTGACTGAACGGCTTCGTTATGTAGTCGTCTGCACCCATCTCCAGGCCGCGCACCTTGTCCACCTCCGCATCCCGCGCGCTCAACATCACTATCGGCACGTCGGAGAACCGGCGCACCTCCTCGCAGACCTGGAAGCCGTCCATGCCGGGCAGCACTATGTCCAGCAGAACCAGGTCGGGCCGGTCCTGCTCAATCAGCTTGAGCGCCTGGTCGCCGTCGTGCGCGGACGCCACTTCCGCCTCCGGCCAGCGCAGCCTGAAGCAGAGGTTCACAACCTCGATCACATCCGGTTCGTCGTCAACAACGAGTACCTTCATAGCCGAACTCCCCAACCGGCAGGCGGAGACACTTCCCCTCCGATAGGTGAGATGAGTACGCCCGCCCGCTTGTTACACAAGAGCTCAGGATTGGCAGTCCTAACACCTAACACCTAACACCTAACACCTGACACCCGGCGTCTCCTATACTCTCCCCGTGCGCGTACGCGACCTCCACCCCTGGGATCTTTCGCCCCCCGCGGCCATGGCGCTGCAGACGCGCCTCGCGCCGCAGGTCGTGCTCGAGGGCGACCCCGGCGACGTGCGCCTGGTGGCCGCCGCCGACGTTGCCTTCGTCGACCCGCCTCAGGCGGGCCGCCGCCCCGGCCTCGCGCGCGCCGCCGTCCTGCTGCTTTCGTACCCCGAACTGGCGCTCCTCGAGAGCCACGTGATCGAGGGTCCCGTCACCTTCCCCTACGTGCCCGGCCTGCTCTCCTTCCGCGAGACGCCCGTGCTCACGCAGGCCTTCGCCCGCCTCAGCCGCGAGCCGGATCTGCTGCTCGTGGACGGCCACGGCTACGCCCACCCCCGGCGTTTCGGCCTCGCCTGCCACCTCGGCCTGCTGCTCGCCGTGCCCACCATCGGCTGCGCCAAGAGCCGGCTCTGCGGCGAGCACGCGCAGCCCGCCCCGGAGCGCGGCTCGGCCTGCGCGCTCGTGCACGAAGGCGAGGTCGTGGGCCTGGTCCTGCGCACGCGCGACGGTGTGGCCCCCGTTTACGTTTCCGCCGGCCACAAGATCGGCCTGCAGTCCGCCGCGCAGTGGGTCCTCCGCCTGACACGCGGCTACCGCCTGCCGGAGCCCATCCGCGGGGCGGACCGGCTCTCGAAGGGGCGCGCGCTCCCCCCGCCTCAGGCGGACCGGCCATAGCGCATCGGCGCCTGCCCACCTGTGGACCGACGACGGCGGGGCGCTGGCGGCAATCGCCATGCTACAATCGAGGCGGCGGAGGTTATCAGATGCAGGAGACGCGACCCCTTATAGAGCAGCTCCAGGAGCGCATCGAGCACGTCCTCCGCCGTCTTTGACGTTCCCGGCCTGGAGCGCGAGATAGCGCGGCTGGACGTCCAGTCCGCGCAGGCCGGCTTCTGGGACAACCCCCAGTCCGCGCAGAAGGCCATGCGCCGCCTCGCCGAGCTGCGCGAGCAGGTAGACACCTGGCGCGGCATGGAGACCAAGGCCCGCGATCTCCGCGAGCTCCTCGCACTCGCCGGGCACGAATCCGACGCTGACCTCGCCCAGGCCGTCGCCGCCGACCTCGCCGCCCTCAGCGAGCGCTTCGAGGAGATGCAGCTGTCCCTCGCCCTCTCCGGTGAGTACGACCGCCGCGACGCCATCCTGGCCATCCACGCCGGCGCCGGCGGCACAGACTCGCAGGACTGGGCGGAGATGCTCCTGCGCATGTACCTGCGCTGGGCGGATAAGCGCGGCTACACCGCGAACGTGCTGGACCTGATGCCCGGCGAGGAGGCCGGGATCAAGAGCGCCACCGTCGAAGTCATCGGCCCCTATGCCTACGGCTACCTGCGGGCCGAGCGCGGCGTCCACCGCCTCGTGCGCATCTCCCCCTACGACGCCTCGAAGTCCCGCCACACCTCCTTCGTCCTGGCGGAGGTCATGCCGGAGGTGGAGAGCGAGGCGGAGGTCTCGCTGAACCCGGATGACCTGCGCGTAGACGTCTTCCGCGCCAGCGGCCACGGCGGCCAGAACGTGCAGAAGAACTCCACTGCCATTCGCATCACGCACATCCCCACGGGCCTCGTCGTCACCTGCCAGAACGAGCGCTCCCAGGGCCGCAACAAGGAATCCGCCATGAAGGTGCTGGAAGCGCGCCTCCTGGAGCGCGAACTGGAGCGACGGGCGGAGGAGCAGGCCAAGCTGAAGGGAGAGCACGTCTCCGCCGGCTGGGGCAACCAGATCCGCTCGTACGTCCTGCACCCGTATAAGATGGTGAAGGATCACCGCACGGGCTTCGAGACGAGCGATGCAGAAGGCGTCCTGGACGGCGACCTGGACCCGCTCCTGCGGGCGTACCAGAAGGCTACCCTTGGCGCCTAGCGCCGCCCGGCGGGGGGGCAGGCTGAAGCCTGCCCCGGTCCTCGCGGCCCTATTGCTGACCGCCCTCGTCTTCATGGCCCAGGGTCCCGCCGGCCCGCCGGCCAGCGCCCAAACGGCGCCCGCCGTCACCGACGGCGGCGTCCAGAACAACTTCCCGCAGGGGATGGCCTTCAGCGTCTCCGCCCGCAGCGATGCCCCCATAGAGAAGGTACGGCTGCGCTACAAGATCCTGCCGGACGGTACCGCCGCTATCGGACAGCCGGAGTTCACCAGCGGCGTGTCCGTGACGGCCAGCTTCGAACTGGAGGGCAACAACCCGCCGAAGATATACCTCCCGCCCGGCACCATCATCGAGTACCACTGGGAGGTGACGGACGCCGCCGGCCGTACCGCCCAGACGGAGACCAAAAGCTTCTTCTACGACGACATCCGCTTCGACTGGAACGCCGTCTCCATTTCGGACATAACGCCGGGCGGCGTCACCATCTACTACTACTCCGGCTCCGAAGACGACGCCCGCGCCATGCTCTCCGTAGCAGCCCAGACCTTCACCGCCATGTCGCAGCTCCTCGGCGCGCAGATCGGCTTCCCCGTCAAGGTGTGGACGTACGACTCCGTTGAGGACATGCGACCGGCCCTGGCCCGCCGCAGCGAGACGTTCGAGCAGAACGTCATCACGGCCGGCACGCGCGTGGCCTCGGACACGGTACTGGTGCTGGGCAACGTGTCGTTCGACACCCTGCGCCACGAGCTGACGCACGTGGTGACGGCGGTGGCGGGCGAGAGCGCCTTCGGCACCCTCCCGGCCTGGCTGGACGAGGGCACGGCCGTCTACGGCCAGGAGGACCCTGGCGGCTTCCGCAGCGCGGTGGAACGGGCGATCAACCGCGGCAGCGTTCTGTCCGTGCGCTCCATCTCGTCGTACCCCGGCGAGCCGGAGAAGGTGGACCTCTTCTACGGCGAGGCCTGGAGCCTGGTCAAGTACCTGAACGACACCTACGGGCAGGAGCAGTTCGCGCAGCTCTTCGCGGCCATCAAGAAGGGCAAGCGCATCGACGCTGCCCTCCAGTCCGTCTACGGCTTCGGCCAGGACGGGCTGGAAGACCGCTGGCGCGCCGCCAACGGCCTGCCCCAGCGCGAGACCCCCGAGCCCACGCAGCCGCAGGCGACGCAGACCCCCGCTGTCTCCGGCGGCGGCAGCGGGCGCCCCGCCGCCGGAGACAGCGGCGGCACGTCCACGGCCACGATCATCGCCCTGGCGGCAGCGGTGCTGGCGCTGGCAGGCGTCGTCGGCTTCGCCGGCCTCATCATCGCCCGTCGCTTCCGCTAGCGGCGCTGCTTCCCGCTCATGGTGAGGTAGTCCCTCGCGTAGCGGAGCGCCCCTTCGGCAGGCTCAGGGCATGCTTTAGGCCTCCATCCAGCGCGCGCGGCCGGGCGGCAATGGCCCCGCCTCAGGGAATAAACAACCCGCTGTCACGCTGCTGGCCCCGGCGCAGGGGCTCCTCTTTTTCGACGGGTGTGGCGGCGCCGGCCGCCGGCGGCGGCGCGGCCAGAGGCGATTCGGCGGCCTTGATCACCTGCTCCACCAACGCCTGTTCCTGCACCGCGCCCGGTATCGCCACACGGTCGTTGATCACGGTCAGGGGCACGGCCCGCACGCCGTAGCGGTCCGCCAGCTCCGGGAACTCGTTCACCTCAATGACCTCCGCCCGCACCTTCGGGCTCGCCAGCGCCATCTGGTACGCCGCCCGCATCATCTGCGGGCAGTAGGGGCAGGTGGGGGTGACGAAGACACGCACGGTCACCTCGTCCGTAAGCTTCTCCAGCGCCTTCACGGACTCCGGCGAGAGCAACACCTCGCCGCGAGAGATGTCCACTATGCACTCCAGGAATGACGGGAACTCAGTGCCGCCGGGCATGCCGTAGTACGTGAAGAACTGGTCGCCGCGGCCTGTCCCAGGCGCGCCGCCAGGGCCGCGCAGCACGGTGGCCGGAATGCGCTGCACGTTGAACTTCGCCCGCTCCTCCGCCGCCTCGTCGAAGATGTGGACGCGCAGGCTGATCCCGTCGTGCAGCGCCGCCAGCTCCTGCAGCATCTCGCGCGTCGGCTTGCAGTAGGCGCAGGGCTGGCGGCCGGGCACGCTGATGGCCGTGTCGCGCTCCGTGAAGTAGTCCACCTTGACGGGGGCCAGCAGTTCCTGCGCGAACTTCTGCCGGATCGCCTCCTGATCCTTGAGGGGGATCATTCCCGTTCCACCGATGTAGGGGCGGCCCCATGTGGCCGCCCCGGGCGATCACGCTGGACCGCCCCTACACAAACCCTCTGCCGGCTACCTGACACCTGACACCTGACACCTACGTACGCGTTTTCCACCAGATGAGCGCCAGCCGCTGCGCGGCCGTGGCCGGCGTCAGGACCGCCAGCACCCACAGCACCGGAGTCACAACGTTCTCCCCCAGCGCTTCGTGCAGGATCAGCCCGCCGCCCATGAGGACCACGCGTTCCGCCCGCGTGAAGACGCCCTCCCGCAGCTTGAGGCCTATAACCTCCGCCCGCGCCCGCACGTAGCTGACGAGGATAGAGCCGGTGACGGCGGCGAAAATGAGCAGCTCCTCCGTGCGGCCGCCCCGTTCGCTGAAGTAAAAGAGGAGGCCGAAGAGCACGGCCGCCTCCGAGATGCGGTCCATGACGGCATCGAAGACGGAGCCGAAATCGCTGGCGCGGCCGGTGGCGCGGGCCAGCGCGCCGTCCAGGAAGTCCAGCGAACTGAACGCGAGCAGCACGACGCCCGCCGCGAGGAACTCGCCGTATCCGGCCAGCACGGCGGCCCCGGCGTTGCCCAGCACGCCGGCCAGCGTGAGCATGTTCGGGGTCACCCCCAGGCGCGCGAGGAAGCTGACGGCCGGGTCCGTCAGCCAGGCCGGAGCAGAGCGCGGCAAGAGGGAGGGCATCATCCGCCGTCGCTGCCGTTGCGGCCCGCTGCCGCTTCTTCGTAGTAGCGCAACACGCGCGCGGACGCCTCCTGCCAGCTGTAGCTCTGCGCGGTCCTGGCGGCCTGCCTGCCCATCTCCTCGCGCATGGCATCATTGGCCAGCAACTGCTTGAGGGCCGCGGCCAGCGCCTGGCTGTCGCGCGGGGGCACCAGGAGGCCTTCGCGCTGGTCCGTGAGCACGTCCGTAAAGCCCTCAATGCTGGAGGCGACGATCGGTGTGCCCGCCGCCAGCGCCTCCAGAAGCACTATGCCCAGGCTCTCGGCGCCCGTGTTCGGCGCGCAGTAGACGTCCGCGCTCTTGAAGTAGCGCGGCTTGTCGGCGTCAGAGACGTACCCGGCGAAGACCACGTCCGCAAGCCCCTGCCGCTGCACGTAGCGCTCGCAGACGCCGCGCAGGCCCCCGTCGCCGCCGATGACGATGAGCCGCGTGTCCGGCATCTCCTTCTTCACCTGCGCGTACGCCTCCAGGAGGAACGGCAGCCCCTTGCGCTTCTCCAGCCGGCCCAGGAAGAGGATGTTACGCTTATGGTCCATGAGCTGCGGGATCGGCACAGCCTCCGCGTAGGCGGGCACGTCCACTCCGCTGGAGATGATCCGGTAGCGGTCCGGGAAGTGCTTGCCGATCAGCCGCAGAGCGGATTTCGAGTGGGCGATGCGCCCCTGCAGGCGGTGCCACCAGGGCCGGATGATGAACTTCGAGTAGGAGTACAGCCGGCTGCCCCCCTCGCGCGCGGCGTGGAACGTGGCCACGTTCGTCGCCTCGGAATAGCGCAGGAACTGGAACGGCAGCAGCGGCATGAACGGCTCGTGGATGTGGACGATGTCGAAGGACTCCCGCGCCAGCAGGCGCTTCACCCGCGGCCCCAGGTTGTAGGAGAGGCTCACGTTGGCCACCGATCCACTGGCGGGCAGCCCCACGGAGCTATGCCCGATGATTGTCACAGCGTCCGCGTCGTGGCTCGTGTGGCGCGAGGACGGCGCCACGATGCGCACCGTGTGGCCGGCCCGCGCGAAGTGCCGAGCCAGGCTGGCGACGTGGTTGTTCACGCCGCCCGGCACGGACCAATCGTACGGGGAGACGAGGGCGATCTTCATCTACGTATCGCGCTCCGAAGTCGCCTGCAACCGGGAGCACGCCCAGGACACCGCATGGTTCCTCACGGCAGCCGGAATATCCCGCGCACGAAGCTGTACGCCGTCGGCCCCCAGCCCATCCGGCGCGGCGTCGTCAGGAACCCCCGCCAGGTCTGCTGCGCCAGCCGCCTCGCCCCAATCTGGCGGAACCCCGGCCGCGTGCCGTTCACCGCCGCCGTCCGCCGCTCCAGGATCGCCCCCTTCAGTGCCGCCGCCGTCCTGCCGGGAAACTCGGTGTAGGCGCTGCCGACAAAGTCCAGGAAGTGTGCGTCGCTCCCGCCCACCTCCGCCAGCTTCAGCTCGCCGCGGTTCAGCGCCAGAGCCCTGCCGCGCCGCAGGCCGGACCCTGGAGAGCAGTTCGCCAGTTCGATGCCGTCCAGGTGTACGCCGTCGCGCCCGGACGCGGACAGCCGCCGCAGCTCCCGGGCGCCCAGGCTTCGCGTCAGCCAGTTCAGCGGGTGCGGCGCCACGCAAAGCCCGCCCTGGCGGTGCACCGCCGCCAGCACTTCCGCCAGCGGCCGCAGGTTCGGCACCGGCGCCTCAACGTATAGCGCCAGCACGTGCCCCTCAATGGCCGTGACCTCAACCCCGGTCACGAAATCGAAGCGGTAGTTGCCCTGCGCCCAGACCTCTCTCGCCTGCCACGCCCCGCGGATGTCGTCGTGGTCCGTGACCGCCAGGACGTCCAGGTCCGTCTCCGCCTCCACATAGTCCAGCAGCTCGCGCGCCTCGGCCATGCCGTCGCTGAAAGCTGTGTGCACGTGCAGGTCCGCCTTGCCCATCGCTACGCCCTCATCTTCGCTCTCTCCGGCTCCGGCTGCGGCTGCTCCTTCACGTCCCAGATCCGCTCCAGCACCAGCCACTGCCCCGGATCCGTCCGCAGCCGCCGTTCCAGCCGCTCCAGGTACTTCAGCTGCGCCGCCCGCACGTCCGCCTCGAAGTCGCCCGTCCGCACCACCTCCAGCGGCTCCTCCACGTCCGCCTGGATAGTGTACTTCCCGATCCGGCTCGTGAACGACGGGATCAGCGCGGCCCCGGTCTTCAGCGCCACCTCTATCGGCCCCGTCGGCACGTAGGCCGGCTCGCCGCAGAACGGGAGCCACTGCTTGGGCCCGGAGATGTCCCGGTCTCCCATCAGCGCCACCACGCCCCCGCCGCGCAGCGTCTGCATCACGCGCTTCACGCCGCCGATGCTCACCGGCATGAACTCGTGCCCCTTGCTCTCCCGCAGCCCATCCATCATCCGGCTCAGCCGCGCCGGCTGCTGCGGCTCGGTCAGCGCGAATACGTGGATACCGAACCCGACGAGCCCCTGCACGGCCAGCTCCGGGTTGCCGATGTGCGCTGAGAGCATCACTACGCCCTTCCCTGCCGCCATCGCCGGCTTCAGGATCTCGTTCACGCCCCGCACAACCAGGCGCTCGCGGCAGAACTGCTCGATGTCCATGCGCGGCAGGTGCGCCAGGTCCGCGTAGTAGTAAGCGACGTTACGGAACACCTGCTTCGCCGACTTGCGCACCTTCTTCTCCGAGGCGTCCGGCATCACGTGCCGCAAGTTGTCGAGCACATTCGCCCGCGCCCCGCTCGCCAGCAGGTAACCTGCGGCCGTCACGACATCGGCGATAGCGTAGAGGACGCGGAGCGGCAGCAGCCCCAGGGCCTTGAAGACAATGGCGAAGAACAGATACTTCAGCACGCTGCTGAAAGTATAAGACGCTTCCCGTCATCGCGGCACCGTTCCCCACGCCTCCGGCACCCCCGAGTTCTTCCCTCTTCCTTCTTCCTTCACTCGTCCTGGTAGTACTCCGCGCCCAGGTGGGTGATCTGCTCTTCGCCCATCAGCCAGCGCAGCGTGTTCTTCAGCTTTGTCTGCTGGATGAAAAGATCGTGCTCCGGGTACACCGCCGGGGCGTGCTGCGGGCTCTTGAAGTAGAAGGAGAGCCACTCCTGGATCCCCTTCATCCCCGCCCGCTGCGCCAGGTCCAGGAACAGCGCCAGGTCCAGCACCAGGGGCGCCGCCAGGATCGAGTCGCGGCAGAGAAAATCTATCTTGATCTGCATCGGATAGCCGAGCCAACCGAAGATGTCGATGTTGTCCCAGCCTTCTTTGTTGTCACCGCGCGGGGGGTAGTAGTTGATGGACACCTTGTGAAAGATGTCCCCATATAGCTCCGGGTAGAGGTCCGGCTGGAGGATGTGTTCGAGCACGCCGAGCTTTGACTCCTCCTTGGTCCTGAAGCTCTCCGGGTCGTCCAGGACCTCGCCGTCGCGGTTCCCCAGGATGTTCGTCGAGTACCAGCCGCGCACGCCCAGCATGCGGGCCTTCAGCATGGGGGCGATCACCGTCTTCATCAGCGTTTGCCCCGTCTTGAAGTCCTTCCCACAGATGGGCACGTTGCGGTCGTTGGCCAGCGTCACCAGCGCCGGCGTGTCCACGCAGAGGTTCGGCGCCCCGTTGGCGAAGGGCACGCCCTCCATCAGCGCGGCGTAGGCGTAGAGCATCGAAGGCGCGATCGCTTCATCGTTCGTTTCCAGCGCCCCTTCGAAGTTCTCCAGGTTGCGGTGGGCCTCGCCCGGCTCCATGAAGATCTCCGTGGACGCGCACCAGATCATCACCAGCCGGTCGCAGCGGTTGGCAGCCTTGAAGTCGCGGATGTCCTTGCGGATGTCCTCAGCGAGCTGCAGCTTGTTCGCGGCGGCCTTCACGTTGGTGCCGTGCAGCCGCTTGACGTAGAAGTCGTCGAAGACCGCCGGCATCGGCTCGATTGTCTTGAGGAAATCGCCAATCGGCTCAATGTGCGCGTGCCGGTCCAGCACGCCGCACTTGAGAGCCGCCTCGTAGGCGTTGTCGGGTATCGGGTCCCAGGCACCGAAGACGAGCTGCTCGATACCCGCCAGCGGCACGAAGTCGCGCACCAGGGGCAACCGGCGTTCCGTGCGCTTGCCCAGCCGGATCGTGCTCAGTTGCGTCAGCGACCCGAAGGGGCGGCCCGTTCCGCGCCTGGCATGCTCGACTCCCGCGATAAACGTGGACGCCACAGCGCCCAGGCCGACGAGAAGGACGCCGAGACGCCCGGCGGCTGGGGCTATGCGATGCGGTTCGGTGGCGACGAAGTCCCTGGCTTCCAAGACAATCCCTTTCTCGCGGGCCAGCGCCATCAGCGGCCGGTGCCACTGGGCCGGGATCCTGCCGGTGCTGGCCCAGTGTTCCACGGTGCTCTGCCGCCTGCCGAGGAGGTTGGCCAGGGCAGTCTGGCCACCGAAACGGCGGATGATACGCCCCGCTGAGTTAGCCTGATCAGTTTCCATGCCGCCATTCTAACGAAATTATCGTTATGGCGCCAGCCTCTTTTGCCTGGCGCAGGAACGCGTGGCGGAAGCGGGGCAAGCGCGCGCCCCGGCGGCCGACAATGCGAGATAGACAGGCGACAGGACCTGGCTACAGAGCCGGTTCTGCGGCGTATCTGAGGCTGAGCGGTGCCGGCTACTTCTTGCCGATGCGGAACATCTTCGTCCCGCAGACCGGGCACAGGCCCTGGGTGGCAGGCCTCCCGTTCTTGAGAGTCACCTGCTTGGCATCCCTCATCTCGCGCTGGGTCCGACACTTCAAGCAGTAAGCCTGCATGTTCTGCCCCCTGCTAGATACGGCGTTGCCTTTGCGACAAGCATAATGATTCTGAGACTGTTGTCAAGCGTGAAACTCCGCTCGCGGCGAGACTGCGGGAGCAAAATCCGCCCTATCTCGCCCCGGCCACGTCCGCTAGCTGTAGTTCCCACACAGGTTGTTTACAGGGGAGCGTCCTGAAGAGGCCGCACTTCGCCGGTGCGGAGTGGCCGGCAGCCGCTCATGGTACGAGTACCTCACCATGAGCGGGTCGGGGCCTTTTGGCGGGCTGTGGATTCGGGCCGACCCTCTTTCCGCTCGCCCTGAGGCACTCGTAGGGCGAGCGGAGCGACCACGCCGCGATACAAGCGAACGCCCCCTCCGCCTTCGTTGACTGCAATTGACTGTAAACAACGTCCGTGGGAACTACACCTAGGCGGCGGTGAATACCTTGCGCGGCCTCCAGACGCCGCCGCCGGCATCGTACCTCAAGATGCCGATCAACGAGCCGTCTTCCGCGTAGCCGCGGCACTCCACGCCGTCGCTCGGCGCCGGCCCCGGCGGGTTCGCCGCCTCCTCCAGCCTTACCGCCTGGCCGTGGCGCAGGTCCTTCTCGTCCTCCATGCTGATCGTCAGCGCCGGCAGGTCCGTCAGCGCCACGTCCGGCGGCTGCAACAGCTCCCGCCAGCTGCCGTCGGTCAGCCGCGCTTCCAGGTCCGCCACCGGGATGGCACTCTCGATGCTGAACGGGCCTACCCTCGTGCGCACCAACGCCGCCAGGTGCCCCCCGCACCCCAGCTCGCGGCCGATATCGTGCGCCAGCGCGCGGATGTACGTCCCCTTCCCACACTCGACCTCGATCTCGAAGAATGGGGGCTCAAAGGACAGCAGGTCCAGGCGGTAGACGCGGACCGGGCGCGGGCTCAGGACCACCGCCTCGCCCTGCCTGGCCAGCCGGTAAGCCGCGCGGCCGCCCACCTTGACGGCGCTGTAGGCCGGCGGCGTCTGCTGGATGTCGCCTTCGAACCGCCCCAGCACCTCGCGCAGGCGTTCCCGCGAGACGTCCACGGGCAGCGGCGGCGCAGTGGCCTGCCCCTCGGCGTCATAGGTGTCCGTGGCGAACCCCAGGCGGACGCGGGCGCGGTAGACCTTGGGCAGCGCCATGATGTACTCGCTGACGCGCACGGCCTGCCCCACGCAGACCAGCAAGACGCCGGTGGCCGCCGGGTCCAGCGTGCCGGCGTGGCCCACTTTCGCACCGCCCGCCTGCCGCTTCACCAGCGCGACGACGGCGTAAGACGTCCGGCCGCTGTCCTTGTTGACGTTCAGGATACCGGAGGCAGCCATCAGGGCCGGTCTCTGACCCCTTGACCCTCTGACGCCTGATCCCCTGACCCCTTGACCCCCTCTGGCTCCTTGACCATCTCACCCCTGGACCCACTGTCCCCCTGACCCTCTTTCTCCGACACCTGCCTCATCAGGTCCAGGACGTGCGCCGCCGCCTCAATGCTCTCGTCCAGCACGAAGTGCAGGCTTGGCACCCGGCGGATGCGGATGCGCACCAGCAGGTGGCGGCGCAGGAACGGAGCGGCGGCGGTAAGCGCTCGTATCGTGCTGGCCTTGGACTCCTCGTCGCCCAGGACGCTCACGTAGATCTGGGCGTTCTCCAGGTCCGGCGATACGTCCACGCTGGTGATGCTGATGACGTCGCTCAGCCGCGGGTCCCGCAGCTCCGAGCCTACTAGCGAGGCCAGCTCTTCGCGAAAGAGGACGTTCAGACGCTGCAACCGCCTGCTCACGTCAGCCCCTTTCTACCGTTGGTGGCTGGGCGTCAGCCCTTTTGCTCGACGTGGTAGGCCTCGATCACGTCGCCCGCCTGGAAGGCGTCGAACTTCTCGACTCCTATTCCACACTCCAGGCCGTTGGTGATCTCCCGCACGTCTTCCTTTAAGTGGCGCAGGCTGGACACGCGCGACGTGTGCATCACCTCCCGCCCGCGCAGCACGCGCACGAGCGAGTTGCGCCGCACGAGGCCGTCCGAGACGTAGCACCCGGCGATGCGCCCGCCGCGCACCTTGAAGATGGCGCGCACTTCCGCGTGGCCGTCCTTCACCTCCTGCGTGACCGGCTGCATCAGGCCCTTCACGGCCTTCTCAATGTCCTCAATGAGCTCGTAGATGATCTGGTAGTGACGGATGTCCACGCGCTCGCTCTCCGCCAGGCGGCGGGCGCCCGTGTCCGCCTTCACGTTGAAGGCGACGATGATGGCCTTCGAAGCCGCGGCCAGCATCACGTCCGATTCGCTGACGTTGCCAGCGGCCGTGTGGATGATGCTCACCCGCACGTCGGGCAGGCTCAGGGGCTCCAGCGAGTCGTGGATGGCCTCCACGCTGCCCTGGACGTCCGCCTTGATCACGATGTTCAGATCCCGCGTGCGTCCCGCCGCGATCTCCCCGGACAGGCTCTCCAACGTCACGGCGCGAGTCTGCGCCGCCTCCGCGGTCTGCCGCGCCCGCGCCTCCGCCTCGTCACGCGCCGTCCGCTCGTCCACGACGACCGCGATCGTATCGCCGGCCTGGGGCACGGAGTCCAGGCCCATGATCTCCACGGGCGTGGCCGGACCGGCCTCGGCCAGGCGCCGGCCCTTGTCGTCGAACATCGCCTTCACCTTGCCGGAGGTGTCCCCGGCGACGACGATGTCGCCCACCCGCAGGGTGCCCTTCTGCACGATCACAGTCGCCATCGGGCCGCGGCTGGCGTCCTTCTCGGACTCGATGATCGTGCCCTCCGCCGGGCGGTCGGGGTTCGCCTTCAGTTCCGAGATCTCGGCCACGAGCAGGATGTGCTCCAGCAGGTCGTCCAGGCCCTGCTTCGTCTTCGCGGAGACGGGCACCGCTATCACTTCGCCGCCGTACTCCTCAATCACCACGCCGTGCTGCGTCAGCTGCTGCTTCACGCGCTCCGGGTTGGCCGCCGGCAGATCGATCTTATTGATGGCGACGATGACCGGCACCTTCGCCGCCCGCGCGTGGTCGATGGCCTCCAGCGTCTGCGGCATGACGCCGTCATCCGCGGAGACCACCAGCACCGCGATGTCCGTGACGGTGGCCCCGCGGGCCCGCATGGCGGTGAACGCCTCGTGGCCCGGAGTATCGATGAAGGTGATCTTGTGCCCGTTCACCTCCACCTGGTAAGCGCCGATATGCTGTGTGATGGCGCCCACCTCTCCGGCCGCCACCTTCGTCTCGCGGATGGCGTCCAGCAGGCTGGTCTTGCCGTGGTCCACGTGTCCCATCACGGTCACCACGGGGGGCCGTGCCTGCACCTGGCCTGCGTCCTCCGCTTCCAGGGGCTTCTCGGCCGTGGCCGCGGCGCCGCCTTCCGGCTGCGGCTCAAAGCCGTACGCGCCGGCCACGGCCGCCGCCAGCTCGTACTCCACCGACTGGTTGATGGCGGCCATCACGCCCCGCTTCATCAGCTCCTTGATCACTTCCACGCCGCCCACGTGCAGCAGCTCGCCCAGCTCGCGGACCGTGATGTGCCGCGGCAGCGTTAGAGTCTTGGCTTGGGTGGCCGTGGGCGCAGGCGCCCCGCGCGCCGCCGGGTCCTGGTCTGTCATCCCGCACCTCCGGTCACGGTGACCACAGGCGCGCAGGCGGACAGCGCCTCGACGTCCTGGGGTGAAAGTTTCGTCTTCAGCGAGCGCTCCAGGCGGCCCTTGCCAATGCCCTGCTCCCAGCACTTCGGGTCATGGCAAAGGTAAGCGCCGCGCCCGGACATCTTGCCCGTCTGGTCCGGCAGCACGCGGCCCTCCGGCGTGCGCACTATGCGGACCAGCTCACGCTTGTCCGTAGTGCTCCCGCAGGACACGCAGGTGCGCTGCGGCAGTCGTCGTACTCTCTGTTCTGGCTTCGCGGGCACGTCAGGGCTCCGTCCAGTCCTCTATCTCCGCATCGACGTCTTCCTCCGCATCGACGTCTTCGTCAACGATGGCCAGGCGACGGCCCTTCTTGGCGGCCTTCTTGGCCTTGTCTTCAGCTTCCGTTTCCCGCTCCGCCTTCTTGCTCTTCTTGGCCTTCTTGGGCGCCTGGGCCAGCACGGGCGCCAGGTCTTCCGCGAAGCGGATCTTGGGGCCGGCGGGCTCGGCCTCGGCTGGGGCCCCTGCAGCTACCGGCTCGCCGGCGGGCGCCTCCTCCGCGGCCGGGGCCTCGCCTGCCTCGTCCGGCTCCACAACCTCCATCCACGGCTCCCCGGCGGCCTCTCGCTTGGGCGCGGCCTGCGGCGCGCGGGCCCGCGCGGGAGCGGCGACCTCCGCCGCTGCCTTCGCCGCGGGCGCCGCCGCGGCCAGCTGCTCCTGCATCGCGGACTCCGGCTTGATATCTATGCGCCAGCCCGTGAGCTTCGCGGCCAGGCGGGCGTTCTGCCCCTCCTTGCCAATCGCCAGCGAAAGCTGCCGGTCCGGCACGATCACGGACGCCGTGTTGTCCTCGTCGCTCGTGCGCACGTTCAGCACCTGCGCCGGGCTCAGGGCGTGCCCCACGAACTTCGCCGCCTCCGGGTCCCACTGGATGACGTCTATGCGCTCGCCGTTCAGCTCATTGACGATGTTCTGGATGCGGATTCCCCGCAGTCCCACGCAGGAGCCCACCGGGTCCACGCCTTCCTGCCGCGTGGACACGGCCACCTTGCTGCGGTAGCCGGCCTCCCTGGCGATGGACTTGATCTCCACCACGCCGCGGTAGATCTCCGGCACTTCCAGCTCAAACAGGCGCTTGATCAGGTTCTTGTGCGTGCGCGAGAGGATAAGTTGAGGCCCTCTGATTGAGCGGTGCACCTCCAGCAGGTAGAACTTCATGCGCTGGCCGGGCCGGTAGTGTTCGGTGCGCACCTGCTCCGCCGCCGGCAGAATCGCCTCGGTCTTGCCCAGGTCGACGACGATGTGCTTCGCCTCCAGCCGCTGGACGACGCCGGATACGATGTCGCCCTCGCGGTTGGAGAACTCCTCGAACACCATCTCGCGCTCGGCCTCGCGCAGCCGCTGCAAGACCACCTGCTTGGCGGTCTGCGCGGCGATGCGGCCCGCCGCCGAGGGATGCACCTCCTCCAGGATCGTGTCGCCCAGCATCGCGTCCGGCTTGATCTTGCGCGCTTCCTGGACGGAGATCTCGATCTTGGCGTCCGTCACTTCCTGGACAACGGTGCGCTCGGTGTAGACGTGGTGCTCGCCGGTCTCGCGGTCGATGCGCACGGCGAGATTGCCCTGAATATCGCTGTCCTTCTTGTAGGCGGAAACAAGGGCGGCCTCCATGGCCTGGAGGACCACCTCTTTGGGCAAATTCTTCTCCGCCGCCAACTGTGTGATGGCGATCATGAACTCGCTTTTCACGCCCGTATCGACCTCCCTCGACGCTCCCGTCCGCAGGGCCGGCCTGAACCCGTCGCAGGCCTGTCCCGAGCCCTGGCGAAGGGCCAAAAAAAAGTGGGTGCCACCCCACTCCTGAACGAGAGCGTATTACGTCACAGACTATAGCATTTCGCCCGCTACGTGACAACTAGATTTCCGAGCGATTTATCGGGAAATGGGCGCCGCCCGCGGGGGCGCTGCCGCCCGGGCGTCCGGCGGGGCGTTGAGGGCAAGCCCCGGGATTACCCCAGCCGCTGCCTGATCGCCGCGGCGGCGCCTTCTGCCGGCACCAGCTCGCTCTCCCCTGCCGTGCGCAGCCTCAGCTCCAGCGAGCCCTTCTCCAGGTTGCGCGGGCTCACCGTCACGCGCAGCGGCATGCCCAGGAGGTCCGCGTCGTTGAACTTGACGCCCGGGCTCTCCTCGCGGTCGTCGTAAAGGACCGCGAGGCCGTCCGCCAGCAGCTCGCCGTACAGGCCCTCCGCCGCCTCGCGGATCTCGGGGCGCTCCGGCTGCAGGGCGACGATATGCACGTCGTAGGGGGCCAGCGCGCGGGGCCAGATGATGCCACTCTCGTCGTGGTTCGCCTCGATCACCCCCGCCAGCAGCCGCTCGACGCCGATGCCGTAGCTGCCCATGACGGCGGGCCGCTGCTTGCCTTCGGCGTCCAGGAAGAGGGCGCCGAAGTCCTCTGCGTACTTCGTGCCCAGCTTGAACACCTGCCCCATCTCGACGCCGCGCTGCAGGTCCATCGGCGATCGGCACTGCGCGCAGAGGTAGCCTTCGCGGGCGTGGGCGATGTCCGCGACGACGTCCGCCCGCCAGTCGCGCTCGTAGTTGACGTTGAGGAGGTGCTTATCCGGCTTGTTGGCCCCGGCGACCAGGTTGCGTTCCAGCGGCACCAGGTCGTCGGCGACGATGCGGACGTTGCCAGGGGCTGGGGCCCCCCCTGGCCCACTGGTGGTCTTGTGGCTCAGGACCCCAGCCTCGCTCTCTTCGTGGCTCAGGGCCCCAGCCCTGAGCCCGACAGCCGACGCCGACCCGGCGACGAAGCCCGCCTTCTCGGCCTCCTGGTCGCTCATGTAGCGCAGCTCCAGGGCGCCCAGGGCCCCGCGCAGCTTCGCCTCGTTCACCTCCATGTCGCCCCGGATCGCCACGAACACCGGCTCCTGGCGGTCGCGGTAGACAGCGCTGTAGAAGACGGCCTTGCAGGTGCGCGAGGCCGGCACGCCCAGGTGCTCCGCCAGGGCCTGGATCGTGTACAGGCCGGGCGTGTCGATCTCCTGCATCGCCGCGGGCTCTTCGCCCGCATGGGCAGGCTCCTTGACGAAGGCCGCGACTTCGGCGTTCGCCGCGTAGCCGCAGCCCGGGCAGATGAGGCAGGAGTCTTCGCCGTACTCCGTCAGGTAGATGAACTCGTGGGTGTCGCGGCCACCCATGGCGCCGGAGTCGGCGAGGACGGGGACGGTGGGCACGCCGCAGCGGCCGAAGATGCGCTGGTAGGCGTCGTACATCTTGCGGTAGGAGGCCTCCAGCCCATCGAGGTCCGCGTCGAAGGAGTAGAGGTCCTTCATGATGAACTGGCGCAGGCGGATGAGGCCGCCGCGGGGGCGGGGCTCGTCGCGGAACTTGGGGGCGATCTGGTAGAGGAGCACGGGCAGGTCGCGGTAGGAGCGGGCGTTGCGCTTGAACACCTCGACGAACACCTCTTCGTGGGTGGGGCCCAGGGCGAACTCGCGGTCGTGGTGGTCGGTGAGGCGGAAGAGGATGTCCTTCATCGTCTGGTCGCGGCCGGACTGCTGGTAGAGCTCGATGGGGAGGATGGAGGGCATGCGCATCTCCTGGCCGCCCTCGCGGTCCATCTCCTCGCGGATGATGCGCTCGATCTTCTCGAGGACGGCCCAGCCCAGGGGCAGGTAGGCGTAGACGCCGGCGGACACCTGCTGCACCATGCCGGCGCGCAGGAGCAGCCGGTGGGACGGCGTCTCCGCCTCCGCCGGGACCTGGCGCAGGGTCTTGCCGAAGAGCCGGGACATGCGCATGGCATTAGGATAGGGTCAGCGGGTCAGAGGGTCAAAGAGGGCCCTCACCCCCTGCCCCTCTCCCGTGCGCGGGAGAGGGGTGGCCGCGCGCCTCTGGGGGGAGTCAGGCGTCTGGTTGATTGCCCAGAGGCGTATCTGCGGTTTGATTGTCCGGGCTGTCGTTTTCGTTTTTCGGCGTGGCTTCGTATCCGAGGCGGGCTGCGGCTTGTTTGATTGCGCGCCAATCATCGCTACGGGTGTCTACGTTCAATCTGCCGTCTGCTACCTGGTTGGCCCGGTCGAAGAGCATGGCGAGCAGGAGGGCGGCGACTTCGTTGGCCTTGCCGCGCCGGGCTTCCATGCGGCGGCCGATGTCGAGGAGGGCGCGGCGGACGCCGGGGTCCTGGGCGAGGAGGGCGCCGACGGCGGCGAACTGTTTGCTGCGGAGGCCGTGCTTGAGGGCGTTCAAGTTGCCGCGCGGGGCGCCGGCGCCGGGACGGCGGCCGCCGCGGCGGGCCTTATTATCCACAGATGGACACGGATGATTCACGGATATGGCTCCTCCCCGCAGCCCCTACCTGTCAACGGATGGGGAGCCCAGACGGGCAAGCGGATTAGCGGATTGCCCCCGGGCGAGACGGCTGCCTTCGGGGATAGCGTATCGTGGGGATGGGGAGAGGTGGGAGGGGGAAGTGGCAGTGGGGGGCCACGGCCGGGCCTTTGTGCACAAAACTGTGCCAGTTCGCGGTTGACCCCAGCGCTTTCCGAGTCCACGATTGCACTAGGCAACTCTGATACCCTCATGCACCATGTTTAAGAGCATTTCCCTATTTTCCGGCGCTGGCGGCCTTGACCTTGGCCTTGAGCAAGAGGGTTTCGCGACGTGCACGTTCGTGGAGATAGATAAAGACGCCCAATCAACGCTTCGAACCAACCAGGGTCTGCGGCTCATTCCCGATGCCCCTGTTTTGGACGATATCACCAGTATCTCCGCTGATGAAGTGTTAGCGGCGGCAGGCCTGGCAAAGGGGGAGGCAGTCCTACTGGCGGGGGGAGCGCCCTGCCAGTCGTCTGGTAGGTACAGCGGGCATCATGGTGATGCAGAGCTTAACTGGCTGCGAAACCCTTCGGCCACGCGGCTAGCGACCTCGCCTGTCCCTTCACAAATGGGGCATATCTCCGCGTCTATTTCCTCAATCCCGCGGTAGACCTCCAGCCAATCTCCTTCCCACCAGAAATACTCGGCTTTCGTATCTATCCGGCGTAGGTCTTGAGGGTATGCATCTTCTACAAGATCGGCATCGCTAAGAGATTCGAGAAGTTCCGCGAAGAACTTTTGTAGTGCACGCCTCTTGCTCGGCGCCACGGCATCTCTGTGTGACCATTCCGAGTGTTCGTCGTAATAGGACTCGTAGTAGATGCGGTATTTCGGCATATCTTCCTCCGACCCTCACGCTCTTCGACTACCTGGGCAACCTTGCCACTGGATCGACCTCGCTCAAGTCACGCGCAGCTAGAAGATTGTCGCGAATCAGGTGATAGTAGCCGGGGCTCCTGAAGAACTCCCGCGGCCCCGCATAGGCGCCGCGATCACGAAGTTCACGGATGCTCGCCATAACGGCTTGCCTGACGACTCTGTAGGTCGTGTCAAACCACAGGTCCGCTGACGACACGAGTAGCCCTGCTCTAGGTGCTGTTGGCAATGAGCCCGAGTCAGCACCGTCACTAATGCGAATGATTTCTGCCGTCAGCCAGAGCAGATGGAAACGAGCGTACTCCAGCCATTCCGCGATGCCTCTCTCGCTTAGGGCGGGATCCTCTTTGTCGCGCTCAACTGCGGCGCTGATTCGGCGCAGCAGGACTGCGGGTAGCAAGAGCTGCACGGCATTCACGCCTTCACAAAACACGTCCTTGTACGAGAGTTCGTCACCAAACGGAGACGCCAGTCTATCTTCGAAGAAGAACCTAATCTTGTCCTTAGCCTCGCCTGGAAAACCGAGATACGCGGCGGCGGCTTGGGCCACATCCTTGCTCTTCAGTCTTCTGTAGGAGCCATCGGCATCCCGATAGCGCACCCATTCTTGCCGCCGCAGCATCCGCGCCCACTCGCCTCGCTTAACTTCGTAGAACCAGGGGGGGGCAAGCGCGTCGAACTGTCTCTGCAGCTCAATCTGAATTGGATCTGTGGACACAAAGTCTTCAGCTCTCAGGGGCGCCTGTTTGTTTGTAGCCCTAGCGATAGTACGGTGTAGAGCTTCTGGACACTCGATTAGCTTCAAGTTGACTAACACCTTGGGATCCCCATCAAGATGGTGCCGGGCATTCCACAACGTGACCGTCGTCTGGCACCCGTTCACGATCAGAAAGTTTCGAACCTTGACAGTTAGACCCTCTCTAGTAAACGAGTCACAAATCGCTGAGAGCCCATTGTTCAGGAGATGGAATATTCGCCGAGACGTCTCGTTTTTCAATGTGTCCCGGATGTCACCGTTTGTCTTATTTGCCAGCGGCCCTCGGGGATTCAGCCGGAAGATCTTGTACCGATGTTCACCGAAAACCCGTATGATCTCGGCCACAGGAATGGTCATCTCCAGGGTCGGGTAGTCACCAGGAACTTCATGGAAGTGGCCTTCGCTCACATGTAGCTGGACGTTCGGCTCAGCGACATCCTCCCCTTCGAGATGGGTCTGGAAGAGGTTGATCAGATCGCGGAGGTCATAGACATCGAACGACAGGGAGAAACTAATGTCGGCCTCACCCAATCGAATCGTCTGTTGCGAAGAGGCGTTCTGCTCCGCGAATTTCCTGGCGCGAGGCGACAGAGTGCCGGTTGTGACCCAGATGAGGTGAACGCCGTAGCCGTTTGGCACGAGCCTAATTAGCTCGTCGTGAAGCGCGCGCGTCTCCTCATTTCTGCAAATCGCTATGAGCTGAGGGGTGAGGAGCTTGGCGGGTACGCCAAGGAATGCCTGCAGATCTGTGTCGGGAACTGTCGTGCCCGGCGTCAAGTGCTTGGATTGACAGAGATGTACTGTCGTCTGTTCTTCGGAATCGTCGATGTGAACGCCGTCGACTCCAAAGTCGTCGGGCCCGTCGATTAACGTCTTCTCCAAAACTTCTGAGTCGGAAACATCATCTTCAAGAAACACCTCGCGGAACGCCCAGTGTCGGAACCCCTTGTCGCGATCTCCCCGGTAAAAGTCACGCGCATACTGCTCGATGTATGGTTCTATTCTGGCGTACAGTTCGCGGGCGCTCTCTTTGGACATGAGGCGTTTCTCCTCGGGGGTCAAGAATGGCCCCGAAAGTATAGCACCAGGAGCATCCGATGCCTAAGGCCCGTACTGTCGGAAACCGAGTCCCCCGCAGCTGCCGTTTCCCCCGCCCACCTCTCCCCGCCAGCCGTACGCCGGAAGCCTACCATCAACCAACCGCGCTCATCCGCGCCCAATCCGCGTCCATCCGCGGCTAACAACCGGGGTGGGGTGGCCCCCCCTCACGCCCCGCGCGTGCGCTCGCGGTCGCGTTCGCGGTCGATGAGGAGCTGCGCGGCTTCCGGGTGGGGGATGCCGGCGATCACGAACTCGTTGGTGGCGGCGCCCGCCGTCTCGCAGACGACGCTGCCGTAGTTCAGCAGCGAGGGCGTGAGGCCCGATTTGACGACGCTGATGTCCTGCACGTTCACAAGGTCCGCGGTGGCCACTCGCAGGTCGAACGGGTGCCTGCGGATGCTATCGATGAGGCGCTGGTTGGTGACGACCCAGATGTCGTGGTGGTAGCGGTAGTAGTTGAACAGGAGCCGCACGGCCCAGTAGGAGAGCCAGAGGGCGGCGACGGCCCAGAAGTAAATGCCGAGGTCGTCTAGCACGCCGATGGCGTCCAGCAGCACCGCGGCGAGCACGACGGGCCCGACGGCGGCGAGGACGAGCAGGATGGACTGCGGCCAGAGGAACCACCAGTGGCGGCGGAAGAGCGCGAGGATGCGCTCGCCGTCCTGGAGGGGGAAGGGGAGGTGGACTGGCTTCGCGGCGGGCTCTGGCGCGGCGGTCATGCTGCGATGGTTGTAGCCGATTTGCGCCCGGCTGGCAAGCGGCGACCCCCACGAAAAGGAACGGCCGTCTGCGGGCGTCTGCCCGCAGGCGGCCGGCGTCTGGTCAAAATCCGCCCGCAGCGTCTCCCGCGGGGACGGCGAGGCGTTGACTGGACGGCGGCGCTGGCGTGTAATCTGGGCAGTCCATTTTCTGGGCAGTCCATTTTCTGGGGAGGGTCACCCATGTCCGGCATTTTCGAGATAGCGGACCGGTACGTCGATGAGATCGCGGCGCTGGACCCGATCGCGGCTACGTCCATCGGCGTGCCGGGGCACGAGCGCGAGCTGACGGACTTCTCGCCGGACGGGGCGGCCGGCATCGCGGAGCTGCAGCGGCGGACCCTGCGGCAGGCTCTGGGTGAGGGAGATGGTCTGCCGCGCGCGGACCGCATCGCGCGGGACGTGATGCTGGAGCGGCTGGGCGTCGCGCTGGACCTGTTCGAGGCCGGGGAGCAGCTGCGGAGCGTGCGCATCCTCGCCAGCCCCTTGCAACGCGCGCGGGACGTGTTCGACCAGATGCCGAAGGGCACGGAGGAGGAGTGGAGCAACATAGCAGCCCGCCTGGGGCAGGTGCCACGGGCGCTGGCGGGCTACCGGCAGACGCTGGACGAAGGGCTGCGGCGCGGGATGGCGGCGGCAGAGCGGCAGGCGCGGGAGGCGCTGGCCCAGGCCGAGATCTGGAGCGGTCAGCTGGCGCAGAAGCCTTCGTTCTTCGCCATGCTGGGGGAGGGATTCGAGAAGTGGGCGGCCGCGAAGCCAACGGACGGGGGCGCGGCCCTTCCGCGGAAAGACGCACCCGCCGGACGGGCTGACGGGCTGCGCCGGGACATGGACGAAGGTGTGCGGGCGGCGATGCGTGGGTACGGCGAGATGGCGCGCTACTTCCGCGAGGACTACCTGCCGCGGGCCGGCGGGCAAGAGGCGGCCGGGGAGGAGCGTTACCAGATGCTCTCCCGGGTGTTCCTGGGTGCGACGATAGACCTGCGGGAGACCTACCAGTGGGGCTGGGAGGAGCTGCGCCGCGTGGAGCGGGAGATGGAGCAGACGGCGCGCAAGATCTTGCCGGGAGCAAGCGTCCAGGAGGCGATGGCGCTGGTGGAAAGCGAGCCGGCGCGGGCCGTGGAGGGGGTGGAGGCGTACCGGGAATGGCTGCAGGGTCTGCACGACGAGGCGCTGCGGCAGCTGCACGGGAAGCACTTTGACATCCCGGCGCCGGTGCGGCGGATAGAGGTGATGATCCCGCCGCCGGGCGGATCGCTGGCGGCGTACTATACCGGGCCGTCGGAGGACTTCACACGCCCCGGCCGCACCTGGTGGCCGACGGGGTCCATGACCCGCTTCCCCAGGTGGGCGGACGTCTCGACCGTCTACCACGAAGGCGTCCCCGGACATCACCTGCAGGTGGCGACGGTGCGCGTGCTGAAGGACGAGCTATCGCGCTTCCAGCGGGTGCTGACGTTCGTGTCCGGCCACGGCGAGGGCTGGGCGCTGTATGCGGAGCGGCTGATGGGCGAGCTGGGGTATCTGCAGCTGCCGGACTACTACCTGGGCATGCTGAGCGCGCAGGCGCTGCGCTGCGTGCGGGTGATCATCGACATCGGGATGCACCTGGAGCTGGCCATACCGCGCGGCGAGCGCTTCCACCCGGGCGCGGTGTGGGACCACGACCTGGCGCTGGAGTTCGCGGTGGAGCGCAGCGGCCGGCCGCGGGAGTTCATGGCCAGCGAGCTGGTGCGCTACCTGGGCTGGCCGGCGCAGGCCATCAGCTACAAGGTGGGCGAGCGCCGCTGGCTCGCGGCCCGGCAGGCGGCCCGCAGGCGGCTGGGCCAGGCGTTCGACCTGAAGCGGTTCCACACCCAGGCGCTGAACCTGGGACCGATGGGGCTGGAGCAGCTGGACCGGGAGCTGGCAGGCAGCGGCTAGCAGGGACGAAGTCCCTTCGCCAAGGGGCGGGGACCTTGGAACCACGAAGACACGAAGACACAAAGATTGACGGCAGCAGGTTCCTGACTCCTATGTTCTTCGTGCCTTAGTGCCTTAGTGGTACTCGCGGCGCCTTGCCCGGGCTTTAGCGCCACGGTATGGCGCCGTGACAGTCCCTCAGGCGTGATGCGCGCTGACACCGCCGATGGGCGTGCAGCCGGGGACGGCCGGTACCGCCAGGCCGGCGACGTGGCGGAGGATCTGGACGGCGTCCTGGGCGGTCACGCTGCCGCTGCAATCGACGTCCGCGCCGCCGAGGCAGCCGGCGGCCTGCTGCAGGGCGGCACGGTCTCCGGAGCACGCTTGTCCGGACACGCCGGCGCAGCCGAGCGAGGCGCCGAGGCCGGCGACGAGGCGCAGGACCGTGAGGGAATCGCCCAGATCGACGCCGCCGCTGCAGTCCACGTCGCCGCTCAGAACCGGCGCGGGCGTGGCTGACGGCGTGGGGGCGAGGGTCGGCGCTGGCGTCGGCGTCGGCGCTGGCGTCGGCGTGGGCGTGGGTGATGGCGTAGGCGTGGGTGATGGCGTGGGCATGGGTGATGGCGAGGCGCTGGGCGACGGCGAGGGGCTATCGGACGGCGTCGCGGTCGGCGCCGGCGAGGGCGTCGGCGTGGGCGAAGGGGACGGCGCGTCCGTGGGCGTGGGGGAAGGAGACGGCGCGCCGGCGGGCGTGGGCGAAGGGCTATCGGTTGGCGGCGGCGGGGGCGTCGGGCTGGGCGTCGGCGAGGCGCTCATGGTCCCCGCTTCCGCCGGCGGGGTGAAGGCGGACTCGCCGTTCGTGTTGAAGGAGCGGACCTCATAGCAGAAGGTGCCGGGCGGCAGGCCGCTACCGTAGTCAGTATCCGTGTAGGCCAGGACGTCAGCGGGGACCGTATCGAGTAGAGAGAAACTGCCGGGAAGGGCGGCACCGCAGCCAACCCCGGCGCGCCAGATCTCGAAGCCCATCTCTGCGGAGACGTCCGCCCAGTTGAGCACCACAGCGGGGGCGCCGGCGGCGGCAAGACCGGCGGGAGCGGCGGGCGGCCCCCCCCCGGCGACCGGGTAGAGGAAGGAGGCGCCGGCCGCGTCGTCTGCGCAGGGCCCGCGCTGCACCCCGCCGTAGCTGGCGTCCATGACCGGACAGGGGTTGCTGCTGCTACAGGGCAGGTTGGAGGGGTGTCCCAGCCCGGCAACGTGCCCGAACTCGTGGATGAGCACGGTCTCCAGGTCGAAGAGATTGCTGAAGCAGGCGCCGCTGCCGTTCACGCGCCAGGCCGGCCCGAAGTGGTCAGAGTCGATCTCGACATCGGAGTCCAGTGTCCAGGGCGGCATGTAGCACGTGTAAGTGACGGCCAGCGTGCCCGGGTTGTGTGCGCCGGCGATGCCCCAGGTGACATCGTTGTTGCCGTCGCAGTCGGCGCCGCTGATGCGCGCGGTGTTGCCCAGCGGGCCGAAGGCGATGTAGGAGTCCGCGATCTCCTGCCAGCTGTGGAAGGCAGCCGCGGCGGCGTCACGCACATCGCGGGCGGTGAGCTGGGCGGGACGGCCGGCGTCGGCGTTGACGAATACGCCGACGGGGATGTCGCCGTCGCTGAAGAGCGCGCCGAGGGTGCTGAAGGAGCTCTCCAGGACCTGGCCGGCCGTGCCCGTCTGGGCGGCGGCCATCGGGTCCTCAGCGAGGGGCAGGGCGCCGCTCCCGGCGCGCTGGACGTCCCTCTGGAACTCCGGCAGCGAGACGGCGGCGGCCGGGACGCTGTTGTCCGGGGCGACCGTAAACTTGCTGAGGAAGCCCTGCGCCGGCACGAGGCCCTCTCTGGGATCGTTCCCGAGGAAGACGACGGCGCGCTCGCCGACGGTGAACTCCGGGCTGGAGCCGACGGCCAGGCGGTAGGGGCCGAGGGCGCCGCCCTGGACTGTGAAGGTGAGACTTGGCGCGGCGCGGCCCTTGAGCGCCGTGTCCGTGGCGAGAGTAACGAGGGTGACGATGGAGGCCGGGCCGGCGCTGCGGCAGGACTGGAGCCCGGTGACGGCGCCGGCGACGATGAGGTCCGAACTGTCCGTCATCTGGTCCAGCGTGGTGCCAAGCATGAGGCCGCCGGCGCCCTGCGTGAAGGAGGAGCCGGCGGCGCGCGGCGGGGCGCAGTCCTGAACCCGGGGACCGGCGCTGGCAGAGCCGCCGGCCGCCCCGTTGAAAGCGAGAACCACGAGACCCGCCAGCAGACCGGCGGCCACAAGATACGCCCCGGCCCCCGTGTGAGTCTGGGGGTTCACATGTCGCATTCTACTGCTGGTCGCAAAGTCCTTTCAGTAATTCTGATGGCGCGTTTGCTTCGCTGTTACGGGATTCCGGTAAAGACGACGGATGGAAATGGAAAAAGGAGACGGGCCCCGGCGCGGCCGGCCGCCACCAGCCGCCGGGTATAATGAGCGGCGCTGAAGGAGGTACACATGATTAACGGCAGGTTTGTGGCGAAGAGGCCGGAGGACGTAGGCGTGGACAGCGAGAGGCTGGAGGCGGTGTTCGCGCGGGCGCAGCGGGACGTGGCGGACGGCGTGCTCCCCAGTGCGCAGGTGGCCGTGGCGCGCCGCGGGAAGATCGCCGGCCTGCGCACGTTCGGGCGGGCCGTGCAGGGCGGCGTCGAGAGGCCCGCGACGGACGAGACGCTGTACTGCGTCTTCTCCAGCACGAAGGCCGTAGTGGCGGCCGCCGTATGGTCGCTGTTCGAGGAAGGGCTGCTGGCCCTGGAGGAACGGGTGGCGGCGATCATCCCGGAGTTCGCGACGAACGGGAAGGACGGGGTGACGGTGCAGCAGGTGCTGCTGCACACGGGCGGCTTCCCCTTCGCGCCGTTCGCGCGTGAGCACTGGGAGAGCCGCGAGAAGCTGCTGGAGGCGTTCCAGCGCTGGCGGCTGAACTGGGAGCCGGACAGCCGCTTTGAGTACCACGCGGCGTCCGCGCACTGGGTGCTGGCGGAGATCATCTACCGCCGCACGGGGATGGACTACAAGACCTACATCCGCCGGCGGATCACGGAGCCCCTGGGCCTGGACGAGCTGTTCATCGGCCTGCCGCCGGAGCACGACGCGCGGGTGGCGGAGGTGGGCTGGGTGGGGGAGCCGGTGGCGCCGCCGGGAGGCTGGGGCGAGGTGACGCCGGACGCCATCCGCGGGTTCAACGTGCCGTCCGTGCGGCGCGCGGGGGTGCCGGGGGGCGGCGGCATCGCCGGCGCGGCGGAGATGGCGTTGTTCTACCAGGCGCTGATCAACGGCGGCGAGACGGTGGAAGGCAAGCGCCTGCTGCGGCCGGAGTCCATAGAGTTCGCGGCGAAGGTGCGCACGGAGCCGCGGCACGTGGACCCGGTGTTCGGCGTGCCGGTAAACCGCGGACTGAGCATAGTGATCGCCGGCGACGACGGGCAGGCGTTCATGCGGGGGTTCGGGAAGGTCGCGTCCGGCCGGGCGTTCGGCCACGGCGGCGCGGGCGGACAGATCGCCTGGGGGGACCCCGCGACGGGCATCTCGCTGGGATACTGCACGAACGGCTTCGTGGACTGGATGACGCAGGGCAGGCGGATCACCGCGATCTCCAGCCTGGCGGCGGCCTGCGCGGCGTAGTCCCGGCGCAGGATGGGCGTTCAGCCCGTGCGGCCGGGGCTGAAGCCCCCGGCTACGGGAAATCGCGCCGAGGCCTGTCCCTTCGTCGTAGGGATAGAGCTTTAGCTCTGTCCAACCGGGGCGGGGTGTGGGGCGCCCCCCATGGACCCCTCCCTGGACAGACCTGAAGGTCTGTCCCTACGCGGCTGGCCCCGCAGCCGGCGCTAGGCGGTGACGGGCGGGCGCTTGTGCGCCCAGGGCCGGGCCTCTTCCAGTTGCGAGGCCAGCCGCAGAAGAGTGGCCTCCTCGCCGAAGCGGGCGACGAAGTGCGCGCCCACCGGCAGGCCCTCGCCGTTCCAGTAGAGCGGCACGGACATGGCCGGCTGGCCGGTGGCGTTGGCGATGGGCGTGAAGGGCACGAACTGGGCGGCACGCTCGAAGGCTCGCATGGGGTCCTCGGGCGGTGCATCGAAGGTGCCGAGGGCGACCGGCGGCTCGCCCAGCGTGGGCGTGAGCCAGATGTCGTAGTCCAGGAAGAAGCGGGCGATCTCGCGGGTCATGCGGTCGAAGTCGGCGAGGGCGAGGAGGAACTCGCTGGCGGAGGTCTTCTGGCCCATCTCGTAGAGCGCCCAGGTCAGGGGCTCGAAGAGCTCGCGGGCGGGCTTGCGGCCGGTGATGGCCGCCCAGCCGTCGATCGTCGTGGCGCAGCCGCCGGCCCAGATGCTGGTGAAGGACTGGACGAGCGAGTCGCCCACGACGGGGGGCGAGGCCTCGACGACCTCGTGGCCCAGGTCCTGGCAGAGCGCGGCGGCGTCCTTCACCGCGGCCAGGCAGTCCGCGTGCAGGGGGACGCCGGTGAACGTCTGCGCGGCGAAGGCGATGCGCAGGCGGCCGGGGTCCACGCCGAGCTCCCGCACGAAGGGCCGGGCGGGCGGGGGCGCCCAGTACGGGTCGCCCAGATCGGGGCCGCAGATGGCGTCCAGGAGGGCGGCACTGTCGCGCACGGTGCGGGTGAGGGCGTGGTCCTGGGACAGGAAGTTGTAGCCGGGACCGGGGTTGCGGGCGCGCGTGGTCTTGAGGCCGAAGAGGCCGCAGCAGGAGGCGGGGATGCGGATGGAGCCGCCGCCGTCGTTGGCGTGGGCCATGGGGACGATGCCGGCGGCGACGGACGCGGCCGAGCCGCCGCTGGAGCCGCCGGTGGTGCGGCCGGTGTTCCAGGGGTTGTGGGCGGCGCCCAGCAGCTTCGATTCGGTGGTGGGCACAAGCCCGAACTCCGGGGTGTTGGCCTTGCCCAGGACGATGAGGCCGGCGCGCTTGAACCGGCGCGTCAGCTCGCTGTCCTCCGGCGACACGTAGTCCTGGAGGAAGGCGGAGCCCGCCGTCATGCGCACCCCCGCGTACTCCACGGTGAGGTCCTTGAGAAGGAAGGGCACGCCGGCGAAAGGGCCGTCCGGGAGCGGCCCGGAGGCGATCTTGCGGGCCTCGTCGTACATCGGCGTGACGACGGCGTTGAGGGCGGGGTTCAGGCGCTCGATGCGCTCGATGGCGGCGTCCACGAGCTCGCTGGGCTTGATCTGCTTCTTGCGCACGAGCTCTGCCTGGGTGGTGGCGTCAAGGAAGGCGATGTCGTTCACAGGGCGAAACCTCCTCTATGGGCTTTCGGCGCCAACTGTGGCAGAAGGAGGGGGAGAAGTCAAGGATGGGACGGGGGCGGAAGGAGGAAGTTGGAGGTTGGAGGTTGGTAAGCAATCAGGCAATCATGCGATCAAGCAATCAGATTCTCATGCCCAACGGGGTGGGCACCCTGAACGATGAAAGTGGGGGTGCGCATGATTGTCCCCGAGACAGCGGGGGTACAGGGGGCAGCCGGCCCCCGAGAGCCTGTCCTGAGCGAAGCCGAAGGAGGGGGCCTGGGGGGCGTCCCCCCTCCTCAAACATTGCGAGGGCGGGTGGGTGGGAGCGGAACCACGGTACGCCATTTGCAAGGCAGGCGATCATGCGATCAGGAATCGACAGGGCGCGGACTGTTTGCTTGCTTGCTTGATCCTTGATTGTCCGAATCGGCGTCGAACTCGTGGCGGAGGACGCCCATGCGCACAACGTCCCAGTAGCGGCCGTCCTGGAAGTAGGCCTCCCGGCGCCGGCCCTCCTCCACGAACCCGCACTTGCGGTAGCAGGCGATGGCGCGCTCGTTGAACTCGAAGACGCCGAGGTCGACGCGGTGCAGGTTCATCTGGTGGAAAGCGAAGCGCAGCAGGGTGAGGATGGCGTCCGTACCGCAGCCGCTGGACCAGTGAGCCTTCTCGCCGATCATGATCCCCAGGTCGGCGTTGCGGTCTTCGGGGCTGGCCCGGTGCAGGCCCATGTTGCCGATGTGCTCGCCGTCCTTCGTCTCGATGGCGAGGCGCATATCCGTGAAGCCGGTGCTGCCGGAGGCCTCCTCCAGCCAGCGCTGCTCGTCTCGCAGGGAGAACGGGTAGCGGGCCGTGAGGAAGTGCGTCACTTCGCGGTCGTTAATCCACTGGTGCGCGCGCTCGGCGTCGGACGGCTCCAGCGCTCTCAGCCGGACCAATCGTCCTTCTAACGTCATCTCTCGCTCCTTTCCGCCGGCAGGGCTGAAGCCCTGCGGCTACAGGTGCTGGCAAAGCAGCAGGCCCGCCGTTTGTGGCGGCGGGCCTGCGCTGGCTTTGCGTTCGTCTGATCAGGATGTACGCGGAACCCGGGCCCGGCCGCCAATGGCGCCGGTAAGCGCAAACCAGTGACCCGCCATACGTGGGCCGGCGTATGCCTGCGCCGGATGAGCGGTCAGGGGCCCGGTCTCCATAGTGCGCGCATGCTAGCACGAGGTCCGGGAGCGAGTCAAGGGAAGTGGGGAGTGAGGAGTGGGTCAGTTTGAACGGCCCACTATGGCCCCCTAGTGAACCCGCATTCGGTGAAAGAGCCGGTGCCATTCACCAGCCAGTCGTAACAAGCCTGTACATCTGAGTCGGCACCGCTGACAAGACGGCCTGGGTTCTTTTGAGCTATCCAGTTGACTGCAACGGTGTTGGCTATGCGACCGAGGGTGTCGCTATTGTCCGCCCCTGACGGCCCAGTACTCCCGTCAGGCCCAGTTGGGCCTTCGACCCCCGGCGGACCTTGTGGGCCTTGTTCGCCCTTGGGTCCGCCGCCGAACGCCTGAATCAACCCATAGGCCGTTCCGGCAGATATTCCGCTAGTCATAACCACGATGGCGATTAGCAGCGGTAGCAGCGTCCGCACAGTTGTATTCCCCCTGTTTAAACCGGCATACCGGGTTTATGCCAAAGCGCTCAAGCAAGAAGTCGCGAGACGTGAACGCGCTGGCCGCTGCGATTGTAGCAGAGGCTACTGGTGGTGAGCCGGTGGACGATGGGAAGAACCCCGCTGCGGTCGCCCTGGGACGCTAGGTGGCAAGGTAGGCGGGAAGGCGCGGGCGGCGAAGTTGACGGCAGAGCAGCGTAGCGAGATCGCGAAGAAGGCGGCCCAGACGAGATGGGGGCGCCGCTAGTAATCCTCGCCATCGACCTCTAAGTCCATCTCGATTTGCCCGTCCGGGAATGCTCGCGCAAACATCTTCTTGAACGCACCCCACGCTGGCGCCGCCTTCATTAGGGTCGTAACCGCTAGGATTTGATTGGCGAGATGCGGATTGCCAACATCGCCGGTTAGGAACTGGTGGAACTTGTGCTGCCTTCTTCCAGTCCGCCCGACTGGGTTGAGCCGCTTCAGTTCGCCAAGAACACCGCGAGGCAACTTATCGTACACCAATTGGTTCGTCAGCTTTCCAATCAGGCGAGGGCGCTTCGGTTGAGGCGGACTGTACGACCAGCCTCGCAACCGAAACATTTCCTCATAGAACTCTGATGGGAAGCGCCGACTCCAGGGCAGCAGCTCCTTGGAAATATAGGCTTCAAGAATGCGCCGAAGTTCCGCACGATCTCGGACCTTCTCATATCCAGTGGCTGCGTCTACCAGTGCTATGATACCGACGCGGGCAAGGCCCCCCATAAGAACTTCGGCGCGCTCGGCCAGGTGCTCCTGTGAAGGGGCGAGCGCCTTCTTGCGCCTTGCCTCCAAAAGGACCTCGCAGATTTCCGGTATTAGGGTCGCCTCATAGCCGAATCCGGCACTCTTGCCTTTGTAACGGACGGGGTTCGACAAGGCCATTCGTAAGCTTGGCCGGATGAACGGAGCCAAGTTCGTCGCCGAAAGGAACACCGGCAGCCGTGTGCCGTCTGGAAGCGCCTTTTGCCGCTTCCAGTGAGACCCCCCCCTCTTACCACCGAGCGCCTGGGTGACGCCTCGCTCTGACAGCACGCGCATTCCGTTGTCGAGGACGGCGCAAGGAATCGTTAACTCCCCGATCTCAAGCTCGCCGGGGAACTCGGCCTTCGGTATATCGTTCGAAACATCGCCGATTTCTCGGTTCCACCGCTCTTTTGCGGCCTCGCGTGCGATCTCTTGCCTACGTTCCGGCGAGAGAGATGCGGCGCGTTTTCTGGCCAATTTTGCGGCGCCAGTGCTGTCCATAGATTTAGTCATCGTCATCGCCTCCTGTGGTCAGTGCTGCGGGTAGTGTATCCTACCCCGCAAGCAGCCGTCAAGTTATTTCAACCATATGCTTGCGACTATGCTTGCGCAATTATCGGCGCAGAAGAGAGGCGCCAATCCCTTGACTATGCGCAAGCGCTCAAGCATCTGCCGCGTCCACCAGACGCTTAAGACGACACCGGCAGTTGCGAGCGGCCTGGCCGATCACGTCTGGACGATAGACGAGATCGTGGCGCTGCTCGATTCAAACTGACCCACTACCCCGTAGTGGGTAGTGGGGAGTGACGAGTGAGCTAGACCGCTTGCGGTTCCTGCAGGCGGCGCTTGACGTTTTCGTCCAGCGCGCGCACGGCTGGCACGGCCAGGGACGGGGCAATGATCAGCAGGGTCAGCAGAAGGGCCGCGGCGGGGACCATGCGGTCGATGCCGACGCCGTCGGCGACGGCGCCCAGGGGAGCGGCGGCGATCTGGTTGAAGGCGCCGGAGATGGTGCGCAGAGACATCACCCGCCCCATGTACGCGGCGGGCACGATCATCTGCAGCAAAGAGGCGGAGACGATGATGTTGGTGGTGAAGAACATGCCGTTGACAGCCCAGGCGAGGGCGGCCAGGGGGAGCGAGCGCGTGAGGCTGAAGGCGATGAGCGAGAGCGCGAACCCCACGGCGCTGACGACGAAGATGCGCCCGAACTGGCCGGAGAGCCTCCAGGCGGAGAAGGCCACGCTGCTCACTACCGTGCCCAGGCCCCACATCCACCCCATCATCGTCCAGCCCACAGCGCCCAGGCCCAGCTCGTGCCGCATCCAGAAGGGGGCCAGCGTGCTGATGATCGGGAAGCCCAGGAGGCCGATGAAGAGGTTGAAGAGGATGATCCAGAGGACGGCCGGCTGCCCGGCGGAGTAGCTGACGCCCTGGCCGATGCTGCGGACGAGCGTGTCTGCGCTGCGCTGCGACACGGGCCGGACGCGCAGGGCGAAGAGGGCGGCGACAACCACAACATGGCCGAGGAGGCTGACCGCGAAGGCGCCGCCGGTGCCGATGGTCTCGATGGCGAGCCCCGCCAGGGGCGGCAGGTAGGCGAAGGCGCTGATCTGCGCCGCCATGAGCAGCGCGACGGCGTTCGCGATGTGCTCCCGGGGCACGAGATGCGGCAGCAGCGCCTGGCGGGCGGGGGCGTCCACGGACTCCACAGAGGCGGACAGGAAGATGAGGACGAACGCCTGCCAGAGGGCGATGCGGTCAAGGAGGATGAGGACGGAGAGGACGGCGTAGATGGCGAAGGCCAGGGACTGCGTGACAATGAGCAGGGTGCGGCGGTCCACGCGGTCCGCCAGCGCGCCGCCGTACATACTGAAGATGAGCATCCCCGTGCCGCGGGAGACGCCCAGGACGCCGAGCAGCGTGACGGAACTGGTGAGGCTCAAGACGAACCAGCCCTGCGCGTAGAACTGGAACATCATGGTGGCGCTGGCGAAGAACATGCCGAACCAGACGATGCGGAAATCGCGGTGCTGAAGGGCCGGGAAGCGGCCCCCGAGGGCGGAGAGCGAGTTCGCGATGGGCATGAGCGGACGAGCGCACTGGCAGCGCTTCGCCTCGAAGGTAGGCGGCGGGCAGGCGCGTGTCAGTCGGGCAAACGCCGCGCGGGCGTGCGGTTTTGCCTGATGAGAGGGTCGGGCGGCGAGTGGCGAGTGGTGAGCGGGGTCCTGGCGGCAATCGCGCTCCGACTTCGGCTGCGTTCGCCTGGCGGCGGACTGCGCTCAGCCTGCGCTGGCGAATTCGGCCCTTCGACAAGCTCAGGGTGAGCGGATAGGACTCGGCGGCAGGATGCCCCGACGGCGCAGGAAGGGGATGGCGGCGGCGACCTGGTCTTCCGGGATCTTCTGGTTGATCTCCAGGATGCGCGGGACCTGCGGCGGCAGCTTCGCGGCGTAGTGGTCCCAGTCGGCGGTGCCGTGGCCCGGGGCGCGGTGATCGGCCAGGCCGTCCACGTCGTGGACGTGCGTGCCCAGGCAGCGGAGCGCCAGCTCGTCCAGCCAGCGCGTGTGCGGGATGAACCCCAGGCGGTCCAGCACCTCGGCGTGGCCCACGTCCAGCCAGAACCCGGCGACGTGCGGCGGGTAGCGGTCCAACAGCTCCGGCATCTCGTCGATGCCCGGGAACTCGTGGAAGTGGTAGCGGTTCTCGAGGCCGATGGCGACGCCCTTGCGGGCGGCGTACTCGGCGATCTCCGCCAGCGAGCGCTCCGCGTTTGGAAGGTACGCCGGGGCGCCCTCGCGCCGCCGCTCCGCAGCGCGCCGGCGCAGCGCTTCCACCTGCTCGCCGTCCCGCTCGCCCTCGTCGTACAGCCTGCGCAGCTGCCGCTCTTCAGCGAAGATCTCGCCGCCGATGCCGCCCAGGTGCACGACGATGTACGGCGAGCCGGCGCGGACGGCGTAGTCCACCGTCACCTGCGCGCGCTCCACAGCCAGGCGCCGCTCTTCTGCGTCCGTTGCCGCCAGGTTGTAGGCATCGGAGAGACGGCCGTCCGGCATGCGGACGCGCGGCGACGGCGAGTGCACCGATGATACGCCGATGTGGTGCTCCAGGAGCAGCTCGACGCCGTCCGGCGGGATCACGTAATTGATCTCCACGTGCCGGAAGCCGAGCTCCAGCGTCTTGTCCGCGAAGTCGTGCATGTGATCGCCGTCGAGGCCCTCCCGCGGGAAGCGGCCCTGCGACCACATCGTGGAGAGGGCGTGGATGGGCGCGGGCGGGGCGGGGGAACGGTTCGTTGCGGGCACGGCTCCAGTTTAGCGAAGCGAACGGCAATGGGAAATGCTGATTGGCCGCGGATTAGCGCGGATGGACGCGGATGCCGCCCCACCCCCCCCCGACTGGTTGAGTGCTTGATTACCTGATTGCCTGACAGCGGTCAGCGTTTGCGGGCCCGGAGGGAGGGCGCAGCGGCGATGCCGGGCCGCTCTTCCGCGGGCGGGATGGCGAGGCGCCGGGAGAGGGCGATGCCGGCGAAGGCGCCCAGCGCGCCGCCGAGGAGGGCGGCCGGCAGGCTGAGGAAGAAGCCGCCGGCGTCGCGCAGGCCGGCGAGAGGGACGGAGACTCCGAGGGCGGCGGCGGCGGCAAGCGCCAGCGGCAGGGCGAGCAGGGCGCCCCGGCCGCGGGCGATGACGGCCGCGATCGTCCAGGGGACGAGGCCCAGGAAGCACCAGACGAGGAAGAAGAAGAGCACGAAAGCGACGCGACCCTCGGCGGTCATGGGTCAAGCGTCAGGGTTCAGGGGGCAGGGGGTCAAGGGCGGGCGATGGGTGGGCGCCGCGGAACCCGGAAGATTTTGGGTCTGCGTACGGGCTTCTGCCGAAGGGGCAAAAGCGAGTATACTTGAAAAACTTTGGGTAGCGCCGCCGGGGGTTCGCACTAATCCTCTCGCGGCGTGGCAATGAGGTGCAACTGTGTGGCGGACCACAATACAACCGGGGATGCTGATCGCGGGCGTGCTGGTGCTCGCCGGCCTGATGCTGTGGCCGGCCGGGCAGGGCAGCGTCAGCGGGCCGCCGGGTGCGCAAGCCCTGGGTATCAGCGGGCCGCTGGCCACGCAAGACCTGGGCGCCGGCGTCACGCCGCTTGACCTGGCGAACGACCTGGTGGGCAACGGCATTACTGTCTCCAACGTAACGTACACGGGTGCGTCCGTGGCGGCGGGGCGCTTCACCGGGGGCACGGGCATCATCGGCTTCGAGTCCGGCATCATCCTCAGCTCCGGCAGCATCCAGAACGTGATTGGACCGAACCAGGTAGACGGCGTGAGCAGCTCCAACGACACCTCAGGCGACGCGGACCTGGACCAGCTTTCCGGATTTGTGACGGTGGACGCCGCAATCCTGACGTTCGACTTCGTGCCGCAGGGCAACCGGGTGACGTTCGACTACGTGTTCGCCTCAGACGAGTACAACGAGTATGTGCACTCCGAGTTCAACGACGTCTTCGCCTTCATTGTCAACGGCGTCAACTGCGCGACCGTCGGCGGGCAGCCCGTCTCTGTGAACACCATCAATAACGGGAACGCGTTTGGGACGGACCCGCGCGAGAACCCCGGCCTTTATGTCAACAACGACCTGGACGACGGCGGCGGGCAGATAAACACGGAGATGGACGGCCTGACGACAGTGCTGACCTGCCAGGCCGCCGTATCCGCCGGCCAGACGAACCACATTAAGCTGGCGATCGCCGATGCCAGCGACGACGTCCTGGACGCGGACGTCTTCCTGAAGGCCGCGAGCTTCGTCGTGCCCACCGCGACGCCTTCGCCGACTGCGTCACCACCGCCGGAGACCCCTTCGCCGACGCCGACACCGAGCCCCTCGCCGACACCGAGCCCCTCGCCGACGCCGAGCCCCTCGCCGACGCCGACGCCGAGCCCTTCGCCGACGCCCCCGCCGACTGCGTCACCACCGCCGGAGACCCCTGCGCCGACGCCGGCGCCCACGGACACGCCTGCGCCCACGCCCACGCCGAGCCCTGCGCCGACGCGGACGCCGAGCCCCGCGCCAACGCGGACGCCGAGCCCTTCGCCGACGCGGTCGCCGAGTCCTTCGCCGACGCGGACGCCGACTCCCACCCCAACACCGACGCCGACTCCCACCCCGACGCCGACTGCCACACCGACGCCGACCGCGACCCCGACTGCCACGCCGGCACCGGTGATAGGGGAGCCGTGGTCGGAGACACCGACGGCCACGCTGGCGCCGGCGGTTACGCCGACACCAACGCCCACGCCGGCGGCACAGCCTCAGGCAGTCCTCGCCGGGGCCGCCACGCCGACACCGACACCGCGGGCACAGGGGGCGACGCCGTCGCCGGCGCGGCCGCCGACCGCGAGCCCTTCGCCCAGCCCTGCGGTCCTTACGGAAGAGAGGCCGCCGGACACCGGCGCGACGGATACAGGGGCGGGGTCAGCGATAGTGAGCACGCCGGGGAGCGCGCGCCCACAGATCGTGCGGTCACTCGTGCGGCCGGGGGACCTATCCGGCGACACGGGAGTGATTGCGACGAACCTGGCGCTGGCGGCGGGCTCGCTGGTGTTGATCCTGGTCACCGCCACGCTGTTCAACCAGACGGTGCAGGAGAACTCGGAAGAGATCCACGGCTTCTTCAGGAGGCTGATGGGGCCGCTGCGCAGTGTCGTGGACGCGGCCGGGAGCATCCTGGGCTCCGCCGCGGAGGGCCGGCCGTGGATGAGCGCTGTGGGCGGGCCGGTCGCCATGCTGGGACTGGCGGGCGTGATCTACGGCTTCTCGGAGCCGGGCTTTGGGCTGAATACGAAGAGCCTTGTCCTCTTCCTCAGCATAGTGCTGGGCTTTGCCGTCGTCATGTACTCCTACAACGGCAGCCAGGTGCTGATGACACGGAGGGCGTTCCGGGCGCCGGCGGCCATCCGGATGATCCCTATCGGCATCGGCATCGCCATCGTCTCCGTGATCCTTTCGCGGCTGGAGAACTTCCAGCCGGGGATCATCTACGGCTTCATCGCCACGTACGCGGTGCTGGGCGCGGTGGACCTGGACCACCGGCAGAACGGCCAGGTGGTGCTGGTACCGGGGCTGGCGCTGCTGGCGGTGTGCGTCTCCGCGTGGCTGCTCGTGTCGCCGTTCAGGGACCTGGCGCAGGACAACAACAGCTGGCTGGCGGCCGTGCCGGAGGGAGTGGCGGTGGCGGTCTTTGTGGGCGGCCTGGAAGGGCTGTTCTTCAACATGGTGCCGCTGCAGTTCATGGACGGCTACAAGGTCTGGCGCTGGAACAAACTCGCCTGGGTGGCCATAGCCGGGGCCTCGGCCTTCCTGTTCTGGCACGTGCTGCTGAACACGGAAAGTGAGTCCTTCAGCGCGCTGCAGGAGACCATGCCGGCGACGGCGGCGGTCATCGTCGGCATCTGCCTGGTGCTGACGGCCGCCCTCTGGCTGTACTTCCGCCTGCGCGCGGGCGGGGGCGAAGGGCGCCCGCAAGCGGCGTAGCGGGCGCGCCGGGGCGCATCATGACGCGCCCCACCACGCGGCCTCGGGTCAGCCCCGTCTCGCCGCGCGGCCGGGGAGGCGCGGGGAGGCGGCGGGCGCCAGGGGGATGAAGTCGCCGTCGCGCGAAGTTGGCGGCGCGGGCGCCTCATCGCCGAACTTTTCGGCGATGACCTTCGCGCCCTCTTCCATGAGGGCGGAGAGGAACTGGTCCTCGGAGACGATGCGCACCACTTCGCCCTTACGGAAGATGGCGCCGCGGCCCTTGCCGGCGGCGAGGCCGATGTCCGCATCGCGCGATTCGCCGGGGCCGTTGACGACGCAGCCCATGACGGCGACCGTGATGGGCTTGCCCAGCGTCTGGAAGTGCTCTTCGACCTGCTTCGCCAGGGGGATCAGGTCCACCTCAATGCGGCCACAGGTGGGGCAGGCGACGATGGTAGCGCCGCGGAAGCGGATGTTAAGCGATTTCAGGATGTCCCAGCAAACGGGCAGCTCTTCAGCGGGATCCGCCGCCAGGGAGACACGGATGGTATCGCCGATCCCTTCCGCGAGGAGGATGCCGATGCCGACGGCGGAGCGGACGCTGCCGGCGCCGGGGGTGCCGGCCTCGGTGACGCCGAGGTGCAGCGGGTAGGGCACGCGCCCGGCAATCTCGCGGTAGGCGCTCACCATCGTGGGGACGTCGAACGCCTTGAGGGAGAGCTTGATGTCCTCGAAGCCCATGTCCGTGAGGATGGCGATCTCCCAGAGCGCCGCGTCCACCATGCGCTGGACCTTGGGCGGCGGCAGCTCGCCGTCCGCCAGCGCGGGAATCGGCGGCAGCGAGCCTTCGTTGACACCGATGCGGATGGAGATGCCGCGCTCCTTCGCCGCCTGCACTACCTGGCGGACCTTGGCGGCGTCGCGGATGTTGCCGGGGTTCAGGCGCAGGCCGTGGATTCCGGCCTCAATGGAAGCCAGCGCCAGGCGGTGGTCGAAGTGGATATCGGCGATAAGCGGCACCGGCGTGCGCCTGACGATCTCCGGCACCGCCTCCGCCGCGCGGCGGTCCGGCACGGCCACGCGCACGATCTCCGCGCCGGCGTCCGCCAGGCGCGCGATCTGCTCCAGGGTGGCTGCGGCGTCGGCGGTGTCGGTGTTGGTCATCGTTTGCACGACGACGGGGGCATCGCCGCCGACCTGGACATCGCCGACGTACACGGGCCGCGATTGGCGGCGCGGGCTGAGGGGCGTGGGTTCGTCCGTCATCCCAGCGCGTACTCCCTTCCACGGTCGCTGACGCTATTTTAGCTCCACAAGAAAAACGTGTACGTCGCTGGTGCCCAGGTGCTCCGTAATGTGGTCGGCGGCGTCGAAGAACATGACGCTGCCGTCCGCTAGGTCCGCTTCCACGGTTTGGCCATCGGGAGCGGTGAATTTGACCTTGCCGCCGCGTACGGTGATGGCGACCACGTCCGGATGCGAATGCATCGGCGTTTTGTCGCCGGCCTTCATGCGGACTTCCAGGACACGCACTCGCTTGTTCTCAAACACCGGCTTGTAGACCTGGCCGGCTACCTGCACGGGGTCAGCCATGTCGTCCCTCCCTTCCGATCTGCTGCTGATTCCACTATACGGCACCTCCGGCTTAGAGACCGCCCCATAGGGACGCCGGACGCGGCTCCGCGTCCTACTCGAAGAGGCTGTGGCCGCCGATGATGCGAATGATGTCGAAGTAGGTGACCACCACCGCCATGGTGATGATAAGCGCCAGGCCCACGAGGTGCACGAGGGCCTCCTTCTCCGGCGAGATGCGCTTGCCGCGGCGGACGATCTCGATCAGGACGAAGGCGATGCGGCCGCCGTCCAGCATGGGCAAGGGCAGCGCATTGATGATGGCGAGGTTGATGGAGAGGATCGCCGCGAGGTCCAGCAGGGTCTGCCAGCCGGACTCCCTCACCACCTCGCCCGTGGCCTGGGCTATGCCCACCGGGCCCGCGACATCGGGACCCGCGCCGCCCTTGAACATGGCGATTATCTGGTTGCGGGCCAGGAAGAGCGCGTCCCAGGTGGACTGCCAGCCTTGGGGCAGGGCCTTCCAGACGGGGTACTTCTGGGTCTCCGTAATGCGGTTGCCGTACAGGTTGCCGATCTGGATGCCGGTGGGGCCCTGGCCGGAGGGCGGCGCCCAGCGCGCATCCACCGGCGCCTCCACCACCTCGTAGCCGCCGCCGAAGACGGGGCGCTGGACCTGGAAGTCTATGATCTCGCCCATATTCAGGCGGATGTGGCGGCCCGTCTCCTGCACGTTCTTGACGTGCGCGCCGTCCAGCTCCAGGATGCGGTCGCCGGGCAGAAGGCCGGCCTCGGCGGCGGGGGAGCCGGGCTCCACGGCCTGGATGATGGTGGGCCCGGGCGAGACCTGCCGGGGGATCATGAAGGCGATCGCGAAGAGCAAGACGGGGAGCACAAAGTTCATGCCGGACCCGGCGAAGAGGACGATCAGCCGCTTCCACGGGGCCTGGGCGGCCAAGCTCTGGGGGTCTCCGGGGTCTTCCTCGCCCAGGAGGCGGACGAAGCCGCCCAGCGGCAGGGCGTTTATGGAGTAGATGGTGCCGCGCCAGGTAAAGCCCCAGAGGCGGGGCGGGTAACCCAGGCCGGCCTCCAGGATTTTGACGCCGAATATCTTGGCGGTGATGTAGTGGCCCAGCTCATGCACCACGATGAGCGCGATGAGCATGCCCAGGAAGGGCAGGACGGATTCGATCACGGTCACGGGAGTCGCCGCCCCGCCGGCCCGCCGCCCCGCCAAGCATTGGAGCATTGGAACATTGGAGCATGACGGCTGGATGCTCCAATGTTCTGATGCTCTAATGCCCCAGACATTCGTTCAGGAGTGTTCATCTGTCCTCGGAAAATGGCTCGCTTCTTCCAGTGTATACGAAGCGCGCTACGCCTTCGCCTTCACCCAGTCCTCGGCGAAGGAGCGGGCCCAGGCGTCTGCGCCCAGGACCTCTTCCAGGCCGGGGCTCATGACGGGCACGTGCGCGTTGAGGGCATCGTCCAGGGCGCGGGGGATGTCCAAGAAGCGGATGTGACCGGCCAGGAAGTGCTGGACGGCGATTTCGTCGGCGGCGGAGAGGACAGCGGGACAGGTGCCGCCCCGCCGTCCGGCCTCCAGCGCCAGGCCCAGGCAGGGGAACTGCCGGAGCTGGGGCGCGCTGAAGTGCAGGGCGCCGATGAGTTTCAAGTCAAGCCTGGGGACGGAGACGCCCGGCAGGCGCTCCGGGTAAGTAAGTGCGCACTGAATCGGTAGACGCATATCGGGCACGCCCAGTTGCGCCTTGACGGAGCCGTCACGGAATTCCACGAGCGAATGGACGATGCTCTCGCGGTGCAGGATGACGTCTATCTGCTCGAGGGGGACGTCGAACAGCCAGCGCGCCTCGATGCACTCGAGGCCCTTGTTGAGGAGGGTGGCGCTGTCCACGGTGATCTTCTGCCCCATCTGCCAGTTGGGGTGGCGCAGCGCCTCCTCGGCCGTGACGCGGGCCAGCTCTTCCGGCGGCATATCGCGGAAGGGGCCGCCCGAGGCCGTGAGGGTGATGCGTGCGACGGCGTCCGCCCGCTCGCCCCAAAGGCACTGCCAGATGGCGGAGTGCTCGGAGTCGATGGGGCGGAGCTGGGCGCCGCTGCGGCGGGCCTCGGCCATGATGATCTGCCCGGCCATCACCAGGACTTCCTTGTTGGCGAGGGCCACCGCTTTGCCGGCGCGCACGGCCGCCAGCGTGGGCGCCAGGCCGGCGGCGCCGACCGTGGCCACGAGGACGACATCGACGTCCGCGTGTGCCGCCATCTCGTCCATCTCGGCCCAGCGCGCGCCCACCGCGCCCGTCCTCAGGCGCTCCCGCAGGTAGTCCGCCTCGCGGCCGGCGCAGACGAATCGGGGGCGGAACTCGCGCACCTGGTCCTCCAGGAGGGTGACGTTGCTGCCGGCGGCCAGGGCCATGACGTTGAAACGCCCGGGCAGGCTGCGGATGACCTCCAGGGCCTGGCGGCCGATGGAGCCGGTGGAGCCGAGGACGGCGATGCCGAGAGGCTTCAAGTTAGTGGTTAGTGGATAGTGGACAGTGGATAGTGGTTAGTGAGCGGTCAACGGATGGCCCATATCACGAAGTAGTATACCAGAGGGGTTGTGAAGAGGATGCTGTCCAGGCGGTCCAGAAAGCCGCCGTGGCCGGGGATCAGCTCGCTGGTATCCTTCACTCCGGCGCCGCGCTTGACGAGCGATTCGCCGAGGTCGCCGACGAAGGCGACGAATGGCAGGAGGAGGGCCAGCGGGATCAGGTCTTGCGCGTCCGCGTCCAGGCCGGTAATCCAGTTGAGGGCGAAGACGGCTGCGAACCCGGTGACGAGGCCGCCGATAGTACCCTCCAGCGTCTTGCCCGGACTGATCGCCGGCGTGATGTAGGTGCGTCCGATGGTGCGGCCGACGACGTAAGCGGCGGTATCGGCCGCGAACGTGGAGAAGACCGCGAGGAGGGCCCAGTCGCCGTCGCCATCCAGGTCGCGCAGGAGGACGAGGTGGGAGCCCAGGAAGCCGACGTAGGTGACGCCGGCGATGATCCACATCCAGTCGCGCAGGCCGGTGTCGGGGTCGGCCCGCAGGACCAGGAAGAGGAAGGTGACGGCGATGGCGAGGACCAGGGCGCCGGACCACTCGTCGAAGCCGCTATCGAGCGCAGCGACCATGAGGACGACGGAGGCCCCGCCGATGAGGGCGGGCAGGCGCGGCCGGTACCAGGGCCGCTGGACGGCGCGCAGGCGCGGATGCGCGTTGATCTTGAGCTCGGGATCGGTGGCGGCAAAGAACTCGAGCACGCCCAGGACGAGGATGACGGCGACGGCGGCGGTGTAGAGGGTGCCGCCAACGAGGATGAGGGCCAGGACCACGGGTATGCCGGCGGCGGCGGTGGCGAGGCGCTGGGCGAGCATCCCGGCTTACGGCTGGTGGCCGTTGGCGGCGGGCTTGCGGGCAGACGCCCGCCCGTCTGGGCGGTGGCCGTTGCTGCGGCCGTTGGGACCGGGGCGCGGGTTGCAGTCGGCCTCTTCCGGCAGCAGCCCCCCGAAGCGGCGGGTGCGCTGGCTGTACACCAGCAGGGCATCATCAATGTGCCGGATATCGAAGTCCGGCCAGTAGACAGGCGTGAAGCAGAGCTCCGCGTAGGCGCCCTGCCAGAGGAGGAAGTTGGAGATGCGCATCTCGCCGGCGGTGCGGATGATCAGGTCCGGGTCCGGGAGGCCGGCCGTGGAGAGGTAGGAGCTGAAGAGCTGATCGTCGATGCGCTCCGGCGGGACACCGGCGGCGACGACGCGGCGCACGGCCTCGATGATCTCCGCCCGCCCGCCGTAGTTGAAGGCGATGGCCAGGGTCATGCCGCCGTTGCCGCGGGTGAGCTCTATGGCGTCGCAGACCTGGCGCTGGAGGCCCGGGCTGAGGGGGCTCAAGTCCCCCAGGTGCAGCAGGCGAACACCCTCCTTGTGCAGGTTCGCGGTTTCGCGCTTGAGGAAGCGCGAAAGGAGGGCCATGAGGCCGCGCACCTCGTAGCGGGGGCGCTCCCAGTTCTCCGTCGAGAAGGCGTAGAGGGTGAGGTAGCGGACGCCGTAGTCCGCGAAGCGCTGGATGACGCGGCGGATGTTCTCCGTACCCGCGCGGTGCCCGGCCAGGCGCGATAGGCCGCGGCTGCGGGCCCAGCGGCCGTTGCCGTCCATGATGACGGCGACGTGGTCCGGTACCGGCGAAAGGGGGAGCAACGGCGGCGGCGAGGGCTTGGGCTGGCGGTGGATACCGGCGATGGTGACCATGTTTCTCACCAGTATAGAACGTTTCTCCGGCGCGCGGGATGCTGGCAGCAGCCCTAGACGGCGAGCAGCTCTTGCTCCTTCTCCTCGCCGACTCTATCGACATCCTTGATCTGCTCGTCGGTGAGCTTCTGGAGCTCGGTCTCGGAGCGCTTCAGGTCGTCCTGGGAGAGCTCGTGCTCGTGCTCCATCTTGCGCATGTGCTCATGGATGTCGCGGCGGACGTTGCGCACCGCCACGCGGGCGTCCTCCACGCGCTGGCGCACGTGCTTCGCCAGTTCGCGCCGGCGGTCTTCGGTAAGCGGCGGGATGTTGAGGCGGATGACGGCGCCGTCATTGGCCGGCGTCAGGCCCAGGTTCGACTTCAGGATCGCCTTCTCGACGGCGCCGAGCGCGGCGCGGTCGTACGGCTGGATGACGATGAGCTTGGCGTCCGGCGCGGAGATGGTGGCCAGCTGGTTGAGGGAGGTGGGAGTGCCGTAGTACTCCACTTTCAGGTGCTCCACCAGCCCCGGGCTGGCGCGTCCGGTGCGGACGGTGGCCAGCTCGTGACGCAGCGCCTCGATGGCCTTGTGCATGCGTGTCCTGGCATCCTGTATCTGTTCCTGAACCATGGCTTCACTCCGTACGAAAGCTCAGCGTGACGTGGCGGTTGACTTCTCCTGCAGGGCCGTCTTGACGTCGCCGACAACCGTGCCTGTGTGGTCGCCGACGGCGGCGCGCTCGATGCTGTGAGGGGCGCGCAGATCGAAGACGATAATGGGCACGGCGTTCTCCATGCAGAGGGACAGGGCGGTGGCATCCATAACCTGCACGCGGCGGTTGAGCGCGTCCAAGTAGGAGAGGGTGAGGAACTTGCGGGCCGCCGGGTCCTTGAAGGGATCGGCCTCGTAGACGCCGTCCACGTTCTTCTTGGCCATCAGGAGGACGCCGGCGTCGATCTCGATGGCGCGCAGGGCGGCGGCGGTATCCGTGGTCATGTAGGGGTTGCCGGTGCCGGCGGCGAAGATGACGACGCGGCCCTTCTCCAGGTGGCGCATCGCCCGGCGCCGGATGTAAGGTTCCGCCACGGCCGTGACCGTGATCGCGGACTGGGTGCGGACCGTGAGGCCGTGGCGCTCCAGCGCGTCCTGGAGGGCAAGAGCGGTGATGATCGTCGCCAGCATGCCGGCGTAGTCGCCGGTGGCGCGGTCCATCCCTGCCGCCTCAGCTGTGGCGCCGCGGAAGATGTTGCCGCCGCCGACGACGATGGCGACCTCGATGCCCATCTGCTGGACGGCCTTCAACTGGGTGCCGATGGTGTTCAGCATGACGGGATCGATGCCGTAGGAGAGGTCGCCCTGGAGGGCCTCGCCGCTGAGCTTGAGGACGATGCGCTTATGCGGGGGTTCCCGTACTGCCTTCGTCACTCTCTGCGACTCGCCTTCAGTTGATCGGCCTTTCGTGCGGACCCGCCGGGTATTCCGGTCCCGGACCGTCCGGTACCCCCACAACCCCCGGAGCAGCGATTTCAGTGGCTCCCGGGAAGAGATCCAGGGAGCTTCCCCATTCTAACACGGGCAGTCCGCCGGCCCGCGGCGGCCTCCGGCAGCGCGCGGCCCCGCGGCCGCCCGGAGACCCGGAAGAGGGGCCAGGGGCGCGCGGCGCTTGTCGGGTAAAGCCGCACACAAATTCATCCACTGCCCGACAGACTAGGTTCACGCCTGCCGCCTACACTCCGGTTAAGAGCTGCGGGGACCTCACTCTCTGGAAGGTGGCCCGCCCGGAAGCAGAGGTCTTCGCAGTTTCCTTTCGCCCTTCCTCTGGCGCCCGGGGGCGATGGCGCAGCCATCGTCTCGGGCGCTTCCTCTTTTCTATCGCGGATGGGGCTCGCCACCGCGCACCGGACAAACGCTGCTTCCCGCTCGACAAACGCCGCTTCCCGCTCATGGTGAGGTACTCGTACCATGAGCGGATCGACAACATTCGGGGCGTCTTCCTCCACCCACGCTACGAGCATCTCGGGACCAGCGGGACGGGGCTCCGTGCGGGGCCGGAACGGGCGCCTCGCCCCTGCACCTACCCCATCGCGCAACCTCCCTTCCCGCTCATGGTGAGCTATCGAACCGCTCGTGGTGAGGTATCGAATCCATGAGCGGAGCGACAACATTCGGAGCGTCTTCCTCCGCCCGTCCTGCGATACCGCAGGACGAGCGGGAACGGAGGCTCTACCGCTTCAGTGCGGCGTCGCCCTTACAGCGCGGGGGCCTCGACGCGGGCGGCCGCCTGGACCGCCGGCGAGATGGCGTCCGGGTCCGTCATCACGTTGACGCAGGCCGGCCGCCCGCTGGCGAACGCCCGCTCGATGGCCGGCAGGATGCCGTCACCGTCCTCCACGAACTCGGCGTGCACGCCGAAGGCCGCCGCCGCCTTGTCATAGCGCACCAGGCCCAGCTCCGTGCCCGTGATGCGGTCCTCGCCCAGTCGGACCACCTGCTCGTGCTTGCACATACCCCAGGCCTGATCGTTGTTGACGACGACCACCACCGGCAGGTTATGCCGCACGGCGGTATCGAACTCCGCGAAGTTCAGGCCCACGGAGCCGTCGCCGGTGAGCACCAGCACACGCTCTTCCGGGTGCGCCAGCTTGGCCGCCAGGCCGAACGGGATGCCGGTGCCCAGGCAGCCCAGGTATCCGTGCCCCAGGTAGCGCCCGGGCCGGCGCGGCGCTATCGCCATCTCCGCCCAGACGAAGGTCTCGCCGCCGTCCACCGCCAGCACACCGTCTGACATCGCCTCCGCCACCAGCTTCGCCAGGCGGAAGGGGTGCACGGGCCGGCGCGCGGGGTCCAGGGCGGCGGCGTACATGGCGCCGATGCCCGCCTGCGCCTGCCGGATGCGCCCGACCCACTCGTCGCGGGCCGGGAAGCTGCGCCCCCTCGCCGCCGCGATCAGCGCCCGCAGCGCCTCGCGGGCGTCGGCCACGATCCCCAGGTCGATGTCGCGGCTGCGGCCGATCTCGGTCCCTTCGATGTCCACCTGGATCACTTTGGCGCCCGGCGGGATAATCGACTGGCGGCCGCCGGTGAAGAGGCCCAGGCGCGCGCCCAGCAGCAGGACCACGTCCGGGCCGCCGGCGAAGGCCAGCGCCCGCCCGGCGACCATGAAGCCGCCGAGGCCCAGCGGCGTGTCCTCCGGCACCGCGCCGCGCGTCATGCCGTTGGCGCAGACGGGGATGCCGGTGGCCTCCGCGAACTCGCGCAGCTCCGCGGCGGCGCCCGCAAACCAGACGCCGCGCCCCGCCAGGATCACCGGCCGTTCCGCCTTCGCCAGCATGTCCAGCGCCCTGCTCAAGGCCTCCGGCTGGGGCGCGGGCGGCGCCTCCGGGCTGGAGGTGGCCGGGTAGCGCACCTGCTCCTCGTCGACGCGCCGCGCCAGGACGTCCGCGGGGATCTCCAGGAACACCGGCCCGGGGCGGCCCGTCGTGGCCTGGCGGAACGCCATGCTCACGTACTCCGGTATGCGCTCCGTGTCCCGCACCAGGCGCGACCACTTGGTGATCGATTGCATGAGCGGCAGGCCGTGCAGCTCCTGCAGGGGCATCTGCTCGTCCTCTGACAGCGGGTGGCGGCCGCCGGCGACGATCATGGGCACGCAGTCCATGTAGGCATTGGCCACCGCCGTCACGATGTCCGTCACTCCCGGCCCGGCCGTCACCACCGCCACTCCGGGCTTGCCGGTTGTGCGCGCCCAGGCGTCCGCCATGTGGCCCGCCGCCTGCTCGTGCCGGGTGTCGACGAGCCGGATCTGGTGGTCCATGCACGCCTGGAAAATGGGATCGATGTGCCCGCCGTGCAGGCCGAAGATATTCTCCACGCCCTCGCGCTTGAGCATCCGGGCGAACATCTCGCCGCCGTCGATCTTCATCGCTTACCTCGCAGTCCTAGACGGCTACGGCGCCGCAACCGCTGGCGGCAGGCCTGCCCGTCCGGGCGCAGGGCCTGCACGGTCCAGATTCTAGGGCTGGCCGGGCGGCGAATCAGTCGGGCAAAGCAAGAGGCGGGCGTAGGGGTTATCCCCACGCTGACGGGGAATGGGCGGGGATGGGCCGCTCTAACGGCCGCCCGGCGTCGCCGAGGGCGAGGCAGCGGCCGGCGCCGGCGTGGGCGAGAGACACCCCGGCGGCGCGCTGGCGAAGGCCCAGTCCAAAAGGGCGGGCGCGTCCACGTACAGCTCCTGGCTGTTCAGCACCGAGACGATGATGCGGCGGCCGTCCCTTTCCGCCGCCGCTACCATCGTCTTCCCCGCTTCGTCCGTGAAGCCGGTCTTGACGCCGATGGCGCCCGGATACTGGCCCAGAAGCAGGTTCAGGTTCTTCACCTCGGGCCCGTCCCAGTCCGGCTGGTGCGTCTTTGTGCGCACGATCGCCGCCAGGTCCGGGTTGTGCAGGAGCTCCCGTCCCAGCATCGCGATGTCGTAGGCCGACGTGTACAGTGCCGCGTCGTGCAGGCCGTGGGGGTTCGTGAAGTGGCTGTCTTCCAGGCCCAGTTGCGCCGCCTTCTCGTTCATCAGCGCCACGAACGCCGGCTCGGAGCCGCTGATGTGCTCCGCCAGCTGGATGGCGGCATCGTTGCCGGAGGGCAGCAGGAGGCCGTAGAGGAGGTCACGCACGGAGAGCCTCTGGCCCGGCTCCAGGCCCATGACCGTGGCGTCCGAGTCCGCCGATAGCTCCGGCCCGTTCACGGTGACCGGCACGATGTCCCCCAGAGCGGCGCGGTCCGCCGTCACCAGCGCCGTGACGATCTTGGTGAGGCTGGCCGGAGGCCGCTGCTGGTGGGGGTTCAGGCTGTGGAGGACGGCGCCGCAGGGCTCCTCCAGCACCACGTACGCCTGGGCAGTGATGGCCGGCGGCGGCGCGCCGGGGTCGCTCAAAGGCCTGGACGCGGTGGGGGCCGGGGTGACGGCGGCGGGCAAGACGGCGCAGTCGCCGGGCTCCGCGCAGGCCCCTTCCGCGCCGGGGTCGCCACCGCCCCCGCTCAGCCAGACGCTGAGCAGGACCACGCCCGCGACCAGCGCCACGGGGACAGCCACCAGCCAGGGCCCGCCCCTGCGCCGGCCGTGGGTGCCGCGCCAGCGGCTGGGCGTATAAGTGTACTTGCGCCTACGCACTTGCCTGATAACCTACCCCAGCGGCGGGCGCGCGTCTACCTCCGATACCGCAATTCTGCAAAACAAACTCCCTGCAGCCCGCACTCAGCGTCCCTTGAACTGCGGCTCCCGCTTCTCCGCGAAGGCGCGCGGCCCTTCCCGGGCGTCTTCCGTGCTCTGGCAGATGAACATCGCCTGCTGCGCCAGGTCCAGCGCGGCGTCCACGTCCGCGTCCAGCGAGCGGTAGACCAGGCGCTTGGCCTGCTGGATGGCCACCGCCGGGCCCCTGGCCAGCCTCAAGGCGTAGTCCAGCGTGTGCGCCATGAGCCCGTCCGCCGGCGTCACCGCGCTGACGTAGCCCATGTCCAGCGCCTCCTGGGCGTCCATGAGGCGGCCGGTCCAGATCAGGTCCAGGGCGCGGGCCGTGCCCACGATGCGCGGCAGGTAGTAGGCGCCGCCGTCGCCGGGGATGATGCCCATGCGCACATATGTCATGCCGAAGCGGGCGCCCTCCGCCGCAAAGCGCACGTCGCACATGGAAGCCATGTCCATGCCGGCGCCCACCGCCGCGCCGTTCACCGCAGCGATGTACGGCTTCTCCAGGAGCGCCGCCAGCCGCGGGATGCGCTGCACGGAATCGCGCAGGAAGTTGCGGTTCTCCACCGGCGTGCGGCTGGGGTCCATCAGCCCCTGCAGCGGCCCGCCCGTGACGTCCGCCCCGGAGCAGAAGCCGCGACCCGCCCCGGTCACTATCACCGCCCGCACCTCCGGGTCCGCGTGGCTATCCAGCAGCGCCGCGTACCACTCGTCCAGCATCTTCGGGGTGAAGGCGTTCATCCGCTCCGGCCGGTTCAGGGTGATCGTGGCGATGCCTTCGCTCTTGTCGTAGATGATCTGCTCGAAGTCCATGGGCGTGCTCCTCGGGGGCTGGTCTCGCCCTATATTACGCCAGCCCGCCGCCCTGTCCATGCCCGGCGGGCGGTTATCCACACATCCACACATCCGCCCTCCAACCTCCAGCCTCCAACCTCCAGCCTCCAACCTCCAACCTCCAACCTCCAACCTCCAGGCCCCCCCTGCTTCCAACCTCCTGCCTCCGCGTGATATACCATCCCTTGCACATACGTCCCTTACCGCAGGAGGTCCCCCATGAAGTTCGGCATAACCATGTTCCCCGCCGATTACGCCATCGACGTCGTCACCCTCGGCCGCGCCGTCGAGGAGCGCGGCTTCGACTCCCTGTTCTTCCCGGAGCACACCCACATCCCCACGAGCCGCCGCACGCCCTGGCCCGGCGGCGCGCAGCTGCCGAAGGAGTACTCGCACACGCTGGACCCCTTCGTCGCGCTCACCGCCGTGGCCGCTACCACGAAGAGCCTGCTGCTGGGCACCGGCATCTGCCTGGTGGTGCAACGCGATCCCATCGCGCTGGCGAAGGCGGTGGCCAGCGTGGACTGGGTGTCCGGCGGCCGCTTCATCTTCGGCATCGGCGGCGGCTGGAACCGCGAGGAGATGGAGAACCACGGGACCGACCCGAAGACGCGCTTCAGCCTCATGCGCGAGCGGGTGAAGGCGATGAAGGAGGTCTGGACGCGGGACGAGGCGGAGTTCCACGGCAAGTACGTGGACTTCGAACCCATCTGGTCCTGGCCCAAGCCCGTGCAGAAGCCGCACCCGCCCATCTACGTCGGCGGCGACGGACCGCACACGCTGGAGCGCGTGGTGGAGTACGGCGACGCCTGGATGCCCATACCGGGGCGCAGCCAGACGCCGTATTCCGAGCGCATCAAGCAGCTGCAGGAGATGGCGGCGGCCGCCGGGCGGGGGCGCATCCCGGTGACCGTCTACGGCACGGTGCCGCGGCCGGAGGTCGTCAACCACTACGCGGAGATCGGCATCGAGCGCTGCGTGTTCTTCCTGCCGCCGGCGCCGGAGGCGGAGGCGCTGCCGCACCTGGACCGCTACACAGCGCTGATCCGGGAGTTCGCGGCGGCGGGGGCGTAAGCCCCCGGGTCCGGGCCGCACGGACTGCGGGAGAAGGGAGCGCCGCTCTTGGCGAGCGAATACCGATACATCGCCCATTAGCGGAGGCACAAGACCGGCGCGCCCAGCATTGCCCGGCGCGCGCCGAATTGCTCTTGACAGCCCTAACAGTCGCTGAGATAGTGGAAGCACGAGCGGGGTCACGAGATGAAAGGTAAAAACTTGCGCGGCGCGCTGGTGGCAATCGTCGTAGCCGCTATCACCTTCGGCGGTGCTGGCCTGGTGCTGGGCGGGCCGCCGTGGCCATCTCTCGCACCCACAGGCACCCCTCCACCCCCATCTCCACCCGCGGCCTCGCCAGGTGCAGATACGGCTCCGCCCGGGGTGGAAATTAACCAGCCCCCAGTCGGACCGGGCGGCGTGCCCATCGAACAGATTCCGTTTCCTTACGTCCGAATCCGCGGCAAAGTCATAGCAATGCCGGACGGTGCGCGATTGGGTACGGTTTTTGCCGAGGCGGGCCCTCTCACCCCCCCAAACGCCCCCACCCAGTGGAACTACATCACCAGAGGCAAATCTATCGTCACGTTCACATCCAGCAACGTGTTGGAATGGAGCGTTGCCCCCGAGGATGAGGCCGATTTTCGGCCGCTGAAAGCGGCGTTCGAGCAGTGATTCGCTGGCTTGTCGCTGGGATAATCTTCGGATCGCTCGTCTTCTTAGCGTCTCCCGTACAAGCGAATCACTATGTCTACCTGGCGTCAGAGGCGAATGCCGCCGGTTTTTCCCAGTATACGTGGGTGAACAACCGCTGGGCTATGGGCGCTCAGAGCCACAACTGGTGTTCGGGCTTCACTTCGACGCCCCAGGGCATTCTGAATGCTCTTGCCGAATGGGAGAACGCCGTTCAATCTTCGTTTGGCCCTGAATTCGTCGCCGGATGTGGACCGAGCCAAACCTTCCTTTTTCTCCCGGCTAGCGCGGGTTCTATTCCTTGTCCAGGCTACGTAGGTTGCCTCGATGTGTCGAACTGGGGATACGATAGCGGGCGGCAGGCCTACTACATAGTCACAGCAAACATTTGGTTCAATACGACCCAATACTCCTTCACCGACGCAGGCTATAGATATACGACAGGCCACGAGCTTGGCCATGCATATGGCCTACACGAGCGCTATTTGCATCCCCCGCCAAGTATAAGATGCAACCCAGACGAAAATTCGATTATGGACACAGCGACGTTTTCGGGAACAACGGTAACGGGCGGTTGCGATGGCTACAACTTGTATCCAGATGACAAGACGAGAGCCACGTTACTCTATGATCTCAGCCCTGCCCAAAACGTCGCCACCTATAAGACAGGCACCAACAGCATGTCTCAATTCTGGGACGACGTGAATTGGGCAGAGTCAGGGTATCAGTTGTACTTCTATTACTGGTCACCTTCTGCATACAGTTGGGTTCAATTCTTCAGTGGGCTCCACTACGCGGGCGTAGGCCCAGGCGACCCTGATTTGCCTGTTCGGTTGAGCTCCGGATACAGCAAACCGCTTTATATGCCGTCCACCGATTACATTATCTGCGGGTATACCCACAGCACGGCAAGGGGCTACCTCCATTGGGTCTGCGGCCAATCCAAGTTCTTGGGTGGCGAAGTCTAGCACGACCCTACGCCAGCTCCTTTACGATCCTCAGCGCCGCCCGCGAGTTGAGTGCCATGTCCGTCTCGCTCTCCACAACACCGCCGATGATGCCGTCTTTATCGATGACATACGTGACCCGGGCCGCCAGGTTCGGGTTCTCGCGCCAGACGTCAAGGCCCTGGCGGCGGAGGCGCTGCCGCACCTGGACCGCTATACGGCGCTGATGCGGGAGTTAGCGACGGCGGGGGCGTAAGCCCCCGGGCCCGCCTTAGGCGGACTGCGGGAGAACGGAGCGCCGCTCCTGGCGAACGAATACCGATACATCGAGACCCGCCGCGAAGGCGCGGCCCTGGTGGCCACGCTCACCAACCCGCCGCGCAACTTCCTGAACAACCCGATGGTGGGCGAGCTGAGCGCCCTGGCCGGCGCCGTGGAGCAGGTCGCGGAGGTGCGCGCGCTCGTCCTCACCGGCGGGGTCGAGGGCATCTTCATCACGCACTACGACGTCGGCGAGCTGACCGTCGTCTCGGACCGCATGCAGGGCGGCGGCGGCGCGCCCCCCGGCGAGCTGCACGCGATGCACCAGATGCTCCTGCAGCTCCAGCGCCTGCCGCAACCGGTGATCGCGGCGATTAACGGCACAGCAATGGGCGGCGGCTGCGAGCTGGCGCTGGCGTGCGACTTCCGCTACATGGCGAAGGCGCCCGGGGCCGTGATCGGCCTGCCGGAGGTGCGCGTGGGCATCCTCCCGGGCGCCGGCGGCACCCAGCGCCTGACGCGGCTGCTGGGCGTGGCGCGCGCCCTGGAGCTGATGCTCCTGGGCAACACCGTGGACCCCGAAACGGCGGAGCGCATCGGACTCGTCCACCGCGCGGTCGCGCCTGAGGGGCTCCTGCCGGCGGTCCTGGCGCTGGCGGAGGAGCTGGCGCTGCGCCCGCCGCTGAGCGTGGCGCTGATCAAGCAGTGCATCCTCCAGGGCAGCGATCTGCCTCTGGCGGACGCCCTCCGCTTCGAGCAGGACGCCTTCTGGCAGACGATGCGCACCGCCGACGCCCTGCGCCTGATGCGCCGCTACCAGAAGAGCGAGCGCCCCCTGGACCAGCAGTAGCCCCGGCCATTTTCGGGGCCGGGACAGCGTAGGGCAGGTTTGAAACCTGCCCCTACGCCTCGCGCCCGCCGGCAGATCGCCGCGATGGTCCCTCCAACCTCCAACCTCCAACCTCCAATCCCGTATAATCCCCCCGTGAGCGACCGCATCAACCTCGTCGCCGTGCAGGCGCGCATGCAGCTGGCCGATTACCGCGACGCCACAGCGTTCGAGTCGAAGATCGCCGGGCTGATGCGGGACGTCGCGCGCCGGGCCGACCTCTCGCTGCCCACCATCGTCAGCTTCCCCGAACTCATCGGCATGTACCTCAGCTTCGTCCCCCGCTACTGGGACGACCTGAAGGACGAGATCTCCCTGGAGACGGCGGCGACGAAGATCGTGATGAAGAACGTGGCCCGCGTGCCTGAGGACGAGCGCACGCCGGAGCGCGCCGCCCGCCGCCTGCTGTTCATCGACACGGCCCTGGAGGCGGAGCGGCTGTACGTGGACGTCTTCTCCGCGCTGGCCCGCGAGTACGGCGTGTACCTGGGCGCGGGCAGCATCGCCCTGCCGCCCATGGAGTCGGAGCCCAGCAAGGGCGGCCGCCACGCCGGGGACCAGGCGCGGGTCTACAACACCTCGTACCTCTTCTCGCCGCTGGGGGTCTGCCTGCGCCGCGTGCCCAAGGTGTACCTGACGCCGGGGTTCGAGGAGCGCGTGTTCGACCCGGGGCCGAAGAGCGAGCTGCTGCCGGTGGAGACGCGCCTGGGGCGCCTGGGCACGCTGGTCTGCTTCGACGGCTTTCACGAGACGCTGGTGGAGCACTACGACGCCCTGGGCGTGGACATCCTGCTCAAGCCCTCGTACAACATGCACCCGTGGGACGCGCCGTGGCCCTTCGATGCCGCCGTGAAGGAGGGCGAAAACTGGCTGCGCACCGGCTGTCCCTCCATCATCCAGGGTCGGGAGAACGTGCGCTACGGCGTCAACGCCATGCTCGTGGGCGCGGTCTTCGCAGACACGGCGGCGGAGGGGCTCTCCAGCATCGCCGTCAACACCGGCCGCCCGGGCGCCTCCTGGGAAGAGGCCGTCGTCGCCATCGCCGCCCGTCCGGACGGCGAGGAGGTGTTAGTGGCGACGGTGGACCGCGACTGGTAGGGGCGCATCATGACGCGCCCCTACGCCGGGCTGCGGCCGTTTGCCGCGCCCGGGATTGGGGTCTAGTGCCACTTTCCCCTGGCATTGTCATTCTGGCCGCAGCCAGAATCTGGTGGGGGTGCGGGAACGCACCGCAACCGTGAACACATGAGCCACACATCCAGCCGTCGCTACCACGTCTACATCATGTCGAACCGCAGCTACACCAGCCTCTACGCTGGCGTGACGAACGACCTGAACCGGCGTGTCTGGGAGCACAAGCACCAGCCGTCCGGCTTCGCCAAACGCTACCGCACAAGCATTCTCGTCTATTGCGAAGCGACGCCGGACATCCGCGAGGCGATCGCCTGGGAAAAGCGCATCAAGAACATGCATCGGGCGCAGAAGATAGCGCTCATCGAGTTACAGAACCCGTCCTGGTATGACCTGAGCGGAGCGTCATGAACCCCGCCGCCCCACCGGACCCTGTCTGCGGACAGGATGACAGGTGGCAATGGCTAATCTGAGGGCGCTGGCCGATGAACTCCTGGATTGACCTCGATCGCCGGGGCATGGTAGGGGCGCCGCCTGCCGGCAGGCAGGCTTCCCGCGCCCAAGGTGAGCGCGGGAAGGGCCACGCCGCGCCGCGAACCCTGCAGGGGCGGCATCATGACGCGCCCCTACGCCGGGCTGCGGCCGTTTGCCGCGCCCCTACAGCTTGCCCACCAGCGACCGCAGCAGCGCCCGCGTCCGCGCCAGCGAGGCCGGCGCGTCGTCGCCCACCGGGAACATGCCGGCCATGAACTCCGTGGCCCCCGCCGCAGCCAGCCCCCGCAGCTGCCGCTCAACGTCCTTCTCGCTGCCCACGATCGCGACGTCCGCGGGGCCGGCGGCGCCCTCGATGTTGAGCACCCGCTGGTAGTTGGGCAGGGTCCCGTATATCCGGAAGGAGTGAGCGGCCTTCTCGCGCGCCGCCGCCGGGTCGTCCGTCACCGCTACCGGCAGGCCCACGACGATTCGCGGGCGCGGCCGGCCCGCCGCCGCGGCGGCTTTCGTGATGCGCGGCGTCACGTGCGTCTCCAGCGTCTTCGGGCCCACCATCCAGGTGACCGTGCCGTCCGCCATCTCGCCCGCCAGCCGCAACATCACCGGGGCCAGCGCCGCTATCAGCACGGGCACCGGCTGTCCGCCCTGCACCTGCAGGGCCTGGTTCACGCGGTAGATCTCGCCGTTGAAGCTAACGCGCCCCTCGCGCACCAGCGGGCAGAGCACGGAGAGGTATTCCCGCATGTGCGCCGCCGGACGCTCGTACGGTATGCCCCACATGCCCTGGACCACGGGCGCGTGCGAGAGCCCGATGCCCAGCGTGAAGCGCCCGCCCGCCGCGGCCTGCGCCGTCAGCGCCTGCTGCGCCATGGCGATGGGGTGGCGCAGGTACGTGGGCACGACGGACGTTCCCAGCTGGATGCCGCCGGTCTTCTGCCCGGCAAGCGCGATCACGGTGAGGGCGTCTGCCTGGAAGACCTGCCCGTACCACATGGTGTCGAAGCCTTCCTTCTCCGCGTCCACCGCCGCCTGCACCTGGCCCGCCACATCGTTGGCGCCGCCGTGGAAAATCGAAATGCGCATGCTGCCTCCGTCCTGAGCGTTGGGAGCAAGAATACTGGCGGCGGGCAGTCGCTGTCAAAAGCCTCAGCTCCGAAATTGGCATGGAAAATGGCACCCAGGACTTGACAACGAGAGAGAGAGAGAATAATGCTGACGCGGGCCACCGGGAGGAAACGTGCGCAGGCTTGCGGTTCTCGGGGCGCTGGCGATCTTGATAGCCGCCACCGCCTACGCCAGTTCGTTTTACGCGGTTAGGAGCTTGCGCACGGCGTCAGCACAGGGTTCCTATCGCTGGTATGCGGGGCAGTATCGATGCTGCTCCCAGGGGTTAGGCGGAGCTGTAAGGTCGTTCGACAACAGCCTTTGGGATCCCGCCAACGATTTCGTTGCTGACTGGGTGGGCGTTTCGAGCACCTCCGGCAACTACGAATTCACTCAGATTGGTTTCTTCGAAGGCTTGGATCAGTACACGGGGCAGATATTTGCCTCGCCAACCGTATACGAAGAGTTCGAGAGGACCTGGAACTGTGATCCAACGCGGGTGGGCGTCGTCCGCGGGCTGGCTACTGGGTACCACGAGCGGCTCTGGACCTACTCAGACGGCGAGCTTCGGCGGTGTCCTTCAGATTTCAGCAAATGGGTATACCTCTGGTACTTCAAGCGGACCTCCTGGAGCAACCCATGGTTCGACTTTACCTACCTTGCACAGGCAGGCGGCAAGTTCGAGACCTATACCGAGATCTTCAACAACTCCGCCTACTTGGAGCCGGCGAACAACATCTGTTTCGGCACCTACAACAACTGCACCGCAGACCCCGCTTACGGACTCAGTACTTACAACCCCACGAGCAAGACCTGGTCGCTCTGGACGGCCTATGCCTATCCCCGCGAGGACTCCCCCTATCATAGGGGTGGTCTGGCCAACTATTGGGCATACGATACCTGGGGGCCGTGAGTCATGTCGCGAACAGCATTCCGCCCACGTTCGTTACGTTCGGTCGTTGTAGGTCTCATCGCCACCGCCGCGATCGGCGTCGCCGCCGGCGCCCTCAGCGCCTGGCTGCTCGCGTCCGGCGGACCGGAGGCTCCTGTTACGGCGCCGCCCGTTGCAGCCGAAGCGGTCTACGGGCCCGATGGGCGCCTGCTGGGCGCGGCCCAGCCGTACGACCCGGCCGTCTCTTTCCCGGCCAAGCTCTCGGGACTCGGCCAGACTCCTTCCCGCCTCGTTTTCGACAAGAGCGGGCGGCTGTGGTTTCCCACCTTCACGGGGACTTCCTCCGGCAACAGGCTCTACCGCTACGACCCGGCGGCAGACTCCCTGACGTCGTATAACCTTCCGGATTCGCCGGGCAGCCCTGTCCTCTCCGGCCCGGCCCTCGCTCCCAACGGCCATATCGTGCTCGCCTACGGCTACCTGGTTCTGGACGTCGACCCGGAGGCAGGCAGCTGGGACCCGGTCCAGCTTCCTGCCCCTCCGGCCAGCTTCAGCCAGCAGAGCGGGGAGTCGGGGACCTGGGTGACGGACGTCGCTGTCGCTGCCGATGGCATGGCATATGTTGCCAGGATGAACACCACCGCCGTAACGTCCGCCGACCTCGCAGCCCGGTCTGTGACTGAGATCCCCATTCCGGCCGGCTTCGGGACCGTCATGTTCCTGGCGGCGGGCATCGACGGGGTCTACCTGTCGAACTGGGGGGGCGGGACCGGCGGCAAGCCCCAGCTCGCGCGCCTTTCCCCGGGCGGCGCCTTCACCCCTCTCGAAGGCGGCGCCTCCGGCCTCGCCGCCCTGCCCAGCGGTTCCGTGCTCGCCACCACGCTCGAGCGCGCCATCCTCCCGCTGGGCAGCGCGAGTTCGGTGGCCCTGCCCCCGGGCCTTGCCGCCAACCTGGGCGGGATCAGGGACTTCGCTGCCGCTGACGCGAACAGCGGGGCCCTGTGGCTCGCCGGCCGCGAGTCCGGCACCGTCGTCCGCTTCGATCCCGTCGCCGGGTCCGGCCGGGTGTACCAGTTGCCCTCCTACCTGATCCGGGGTTCGGCGGTGCCGTGCCCGCCTGATTTTCCGTGCAAAGATGTCGTAAGCAAGACCCGGGTCAACGGGTTGGCAGTGGGCCCAAACGGGAACCTCTACTTCTCGGACAACGATGTGGGCCGCATCGGCGTGATCCGGCCGTAGAGCCTTGTAACTTTCTTGTAACCACCGCTGCGTTGACAGGCTTCCACTTAGGTGCTTCAATGCAGGTGACAACGGCCTAATTCCCCGCCCCTGGCGGGGAAGCGGGGGAACCATCCCGCGCCGGGGTGAATTCACCGCAAGGTGGATGGGCAGCGCCTCTCAGCCCTAACCCGACAGCTAACCCCGCAGGCCACTGAGACGGCCATGTGTAGCCGGCAGCCCGGCCCCCCCTGAGCTGCCCGGGTACCACGGTCCGCCAGAATGAAGGAGGAGTACCGTGTCCTACTTCCCGCAACGGGCTCGCAAGAAGCTCGACCTGGCGCTTCTGCTGAAGGTCTGCCCGCAGTGTCTGGGTGACCTCGTCTTCCGCTCAGACTTCTCCGGCGACTACTACCGCTGCCTCCAGTGCAACACGCGCACGGAGCCCCAGAGCCGCATCGGGCGCCTCGCCGACCTGCCGGCCGCGGCCGCCTTCCACGGCGATTCCTTCGCCGGCACGGAGAGCGCTTCCAGCGAAGCCCGCATGAACTGACGCGCCGGGATCCCGCCGCCTCTGAGTTCTGGCTTCTGGCCTCCAGCCTCCTGCTGCCAACTTCCTGCCGCCATAACCTGTCTATTGCCAGGTTTGGCGGCGAGCGAGTACCCTGAACCGGGGGGAGACGGAACCAAGAACCCCGGCCGGCCGTTTACCTGTCAGGGCCTTCACTCAGGGAGTCGCCGTCACTTGGATGCACGGACCGCCGCCCAGCGCATCGTCGAGAACGTAGAGCACGTCATCATCGGCAAGCGCCACCAGGTGGAGCTGGCCGTGATGACGCTGATGTGCGGCGGCCACCTGTTGATCGAGGACGTGCCCGGCGTCGGCAAGACCATGCTGGCCCGCAGCCTTGCCCGCTCCAGCGGCTGCTCGTTCAAGCGCATCCAGTTCACGCCGGACCTGCTGCCCAGCGACGTCACGGGCGTCTCCGTCTACAACCAGAAGGCGGGGGACTTCGAGTTCCGGCCCGGGCCCGTGCTCTCGCAGGTCGTCCTGGCCGACGAGATCAACCGAGCGACGCCGAAAGCGCAGTCCTCGCTGCTGGAGGCGATGGAGGAGCGCCAGCTCACCGTAGACGGTGTCACCTACCCTACCCCGGAGCCGTTCATGGTGATGGCCACGCAGAACCCCATCGAGTACGAGGGCACTTTCCCCCTGCCGGAGGCGCAGCTGGACCGCTTCCTCATCCGCCTGGAGCTGGGATACCCCTCGGCGCAGGACGAACGAGCCATGATGCAGCGCCAGTTGCACGGCCACCCCGTGGGCGAGCTGGCCCAGGTCTGCGAGCCGGATGACATCCTGGGCCTGCAGGCCGCCGTGCGTGAGGTATACGTGGACGTGCTTGTGCAGCAGTACATCGTGGACGTGATGGACGCCAGCCGCAAGCACGATGCCGTCTATCTGGGGGCTTCGCCGCGCGGCTCTCTCGCGCTGCAGCGCCTGGTGCAGGCGAAGGCCGTGCTGGACGACCGCGACTACGTCCTGCCGGATGACGCGAAGCTGCTGGCCTACCCTGTCCTTGGGCACCGCATCATACTCAACGCCCAGGCGCGCGTGAAGGGGGTAACTGCGGAGCAGGTGGTGCAGGAGTGCCTGCAAAAGCTGCCCGTACCGGGAGTGAGGGCCCGGGGCTAGGTGCCGCGCGTGAGACGGCTGGCGGCTCCGGGCGCCCGGCGTCTGTTCCGCTTTCTCTACCGCAACCATAACCTGATTTTCGTGCTGCTGGCCCTGGCGGTGATGGGGACGATGGCCGCGGTCACGGGCCACTGGCTCTTCTACCGCACCTCTTACCTGCTGGCCGGCCTCGTGCCGCTCTGCTTCCTCTGGGCGCGGGTGCACGCGCGCGGCCTGGAGGTGACGGTGGAGCGGGCGCAGGACAGGTTGCAGGTGGGCCAGGCGGCCGAGACGCGCGTGCGCCTGAAGAGCCGCAGCATGTTCACCAAGCTCTGGCTGGAGCTGGAGGACCAGACGGACATGCCCGGCGCGGCGCCGAGAACGGTGATTACGCTGCCCGCCCACGGCACCCGCAACTGGCGCATCCGCATGCCGTGCGCCCGGCGCGGCGTCTTCTCCGCCGGCCCCCTGAGGGTGAGCACCGGCGACCCCTTCGGCCTCTTCAAGCTGACACGGACGTTCGGCGAGAAGCGGCCTCTGCTGGTGTTGCCGCAGCCCCAGGAGTTGCCCTACTTCTGGGCGCCCGCAGCCCAGCTGCCGGGCGAGGGCACCGTCCGCGCCCGCACTCATTACGTCACCCCCAACGCGGCGGCCGTCCGCGAGTACTACCCGGGCGATAGCTATAACCGCATCCACTGGCGCAGCACGGCGCGCCTGGGCCGGCTGATGGTGAAGACGTTTGAGATGGACCCCACCAGCAACATCTGGCTGGTGCTCGACCTGCACGGCGCCGTTCAGGCGGGCCGGGGAGACGAGAGCACGGAGGAGTACGGGGTCCGCATCGCTACCTCCCTGGCCTACCACTTCCTGGAGCGGAACCGGATGCTGGGTCTGATGGCTTTCGGCCGCGAGACCGTGATCCTGGACCCCGCGCGCGGCCCGCAGCAGTACGACCGCATCCTGGAGGCGCTGGCCGTGGCGCGGGCCACAGGCGGCGTGCCGCTGGCGCAGGTGCTGCTGGACGAGGGACGCAGACTGGGGCGGCACACCACCGCCATCGTCATCACGCCGGCGCTGGGCGAGGACTGGGTGCTGGCGCTGCAGCGGAGCATCCAGCAGGGCGCCCGCGCGGCGGCGGTGGTCCTGGAGCCGGAGAGCTTCGGCGGGGACCAGGGCGGCGCCCCGCCCATGGTGCCGCTGACGGCGGCCGGGATCCTCACGTACGTGATCCCTGCCGGCTCAGACCTGGGGTTCGCGCTCGGCCCGGCCGGCGTTACCGGCGAGGTGGGAGCGGAGCGGCAGAAGGCGGGGGCGCGCTGAGCCATGGCGGAGATGCAGTGGGCCCGGCCCATCCCGGCCGCCGCCAGGCGCCAGGCCGCGCTGGCCCCCGCGGTCCTGCGCCGCTTCTCCGCGCGCTTCCTGGACCGGGAAGACCTGCTGACGCTGGTGCTGGCCCTGGGCGCCATCATTGCCGTGGCCGGCGGGCTGCAGGGTTCGGGCTGGTCCAGGGACATGCCGGCGCTCACCCTGGTCTCCGTCCTGGCGGTAGTCGCCGCCCTGGCGCTGGCCCGCAGCCGCCTGCCCCTGCTGCTCGCCTGGCCCCTCGGCGTCCTCCTGGGGGCCGCCGTCACCTTCTGGCAGACGCTGGAGGCCGCCGGCCCGGGCACGCTGGAGCAGCGCGTGGACGCCGTCTATGCGCGCTTCCACGCCTGGTTCGAGGTGGCGTTCGGCCAGGGGGTGAGCAACGACGCGCTGCCCTTCAACACGCTCGTCCTCGCGCTCACCTGGCTGGGCGTCTTCCTGTTCGGCTGGAGCCTCTTCCGCTGGCACAATGCCTGGGTTGGCCTGATCCCCGGCGGCATCGCCCTCTTCCTGGACCTCGTGCTGGTCGGCGATAGCCTTACCGGCAGCGTCCTTGCCTACGTGCTCTTCGGCTCGCTGCTGGTCATGCGCACCAACCTCACTGCCCGCCTCGCGGAGTGGCGGGCCGGCGCCGTCGCCTACCCGCCCCTGATCAGCCTCTCCTTCCTGCACTTCAGCGTTTGGGCCCTGCTGGGCCTGATCACCGTCGCCTGGCTCGCGCCCGTGGGCCCCTTCGCCACGCCGGCGCCGGTGCAGGCCATCATCGAGGGCGTCCAGAAGACGGGCGTGGACTTCGTGCGCCTGGCCGGCCCTCTCCACGTCAAGAAAGTCGCCCCCATCCACAACTACGCCGCTGTCCTCCCGTTCCAGGGCTCCATCAAGCTGGGCGACCGCGAACTCATGGCCGTGACGTTGAGCGATACGACCATCGAGGGACCGCTGCTCCTGCGCGGCGCCGTCTACGACGAGTACTCCTCCGGCGGCTGGAAGGCCGGAGAGCGCGCCGAAGTCGATCTCCCGGGCGGCATGGACGAGCGCGTGCGGGAAGGCCTGCTGAACCAGCAGCTGGACGGGTTGCTGGTGCCGCTGAAGGTGGAGATGCAGGCGAAGAGCGTGGTGGGGACGGTCGTCTTCACGCCCGGCCAGCCCGTCGCCTCCGACCTGCCGCTGCGGGTCCAGGTGCCCCCCGGCAGCGTCCGCCCCTGGAGCCTGGACGTGCGCCAGGCGAGCAGATCGCGAGACCTCTCCGACGCGGAGATCTTCGATCGCTACCTGCCGGACGACCTCATCGGCGTCAGTGTCGAGCGCGACGAACGCGGCCGGGTCTCCTCGGCGCAGGTCTTCGATACCACCGAGCAGCCGCTGCCGGACTCGCTCGTGCTGGACCCCGGCGGCCGCGTGCGGCAGGGCCAGTCCTACAACATCCTGGGCTTCGTTCCCAGGGCCGACCCCGGCAAGCTGAGGCAGGCGGGAGAGGCGTACCCCACCTGGGTCGTGGCGCAGTACCTGCAGCTGCCGGACAGCGTGCCGCTGCGCGTCGGCGTCCTGGCGCAGCAGATAACCCGCGGCGCCGCCAACCCGTACGACACCGCCAAGGCGCTGGAGGCCTACCTGCGCGCCTACCCGGTGGACTACAAGGTGGAAGAGACGCCGCCCGGCCGCGACGCGGTGGACTACTTCCTCTTCGACGCCCGCCGCGGCTACTTCGACTACCACGCCTCGGCGATGGTCGTCATGCTGCGGGCGCTGGGGGTCCCGGCCAGGCTCGGCGTCGGCTTCGTGGCAGACCAGTCCGATCTGTCCCGCGACTCCGGCGCCTATGTAGTCCGCGACAGGAACTCTTACACCTGGCCGGAGGTCTACTTCCCCGGCGACGGCTGGATCCCGTTCAACCCCACGCCGGACCGGCCTGCGGACCTGACGCCCCAGAGGCGCGAGGCTGCCGCGACCCTGAGCGGCACGCCGACTCTGGAAGACTTCCCGGACCTACCCATCTCCGCCGCCGACCGCTTCAACCTGACGGGAGGCGACCAGGCGACGACGAGCGGCGGCGGCTCCTCGCGCCAGACGGACGGCGGTTACTTGCCCTGGGCGCTGGTGGCCGCCGCCGGCTTCGCCCTGGCCGTGGCCGTGGCGGCGCGGACCGGCTGGCAGCGCTCCGTAGCGGGCCTCCCCCTTTCGCAGCAGCTATGGGAGAAGACGGTGCGCCTGGCCTCCCTGGCCGGCCAGCCGCCGCAGCCCGGCCAGACCCCGCGCGAATACGCGGAGTCGCTGCACAAGCGCCTCGGCATCATCCCGGACGTGCGCGGCCTGGCCGCCTACTACAGCCGCTCGCGATTCGGACGCGGGCTGCCCGGGGACGACCCGGAGGAGCGCGCGGACCTCCAGGAGGCGTGGCCCCGGCTGCGGCGGGCACTGGTGGGGGCCATCGCGGGACGTCTCCTGCGCCGCCGATGACGCTGGAAGCGCTGCCGGAAGCGGGGGGAGTGTGACGGGCGTCACTGCGCGCGGGAGGGCACGGCCGTAAGCTGCGAGGCGTGACGACGACGATCGCGCCCGAGCAGGGGTTGACTGAGCGGCCGGTCGCGGGCTATAAAGAGAAGGAGCATTCGTTTTTAAAACTGAGTGCTCGTTCTCTTGGAGGATACATGCCGAAAGTCACCGAAGCTCATCTCACCGCCCGCCGCCAGCAGATCCTGGACGCCGCCGCCGCCTGCTTCGCCCGCAACGGGTTCCACCACACCACGATGCACGACCTCTGCCAGATGGCGGAACTCAGCCCCGGCGCCCTTTACCGCTACTTCGCCGGCAAAGAAGAGATCATTGAGGCCATGGTGCGCGAGCGCCAGTCCACCGGCGCGGCGCAGATCGAAGCGATCAGCCGCTCCGGCAGCACCCTGCAGGTCCTGGAGGCGCTGGCGGACACCTTCTTCGGCGAGCTGGAGAACCCGCAGGCGTGCGCCCTGGGCATCGAACTCTGGGCGGAGGCCCTGCGCAGCCCCCGCATCAGGGAGCTGCTCAACAGCGAGATCTCAGACCTCCGCGCGGCCTTCACCGGCATCATTCGCCGCGGCCAGGAGCGGGGCGAGATCAACGCCGGCCTGGACGCGCAGGCCGTGGCGCAGGTGATGGTTTCTTTCTTCGAGGGGCTGGTCCTGCAGCAGGCGGCCGACAGGGACATCGACGTCTGGAAATACGTGGACGTGATGAAGGCAATGATGAGCGGCAGGTTCTGGCTGCACAGGCCGGAAGGAGTGGAGTGACATGTTGAGCTTTCTTGCAGATGAGCTGGTCTGGGCGGTGGGACGGGAGCGCGAGGAAGAGGCGCGCCGGATTCACCCGCACACGGACAAGCGGCCGCAGCGGGAGCGGCCGGCGGCCCCGCCCGCGGACTGGGGCCACTGGATCTCGCTGGCCCTGAGCGGGGGCGCGCCGCCCGCGCGCACCTGCCGCTAGCGGCGCGCGCCGCCCATACTGTCATCTCTGGACACGGAGGTAGAAGTGGCGTTACGGCTGTCTACTGAATCGCTGGCCCGCGCCAGCGCCCGCCGGCCCTGGCTGGTCATCGGCGCCTGGGCCGTCGTCCTCGCGGCTTCCCTCGTGCTCATCAGCACCCTTCTGGGCAGCGCGCTGACCACGGACGAGCGCCTCACGAACAACCCGGAGTCAGAGCGCGGGGACAAGCTCCTGGAGGACCGCCTGCGCGGGCCCGACAAGGTAAACGAGATCGTGATTGTACGCTCGCAGGCGCTGACCGTGGACGACCCGCAGTTCCGGCGGCTGGTGGAGCAGGTGTACGCCAGCGTGTCCGCGCTGGGCAGCGGCGTCATCTACAACGGCACCAGCTACTACCAGTCGCACGATGAGACCCTGGTGTCCCAGGACCGCCGCACCACGATCCTGCCGTTCGTCATGGCGGGGGACCGGGAGACGGCCGAGGACAACATCGGCGGCGTCCTGGACATCGTGCGGGATGCGAACGGGACGGACGGGTTCCAGGTGCTGGTCTCCGGCGGCGCCAGCATCAACAAGGAGTTCCAGCACGTCGCTGAGAACGACCTGCAGACCGGCGAGACCATCGGCGTCCCGATCGCGCTCGCTGTGCTGCTGCTGGTCTTCGGCGCCCTCACGGCGGCCGTGATCCCGCTGGTCCTGGGCCTGTTCTCCATCCTCGTCGCCGTCGCCATCACGGCGCTGCTCGGGCAGGCCTGGCCGTTCTCCTTCTTCGTCACCAACGTCATCACGATGATGGGCCTGGCCGTCGGCATCGACTACTCGCTTTTCATCGTCTCCCGCTACCGCGAGGAGCGGGGCCGTGGACTCGAGAAGATAGAGGCGATCACGGCGGCCGGGGCCACCGCCAGCCGCGCGGTGTTCTTCAGTGGCGTGACCGTGGTCCTCGCTCTCTTCGGCATGCTGCTCGTGCCTTCCACCATCTTCCGCAGTCTGGGCGCCGGCGCCATCATCGTCGTCCTTGTCTCGGTGCTGATCACGCTCACCCTTCTGCCCGCCATCCTCGGCCTCCTGGGCGACAGGGTGAACACGCTCAAGGTGCCCTTCATCGGCCGGCGATCGATCCTCCAGGACCACGAGGGGCCGGGCGGTTTCTGGGACTTCGTGACGCGCAAGGTCATGAAGTACCCGCTGATCAGCATCGTCGCGGCCAGCGCCCTGCTCATTGCCCTCGCCGTGCCGTACATCGATATCCAGACGGGCTCGGCGGGCATCAGCACCCTGCCGGACGGGCTGCAGGCGAAGGAGGGCTTCAAGCTACTGGAGCGCGAGTTCTCCTTCGGGCTGGTGACGCCGGTTGAGATCGCCATCGAGGGCGACGTCAAGAGCGAGGGCGTGCAGGCGGGCATCGCCCGGCTGGAGGACACGCTGGCGGGGATGCCGCAGTTCGGCCAGCCCGCGCTGCAGGCCAATGAGGCGGGCGATGTCGCGCTGCTCTCTGTGCCCTTGAACGGCGACCCCACCGGCGATGCCGCCGTCGCCGCGGTGCGCGCCCTGCGGGACGAGCAGATCCCGCTGGCGTTCGCCGGCGTGGACGCGCAGGTGCTGGTGACCGGCGCCACGGCCATGAACATCGACTACTTCGACCAGACGGCGGCCTCGACGCCTGTGGTGCTGGCGTTCGTGCTGGGGCTCAGCTTCGTGCTGCTGACCCTGGTCTTCCGCTCGCTCGTCGTACCCATCAAGGCCATCATCATGAACCTGCTCTCCGTGGGCGCCTCCTACGGGGTGCTGGTGCTGGTGTTCCAGAAGGGGTTTCTGAACGAGCTGTTCGGGTTCCAGCAGGTGGACATCATCGAGGCCTGGGTGCCGCTGTGGACGTTCTCCATGCTCTTCGGGTTATCGATGGACTACCACGTGTTCCTGCTCAGCCGCATCCGCGAGCGCTTCGGCCGCACGGGCGACAACACGGAGTCCGTGGCGTTCGGTGTGCGCTCTACGGCCGGGCTCATCACGGGGGCGGCGCTGATCATGGCCAGCGTGTTCATGGGCGTGGCGCTGGGCGACCTGGTGATGTTCCAGCAGATGGGCTTCGGGCTGGCGGTGGCGGTGATGCTGGACGCCACGGTCGTGCGCTCGGTGCTGGTGCCGGCGGCGATGCAGCTGCTGGGGGAGCGCAACTGGTGGCTGCCCGGGGCGCTGCGCTGGCTGCCGGAGGTGCGCGCGGAGGGCGGCGAGCGCGCTGCGCCGGGCGGCGCGGAGGCGGGGTAGGCCTCATAGAACGACAACCGGAAGGCGTGTCCCCCTCCCTGGACAAGCGGGCCGGGCGCACCCAGCGCCTGGCCCGCAGCGCCGTCTCCCCTGTCGTTCCTAGGCGGGGCGAAGCTCGCCCTGAACGACACGGAAGGGAATCTGTGAGGAGAGGCTGATGGCAGGTGAGCGGAAGAGTGCAACGGGGGAAGTGGCGCTGGATGTTGTGTTGTCGATTTCGGAGTCCTGAATTACGGCATCATTCGAGAATCAATGACCGGAACTCCGGTGCAGTCGCCGAGCGAGCGAGACTAGCGCTCCGCGGTAGAGCCCACGGGGTACGGCGCGCCCGCCCTCCCATTTCTGCACGGTGGAAACCGACACCCCGAGCCGCCCAGCGAACTGCTCTTGAGTCAGATTCATGGAGCGCCGCAATGCCTTGATCTCCGCAGACTGCATTCTTTTCGTAAACTAGCAAGATTGCGCGGGAGAAACAAGTCAAGAAGGTCTTGACGAACCCATACTATTACGCGTAATATTATGGTCATACGACGGTCAGGAGGCTGCGACAGAAGGGACTAGCGATGAAGAGCATATCGGGTACAATGGCGACAAGCGAAGGGCACCCGAGGGAGCAGACGGAGTGCGGAGCGATGGACCTTTCTGTATTGAAGCCCGGCGATCGATTACGAACTGTGGACGGCGCTCTGATTGAAGTCATACGGGAGAGCGAGGATGGGCACTGGATCCTTGTGCGCTATCTCTTGGATACAAACGACCCGTCCTTGATTGGCACGGAGGACCTGTGCCACGAAGACGAGCTGGCAGAGCCTGACCGGCTGGACGCTGCGAGCCGATAAACAATGGGGGAACTTCCGCTTCTCAGTCTGTTCTGCGGGCCCGGCGGATTGGATCTCGGATTCGAACAGTCCGGGTTTCGGTCTTTGCTGGCGTTGGACATTGATCCCGTGGCGATTGACACCTTCAACTGGAACCGTCGCCACACTTTCCCACCGCCTGGACGTGTGCAAGACCTTGCGGCGGCCGATCCGGAGTTAATCTTGGCGCGTTGGAAAGACGCTGCCGCGGGTCTCCGGCCCGTCGGCATAATTGGCGGACCCCCGTGCCAAGCTTTCTCCGTTAGCAACGTACATAAGTTGGAGGATGACCCTCGTGCCAGGCTTCCGTATTCTTACGCCGGGATTCTCGCGGCATTCAACCGACGCTATGGCCTGGACTTCTTCGTGTTCGAGAATGTTGCGGGTCTTGCGAATACCCGTCACAGCGCGTCGCTAGAGGCGTTCATGTACGAATTTGCCGGGGCCGGGTTCACTGTCACATCTTTCTTTCTTGACTCGGCGTCCTTCGGTGTGCCGCAACATAGGAACAGGATGTTCATCGTCGGTCTCAATAGGGAACGGTTCAATGTCTCAGACTTTACCGCGCCGTCCGAGCAGCCTCGACGGATAACCGTTAGGGAGACGATAGGCCACCTCCCCGAACCAGCTTATTTCTCGCGCGGTCTCCGGCGAGATGATATTCCGTATCACGTGAACCATTGGTGTCTGAACCCTAGGTCTCCGAAGTTTCATAACGGCGCGCTGAGGCCGGGGGAAATGATCGGCAGGTCGTTCCGCACGCTGCAATGGGACGAGCCAAGTTGGACAGTTGCATATGGCCACCGAGAGATGCATGTGCACCCTAACGGCAAGCGGCGGGTCAGCATTTACGAAGCGATGCTGCTGCAAGGCTTTCCAGCGCACTACGAACTGCGCGGCAATCTGACGGATCAAATTCGGCAAGTATCGGATGCAGTTCCTCCGCCTTTAGCTAAAGCCTTGGCGGGAGACATTGGGGAACTGATCTACAGTGCTTCTGCGAAAGCCGCCGATGCGCATGAACGAGAAAGCGGGCATCCGGCGCAGTTGGGGCTCTTCGGCGTGCAGACTGCGGCGCCGAGGTCAACCAGCGCGTAGACGAGCGCAAGTTTCCGGCGCGGTGACCGGCGCGCAAGCAGCGTAGCCACCGCGTCTCTTATGACTGTCTTCTTCCGTGCTTCGCCGCGGCCAAAGCTGACTCCCAGGTACCGGGACATCACTCTGGCGATGTTCCCGTCAACCGGCGGGGCTCGCGGGTTACGATTGTCCGCTAACGCGAGCACTCCCGAGCCGTATGGACCGAGGCCAGGCACCGGTCCGGGACCCGGTGATTTGGCCAGCGCAGCAGCCATGGATTTGAGTCGGCCGGCGCGCTGCGGACCTAAGCCCAAGTGGCCGATGACTCTCAGCAGGGCCTCATCATCGGCGACCGCGAGGGACGATGAGCATGGATACTGGTCAATGAGCGGGCGCCAAACTTTCTCTACGTCCTCGGCCTTTGTCTTCTGCAAGAGGATCTCTGCGACGCCGAGTTCGTAGAGATCGCTGGACAGCCGCCACGGTGGCCGTCGGCCGGACTTAGTCGCCCAGCACAGTAGCTGTCTCACTTGCCGGGGTAAAGTTGCGGCCGCTGAGGCATTGTCCCCATAATGAGTCCCGCTGTTGGGCTCGGCGACAGGCGGAGCTATGGGGGCCGAACGTACTCTCAAGGACATTCACAACCGAATCATCCGGGTTCTACGAGAGCACCCGGACGGCATAAGCATTCGTGGCATACGGCGGGAACTCAAGCTGGCTGGGGATGAACAGCAGCATTTGGACCGTAGGGTTCGCGACCTCGACTCATCTTATAATATCCGACGCGAGCAACACGGCCGTGAGATAAATTACGTCCTAGTTGGCCAGAGGAGCGAACCGCTCGTTGCCGACCCTGTTGACCTTACGACGAAGGCCCGCATCCTTCACCTTTCGGGTGGCAGATGTCAGATGTGCGGCCGCAGCCTAGGCGAGGGCATCAGGCTGCAGGTTGACCACAAGGTCCCTCGTGAGTGGGGCGGGCCGACAGTCGACGAAAACCTCTGGGCGTTGTGCTCTGAGTGCAACCAAGGAAAGCGGAATTTCTTCGCAAGTATCACAGACGAGCGTGTCCAGCAAGCCATGCTTCATCCAAGCGTTCATATCAGGCTGGGCGAACTGCTGAAGGCGTTTGGAAACGGGCGCGTGCCAAAGGCGTACCTACAGATCGTTGCGTTCACGCACGACGACTTCGAAAAACGTCTGCGTGAGCTTCGGGAGATAGGCTGGAGGTACCGGGTGGAGAAGCGACGCGAATCTGGGAGGGTTCGCACGTTCTTCGTTCTTGAGCACTGGGAGCCATGGCCGGCGAACCCGGCGGCTGCGATTCGAGAGGGCGAGAGGGCGAAGAAGAGGCGCGACAAGCGATAGACGGCTAAAGGGCCCCGGTTGCCGGGGCGTCCTGCCGGCGCGGCAGCGGTGCCCCTACGCGCCTTCCCCCCCACTCGTGTCAGGCTGAAGCCTGACCCCCCGCGGCCCCTACTCCTCCGCGAAGTAGTCCGGCGGCAGCTCTCGGGAGGAGAGGCCCAGGTCCACGCAGACGCGGGCGACGGCGCGGGCGACGGCGTAGTGCACGGAGCGCTCCAGCGGGCTGGGCAGGAGGCTGCCGGGCGGCGTCAGGGAGACGATGGCCTGCCCCGCGGCCAGGAACACTTCCGGCGCCGCCCGCACGGCGCCGGCGTCCAGCAGGCCCCGGCAAGCGCCGGGGTAGCAGAGCAGGTTGTTGATCTGGCTACCGTTCTCCGCGAAGCGCGCGCCGGCCGCGATCGCTTCGCGGGCGTCGATCTCGGGCCGGGGATTGGAGAGCGCGAAGATCATCTGGCCCGGGCGGATGCGGTCGGCGCTGATGAGGCCGGCCTGGCCGGTCGTCGCGATCACCACGTCGCAGGTGGCGCAGATCTCGTCGATGTCTGACCCCTTGCCGCCGCAGGCGACGAGCCTCTCGATAGCGTCCGCCACTCTGTCCGCCCCCAGCACAGGCTGCCCGGTGTAGTGCATGACGGCGCGGGCGATGGCCAGGCCCGCCGCGCCCAGGCCGATCTGGCCGATGCGCAGGCTGTCCGCCGGCGTCTCCGCCAGGTGGCAGGCGTTGATCAGCGCCGCCAGCACCACCGCGGCGGTGCCGTGCTGGTCGTCGTGGAAGACGGCGATGCCAACGGCGTCCTGCACCTGCGGCTCGATGTCGAAGCAGCGCGGCGAGGCGATGTCCTCCAGCTGAATCGCGCCGAAGGAAGGCGAGATGGCGGCGATGGCGGCGACGATCTCCTCCGTCTTCTGGGTGCGCAGGGCAATGGGGAAAGCGTTGACGCCCACCAGGTGGGCCATGAGAGCGGCCTTGCCCTCCAGCACCGGCATCGCGGCCAGGGGGCCCAGGTTCCCCAGCCCCAACACGGCCGAGCCGTCGCTGACGATGGCGACGGTGTTGGGGATGATGGTGTAGTGCTCCGCCAGCTCCGGGTCCTCGTAGATGCGGCGGCAGACCTCGCCCACGCCGGGGGTGTAGACGCGCCCCAGCTCCGCGAACGTCTCGATGGGCAGACGCGACAGCACCCTGATCTTGCCGCCGACGTGCGCGGACAGCACCTCATCGCGCAGCTCCAGCACCGTGCACTCCGCCATCCGCTCCAGTTCGGCCAGGATCACGTCCAGCTCGGGGAGCGACTCCACGAGGATGTCGATGTCGCGCTCCATGGAGATGCGGCTCTGGTGGACGGTGCGGATATCGCCCACGTTGCCGCCGTGCCTGGCGATCACGCTGAGCACGGAGGCCAGCACGCCTATCTGATTTACGTTGCGGACGCGGAGGGTCCGCGAAAAATGGGGGACCTGGGGGTCGCGCGGCATCTCAGGCACTATTCTACGCCCAGCGGCCCGGCCTCGGCGCGGGCGTAGCACATTCTCTAACGGCTGTCGCGGGGGTCACCAGCGTCCATCCCAGCCGATCCTTCCCCGGACGGACTGTGCCCTGCAAGACGTGTGCTGCGCCCCTACACCCAGCCATCGCGCCTTAGGTCTTCGGCGTTTCCCTGGGGTGGACGAGGAGGCAGGGCACCGCGCTGCGCCGCAGCACGCCGTCCGCCACGCTGCCCATGACGGCGCGCCCGAGCCCGGAGCGCCCGTGCGTGCCGAGCGCGATGAGGTCCACCTTCAGCTCCTGCGCCGCGGCGATGATCCCGTCCACGGCGAGGTCAATGGTGACGGCGGCCTCCGCCGCCAGGCCGCGCCCCTTCAGCTCCTCCACCGCCCGCGCCAGCATCTGCCGGGCGTGCTCCTGCATCTCCTCCAGCACCTGGCCCAGGGCGGCGGGCTGCGTCGTCTCGAACCCCGGGTAGGCGGTGATGGGGGCGATGGCGTGGAAGAGCACGAGCCGTGCCCCCAGCGTCTTCGCCAGCTCTTCGACAAAGGGCAGGATGCTCTGCGCCACATCGGAGCCGTCCAGGGGAACCAGCACCTTCTTGATGGCCGGGGCCGGCGGCGGCGCGCCCTCCCGCGGGCGGATCACCAGCAGCGGCAGGTCCGAGGCCTGCACGAGCTTCGTCGCGATGCTGCCGAACAGCCAGCGGGTGATCCCGGAGCGGCCGTGCGTGGTCAGCGCGATGAGGTCGATCTTCTCCGTTTGCGCCACGCGCAGGATGGACTCGGCGGCGTCGCCCAGCACCACAGTGGCGCGGACTGTGCGGCCGGCGGCCGCCAGCAGGCTGCGCTTGCCGTCCAGGTACTCCTGCGCCGCCGCCTGCTCGCGGTCCCAGCGGATCATCGAGGCGGCGGCGTCCCAGGTGGCCACGGGGCCAACGGCGGTGAAGAGCAGGACTTCCGAGCCCATCCGGTCTGCAAATTCGGTCACGTAAGGCAGGACGGCCTCCGCGAATTCGGAGCCGTCCAGGGGCACCATTATCTTCTTGATCACGCGCGACCTCCAGTTTGGATTTCCCCTGCCATTCTTATCCTAACTTAGTGCCAGATGCTACTAGAGAGCCGCAAGGCACGTTCGCGGCGGGCCGGGTGTAGTGATTAGTGGATAGTGGGTAGTGGGTAGTGGTGAGTAGACTATGCCGAAGGAGCGGAACCACGCCGTAGGGGCGCCGCTCGGGGACGGGGGTAGGGCGGGGCCTGCCTGCCGGTAGGCAGGGGTGCCGCGCCCTCAACGCCACCCGTCGCACGAACATCCGCACCGGGCTGAACACGGGCCGCCGTAGGGGCGAATGGCGTTCGCCCACCTCCGGCGCCCGCACCGCCGCGCGACACCGGTAGGGGCGCCGCTCGGGGACGGGGGTAGGGCGGGGGGTGCCGCGCCCTCAGCGCCACCCGTCGCACGAACATCCGCATCGTGAACGGCCCTCTGGTAAACTAACGCCATCCTGCATTCTATCCACTATCCACTACCCACTACCCACTACCCGGAGGTGCCCCCATGGCCGAATACGCAGACCTGCTGTACGCAGTGGACGGCGGTATCGCCACCATCACGCTCAACCGCCCCGACCGCCTGAACGCCATCAGCGGCCCCATGCTGGAGTCGTTCAGCCGCGCGTTCCGTGACGCTGACCTGGACCGCGAGGTGCGCGTGATCATCCTGACGGGGGCCGGCCGCGGCTTCTGCGCCGGGCTGGACCTGAAGGACCTGACGGCCGGCAAGGGCATCGGCGCCAACGGGGCCGGCGATCTCTTCACTCAGAAGTTCGACCTGAGCGCCAGCCCGCCGGTGGTGCTGCACAACACGGACAAGCCGGTGATCTGCGCGCTCAACGGCCCGGCCGCCGGCTACGGGATGGACATCGCTCTCGGCGCGGACATCCGCATCGCCTCCAGCGAGGCGAAGCTGGCGGCCGTGTTCACGAAGCGCGGCATCCTGCCGGAGAGCGGCGGCGCCTGGCTGCTGCCGCGGCTCGTCGGCTGGGCGAAGGCGGCGGAGATCGCCTTCCGGGGCGTCACCCTGGGCGCGGAGGAGGCGCTGGCGCTGGGGCTGGTGAACGCGGTAGTGCCGCCGGAGCAACTGATGCCGGCGGCCCGCGAGATGGCGGCGGAGATCGCGGCCAACGCGCCGCTGGCCGTGCAGGCCACGAAGCGCATGATGCGCCTGGGGATGGACGAGACCTTCGAGGCGAGCGTGCACCACGTCTTCCTGCAGCTGCTGCCGCTGTTCCGCACACAGGACTTCGCGGAGGGCGTGCGGGCGTTCATGGAGAAGCGCCAGCCGCAGTTCCAGGGGCGGTAGACGGTAGCCACAGATGGACACAGATGGGGCACAGAAAGGCAACTTTTCTGGTGCAGTCTGCATCGCCTGTGTTTGATAGCACCGCCGCCGTATGGTAGTCGAGTTTTACAACCAACTGCCTGAGATGACGTATCGATTCGCTTCCGTGCTATCTGTGTCCATCTGTGGCTAACGACTCCACCCGCTGGAACGCCGAGGTCTACGAGCGCATCGGGACGCCCATGCGGCGCTGGGCGCAGGCCGTCATCGCGGACCTGGAGCTGCGCGGCGACGAGACCGTGCTGGACGCCGGCTGCGGATCCGGCTCCGTCACCTTCGACCTGCTCGAGCGCCTGCCGCGCGGGCGCATCTACGCCGTCGATAGCTCGCCCGAGATGATCGAGAAGCTCAGCGCGGCCGTCCGTGAGCGGGGCGAGACGCGCGTCGTGCCACTGCTGGCGGACCTGACGGACTTCGCGCTGCCGGAGCCTGTGGACTGCGTCTTCTCCAACGCCGTCCTGCACTGGATCCCGGACGACGACGCCCTGTTCGCCTGCCTGTTCCGCGCGGCGAAGCCCGGCGGCCGCTTCCGCGCGCAGTGCGGCGGCGCCGGCAACATCGCCCGGCTGATGGCGGCCACCGATGCGGTCTGCGCGCGCGAGCCCTTCTCCCGCTACCTGGAGGGCAGCGCGGAGTTCCGCAAGTACCGCGCGCCGGAGCAGGCGCAGGAGGCGATGGCGCGCGCCGGCTGGACGGAGGTGCGGGCGACGCTGTTCGCGGCGCCGGTGCGCTTCGGGCAGACGCCCGCCCGTCTGGGCGAGTCGCGGGAGGACGCGGCGCTCTACCTGCGCACGATCATCCTGCAGCGGCACGTCGCCGCCCTGCCCGAGGCGCTGCGCGACCCCTTCCTGCGCGCCGTGATCGAGGAGTCCGCCCAGACGGGCGAGCGTCCGCTCGAGCGCAAGCACAGCCCTCCCTTCACCGCCGACTACGTGCGCCTGGATCTCTGGGCGCGGCGGCCGGCAGCGTAGCGCTGTAGGGGCGCGGCTTGCTGCGCCCTCCTGCCCCGCGGCTTGCTGCGCCCTCCTGTCCCGCGCCACGTTCGTCTTGGCACACCGGCCGCAATCACCTAGAATCGCACTGGCGCGAGCTGTGGCCCCTGACCCTGCTCCTTACGCCCGCGGCAGGGCCAGGCCGCGCATGGCGATGATGTTGCGCTGGATCTCGCTGCTGCCGCCGCCAACCACCATGGCGATGGCGTACAGGTACGACTTCGCGAAGCTCCCCCTGAGGCGCGCCCCCTTGGAGTCCCCATGGAGCTGTCCGTGCAGGCCCAGAATCTGGATGCCGGCGTTGGCCACCCGCACGGCGATCTCAGTGTTGTACAGCTTGCACACCGCTGCCTCGGTGCTGCCCGGCTCCTTTCGCGCCTGCTGAGACACCACCCGATAGACCATGTACTTGCCCACCTCTGTCTCGATTGCTATCTCCGCCAGCTTGTGGCGTACCAGTGGATTGTCCAGCAGGCTCTCGCCATCGACCCGTGTCTCTCTGCAGTAGCCGACGAGATCGTCCAGGCCGCGCTTGGCCATGGACACGCCCGCCGCTACCAGGCTGGAGCGCTCGAAGTCCAGGGTCATGGCGGCAATGTACCAGCCCTGGTTCTCCTGACCCAGGAGGGCGCTGCTGGGGACGCGCACGTCCTCGAAGAAGACCTGATTGAAGCTGTGGACGCCGGCCATGTTGACGATGGGTTGGACGTTGATCCCCGGCGTCTTCATGTCCACCAGGAAAAAGCTAATGCCCCTGTGCTTGCGTGCCTCCGGGTCGGTGCGGGCCAACAGGATGCACCAGTCGGAGCGGTGGGCGTTGCTGGTCCAGATCTTGTCCCCGTTGATGACGTAGTCGTCGCCGTCCCGCACGGCCCGCGTCTGGAGCGAAGCCAGGTCGGACCCCGACCCCGGCTCAGAGAAGCCCTGGCACCACACGATCTCCCCGGCCGCGATAGGCGGCAGATGCTGTTGCTTCTGCTCTTCCGTGCCGAACGACAGGATGCTGGGCCCGATATAGCCGACAGCCTGCACAATCGACCCGATGGGCGCCCGGTGATAGCCGATCTCCTCGTTGTAAAGGAGTTGCAGGGCGGGGGAAGCGTCCATTCCGCCGTACTCCCTGGGCCAGGACGGCGCCGCCCAGCCCTTCTGGGCCAGCTTCTTGACGAACGTCCGGCCAAATCGCCAGGTTTCGTCATCCTCCTCCAGGAAGGTCCCTTCCCAGTCGGCCGGAACGTTGTCCTTCAGCCAGACCCGTAGCTCCTGGCGGAAGGCCTCTTCTTCTGGAGAGAAGCGGAAGTCCATCTGTTTACCTGCTTCCCCACCGCCGCGACAGGCCGAGGCCGCGCATGGCGATGATGTTCTTCTGGATCCCCGTCCTGCCCCGCCGGCCGACAGCCCCCAGTCCCCGTAGGGGCGCGGCTTCAGCCGCAGGCTGATCCGCCTCAGGAGGATGCTGCGCCCCCGCTCGCGCCCCCGCCCAAGGGTGGACTCACTGACGCCGGGGAGCTTGCAGGCCTCCCCCAGGGTGACCCGGTGCGTGCTCAAGGTCTGGAAGCCGTCGCCGCGCCGAGTTCCCGCGCGACATCCGCCGCCACCTCTCTCACACCGGTTCCATTGTACATCTGTGCAATCGCATGCGGCACCAACGGCGGCGCTGGCCAGCTCTGGGTCTGAGCGCGGCGGCCGGCCGGGTAGGGGCGACCCTCGCGGTCGCCCCCACCGTGGCGGCGCTGCGGTCCCCCCGTCCCCCCGCCCCTCACCCCGTCTGGCGCTCCCTCACGCCCGGTGTATCATGGATACACAGCCCCTTGCCGGTCAGCGGAGGTCGCGCCAGTGCCCCAGCCCCATCACAACTACATCAACGGCCGCTGGACGCCGCCCCGCAGCGACGCCTGGTACGAGCGCGAGAACCCCGCCACCGGCGAGAGCATCGGCTCTTTCCCGGACTCGGGGCCCGCAGACGTCGCCGCCGCCGTCGAGGCCGCCGACGACGCTGGCGAGAGGTGGCGCCGCACGCCCGCGCCGCGTCGCGCCGAGGTCCTCTTCCGCGCCGGCGAGATCATGCTCTCGCGCAAGGAAGAGCTGGCGCGGGACGTAACGGCCGAGATGGGGAAAGTCCTGAACGAGGCCCGCGGCGACGTCCAGGAAGCGATCGACATGACGTACTACGTCGCGGGAGAAGGCCGCCGCCAGTCCGGGCAGACGTCGCCCTCGGAGCTGCCCGACAAGCTGGCGCTGACGCTGCGCCAGCCCCACGGCATCGTCGCCGCGGTCACCCCCTGGAACTTCCCCATGGCCATCCCCTGCTGGAAGCTGATGCCGGCCCTGGTCACCGGCAACACCGCCGTCTTCAAGCCCTCGCCCTACTCGCCGCTCAGCGCCATCAACCTCGTGCGCATCCTGGAGGAGGCCGGCCTGCCGCCGGGCGTCGTCAACCTGGTGCTGGGAGGCGACGCGGCGGGCGCGGCGCTGGTGGAGGACCCCCGCGTGAACATGGTCTCGTTCACCGGCTCGCTGGCGGTGGGCCGCGAGATCGCCGCCCACTGCGGCCGCTACGGCAAGCGCCTGCACCTGGAGCTGGGCGGCAAGAACGCAATTATCGTCATGGACGACGCCGACATCGACCTGGCCATCGAGGGCGCCGTCTGGAGCGCCTTCGGCACAAGCGGCCAGCGCTGCACCGCCGCCAGCCGCATCATCGTGCAGGAGCGCGTGGCGCCCGCCTTCACCGACAGGCTTGTCGCCCGGGCGCGGGCGCTGCGCCTGGGCAACGGCCTGGAGCCGGCCACGGACGTGGGCCCGCTGGTCCACCGCCCGGCCGTGGAGAAGGTGGAGCGTTACGTGGCGATCGGCCGGGACGAAGGGGCGAGCGTGGCCTGCGGCGGCTCGCGGGCGACCGGCGACGGGCTTGACGGCGGGCACTTCTTCCAGCCCACGGTCTTCGTGGACGTGCAGCCGCAGATGCGCATCGCCCAGGAGGAGATATTCGGCCCGGTCACGGACGTCATCACCTGCCCGGACCTGGAGCGGGCCGTAGCCATCAACAACGACGTGCCGTACGGGCTGGTCTCGGCGGTCTTCACGAACGACATGAGCGTGGCGCTGCGGGCGATGGAACACATCACCACGGGCATCGTCTACATCAACGCCGGCACGATAGGCGCCGAGGTGCACCTGCCGTTCGGCGGCACCAGGGGAACCGGCAACGGACACCGGGAGGCCGGGCAGGCGGCGCTGGACTCCTACAGCGAGTGGAAGACGGTGTACGTTGACTATTCAGGCCGCCTGCAGAAAGCGCAGATTGACCGCTAGACGCGCGCCGGCCCGGGAGCGCCAGACCCGCACTGCGCCGGAGCGGCGAACAGCCGCGGCCGCCGACGGCGCGCGCCCCGTCCGTGCCGCTGCCGGGAAGGACGCCCGTGGCAACGCCCCGGTCCGCCTCAGGCGGACGGATGGCCTCCTGCGCCGCGTGGTCATCGAGGGCGTGCGGCCCCAGGTGGACGAGGGCCGCTTCCCGGCGAAGGCCGTCCTGGGCGACATCGTGGCCGTCGAGGCCGACATCTACGCCGACGGCCATGACGCCCTCTGCGCGGACCTGCTCTACCGCCAGGCCACCGACAGCGCCTGGACGGTGGCCCCGATGCGGCCGCTGGGGAACGACCGCTGGCGCGCCGATTTCCCGGCAGGGGAGCTGACGGCGTACGCGTTCACGATCGAGGCGTGGGTGGACGCCTTCCAGACCTGGCGTCGGGACCTGGCCAGCCGCGTGGAGGCCGGCCAGAACGTAGCGGGGGACTTGCTCACGGGCGCCGCGCTGATCGGGGACGCCGCCCACCGCGCGCCGCCGGACGACGCCGGCCTGCTGCGCGCTCACGCCTCCCGCCTCGCAGGGAAGGGCACGCAGGCCCGCCGGGCGGAGCTCGGGCTGGACGGGGACCTGGCGGCGTTGATGCGGCCCTACGGGGACAGGGCGCACGCCACCAGGTACGGGCGCGATCTGCTGGTCGCCGTGGACCCGGCGCGGGCGGGGTTCAGCACCTGGTACGAGATGTTCCCGCGATCGGTGTGGCTGGATTCCCCTGTGGGTCAGGCCCCCGGCCCCGGCGGCCAGGCCACGTTTGCGGACGTGGAGCGCCGCCTGCCTTACGTGGCGGAGATGGGCTTCGACGTCCTGTACTTCCCGCCCGTCCACCCCATCGGCAGGACGCAGCGCAAGGGGAAGAACAACGCCACGCGCGCCCGGGCCGGCGACCCGGGCAGCCCCTGGGCCATCGGCTCGGAGGAGGGCGGGCACAAATCCATCGACCCGCAGCTGGGAACACCGCAGGACTTCCGCCGCCTGGCGCGGAAGGCGAAGAAGTTCGGGATAGACATCGCACTGGACATCGCCTTCCAGTGCTCGCCGGACCACCCCTACGTGAAGGAGCACCCGCAATGGTTCAAGCGGCGGCCGGACGGGAGCGTGCAGCATGCCGAGAACCCACCCAAGAAATATGAGGACATCTACCCCTTCGACTTCGGGACGCCGGACCGGCAGGCCCTCTGGGAGGAGTTGAAGAGCATCTTCCTGTACTGGATAGGGCAGGGCGTCCGCATTTTCCGCGTGGATAACCCGCACACCAAGCCGTTCCCCTTCTGGGAGTGGCTGATCGCGGAGGTCAAGCGGGAGCAGGCGGACGTCATCCTCCTTTCGGAGGCTTTCACGCGGCCGAAGATCATGTACCACCTGGCGAAGCTGGGCTTCACACAGTCGTACACGTACTTCGCCTGGCGGAACGCGAAGCAGGAGCTGACGGACTACTTCACGGAGCTTGCCCGGACGGAAGTATCGGACTTCTTCCGCCCGCATGTCTGGCCCAACACGCCGGACATCCTCACGGAAGACCTACGGACGGGCGGGCGTCCCGCGTTCAGCGCGCGGCTGGTGCTGGCGGCCACGCTCTCGGCGAACTACGGGATTTACGGGCCGGCTTTCGAGCTGATGGAGCAGGCGCCGCGCGAGGCGGGGAGCGAGGAGTACCTGCGCTCCGAGAAGTACGAGATCAAGCGCTGGGACGTGAGGCGCCCGGACAGCCTGCGCGGGCTCATCGCGCGCGTCAACCGCGCCCGCAGGGAGAACCCGGCGCTGCAGAGCGACCGGGGGCTGCGCTTCCACCGCGCGGACAACGACCGGCTGATCTGCTACAGCAAGGAGACGGCAGGCGGCGGCAACGTCGTCATCACCGTCGTCAACCTGGACTACGGCCAGCGGCAGGCCGGCTGGGTGGAAGCGCCGGTGGAAGACTGGGGGATAGCGCCGGACGAGGCGTACCAGGTGCACGACCTGCTGAGCGACGCCCGCTACACCTGGCGGGGTCCGCGCAACTACGTGGAGCTGGACCCGCAGGTGGCGCCGGCGCACGTCTTCCGGCTGCGGCGGGCGTCTGCCGGCGGCAGCGGCCGGGAGTTCGAGTAAGCGGATGGCGACGGACCCCACGCGGCCGCGGGCCGGCTGGCCGGCGCACGAGGAGGACCCCCTCTGGTACAAGGACGCCATCATCTACCAGTTGCACGTGCGCTCGTTCTCCGACAGCAACGGCGACGGCATCGGCGATTTTCGCGGCCTCCGCGATAGGCTGGACTACCTGTATGACCTGGGCGTGAGCGCCATCTGGCTGCTGCCGTTCTACCCCTCGCCGCTCAAGGACGACGGCTACGACATCGCCGACTACACGAACATCCACCCGTCCTACGGCAGCCTGCGGGACTTCCAGGCGTTCCTGCGGGAGGCCCACCGGCGCGGCCTGCGGGTGATCACGGAGCTTGTGCTGAACCACACGTCGGACCAGCACCCGTGGTTCCAGCGGGCGCGCCGCGCGCCGCCGGGCAGCCGCTGGCGCGACTTCTACGTCTGGAGCGACACGCCGGAGCGCTACCGCAGCGCCCGCATCATCTTCAAGGACTTCGAGACGTCCAACTGGGCGTGGGACCCGGTGGCCAACGCCCACTACTGGCACCGCTTCTACACACACCAGCCGGACCTGAACTTTGATAACCCGGAGATGCGCCGCGCCCTCCTGCAAACCGTGGACCTCTGGCTGGGCATGGGTGTGGACGGCCTGCGCCTGGATGCCGTGCCGTACCTTTACGAGCGCGAGGGGACCAGCTCCGAGAACCTGCCGGAGACGCATGCCTTCCTGAAGGAGCTGCGCGCGCACGTGGACGAGCGCTTCGCCCACCGCATGCTCCTGGCGGAGGCGAACCAGTGGCCGGAAGACGCCGGGGCCTACTTCGGCGAGGGCGACGAGTGCCACATGAACTTTCACTTCCCGCTGATGCCGCGGCTGTTCATGGCCGTGCACATGGAGGACCGCTTCCCCATCATCGACATCCTGGAGCAGACGCCGGCCATCCCGGAGAACTGCCAGTGGGCGGTCTTCCTGCGCAACCACGATGAGCTGACGCTGGAGATGGTAACGGACGAGGACCGGGACTACATGTACCGTGTCTATGCGCAGGACGCCCAGGCGCGCATCAACCTGGGCATCCGCCGCCGTCTGGCCCCGCTCCTGGGCAACAACCGCCGCCGCCTGGAGCTGATGAACGGGCTGCTGTTCTCGCTGCCCGGGGCGCCCATCGTCTACTACGGCGACGAGATAGGGATGGGCGACAACATCTACCTGGGCGACCGCAACGGCGTGCGCACGCCCATGCAGTGGAGCGGAGACCGCAACGCCGGCTTCTCGCGCGCCAACCCCCACAAGCTGTACCTCCCCGTAAACCTGGACCCGGAGTATCACTACGAGACCGTGAACGTGGAGGCGCAGCAGAATAACCCGCATTCGCTCTTCTGGTGGATGAAGCGCCTGATCGCCCTGCGCAAGCGCTACAAGGCCTTCGCCCGCGGCAGCATCGAGTTCCTCTATCCAGAAAACCGGAAGGTGCTGGCCTTCATCCGCCGCTACCAGGACGAGACGATCCTGGTCATCGCCAACCTTTCGCGGTTCGTCCAGTACGCGGAGCTGGACATGGCGGCGTACCAGGGGATGACGCCGCTGGAGCTGTTCGGGCGCACGGAGTTCCCGTCCATCGGGGAGTTGCCGTACTTCATCACGCTGGGCCCGCACTCGTTCTTCTGGTTCTCGCTGGAAGGCCGGCGCGCGCACCCCGAGGGGGCCCCGCGGGCGCCGGAGGAGGCGCGCCTGCCGCTGCTGACGCTGGCGGGCGCCTGGAGCGAGGTCTTCCACGGCCGGGCCCAGACGGCGTTCGAGGCGGCGCTGCCGGGGTACCTGGGCCGCCAGCGCTGGTTCGGCGGCAAGTCGCGCTCCATCCAGTCTGTGAGCATCATCGAGTCGATCCCCACGGCCGAGGCCGGCGGCGAGCTGGACGCCCGCATCCTGCTGGTCAAGGTCTCGTACGTGCAGGGCGAGCCGGAGAACTACCTGCTGGCCGTGGCCACGGCCTCCGGGCAGCGGGCGGAGCGCGTGCTGAACGAGCTGCCGGACTCCGTGCTGGCGCGGCTGCGGCTGGTCCTTCCGGGGAAGGACGAGGAGACGGGCGTGCTCTACGAAGCGCTGGCGGACAAGAGTTTCATGTCCAGCCTGTTGCAGGCCATAGGCAGGCGGCGCCGCTTCAGGGGGACGGCCGGGGAGCTGGCGGCGGCGGCGACGCCGGCGCTGCGGGAGCTGGGCGGCGTGGGCGGCGACGCGAACCTTGAGCCGGCGGTCCTCAGGGCGGACCAGAGCAACACGTCGATCGTCTACGGCGACAGGTACATCCTGAAGCTGTTCCGGCGGCCGCATCCCGGCCTGAACCCGGACCTGGAGATCGGCCGGCTCCTCACCGGCAGCGCAGCGCCGGTACAGACGCCGCCGGTGGCCGGGTTCCTGGAGTACCGCCGGGGGCGCGGCGAACCGATGACGCTGGGAATCCTCCATGCGTACGTGCCGAACGAGGGCGACGCCTGGCGCTACACTCTGGACACGGTAGTGACGTACCTGGAGCGGGTGCTGACAGAGATGAGCGGCATGGAACCCGCGGCGATCCCTCTGCCCACCGAGCCGCTGACGGAGCTGGCGGAGCGCGAGCTGCCGGCGCTGGCGCAGGACCTCATCGGCCCCTACATCCAGTGGGCGGAGCTGCTGGGCCGGCGCACCGGCGAGATGCACGTCGCCCTCGCCTCGGCCACGGAGGACCCCGCCTTCGCCCCGGAGCCCTTCACGCCCTTCTACCAGCGCTCCCTCTACCAGTCCATGCGCAGCCTGCTGGCGCGCGTCTATCCCCTCCTGCGCAGCCGCCTGCCGCAGCTGCCGGAGGACGTCCGCGCGAAGGCGGAGAAGGTGCTCTCCTGCGAGCAGACGGCCCAGCAGCGCTTCCGGGCGGTGACGGAGAAGCGCATCGGCGGCATGCGCATCCGCTGCCACGGCGATTATCACCTGGGGCAGGTCCTGTTCACGGGAAAAGACTTCGTAATCATAGACTTCGAGGGGGAGCCCGCGCGCCCGCTGAGCGAAAGGCGGCTGAAGCGCCCGCCGCTGAAGGACGTGGCCGGGATGCTGCGCTCCTTCCACTACGCCGCCTACGCCGGGCTGCAGAACCTCGTGGCCCTCGGCGTCGTCCAGCCGGAGCGGATGCCGGCAATGGAGCGCTGGGTGCGCTTCTGGTACCGCTGGGTGAGCGCGCTCTTCCTGCGCTCTTACCTGCGCGTCGCCGGCCAGTTGCCGGCGCTGCCGCCCGCGCGCGACGAGCTGCAGACGCTGCTGGACGCGCTGATCCTGGAGAAGGCGGTCTACGAGGTGGGTTACGAGCTGGACAGCCGTCCGGACTGGGTGGGCATCCCGCTCAACGGCATCCTGCAGGAGCTGGAGGACCGGGATGAGCCGGCGACCGAGTGAGCCGGTGAGGACGTGAAGGAGACCCGCCGGAGGCGGGCGAAGGCGGGCCCGCGCGGGACAGCGGGGACAGGCGCCGGCGCCGCGCCCGAGTTCTCGCTGCTCAGCGCGGACGACCTCTATCTGTTTAACGAGGGCAGCCACCTGCGCCTTTACGAGAAGCTGGGCGCGCACGCAGCCCCGCCTGAGGCGGGCGTGGACGGCACGTATTTCGCGGTGTGGGCGCCGGATGCCGAACGCGTAACCGTCATCGGTGATTTCAACGGCTGGGACAGGGCCGCAGCGCCCCTGCGGCCGCGGGGCGAATCCGGCATCTGGGAGGGGTTTGTGCCGGGCGTGGGCCGGGGCCAGCGCTACAAGTACTGGATCGAGTCGCGCTACAACGCCTACCGGGTGGAGAAGGCCGACCCCTTCGCCCTCTTCTGCGAGACGGCGCCCAAGACCGCCTCCATAGTCTGGGACCTGGCCTACGAATGGGGTGACGCGGAGTGGATGGCGCAGCGCCACGCCCGCAACGCCCTGGGCGCCCCCATCTCCATCTACGAGGTGCACCTGGGCTCCTGGCGGCGCGCCTCCGGCGGAGAGGAGGGCGACCGCTGGCTCACGTACCGGGAGCTGGCCCCGCTACTGGCGGAGTACGTGCGGGAGCTGGGGTTCACGCACGTGGAGTTCCTGCCCGTGATGGAGCACCCGTTCTACGGCTCGTGGGGCTACCAGACCACGGGCTACTTTGCGCCCACCAGCCGCTACGGGACGCCGCAGGACTTCATGTACCTGGTGGACTACCTGCACCGGCAGGGCATCGGCGTCATCCTGGACTGGGTGCCCTCGCACTTCCCGAACGATGAGCACGGCCTGGGCTACTTCGACGGCACGCACCTGTACGAGCACGCGGACCCGCAGCAGGGGTTCCACCCGGACTGGAAGAGCTTCATCTTCAACTACGGCCGCCCCGAGGTGCGCTCCTTCCTGCTGAGCAGCGCCCTTTTCTGGCTGGAGAAGTACCACGCGGACGGCCTGCGCGTGGACGCCGTCGCCTCCGTGCTCTACCTGGACTACTCCCGCAAGGCCGGCGAGTGGACGCCGAACCGTTACGGCGGCAACGAGAACCTGGACGCCATCGGCTTCCTGCGCCGCTTCAACCAGGAAGCCTACGCCGCCCACCCCGACGTCCAGACCATCGCGGAGGAGTCCACCGCCTGGCCCATGGTCTCGCGGCCGGTCTACGCGGGGGGGCTGGGGTTCGGCCTCAAGTGGGACATGGGCTGGATGCACGACACGCTGCAGTACATGCGCCGGGAGGCCGTCTTCCGCCGCTATCACCACCACGAGCTAACGTTCCGCATGATCTACGCCTTCATGGAGAACTTCCTGCTGGCGCTTTCGCACGACGAGGTGGTGCACGGTAAGGGATCGCTGATCTCCCGGATGCCGGGCGACGACTGGCAGAAGGCGGCCAACCTGCGCCTGTTGCTGGCGCACATGTTCACGCAGCCCGGCAAGAAGCTACTGTTCATGGGCGATGAGTTCGGCCAGTGGCGGGAGTGGGACCACGAGCGCAGCCTGGACTGGGACGCCCTGCAGTCGGACTTCCACGCCGGCATCCAGCGCCTCTCGGCCGCCCTCAACCGCCTGTACCGCTCTGAGCCGGCGCTGTACGAGCTGGACTGCGACCCGCGCGGCTTCGCGTGGATCGACGCCAACGACAGCAAGTCGAGCGCCCTCACGTACCTGCGGCAGTCCGCCTCTGGCGGAGGCGACATCCTGCTGGTGGCCTGTAACTTCACGCCGGTGGTCCGCTACAACTACCGCGCCGGCGTGCCCCGCAGCGGCCACTGGAAGGAGGTCCTGAACACGGACGCCGTGGAGTATGGGGGCAGCGGCCAGGGCAACCTGGGCGGCGTCAGCGCGGCGCCCATCCCCTTCCACGGCCGTCCGCACTCCGTGAAGCTGACGCTGCCGCCGCTGGCCGCGGTGGTCCTGAAGAGCGAGGGCGGGGAGTGAGCCCGCCTGTCACGCCGCCGCCATCTGTCACCCTGCCGCCATCTGTCGTCCTGCCGCCATCTGCCGCCCTGCCGCCGCCTGTCGCCGTGCCGCCGCCTGTCGCCCTGCCGCCATCCGTCGCCCTGCCGCCATCTGTCGCCCTGCCGCCACCTGTCGCTCTGCCACCATCTGTCGCCCTGCCGCCGTCTGTCGCCCTGCCGCCGCCTGTCGCCCCGACGCCACCTGTCGCCCTGCCGCCACCTGTCGTCCTGACGAAGGAAGGACCTGTCCGGGCACTGACGCTCGCCTCATCTCCGGCGCCCGGGACCACCCGCAGCGCCTGCCTTGGTTCCGGCCCGCGAACGCGGATGCGAACTCCACCCCGGACAGACCCTTCGTTCCTCAGGGTGACAGTCGGCCTCAGGACGACAAGGGCTAGGACGCCGGGGGCCGGCGCGTGACGGACCGCTACGTCTGCGTGCACGGCCACTTCTACCAGCCGCCCCGCGAGAACCCGTCGCTGGAGGTGATCGAGCTACAGGACTCCGCCTACCCGTACCACGACTGGAACGAGCGCGTCACGGCCGAGTGCTACGGGCCGAACGCGCGGTCCCGCATCCTGGACGGCGAAGGCCGCATAGAGCGCATCGTGAACAACTACTCGCGCCTCAGCTTCAACTTCGGGCCGACGCTCCTGAAGTGGCTGGAAGACGAGGCCGGCGACGTCTACCAGGCGGTGCTGGACGCGGACCGGGAGAGCGCGGCGCGCTTCTCCGGCCACGGCTCGGCCCTGGCCCAGGCCTGGGGCCACCTGATCATGCCGCTGGCCAACAGCCGCGACAAGCGCACGCAGGCGCTGTGGGGCATCCGCGATTTCGAGCACCGCTTCGGGCGGCGGCCGGAAGGGATGTGGTTGCCGGAGACGGCCGTTGACGCCGAGACGCTGGACGTCCTGGCCCAGTTGGGCGTCAGCTTCACCATCCTGGCGCCGCACCAGGCGGCGCGCGTGCGCCACGCCGGGGGGCGCGCCTGGAAGGACGTGAGCGGCGGTGCCATAGACCCCACGCGGCCTTACTTCGTGCAGTTGCCATCCGGCCGCAAGCTCGCTGTCTTCTTCTATGACGGGCCGGCCGCGCGGGCGGTGGCCTTCGAGGGCCTGCTCCAGAGCGGCGAGCAGTTCGCCAACCGGCTGGCCGCCGGTTTTTCTGACCAGCGCCCCTGGCCGCAGCTCGTACACATCGCCACGGACGGCGAGAGCTACGGCCACCATCACCGCCACGGCGACATGGCGCTGGCCGCAGCACTGGAGCGCCTGGAGCAGAGCGGCATCGCCCTCACGAACTATGGGGAGTACCTGGAGCGCCACCCGGCGCAGCACGAGGTGGAGGTCTTCGAGAACACCTCGTGGAGCTGCGGGCACGGCGTGGAGCGCTGGCGCGGCGACTGCGGCTGCAACACCGGCGGACGCCCGGAGTGGCACCAGGCGTGGCGCGCGCCGCTGCGCGAGGCGCTGGACCAGCTGCGGGACCAGGCGGCGCCCCGTTTCGAGGAGAAGGCCCGCCACCTGCTGCGGGACCCCTGGGCCGCGCGCGACGACTACATCAACGTGATCCTGGACCGCGAGCCCGAGAGCCTGGAGCGGTTCTTCCGCCGGCACGCCACGCACGAGCTGGACGAGGGCGACAGGGTGACCGCGCTGAAGCTGCTGGAGCTGCAGCGCCACGCCATGCTCATGTACACCAGCTGCGGCTGGTTCTTCGATGACATCGCCGGCATTGAGGCGACGCAGGTGATCCAGTACGCCGGGCGGGTGATCCAGCTTTCCCGGGAGGTCCTGGGCGACGGCCTGGAGCCGGCCTTCCTGGAGGCGCTGGCGCAGGCGCAGAGCAACGAACCGGAGCAGGGGGACGGACGCCAGATCTACGAGCGATCCGTGGGGCCGGCGGCCGTGAACCTGCGGCAGATCGCCGCGCACTTCGCGGTCAGCTCGCTCTTCGAGGCCTACCCGCAGGCGGCGCGCGTCTTCTGCTACAACGTGGGCATCGAGGACTACAAGCTCCGGGAGGCCGGCCAGGCCAGGCTCGCCGCCGGCCGCGTGCGGCTGACGTCTGTCATCACCGGCGAATGGGACGTGCTCATGTTCGCCGTCCTGCACCTGGGGGACCACAACCTCACAGCCGGGGTACGCAAATTCACGGCCCCGGAGGCCTACGCGGCGATGGTGGGCGAGGTCATGGACCACTTCTCGCGGGCGGACCTGCCGGAGGTGGTGCGGGCGCTGGACCGCCACTTCGCCGGGCTCACGTACTCCATGAAGGCGCTGTTCCGGGACGAGCAGCGCAAGGTGCTGGAGACTATCCTCGCCTCCACGCTGGCGGAGGCCGAGTCTTCCTACCGGCAGATCTTCGAGCACCACGCCCCGCTGATGCGCTTCCTGCGCGACGTGGGCTTCCCGCTGCCGGACTCCTTCCGCACGGCGGCCGAACTGGTGCTGAACGGCAACCTGCGCCGCCTGCTGGAGGAGGAGCCCATAGATTCGGACCGCGTCAGCAACGTGCTGCGGGAGGCGGGCGTCTGGGGGTCGCCGCTGGAAGCCGTGGGGCTGGCCTACGCCGCGGAGCGGACGCTGGAGCGGCTGGCGCGGCGCTTCGCGGAGAGCCCGCGGGACCTGGAGGCGCTGCGCGCGCTGGAGTCTTCCGTGAGCGCCGTGCGGCTGCTGCCCTTCGCCGTGGACCTCTCCGGCGTGCAGAACTGCTACTACGAGGCGCTCCAGGAGGCGTACCCGGAGCGGCGGGCGCGCGCGGGCCTGGGCGATGAGGGCGCCGGCGCCTGGCTGGCCCTCTTCCTGGCCCTCGGCGTCAACCTGGCCGTTCGCGTGGAATAGCGGCAGTTCCCACAGAGGTTGTTGACAGTCAACGAAGGCAGGGAGGGTGTTCGTTTGTATCGCGGCGTAGTTCGCCGCTCGCCCTGAGTCCTTCCCTGGAAGGATCGTAGGGCGAGCGGGAAGGGGGTTGGCCCGAAAACACAGCCAGCCAAGGAGCCCCCGACCCGCTCATGGTGAGGTACTCGTACCATGAGCGGCTGCCGAACACTCCCCGCCTGAGGCGGGCGGCCTCTTCAGAACGCTCCCTTGTAAACCTTGGTGGGAACTACAGCAAGCGGCTATAGTCAGAGCAGCCGTTGTCAGGAGGACGCCAGCATGGACTTCGAAACCATCGCCTATAGCGCCGCCGCCGGCATCGCCCGCATCGCGCTGAACCGGCCGCAGCGCCTGAACGCCATCGACGCCCGCATGACGGCGGAGCTGGGGGACGCCGTCGCCGCCGCCGGCGACGACCCGGCCGTCCGCGTGATCATCCTCAGCGGGGCCGGCCGCGCCTTCTGCGCGGGCTACGACCTGGACTGGGGGACGAAGGCGGAGGACGCCTCCCAGCGCGCCCTCTCCGGCCACTGGGACCCCGCGCGCGATTACCAGTGGATGTCCCGCAACGTGCGCGCCTTCATGTCGCTCTGGGAGAGCCCGAAGCCGGTCATCGCCCAGGTGCACGGCTGGTGCGTGGGCGGCGGCACCGATATGGCGCTCTGCAGCGACCTCATCTACATGGCGGAAGACGCGCAGATCGGCTACCCTCCCGCCCGCGTCTGGGGCGAGCCCACCACGGCCATGTGGGTCTACCGCCTGGGGCTGGAGCACGCCAAGCGGCTGATGCTTACCGGCCAGCCGCTGACCGGCGCTGAGGCGGAGCGCCTGGGGCTGGCCTCCAGGGCCGTGCCCGCCTCCGAGCTGGCGGTGGTCGTGGAGGAGATGGCGGCCAGGCTGGCCACGATACCGGCGAGCCAGCTGGCGATGAGCAAGCTGCTGGTGAACCAGGCCTACGAGAACATGGGCCTGCGCACCACCCAGATGCTGGGCACGATCCTCGACGGCGCGGCCCGCCACACGCCGGAGGGCATCGCCTGGCGCGACCTGGCGATGAAGGAAGGCTTCCGCGAGGCCGTGCGCCGCCGCGACGCCCCCTGGGGGGACTATGGGGAGCGAAAATGAACGTAGCGGAGCGCCTTCAGGCCTCCAAAAGGGGGGGGCGGGGCCACGCGGTAGCGGAGCCGCCCCTTCGGCAGGCTCAGGGCATGCTTCAGGCCTCCACGACGGCTTCCCTTCGCCTGCGCGGCGTCTGCCTCCACCCCGCCCCCGCTTTGCGGGCACCTGAAGGTACCCGCCTACGATTCGCGTGGCTGTTCGCCGCGACCCTACAGGGCGGCGATGCGGAACACGGGGTGCAGCGCCGCTATCCGCTCGAACTCCGGCAGCGGCGCGTCCGGCTCGATCCCGAAGTGGGCCTTCGTGGCCATAGCGTTGCGCTTCAGGTAGGCCTGGATGATCGCTGCCCGCTCGCCCGCCGGCACCTCTTCCAGGCGCACGCCGGCGCGTTTGCCGTGGCGGATAACGGCCAGGCCGCCGGCCGAGCGCACGTTGCGCACCCATTCGGACTCGCCTCTGGGCGATACCAGGTAGCGCTGGCCACCGTACTCCACGGAGTTGACGACCGTGGAACGGACCTTGCCTGAGCGTCTGCCCTTCAGCTCCAGCGTGATCATCTGCCCCGGCGTCAGTCCCAGCGAGGCAAACCAGCCGAGGACGCTGTTCATCGCGCGTGTGAGACCGCCCGGCTTATGGTAGATGGCCATGATCCGCTCCTCTCAATGAGCTGACTCGCCGCCGGCGATCCCGGCCATCCCGGCGGCCGCGGGCGCCGGCGCGGTGCTCGGGGCCACGTCCTTCACCCGCAGCTCCAGCCCGCCGTCCGTGCCCCTGTCCGGCGAGAAGCTGTACACCACGTCCAGCCGCTGGCCCGGCCGCACGTCCAGGGCGCCGTGGCCGAAGGCGATGGCCGGCCACGTGACGCGCCCGTCCCGGAGCCTCAGACGCAGGTGCGTACCCTCGCTTCCCACCGCGCGCGCGTCCGCCACTTCCAGATCCCGGCTCAGGAACGTCGGCTCCGGGTTGTCCTGGCCAAAGGGCGCCAGCCGCATCAGCGACTGGATGAGGCGCCCGGTCACGCGGTGCAACGGGATGGCGGCGTCGATATCGATCAACGGCGCGAGGTCCAGGCCCGAAAGGCACGCGCCGGCATGGCTCAGCAGCGCCTCGCGCAGTGGCGGCAGCATCTCGTTGCGCGCGGTGAAGCCGGCGGCGGCGCGGTGGCCACCGAAGCGCAGCATCAGCTCCGGACACCGTCTCAGCGCCCCCGTGATGTCGAACTCCGGGATGCTGCGGCAGCTCGCCCGGCTGGTCTCGTCGCCCAGCTCGTAGACCACGGCCGGCCGGTAGCGCTCCTCCGCCAGCCGGGCCGCCACCAGGCCCACGATGCCAGAGGGGATATCGCGGTGGCCGACGAAGATCAGCGGCAGGCCCGCCTCCTCTGCCGACAGCAGCTCCTGCGCCAGCGCGACGGCGGCCGCCGTGGCCTGCTGGCGCTGCTGGTTGAGCGCCGTGAGCTCCCGGGCGCGCTCCCCGGCCCGCGACGCGTCCGTCTCCAGCAGCAGCTCCAGGGCCAGGCCGGCGTGGGCCAGTCTGCCCGCGGCGTTCAGCCTGGGACCCAGGGCGTAGCCGATGGAGTCCGCGTCCAGGCGCTGCGGGTCTATGCCGGACGCCTCGCAGAGCGCCCGCAGCCCGGCGCGCTGCGTCCGCGCGAGAGCCGCGAGGCCGCGCTGCACCAGAGAGCGGTTCTCGTCCCGCAGCGGTACCACGTCGCAGACGGTGCTCAACGCCACCAGGTCCAGGTAGCGCTCGGGCTGCCAGGCGCGGCCCAGCAGCTCGTACAGCGCCGTCATCAGCTTGAACGCGAGTCCGCCTGTCGCCAGCTCGGGGTCCGGATACTCGTTCCCTTCCCGCTTCGGGTTCACGATCGCCACGGCCTGCGGCAACTGCGGCGGCACCGTGTGGTGGTCCACGACGATGACGTCCACGCCCAGCCCCGCGGCGTGCTCGATCTCGGCGGCTGAGCTGGTGCCGCAGTCGGCCGTGACGATGAGCGCGGTCCCGACGGACGCAAGCTCGTCGATGGCCGGGATGTTGACGCCGTAACCCTCCGCGAACCGGTCCGGGATGTGGTGGGTGACGGCGGCGCCCAGGCCGCGCAGCGCCTCGATGAGGATGGCCGAGGCGGTCACGCCGTCCACGTCGAAGTCTCCGTAAACGGCGACCAGCTCGCCCTCCTGCACGGCCCGCCGCAGGCGCTCCAGGGCCGGGCGCGCGTCCGGCAGGAGCAGCGGGTCGTAGTCTACCGGGGCGGCGTCAACGAAGGCGCGCGCCTGGTCCGCCGTGCGCACGCCGCGGTGCCAGAGGAGGTGGCGCACCAGCGGCGGGTAGGGCGCGGACGCCAGGTCGCCCTCCGGAACGCGCCCGCGGAGCTGCCAGCGGCGGCGCATTGCCGGGCTCGCGGCGGTGACGTTAGCCACAGATGGACACAGGTGAGCACAGATGCATCATTGGGGCCATTGTCGCCGCTTCGGGGCCGCTGTGCGAGGGGTGGATGGCAGGAGAATGTGGACAGGGCACTGCAAAGCTGTCGGCAGATGCCCGAGATTCCCGATAGCTGCGCTCAACGCCGCCCCTGTCACCCTGACGAAGGAAGGGTCTGTCCGGGAACGACGCCCGATCTGGAAACGCGACCGGGATCGTCCAGGATGGGTCGGGATCGTCTGAGGCGTCGTTAGCGGTGTGATGCGGGCACAGTTCGCGCCCCCTCACTCGCCCCGCAGCTCCTTCATGGCCCGCGGCAGGGCGGGCAGCAGGTCGCCCGCGATCATGCCGGCGCTGCCCAGCTCGCGGCGCAGGTGCTCGCCCGCCAGGCTGCTGACGTAAAGCCCCAGCGCGGCCGCTTCGAACGGCTCCACCCCCTGCGCGATGAAGCCGGCGATCGTCCCGGCCAGCACGTCGCCCGTCCCGGCCGTCGCCAGCGCCGGGTTCGTGAACGGGTTCACCCGCACGCGGCCGTCCGGCGCCGCCACGATGCTGGGCGCGCCCTTCAGCAGGACAGCGACGCCCCACTCCGCCGCAAACCGGCGGGCGGCCCCCAGGCGGTCGGCCTGCACCTCATTGACCGGCAGGCCCGTGAGGCGCGACATCTCGCCCGGGTGCGGCGTCACGACTGCGGGCGCCCGCACCAGCGCCCACCAGCGCTCGATGCGCGAGAGGTTGTTCAGCGCGTCGGCGTCGATCACGAGGCCGCGCAGGCCCTCCTCCGCCGAGAGCATCGGCAAGACGGCCTTCATGAACGCCTGCACGTAGCCGCCCTGGCCCAGCCCGGGGCCTACGAGCACGGAGCCGTAGCCCTGTTCCAGCGCCCGGCGCACCGCGCCGGCCTCCTGGGCGGAGAGCTGGCCGTCCTGGTCGTCCAGCGGCTCGAACGTCGCCTCCACCAGTTTGGCGGCCAGCATGGGGTAGATGGAGCGCCCGCAGGCCAGCGTGACGAGCCCGGCGCCGGCGCGCAGCGCGGCCATGCACGCCAGGTACGGCGCGCCGGTGTAGCGCGGCGAGCCGGCGATGACCAGCGCGCTCCCGAAGGTGCCCTTGTGGGCGGCGGCCGGCCGCTCCGGCAGCATCTCCCGCGCCCAGCGCTGGGTCAGCAGCTCCGTCTGGACCGTTGCGCCCAGCTCCGGCGGGATGCCGATGTCCACCACCTCCACGCGGCCGGCGTACTGCGAGCCCGGCAGCAGGTGCAGGCCGACCTTGCTCCAGGCAAGGGCCGCCGTGTGGTCCGCGGCCACGCAATGGGGGTCCACGGCGCCGGTATCGGCATCGAGGCCCGTGGGCAGGTCCACGGCCAGCAGGCGGGGCGGCAGGCGGCCGGCGCGGGCGTCCCTGAGCCGGTCCAGCACCTGTGCCAGCGGCCCCTCGATCGGCCGGGCGCGGCCGGTCCCCAGCAGGGCGTCGATCACCAGCTCCGCCCCGCCCAGCGCCTCGCCGAGGCGTTTGTACCCTTCAGCGGCGTCCTCTTCGGCCAGGACTATGGGCGCCTGCCGCTCCAGCAGCGAGGCCAGGTTGGCGTCGTCTTCGCCACGGGCCTTCAGCAGGTAAGTGATCACCTCTGCGCCCCAGTCCTTCAGGTGCCGCGCGGCCACCAGGCCGTCGCCGCCGTTGTTGCCGGGCCCCACCAGCACCAGGATGCGGCGCTCCGCCAGCTCGCCGAGGAGCAGCCAGGCCTCCTGCGCCACCGCCAGCCCGGCGTTCTCCATGAGCTGCGGCACGGGCACGCCCGCCTCGCGCTCCAGCCGCTGCATGTCGGCGACGGTGACGAGCTTCATGGGCCGTTCCTTGCCCACCGCCGGGACATGGAACTGGGAACTGGGAACACGGCAGGGGCTGCTATCCCCGGTCCCAAGTTCCAAGTTCCAGGTTCCATTGTCGTGAGCTTCATGGGCCGTTCCTTGCCCACCGCCTGGACATGGAACTGGGAACTGGGAACACGGTAAGGGCTGCTAGCCCCGGTCCCAGGTTCCAAGTTCCAAGTTCCATTGTCCTTGTCCGCTAGCCGTACTTCTCTGGACTTCGGACGAACTTGCGCAGGCAATCGTCGCTGCAGAACACGTGGTCCCGGCCGTCCAGGGTCAGCCGCGCCGCCACTTCGCCGGAGCCGAGTTCCATGCCGCACACCGGATCGATCATTCTCTCCTGCGCACCCGGCCCGGCGACGCGCACCTCGAAGACCTCGACCTCGGCCACAAGGCCCTTGAGGCGCCGCTTGCCCAGGCGGATGAACTCCGCTCCCTCCAGCCCTTTCGCCCGGTTGCGCACCTCCGCCGAAACCAGTACCTGGTGGCGCTGCGCCTCCGTCCCCAGGCGCGAGGCGATGTTTACGTTAGAGCCCAGGTAATCGCCCTCGCGGTAGAGCACGGGGCCCCAGTGGAGGCCCGCGCGGGCCGCCGGGAACTGGGGCTCCGCGCCGCAACGCTCTTCGATCTCCAGCGCGCAGGAGACGGCGGAATAGCACTCCGGGAAGACGATCATGAAGGCATCGCCTATCTGCTTAACGATGCGGCCATGGCAGCGCCGAATGGCCACCTGGACCACCTCCCGGAAGCGGTCCAGCACCCCTGCCGCCTTCAAGTCTCCCATCGCTTCCGCCAGGGGCGTGAAGTTCGCCAGGTCTACGAACATGATCGCCTGCCGCACCTGGCCCGGCGTCTCCGGCTTCTCAGCCAGGCCTGCCTCCTCCTCGAGGTGCATCAGCATGTCGTCCCAGCCGCCCCTGGCCGCGCCCTTGCGGAAGAAGTACATGAGGGCCGGCTCCACCAGCGGCTCGATCTTGCTGAAGGTGTCGCGCAGTTGCTCCATCATCTGTTCCGGCGCCAGGCCGCGCTGCTCGAGGGGTTGGTGCAGATAGAAGTGGCTGGTGCGCTGGCTCACCTCGGCCGCGCGCGCCATCGTCTCGGAGTAGACGCGGAGTATCTGCAGCAGCGCGTCCTCAGGGTATCCAGCATCAAGCGATGTCTTGCACGCTCGGAGGAACTCTACGTCCTCGCCGTCTACATAGTCGCCGTGCTCGCCGATCCCCGTCGCCTCCATCATGCGGCGGGCGAAGCCCGGGTCAATGCCCGCCATCTCGGCGGCGTCCGGCACCGTGTACAGCGGGCGGGAGAAATGCTGGCTCATGCCTTCCAGGAAGTACTGGAAGACGGAGTCCGGCCTCCTGGCCGCTCTGGCTATGGCCTCCAGGCTGTGGCCGTAGTGCAGCATGTCGTGGATGAGGCGGGCGCGGCCGACGTCCACGAGGGCGAACTCGTCCGAGCCGTCCACGCCGATCAGCCCCTCGGCGCGCCACTCCTGCAGCCGCTCCGCCGGCTCCCCGGTGCGGCGCGCCAGGTCTTCCAGGGTCAGGGCATCAGCCATCCAGCAACCCTCGTTCCCGCAGGATGCCGGCGAACCTGTGCCGCCAGGCCTCGCGGTCCGCCTCCAGGTCCTGCGAGCGGCCCACGACGAACGCCACCGCGTATTCCCGGCTGTGGCTCAGGCTGATGTCCAGCGCCTCCAGGCCAATGCGCTGCGCGCGCTTCTGCGCCCGCCCGTGCAGGTATACCAGCGGCTTGCCGCGGTGGTTGGGCAGCACCTCGATCTCGCGCCAGGCGACGCCGTGGGCGCCGGTGCCCAGCGCCTTCATCACGGCCTCCTTGGCGGCGAACCGGACCGCCAGCTCGCTCACGCGCCCCTTGCAGAAGGCGGCTTCCAGCGGCGTATAGACGCGGCCCAGAAAGCGGCGGCCGTGCCTGGCCAGCGCCCTCTCCACCCGCTCGATCTCGATGATATCGACGCCGACTGCGTTGGTGGTCATGATGATGCGGATGTCATGGTGCCCCTCGCGCGGATGTCTGCCCCTCCCCAGATTCCCCTTCGACTCCGCTCAGGACAGGCTTCGCGAAGATGCGCTGTAACCACGAGCAGGCGTGCGGCCGCTCAGAATGACAGCCGAGGTGGGCGACGGCGTTCGTGGTCATACCGGGATGATAGCAGAGGTGCGAGGCTGACCGCTGACGCCTGACACCTGACACCTGACACCTGACACCTGCCCGCTGACCGCAATTGTTCAAGCGCTTACCTTTCCACATTTTTGCCGTGCAGCCGTTGGAGCTAGGCACTAGAATGGGGTAGGTTGACTACCGCCGCCGGCGGCGCGCAGGAAAGGGGGCTGAGATGGTGAGCAGAATAGACGAGACGAAGCCCGCGGAGGCGTCCGGCCCCGTCCCCAACATCATCAGGCAGCCCCGCGTCTACCTGGTGGGCCGCCAGCAGGTGGACCGCCCGGAGATCGATCGCTTCCTGGGCGACTACGGCATGGCCTGGGAGACGGACACGGAGGTGGGCGGCGAGCAGCTGGTGGAGGCGGGCGGCCGCCTCTGCTACGTCTCCTACGGCAAGGGCCGCAAGACCAACGCCGAGTACATCGGCAACATCCTGGCCCAGAAGCACGGGTCGGTGCTGGAGCACGCCGCCTGGAACTTCATCATCGCCGGCGTCTCCCGCTCCTTCACGCACGAGCTGATCCGGCACCGCGCCGGCTGGGCGTACTCGCAGCTCTCGCAGCGCTACGTGGACGAGTCGAGCGCCAGTTATGTCGAGCCGGACGTCATCGCCGGGGACCCGCAGCTGCACGAGGTCTGGCTGCGCGCCATCCAGACCTCCCACGAGGCCTATCTCCAACTGGTGGACGGGCTGATGGCCAAGCTGGCAGACGTGGCGGACCGCACGCACCGGCGCAAGCTGGCGCGGCAGGCCGCCCGCTCCGTCCTGCCCAACGCCACGGAGACGATGATCTTCGTCACGGCCAACGCCCGCGCCCTGCGCCACTTCATCGAGCTGCGCGGCTCGGAGTTCGCGGAGGAGGAGATCCGCAAGGTGGCGCTGGAGGTCCTGCGCATGATGCAGCGGGAGGCCCCCAACCTCTTCGCGGACTACGAGGTGGTGCGCCTGGCGGACGGCACCGAGGTGGCGCGCACGCCGAACGAGAAGGTGTGAGCGGGCCGTCATCCTGAGCGAGATGAGGCCTGCGACGGGTGGCCGGCATCTTCGCGCAGCCACAGGCGAGCGGCATGCCCGGCGACCAGCGCCCATATCGCGCGCAGGCGTTCGCCCCGCCCCAGATTCCTTCGCGAAGATGCGTACTCCTGCGAGCGGGCGTCATGCCCGCTCAGAATGACAGCGCAATGCGGTTTCCCCTGCGAACCGGAATGCTATAATCGCCCCATCTGATGGCCACCGCGGAGCGTACCGGCGTCCCCGTCGAGACTGACTACTCGTATCTCCCTTACGCCAGCGTCGCGCTGCGCATCGTCGCCGGCGTCCTGGACCTCATCGTCGTCGTCACCGTCTTCGCGCTGTTCGTTGCCGGGGCCGGGGTCTTCCTCCTCCTGCGCACCAACTGGGGCGACTCCGACATCTCCAACGCCGACGGCTGGCGGGCGGTAATCATCATCCTCAGCTTCCTCGCCTTCGTGCCCTGGTACTTCATCGCCCTCTGGTGGTGGCGCGGGCAGACGCTGGGCATGACGGCCGTGCGCATCGCGGTAACGGACCGGACCGGCAATCACCTCTCGCTGGCGCGGGCGATGGTGCGCACCTTCTTCTGGCCGCTCAGCGTCCTGCCCCTGGGCCTGGGCCTCATCCCCATGTTCCGGGACCACGAGTCACGCGCCCTGCACGACATCCTCGCGGGCACCGTCGTCGTCGAGCTGCCGTGAACCGTCCCTCGATGGTGCGGGCGGCCTCCCAGTGGGTCATCGCCTTCCTGCTCGTCCTCTCGCTTACCGCCTTCTTCCTCGCCCTCGTCGGCTTCCAGGTTACGGCTGAGGAGACCGGGCAGCGGGTGCACCGCCGCGCCGTCGCCGTGGCCACGGACATCGATGCCGTCCTGCCGCAGATAGAGGTCTCGCTCCACAGGGCCGCGCAGGAGGGCGCAGGCGACAGCGTGCGCGTGCCTGACTTCCCAATACCGGTGGACCTGCCCCGCGCCGAGGCCCGCACGCTGGAGGGCGCGGCCCTGCGCGACCGCCTGCTGGCCGAGGCTGCCCGCCGCCTTTACGACGACGGCATGTCGGCCTGGGCCGCCGGCGACCCGGACGCCCGGCAGGACGTGGAGCGCATCTCCTCAGCCGGCGCTGTGCGCACAGGGCTGGGGCTGGTCACAGACTCCACGCACACGGCCTTTCTCGTCGCCACTATCCTGCTGGGGCTGCTCTCCCTGGCCCTGGCCGTGCTGCTCCTGGCCGCCGTCCGCTGGTACTTCCGCCTGATCGCGCTGGGCGCCGTCACCCTGGCCGCGGCGTTGCCGTCGCTGGCCGCCGCCGTGGGCCTGCGCTTCGCCTTCCGCACGGGCCAGCCGGAGGCGGACACGTTTGTCACCGACCTCCTGGCCCTGGGCATCGACACCACGTGGGTGGCCATCCGCGACTACCTGACGCTGACCGTCCTGGGCCTGCTGATTACCGGAACCGCCGGCGCCGTGCTCTGGTGGCAGTCTCATGAGGGGCCCCCGGCGCCGGAGCCGTATACTGATGGCGCCCTTTAGGGTGTACTGGTCCGGAGATGTGCCGACAGTTTGGCCAGCCTACGCCGCGGGGAGTGCAGAGGGGCAGAGCCCCGCTGCCGGGGGGCCTGGGGGGTGTCCCCCCCCTAAACATCCCGACGGGCGGGTGGGTGGGACGGTATGGCGGTGCTATGCGGGATTACGCCGTGCCCTGGCGCCTGGTGATGCCTTTCGCCTGGGTCCACCGCACCTCAGCGTCACCCAATGGACGGCCCGGCAGCGCGCGCGTCTGCCTCGCGGCGGCGTCGCTACAGCTCGGGGATAGTACACTTTACGGGCCCGGCCAGGACCGCGCCGGAAGAAACAGCAGGCAGCCCACCTGAGGCGGGATCACGCCGCTAGAGGAGAGAGATGGGCAAGCAGCTGGAAGGAAAGGTCGCGATCGTCACCGGGGCCAGCCGCGGCATCGGCAAGGAGATCGCCGTGCTCCTGGGCCGCGAGGGCGCGAGGGTGGTGGCCGCCGCGCGCACGCAGGCCAGGGGGGAGCACGAGCTGGAGGGGAGCATTGACGAGACGGCGGCTCAGGTCCGCGCCGAGGGCGGCGAAGCCATCGCCGTCCGCTGCGACGTCTCGCGGCCCGAGGACATCGAGCGGCTGGTGGAGACGGCGCACGATGCTTTCGGTCCCGTGGACGTGCTGGTGAACAACGCCGCGCTCACCTACTTCATCCCCCTCAAGGAGTTCCCGCTACGGCGCTGGCAGAAGATGCTGGAGGTAGACCTCACCGGCCCCTTCCTCATGATCCAGGCCGTCTTGCCGGACATGCTGGCGGCGGGCGGCGGCCACATCATCAACATCTCCTCCCGCGCGGCCATCCACCCGGAGGGACCGCCATACGCGCTGCCCGCGCACGGCGGCACGACGTACGGCGTGGTCAAGGCCGGGCTGGAGCGCCTGACGACCGGCCTGGCGCACGAGCTGTACGGCAGCGGCATCGCCGTCAACGTCATCTCGCCGTCGTCCGTCGTGGCCACTCCGGGCGTCCTCTTCCACCGCCTCATCCCCAGCGCGGACGACCCGCGCGCGGAGCCGGTGGAGTACATGGCGAAGGCGGTCCTCTTCCTCGCCGCCTGCGACCCGAAGGTGCACACAGGAATGGTGACGTACAGCCAGGAGCTGTTGAAGAAACAGGGGCTGCTGTAGGGACGCAGGGGACTGGAAGTTGCGTGCCTCCATGCGGAGCGAGCGATAGGGGCTTCCGGCCGGAAGCCCCTATCGCTCGCCTTCGTTCCCCACTACGTTGCCCTGTGCGTCGGTGACCAGGCGCCCCTTGGTCAGGTCCAGCAGGACGAGGACGTTGCCCCAGGGGTCCTGGACGACGACGCAGCGGCCGACCTGGATATCGAACGGGCCGGCGAGGACGCGGCCGCCTGCCTGCACGAAACGCTCCGCGGCCGCGTCCGCCGAGTCTACCAGGAGGTTAGCCTCCAGTTGCGGCCGTTCCGTTTGCAGCACGATCTCGGCGTCTGACTCCGGCATGCGCAATCCGGCGGCGGTATCCGTTCGCCAGTTCAGTTCGTGGCCCAGCCGGTCGCCGTAGAACGCGAGCCCGGCACGGAGGTCAGGCACCGGAATCTGAAGGCAGTCCAGCTTCCGGAAGAGGGGCCGCGTACTGATTGGCATGTCGACCTCCGTGCGCAGCGAACGTAGGGGCTTCCGGCCGGAAGCCCCTACGCCGCGATTTTCCCCGGCGCTGGTCTACCCTAGAGGAGCGAAGGGGTGAGCACGCGCTACTCCAGGCGCTCGATGATCGTCGCCGTGCCCAGGCCGCCGCCGCAGCACATTAGCTGCATCCCGTAGCGGCCGCCCGTGCGCTCCAGCTCGTGCAGCAGCGTCGTCATCAGCCGCGCGCCGGTCGCCCCCAGGGGGTGCCCCAGCGCGATCGCGCCGCCGTTCACGTTCACCCTGGACATATCGGGCTTAATCTCACGCTTCCAGGCCAGGACCACGGACGCAAACGCCTCGTTAATCTCAATCAGGTCTATGTCCTTCAGCGCCAGGCCGGCGTGCTTCAGCACCTTCGGCGTCGCCGTGATGGGTCCGGTGAGCATGAGCACCGGATCGGAGCCCACAACGGCCTGGCCGATGATCCGCGCCCGCGGCTTGATCCCCAGCTCGTCCGCCTTCTCCCGCGACATCAGCAGCACCGCCGCCGCGCCGTCCGTGATCTGCGACGAGTTGCCCGCGTGGTGGATCCCGTCCGGCCGGAACGAAGGCTGCAGGCTGCCCAGCTTCTCCAGCGACGTATCGCGGATACCCTCGTCCGTCTTGACCGTCGCCGGCAGCCCTTCCAGCTTCACATCCACCGGCAGGATCTCGCGGTCAAAGCGACCCTCGTCCCGCGCCCGCTTGGCCTTCTCGTAGCTCCCCAGCGCGAACTCGTCCGCCTCCTGCCGCGTGACCCCCCACTTCGTGGCGATCTCCTCCGCCGAAATGCCCTGCGGCGTCAGCGCGTACTTGGCCATCAGCTCCGGCTGGAACGGTACACCGGGCCCCT
>JAUSFE010000135.1 GCA_030649945.1 Dehalococcoidia bacterium | reverse complement strand
ATTCGGGATCCTAAACATCGAACGCGGACCCGAGGAGCCATAGCGACTTTCCGTCGGGAAGGCCGCCGGTAGTCTCGGTTACCAACGCGATCGCTGAGCGCACGGCCGCCCAGTCGCCTGGTGGGTGGTGCGACGCCTCCCGGGACGAGCGCAGGGACCCCCACGATGGCAACATCGTGCAACGTCAGGCAGGCGAGAACACACTGCCTGAGCTTGCAATTAAACCTGTGCGGGTCACGTCAGCTCCAGTCCTCGGCTGACTCGGCGATGTCGAGCGACAGCGCCTCGAGTTCGCTCGTGAGGGTCCGGAGCTGCCTGGCGTTGTCGAACCAACTGCGATAGCGGGCCATCTGCGCCGCGGTGAGCAGGCGCGTCTCGGTCTTGCCGTTCACCTTGCGGGTCCACTGGTAGTACGGACCATGGAGCTGCGGCGGGTCTGCGCCGCAGCGGCAGCCGGGCTTCCCGCAGCGGATACGCCGCTCGAGGATCGTGCCTGGCAGCGCAAAGCCGGCGGACCCGAGCTGCGCCGTGATCTTCGCCTGGGCCGCGCGGTCCGCTGCGGTGGGCCGTGGCATCGACACCTCCTCTTCCGAGCATGGCATAGGGCGCCACCCCGGATGCTCTACAGTATCATACTGTAGCCCACAGCCACAGCCACCGAGGAGGCGACATGGGCGAGGGCAGAGACGGCGCGTCGAGGGCGGCGCTGGTGGGCTTCCGAACGACGCTCTACGGTTGTCTCACCCGATGGGGGGACGCGCTGTTCGAGCTCGCCGACGCGGCACTGTGCGTGCCGGCGCCGGTCGGCTCGGTGCCGTCGCTGAGCCTGGAGCCGGTGTTCCGCCGCAGCCACGGCAGCCTGTACAAGGCGCTCGCCCGGGGGCGGATCGACGCCGAGGCGCTCCGTCGGGCCCTCGTGACGCACCGCCCGCCCGACTGGCCACTGGTGTTCGCCGTGGACGCCTCCACCTGGGACCGCTGCGACGCCGAGACCAGCCCCGAGCGGGGCTTCTACTACTCGGCGTCGAAGCATTCCGCCGGCCAGCCGATCGTGGCCGGCTGGTCGTACCAGTGGATCACGCAGCTCGACTGGGCGCCCGACAGCTGGACCGCTCCCCTCGATGCCCGGCGTATCCCCCCTCGCGCCGACACGGTGGCGGCCACGATCGCCCAGGTGCGCCAGCTCGTCGGCCGCCTGCCCGACGACGGAGCGGTGCCCCTGTTCGTGTTCGACGCCGGCTACGACCCGATCGCGCTCGGCGCGGGGTTGGCCGACGCCCGAGCCGGCGTCCTGGTCCGCATCCGCTCCGACCGCGTCTTCTACCCCGATCCCACTCCGGCGCCCGGCGGCACCGTCGGCCGGCCCCGCCGCCATGGCGCTCGGTTCGCGTGCGCGGATCCGGCCGGCCGGCCGGCGCCCGATGCCGCGCTCAGGACGCGCGACCCGCGCTACGGCACCGTGGAGGTCCAGGCTTGGCATGGCCTGCACCCCAGGCTCCAGGGCCGCGGACGCTGGGCGGGCACCGACGCCCCACCGATCGTGCGCGGCAGTGTCATCCGGGTCGCGGTCGAGCACCTGCCGAAGCAGACTGCCCGGGCAAAGAAGACCCTGTGGCTGTGGTGGTCGGGGCCCGGCACCCCCGACCTTGACGTCTGCTGGCGGGCCTACCTGCGACGCTTCGACCTCGAGCACACCTACCGCTTCGCCAAGCAGGCCCTCGGCTGGACCGCGCCGGCCCTGCGCACCCCCGAGCAGGCCGACCGCTGGACCTGGCTCATCGTCGCGGCCTACACCCAGCTCCGCCTCGCCCGTGGTCTCGTCGCCGACGACCGCCTGCCGTGGGAACGCCCCTGTGACCCCACCAGGCTCACCCCGACGCGGGTCCGCCGGGGATTTCGGCGACTGCGCGCCGCCATCGGCACGCCAGCCAGTCCACCGAAATACCACAAGGCCGGCCCCGGACGGCCAAAGGGCACCCGCCGTCCCCCACGAACCCGCTACCCGGCGGTCAAGAAGGCCGCCTGAGGCGGTTTAATTGCAAGCT
>JAUSFE010000130.1 GCA_030649945.1 Dehalococcoidia bacterium | reverse complement strand
AGGTGGCCCGCGCCCACGGCGAGGCCTTCGGCGATATCCGCCCGGCGGCTACATTGGTCGAGGTGTCGGCGCTCGTCGAGCCGGAGATGCTGGTAGAGATAGAGGCCATCGCCGTTATCTCTGAGCCCGCATCCGATGACGTAGAATAGTGCCCGCTATGGAACCCCGCATCCAGTACGCCAAGACCAGCGACGGCGTCAACATCGCCTTCTGGACCATGGGCGAAGGGATGCCGCTGATCCACATGCCCCCGATCCCCTGGAGCCATCTCCAGGCGGAATGGCGGAACCCGGAGTACCGGCGCTGGTTCGAGCACCTGGCGCGGGGGAAGCAGTTCATCCGTTACGACTCGCGCGGCAGCGGCCTGTCCGACCGCGATATCGAGGATCTCTCCCCGGAGAGTTCCTGCTGGACATCGATGCCGTAGCGGACAGGCTGGGGCTCGGCCGCTTCGTCCTGGTTGGGGTAGCGCCGTCCACACCTGTTGCCATCATGTACGCCGCCGTCAACCCGCACCGGCTGTCTCACCTCGTCCTCTGGTCCCCGACCACTCGCGCCTTTGATGCGCGCTCGGCCCAGCGCGAGGTGTTCCGTGAACTGCTGCGGAGGGACTGGCACCTGTTCACCCAGACCACCGCCCACGCGAGCGTGGCCGGCTGGGGAGCGAGCGAGCAGGCGGGCAGGTTTGCCGAGCTCATGCGCGAGGCGATCGATCAGGCGAACACCCTGAAGTTGATGGACGCGTGGGCGAACCTCGATGTCACGGAATACGTCGCGCGCATAGAATGCCCGGTCCTCTTGTTGCAGAGGCGCGAGCTCATGTTCCCGGACCTGGAGGAGACCAAGTCCATCGCAGCGCGGGCAAAGAACGCGCAGCTGGTGCTGCTGGAGGGCGGCGCGCACCTGCCCTGGGTGGGCGACATGGAAGCGGTCGTGCGGGCCAGCGACGAGTTCCTGGGACTGCCCGCAGGCGTGGAGGAGCGCATCCGGCCGTCCGCCCCGCCTCCGTCAGCGGGTCTCGTGACGATCCTCTTCACCGATATCGAAGGCTCGACCACGCTGACGCAGCGGCTGGGCGACGCGCGGGCGCAGGAGGTCCTGCGGGCCCACAACCGCATCGTGAGGGCCGGGCCTCCACGAGCACGGCGGCGCGGAGATCAAGCACACCGGCGATGGGATAATGGCTTCCTTTCCGCTGGCGTCCAAGGCCATCGACTGCGCCATCGCCATCCAGCGGCGCGTGCTCGCTTACTCCGATGAGCAGCCGGAGTTGGGATTCAGGGTGCGCATCGGCCTGAACGCCGGTGAGCCGGTGGCCGAGGAGCAGGACCTGTACGGGATCGCCGTCCAGCTGGCCGCGCGCATCTGCGCCGCGGCGGAAGCGGGACAGGTGGTGGTCTCGGATGTCGTGCGCCAGCTGACAGCGGGCAAGGGGTTCCTGTTCAGCGACCAGGGTGACACGGTGTTGCGCGGATTCGAGGACCCGGTGCCCCTGTTCGAGGTTCGCTGGCGAGACCAGGCGTAGACGCGCCCGTCGGCGGGGTGCTATGTTCCGCCGCAAGAGGAAGGGGTTCTGGACCGGCCACGTCCCCGGATCGCCTTGCGTCCTGCCGGTCGGGCAGTGGTCTTAATGGCGCGGCCCGAAGCGGAGCGCATGGTCAGGCGAAGGGGTGTCCCCCAGATTCAATTTTCAACCTTGCTTGGGGCGGGAGTGGGAGCTGGGACGAGGACTCGTTTCTCAGCACCCTAATAGTGGATAGCGGGAGGTGCATGTGGCCGCGAAAGTGAAGGGAACCGCCAGGGGCCCGGCCGGGGGCGAAGGGCCGGGTAAGCGAACGGCGCTGATCACCGGCGCTTCGTCCGGCCTGGGCGAGCAGTTCGCCCGGCAGCTGGCGGCCGGGGGGTACGATCTGGTGCTGGCGGCCCGGCGCAAGGACCGGCTCGACCGCCTCGCCGCCGAGCTCGCGGAACAGCGCGGCGTGGCCACCGAAGTGCTGGAGGTGGACCTCTCCACCCCGGCCGGCGTGGCCGCCGTGGAGGAGCGCCTGCGCAGGGGCGACATCGAGATGCTCGTGAACAACGCCGGCTTCGGCACCCGCGGCGAGTTCCACGCCCTGCCGCCGGACCGTGAGCTGCAGGAGATCGACCTTAACGTGCGGGCCCTCGCGCGGCTCTCGCACGCGGCGCTCGAGTCCATGGTCCCGGCGCGCAGGGGTGCCATCATCAACGTAGCGTCCCTGGGCGCCTTCCAGCCGGTGCCGTATATGAGCACTTACGGCGCTACGAAGGCGTTCGTGCTGCACTTCTCTGAGGGTCTGTACGAGGAGGCGAAGAAGCACGGCGTCACGGTCACCTGCCTGTGCCCGGGGCCCGTGAAGACGGAGTTTCAGCAGGTGGCCGGCGTCCGTGCCGAGCGCATGGCCGTGGGCTGGGTGCCGCCGGAAAAGGTCGTGGCCGCGGCGCTCAAGGGGGCGCGCCGGGGGCAAGCTGTCGTCGTGCCCGGCGGCATGAACCGCCTGGCCGCCGCCTCGGTCAAGTTCCTCCCGCGCTTCGTCGCCCGCAGGATCGCCGGCGCCATGTTCCGGGAGCCGTGAGATCTTCAGCGCGCGCTTGACTGATGTATCGTTCGCGATACACTGGAGAGGAGCGGGAGGTCGCTAGGAGGTTAGGGTGCCTACTATCGCGACTGAAGGGCAGTTCCGATTCGTTGTGTACACGCGAGAGAACGAGTTCGAGCCTCCGCATGTGCACGTCTTTGTCGGCAGCGAGCATTCCTGCCGGATCGAATTGAACAATGCGCAGTTCATGGACCAGCCGCCCGCCGGCTACCATCGCCGCATTCTCGAGGCGTACCGGAAACATGCCGAAGCAATCAGGAAGACCTGGGATGCCATTCACCAAAGGTAGGTAGACAACCATGGCCACTGTGCTCGTACAAAACGCTGACCGGATGATGACCGCTGCCAGTCCGCGGAACAGAGGAATTCACCTCACCTTTGCCGACGGCTGTAGCGGGGTGATTCCATTTGGGGACCTGCCGGAGATTGGAGACCGGTCGAACCTCGAATCAATAGAGATCCCAAACCCCTATGAGATCGTGCTGAAGAACACTCAAGGAGAGACGGTCGAAATTCCCTGGGACTTCGCCCGGCACTACTGCGACCCCTCTTACCGGCCCCGCGTGGAAGCTCTGGCTGCGACCGGCAGGCAATCAATCGGTGATCGCATCCGGCGGCTGCGCGAGGCGGCCGCAATGACCCAGGGGGAACTGGCGTCGAGGGCGGGGATCGGACGTGTCACTCTGGTGCGCATCGAGAACGGCGCGCAGTCGCCGCGCTACGAGACGTTAGTTGCGCTCTCGCAAGCGCTTGCCCGCCCGCTGCCGGAGCTGCTGACAGGACAGTAAGCCGCCCCGCCGGCCTAGCTGTAGTGCCCGCGCAAGTTGTTTCCAGATACCGCTAAGTGGTGCCGCGCGCCAGGCTGCCTTCTCGCGCAAAGGGGGCTGCAGGGGGCGCAGCCCCCGCCGGGGTCGTCCAGGGGTGTCCCCTGGATGACACTTCGAGGGCGGGAGGGTGGGACAGAGGACGTCTGCAATCGGAACCACGCTCAAGAAACTCGCGCCATTCCCTACCTGCCGCCGTCGGCACAGGTCAGCATGCATAGTTGGGAGAACACTACACTAGCCCGGCTCGCCCGTCCCCAGGCGGGGCACGGGCTCAGGCGCGGCCCCGTCCGGCGGGCCGAAGCGCCGGGAGAACGTGAGCCACCCGGCCACGGCGGTCACGCCGACGGCAGCCGCCAGCAGCGTCGCCCGCGCGCCCACGACATCGGCGACGACGCCCACGATCAGCAGCGGCAGCAGCGAAACGAAGTCGCCGAGCGCCATCTGCATCGCGAAGACGCGCCCCTGGGCCTCCTGCGGCGCCTGCTCGTTCATGACGACGCGCGACGCCACGTTGACGAGCGTGAAGGCGAAGCCCAGCGGCGCCGCCAGCAGCATCGTTACGGTGATCACGGACGACACCCCAACCTCCCTCTCTACGAACGAGATGCCGAGGTTCAGGTGCGCCTCGATGAAATCCCGCACGTAGATAACCAGGCCCAGCGCGGCCAGCCCCAGCAGGAACAGCACCAGGCCCCCGGCCACCACGCGCCAGGCGCCCAGGAAACGCGTGGCCGGCGGCGCCAGCAGCAGCCCCAGGCCGGCGCCGATAGCAGCCGGCGCCGCCACGAAGACCGTGTCCTCCGGCCGGATGTGCAGCACGTCTTCCGTGTACTGCGGCAGCAGGATCACCAGCACCCTGGAGAGGGCCAGCGCCATGGTCAGGTACATGATCGCCAGGTAAGCGTGGCGGTTCGTGCGCAGGATCTGGAACCCCTCGCGCATCGCCTCCACGAAGCCGATGGACGGCGGCTTTTCGTCCTCCGCCCGCGTGAACCCGCCCGTCATCCAGCCCATGACGTACGCGGCGGCCAGGAAGAGGCCGGCGCCAGCCACGAAGACCGCCCGCGGGTCCACCAGCTTGATCAGCAGCGGGGCCAGAACCACCATCCCGGCAATCTGGCCCAGGATCAGGCTCAGCACCATCAGCGAGTTCGCCGCCGGCAGCTGGTCCCGGCGCACTACGGCCGGTACCACGGCCGCTTCCGCCGGCGAGAAGAACAGGCCCACCACGGAAGACGCCGCCGCCAGCAGGTAGATGTAAACCAGGTCATGGCTGTAGAAGATGAGCGCGGTGACGATGGCCCCGCGCAGCAGGTAGCCCAGCGTCAGCGTGAGGCGCCTGGGCAACAGGTCAGCGATCGCTCCGGCCGGGATGCCGAGAATGATCGGCGGCAGCGTGAAGGCGACGATCAGGAACGTGCTCTTGAGGCTCGAGCCGGTGTCCCGCACCACCAGGATCAGCAGCGCGTAGAGCATCGCGTTCTGGGCGGTCTGGCCCAGCACGCGCGCTTCCAGCAGCCGGCGGAAGCGGGCGTTCCGCAGGAGGCGTATGTCTTCCGGTTCTATCTCCACAATAGCCTGCCGTCTGGAATGCCCGGCCCCGGCGCCCGCCCCGCGAACCGCCTTTCGTTGCCGTTCGTTCTTCTAGTGCAGTGAGTCAGAATAGTCTTTACGAAATGCGGTCCTCGGCCAGTTCGCCTAGCACGAAGACTGCAGGAGGCAAGGTGAAGAAATACGGGGAGTCCAGAGGGGCGGAGCCCCTTTGGCGGGGGTCTGGGGGTGTCCCCCAGATTCCCCTTTAACTTTGGGGGGTGGGGAGGCAAGCCTTGGTCGTTCGGCGAACGGTTAGTCAAAGCAATTCTGACTCAGCGCGCTAGTGCACGGCATGGGTGCCACCACGGGCCAATTGTAGAATAGCAGTCGGAGTCTCGCAGTCATGCGCCCGCTCGTCGCCTCTCTCATCGCCCTGGCGCTGCTGGCTGCCGCCTGCGGTGGCGGCGCCGGTCCTCAGAACAGCGCCCCGCCGGCTACGCCCGAAGATACCGCCGAGCGCTTCCTCTCCCTCTGGAAGGACCAGAAGTACAGCGAGATGTACGGCCTGATCTCCCGAGAGGCGCAGACGGCCATCGACCGCGAGAAGTTCGTCCAGCGTTACGAGGCGATCGCGGACGAGGCCACGCTCAGCGATATCGACTACGAACTCAAGCCCCGGGCGTCGGGGGAAGAGGTCGCCATCCCCTTCAGCATCACCTTCCACACGCGCTTCTTCGGGGACATCAAGCAGACCAACGAGATGGCCGTCGCGCGCGAGGAGATAGCGCCCACGGCCACCGGCGGCGGCAAAACGCACGAGGAGTGGCGCATCGCCTGGAAGCCCTCGCTCATCTTCAAGGAGCTGGATGATCGCTCGCTCGTGCACTTCTTCACCCGCGTGCCCCGGCGCGGCGCCATCTACGACCGCAACGCCAGGCCGCTGGCGCTGGACGCCCAGTTGCCCGTCGTCGGCATCGTGCCGGACCTGGTCACGGACAAGGAAGCGGTGATCGCGCGGCTCACGCCGGCGCTGGGGATGCCGGAGGCCACCGTGCGCGCCCAGGTGGAGACGACGCTTCCCTCCTACTACTTCATCCCGGTCAAGACCCTGCCCTACGGCACGCCGCCGGAGGAGGTGCAGAAGTTCCGCGACATGGTGGAGCTGGGCGTCCTGGTGCGCGAAGAGACCCGCCGCCTCTACCCCAACGGCGCCGCCGCGGCCCACGTCCTGGGCTACCTCACCGAGGTGACGGAGGAGCAGCTCACGGAGCTGGCCCCCAAAGGGTTCGAGCCCGGCGATATGATCGGCGCCGCCGGACTGGAAGGCCAGTTCGACGACGTCCTCAGCGGCGAGCGCGGCGGCATGCTGGCCACCGTCACGCCGGAAGGCTCCATCGCCCGCACCATCGCCGAGACGAAGGCGACCGCCGGCAAGGACTTGCACCTCACCATCGACATCGAGGTGCAGAAGAAGGCCGAGGCGGAACTGGGCGAGCGCATCGGCTCCGTCGTCGTCATGGACCCGCGCGACAACGCGGTCCTGGCGCTCGCCTCGTCCCCCCGCTTCGACCCCAACTCCTTCATCCAGGGGCTGAGCGCGGAGCAATACAACGCGCTGGCCACGGACCCGCGCGAGCCGTTCCTGCACCGGCCGCTCCTGGCCACCTACCCGCCGGGCTCCACCTTCAAGACGGTCACCATGGCGGCGGGCCTGGAGCGCGGCGGCTTCAGCGAGGGCTCCACGATTCACTGTTCGCCGGTCTGGACCGGGCTGGGCGAAGAATTCAAGAAGGAAAACTGGCAGAAGGTGGACCGCGGCTTCCTGACGCCGCCGGAGGGGCTCATGGCCTCCTGCAACCCGGTCTTCTATGAGATCGCCAAAACGGTGGACGAGGTGGACGAGAACATCCTGCCGGACTTCGCCAGGGGCTTCGGCTACGGCAAGCCCACCGGCATCGGCGTGGACGAGGCGCCGGGCCTGGTGCCGGACCCCGCCTGGAAGGAGCAGACCATCGGCGAGCCCTGGTTCCGGGGCGACGCCGTGAACATGGGCATCGGCCAGGGGTTCATGCTCGTGACGCCGCTCCAGATCGCCAACGCCTACTCCGCCATCTCCGTCACCGGCACGCTGCGCAATCCCCTGCTGATCAAGAAGATCTCGGACCAGACCGGCGCCGTCGTGCGGGAGTTCCAGGCGGAAACGGTCAACCCCTTGCCAGTCTCCCAGGGCACGCTGGACGCCATTCGCTACGGCCTCACGCTCGTCATCCAGAACCCCGGCGGCACGGCTTACCAGGCCTGGGCTGGCAGCAGCGTGGACGCCGCCGGCAAGTCCGGCACGGCGGAGGACCTGTCCTTCGGCTCCGACCACACGTTCTTCGTCGCCTACGCCAACCGCTCCGACCCCACGGTGCTGGCGCTCGCCTCTCTGGAGCGCGGCGAGGCCGGCCAGGCCGCGCCCATCGTCCGCCATATCCTGGAAGCGTACCTATCCGGGGCGCTGGCACCATCGCCGTAAGAGGCCGGCACGGAATGTAGGCCGGGGCGGAATGTAGGCCGGTACCTTTAGGTGCCGGCAAAGAACGCCCCGCCTGTGCCTGACGCCTGCCGCGCCCGCGCCGCCCACCCCGGTTGCGGGCACCTGAAGGTACCCGCCTACATCCGGCTGGCGCTGGCCTCCCTGGACCGCGGCGAGGCCGGGTAGGCCGCGCCCATCGTCCGCCATACTCTGGAGGCGTACCTCTTCGGGGCACTGGCGCCGGCGCCGTAAGGGACCGGCGGGGAATGTTAGCTTGCTGACCGCTGCAATTTGGAGTCCGCGCTGTTCTCTTCCGTCATCGTCCATGTCTCTCACCTCGCTATATACCGTACTAATAATAGAGCGGACAGATGGAGTGCTGTCAGCCCTTGACGGGTATGATTTATAAAGAATATACTGGCCGCGAATGGAGGTGATTTGGACGTGGTTAAGAAGGTTGAGATAACAGTGTTGGGCTACCGATGCGAACGCTGCCGATGGGAATGGGTTCCGCGAGCGAGTGCCGAGCCGCGAGTATGCCCTCGCTGCAAATCGCCGTATTGGAACAAGCCTCGAAAGAAGCACGCCGCTTAACAGTGGGTGCGGGCGACGGTCGCCGCGTGACAAGCATGACGACCGCCGCCGGAAAGGAATTGAAGATGCCATTAGACAAATCTCGCAGTCGATTCGAACTACCCGCTGGCAAGGGGCCAACGATGAGTGAAATGTTGGCCGACCCAGAGCGATACGCTGAGGAACTTCAACAACTCCGTGAGGGCTTGGCGAAACTAGGCAATGAATCCAAGCAATACCTGGGCGTGGCTGTTCGGGCGCTTCGTGAAGCGGTGAGCGAGACGACAATTCGCCAGCTCGCAAGCTATCGGGCGAATGCTGCCGATTCCGTACAGCATCGCTTGCTAGAAAATGCGATCTACCTACCCCCGCCATCGACGAATCATTCTGAGAATCGCCGCTTTGCAGCCCAGTTGTCCGCCATGCAGACTGCCCTCGCTCAAATCCAATCCGACTTAGAACAGGAGCGGACAAGGCGGCTTGCTGTCGATGCGGAGAATAGCGAATTAAGGCGCGAGAACGCGGAATTGAAGGCGGAAAGACGCGCGATACTAACGAGTTTCGCTTTGGGGTTTCCGAGCGAAGGTTATCAGGTGACGGAGGACGACTTCGAGGATAAGCTGAGCTAGCCCCTCCATTTCTGCCGCGCTCACCACAACACCGTCCCCGACGACAGATTACGCATCGGTCGCAGACGTGGCCCCGGCTGGGGTAGAAAGGACCACGCGCCATGAAGATCACCATTGACCCACAGGGAAACGTCGATCCTCCGGGTTCGCTTGTGCCGACGAACGACCGGACTGGTTACGTCTCTAGTCCACCTGCTAGCGTCGATCCGCCAGAGAGCAGAATGTACAGGTGCCCTAGGTGCCGAAACATTTTCACTGTCTACGAGGGCAGGTCGAACGAATTCAATCACGACTGCCCGCCTGAATAGGGTTCTTGTGCAGGCCGCCGCCCTTTGTGCAGATCGGACTTTGTGTGCAAAGCCGGTGCCGGCAAAGAACGCCCCGCCTGTGCACGACACCTGCCGCACCCGCGCCTGCTAGAATAGAGGCAATCTATTGACATGGCAGCGGCATCTCCCAGGATGACTAGAGGCGAGTTCCGGCAGCTGGTCCTGCGCGCTCTGGACGAGCTGCCGCAGCAGTTCCGCGACGCCCTCCACAACATCGATATCCAGGTGCGCTGGCGGCCCACCCCGACGGAGCTCCGGGCGGCCCGCGTCCGTCCCGGCGGCGACCTCTTCGGCGTTTACGTTGGCATTCCCCTGACCAGGCGCTCGCACTGGGACTCCCTGGTCCCGCCGGACTTCATCATCATCTACCAGCGCCCGCACGAGCTGCACTGCCGCACGGAAGAAGAGATGGTGAAGCAGGCCAGACAGACGCTGCTGCACGAGATTGGCCACTACCTGGGAATCAGCGAGAAGCGCCTGCGGGAGCTGGGCGTAGGCTAAAGGAGGCTCTGCATGGAAGACAGCCCGGACACCGGCCCACAGGGGCAGCCGGCCGGTCGGGCGGAGGCGGCGGAGGCCTGGACGGCCGTCCCGGACAAGCCGCTGGGGGAGAACGCGCTGCTTAACGCCTTGCAGCGGCCGCGTATCATGCTGGTCCTGTTGGCCCTCTGGTCACTCACCGCCTTCCTGACGCAGGTGTTCGTCAACTCTGGTCTCTTCCTTGAGCAACACTTCCGGGACGGCGAGAGGAAGCGTGACCTGGAGCTGGACGGCGTCTTCGGCGGCCTGGCCTTGGGCTGGGAGCCGATAGCCCTGGCCGCACTCTACCTGTACTGCGCGCGCGACCCGGTGCGCTATCAGCGCATCTTCTGGCTCGCGCTCATCCACCAGGGCGCGCTCATCGCCGCGGGCGTCTACCACTGGCTGGCGATCGGCACCTTCACATTCGAAAGCGTCTTCATCCCGCTCGCCGTCTCCGGCGGCCTCACCACCCTGGTCTTCCTGCACCTGTTCCGGCCCCGCTCAGAAGAGGAGCGGATATCCGCGGCGGTCGGCGAGCGCGCCTAGGCCAGATCCCCGTAGGGAGGTACCTTCAGGTGCCTCCAACCGGGGTGGGGTGGGGCCGCCGCCGCCCGCACACGTCGCGGTCGTCGCCTGACCTCGCCTAGGCCAGATCCTCGTAGGGAGGTACCTTCAGGTGCCTCCAACCGGGGTGGGGTGGGGCCGCCGCCGCCCGCACACGTCGCGGTCGTCGCCTGGCCTCGCCTAGGCCAGATCCCCGTAGGGAGGTACCTTCAGGTGCCTCCAACCGGGGCGGGGCGGGGCCGCCGTCGCCCGCGCACCGCGCGTTCGGCCGTCAGCGCCAGCAGCGCGGCCGGCCGGGCCAGCGCCTCTTCCACCGTCGCCGTGGCGCCGGCCACCGGCTCCACGCCGTCCACCAGCGGCAGGATGCGCTCCCAGCCGGGCGCGAGCATCCCCGGCACGACCAGCACCGCTACGCCGAGCTCCTTCGCCAGCCGCGCGACGCCGGCCACGGTCTTCCCGTATCCCGTCTGCGCGTCCAGCCGCCCCTCGCCGGTCAGCAACAGGTCCGCGCCGCGTATCCGCTCCGCCAGACCGATCGCCTCAGCGACGACCTCGATGCCCGGGCGCACTTCCGCACGCAGGAAGGCAATGAGCCCGGCGCCCAGGCCTCCGGCGGCGCCGGCCCCGGGCGCGTCCAGCACCGGCGCCCGCAGGTCCCGCTCCACCACCCGCGCATAGCGGCGGAGCGCAGCGTCCAGCTCCAGCGCCACCGCCGGCGTCGCGCCCTTCTGCGGCCCGTAGACCAGGGACGCGCCCTCCGTCCCGCAGAGGGGGTTGAGGACGTCCGTCGCCACCACCGTCCGACACCCCGCGAGGCGCAGATCGAGGCCCGCGACGTCGATGCGCTCCAGGGCGGCCAGCGCGGCGCCTCCCGGCGGCAGCTCATGGCCCCGCGCGTCCAGCAGCCCCGCGCCCAGCGCCTGCGCCATCCCCGCGCCGCCGTCGTTCGTGGCGCTGCCCCCCGCGCCCACCACCAGCCGCCAGCAGCCGGCGTCCAGAGCCGCGAGGATGAGCTGGCCCACGCCGTACGTGGTCGCCACCCGGGGGTCGCGCTCCGCCGCCGCCAGGCGCCAGAGCCCGGCCGCTGCCGCCATCTCAATGACGGCCGTGCCGTCGTCCTGCAACCCCCACTCGGCCTCGACGGTGCGGCCCAGCGGGTCCCGCACCCGCGCCTGCCGCAGGCGGCCGCCTTGCGCTCCCAGGATGACGCTCACGGTCCCGGGGCCGCCGTCCGCCAGCGGAAGCTCCACGATCTCGGCGTCCGGCGCCGCCCGGCGAGCGCCTTCGGCCATGGCCCGCGCGGCCTCCGGCGCGGTCAGACTTCCCTTGAACTCCTGCGGCGCGACGATGATGCGCATGTGTTCCCGGCAATCGAGTGTACCGCGAACGCGGGGGCCTGCGCGCGCCCACGCGAGCGCGCAGCGCAGAGCGATGGGGCGGTATATTAGCCCCATGCGCTACAGGCGGTTCGGCCGCACCGAGATGATGGTGTCCGAGGTCGGCTTTGGGGCGCTGGCTATCGGTGGCCTGCGCTGGGGCGAGGTGCGGGAAGAGGACTCGCTGGCGGCGCTGCGCCGGGCCCTGGACCTGGGCGTCAACTTCTTCGACACCGCCGACGTCTATGGCCGCGGCCGCAGCGAAGAGCTGATCGGCCGCGCCTTTGCCGGGCGGCGGGCCCACGTCATCATCGCCACGAAGGTGGGGCTGGACTTCTACGCCGGCGAGCCCGTGCGCTCCAACTTCGACCCCGCCCACATCCGCGCGGCGCTCGAAAGGAGCCTCTCGCGGCTGGACACGGACTACGTGGACGTCTATCAGCTGCACAACCCGCCGCAGAAGCTCGCGTCCGCCTCCGGCGGAGTCTGGGAGACGCTGGCGGACCTCAAGCGCGAGGGGAAAGTGCGCTTCTTCGGCGTCTCCGCCCGCACGGCGAACGACGCCCGCGCCTACCTGCGCGCGGCGGCCGCCGGGGAAGGGGCGTCGCGCCGCTACGGCGACACGCTCCAGGTAGCCTACAACCTGCTGGACCAGGAGGCGGCGGCGAAGGGAGTCTTCGTGGAGGCGTTCCGCCGCGACTGGGGCGTCATCGCCCGCGTGCCACTGGCCTCCGGTATGCTCAGCGGCAGGTACACGGCGAACCATCGCTTCGCGGCCACGGACTTTCGCGCCGATTGGTCGCGGGAGCGGCTCGCGCAGACAGCCCGCCGCGTGGGGATGCTGGGCTTCCTGGCCCGGCCGCCGCAGAGGACGCCCGCGCAGGCGGCGCTGGCGTTCGTGCTCTCGCAGGAAGCCGTCGCCACGGTCATCGCGGGGGCGAAGACGGCGCAGCAGGTGGAGGAGAACGCCCTGGCCTGCGACGAGGCGCCGCTGCCCGCCGAGGACTTGCTGCGGGCGGAGGCGCTGTACGAGAGCGGCTTCGGGGAATAGCAGGGTGCTGAAATAAGGGGAGTGCAGGGGGGCGAAGCCCTCTTGCCGGGGGTCTGGGGGTGTCCCCCAGATTTAACTTTTTCTTTGGGTGGGGTGGGGGGGGGTGGGACGAGAACTCGTCTTTTCAACACCCTGCCTGAGTACTGCCGCCGGCCCCTTGACAGCAGAACGTCTGTACTACTATGGTTAGCACAACCGTTCTGGCTTGCTCTTAGAGGAGACCGAAAATGGCGACGAAAGCGATGACCCCGGCGACGCAACTGCGGTTCCCCCTCTTCCGCCAGCCCCGCTGCCCGGACTGCGGCGGCCCGCTGGTCCACGGCGAAGGCTGCGCCACCTGCCCCATCTGCGGCTACTCCCGCTGCGGCTAGCGTACCGTCTCTAAAATACCTTGACTGTATCCGCTGGTACGTTGAGTCGCGGTGCCATCCCGTCTGTCATCCTGAGCGCGACGACATCTGCAACGCGGCTCTGCGCAGCTTCGCGAAGGCCTGTCCTGAGCGTAGCCGAATGGAATCTGGGGTGGGGCAGACCTGCGAGCGAGGGACGATGGCGCGCCCGACCCCCAGTGTACCGTTTCTCTCTTCAAACGTGCGCCGTGGTAAAGCTGTTCTTGAGACACTGCACTAGCTGTAGTCCCCACACAGGTCGCTTACAAGGGAGCGTCCTGAAGAGGCCGCGCTTCGCCAGTGTGGAGTGTTCGGCAGCCGCTCATGGTACGAGTACCTCACCATGAGCGGGTCGGAGGCTCCTTGGCTGGCTGGGGATTCGGGCCGACCTCCCCTCTCGCTCGCCCTGAGGTACTCGTAGGCCTGTCCTGAGCGAAGCCGAAGGGGCGAGCAGCGGACTACGCCGCGATACAAGCGAATGCCCTCTCTGCCTTCGTTGACTGTCAACAACCTCTGTGGGAGCTACAGCTGGTGACCGCGGTGGCGGCTCGCGTGCGGACGGCGCTTCGCCGGGCGGCCTGCTATCATGGCCTCGTATGGCCGCTCGACTCCGCTCAGGACAGGCCAGCGCACCCACCGTCGCCGTCCTCACCCTCGGCTGCAAGCTGAACCAGGCTGATTCCGAGGCGATAGCGCGCAGCCTCGGCGGGAACGGCGTGCGCGTGGTGGACCGCCCGGCGGCCGGCGCCGACGCCTTCGTCATCAACACCTGCTCCGTCACGCACGTCGCGGACCGCAAGGCGCGCCACCTGGTGCGCCTTGCCCGGCGCCTCTCGCCGCAGGCCCGGATCGTGCTCACCGGCTGCTACGCCGAGACCGCGCCCGCATACATCGCCGGCGTCATCGGCGCGGACGCCGTGATCGGCAACGACGCCAAGACTGCGATCCCCCAGCGCCTGCTTGCGCGTCTGCAGGGCCGGGGCGAGCCCGCCGCGGGCTGCCCGGCGCCCGTCGGCAGCGGCCTGCGCACACGGGCCTTCGTGAAGATCCAGGAGGGCTGCAACGAGCTCTGCGCCTTCTGCATCGTCCCCTACACACGCGGGCGGGAAGTGAGCGTGCCGGTGGCCGAGGTGGTGGAGCAGGTGCGGGCCCGCGAGGCAGAGGGCGCGATCGAGGTGGTACTCACGGGCACGCAGCTCGGCAACTACGGCCGCGATCTGGGCTGGCGCGAACACGGCCCCCGCCGGCTGCTGGAAGCGCTGCTGGAGCGCACGCGCGTCCCCCGCCTGCGCCTCTCGTCGCTGCAGGCGCAGGACATCTCGCCGGAGCTGGTGCGGCTGTGGCATAACCCCCGGCTCTGCCCGCACTTCCACCTGCCCCTGCAGAGCGGCTCCGACCCCGTGCTCAAGGCGATGCGCCGCCGCTATACCGCGCAGCAGTACCGCGAGGCCGTAGGCGCCGTCCGGGAGAGCGTGCCGGACGTGGCCATCACCACCGATGTCATCGCCGGCTTCCCGGGCGAGACGGCCGCGGACTTCGAGCAGACCTACCGCCTGTGCGAGGAGATGCAGTTCGCGGCGATGCACTGTTTCCCCTACTCCAAACGGCCGCACACAGGCGCGGCCCAGATGGCGGGCCACCTGCCGCCGGCGCCGCGCCGGGCGCGGCTGGAGCGGCTGCTGGAGCTGGCGCGCCGCTCCTCGCGGGCGTTCCGCCGCCGGCTCCTGGGCAGCACAGTGGACGTCCTCTGGGAGCAGGAGAGCGCCGGCCTCTGGCAGGGATTGACCGCCAACTACGTCCGCGTTTACACTTCCGCCGACGTGGACCTTTCCAACCGCCTCCTGCCCGTGCGCCTGACCGGCCTGGAGGGCGCGGACCTGCGCGGCGTGCTGGAGGAGGCGTCGGTCAGCGCATGAACGAGACGAACCGCCTGGTCATCGTCCTCTGCGCCGCCGCCGCCATCATTCTCATGGGCGTCGTCATCTTCCTGGCCTGGACGGCTGATAGCGAGACCGTGGACCGCCTCGGCGACTTCGTTGAGTACCTGGACGCCCACCGCACTGACACCGGCAGGCTCATCGTCACGCTCGCCGCCCTCGCCGGCGCCGTGCTGGCGCTGCTCGTCATCGTCCTGGAGCTCGCGCCGGAGGAAGAGGGCCGCGAGCTGCGCCTGGAGCAGGCCGGCGCCACGACTATCGTGCCCGCAGAGGCGCTGCGCCTGCGCCTGCAGGAGGCCCTGGTAGCGCTGCCGGAGGTGGTAGCCGCCCGCGCCCGCGTCTCCGCCCGCGCCCGGGGAATCGCCAGCGTCCTGGACCTGACCGTGTCCCCCCGCGCGAACGTGGCCGCCGTCACGCAGCAGGCCACCCGCGTCATCGTCGATACCATCCAGACGGACCTCGGCCTGCCCGTGGCCGGCGCCCCCACCGTGCGTATCGCCTTCGCCAGGGACGCAGCGCCTGCTCCCGTGGCGTCCTCAGCCGCCCGCGCGCCGGAGCCTCCGCCCGCTCCTGCCTCCGAACCCGCCGCCGCCGGACCGCCGCCCCAGGAGGCGGCCGCCGGCACCTCGCCCTGGCCGGCCGTCTACGACGCGCCCCCGCCCGGAGACGCGCCCGCGCCGCCGCCTGACGAGCGCCCGGGCGAGGATCATCCGGCGGACCAGGCGTAGCCCGGGCGAAGCCACACGACATGACGGAGGCGCCCGCCGGCCTGCTCAGGCTCGTGGTCGAGAGCATCCTCTTCGTCGCCGAAGACCCGCTGGAGCTGAGCGCCCTCGCGCGCCTCACGGACGCCGATGTCGAAGACGTGGCGCGTGCCGTCGATGAGATCGCTGCCAGCTGCCGGGACCGCGGCGTCCGCGTCCAGCGCACCGGCAGCGCCGTGCAGATGGTGACTGCGCCGGAGTGTGCGCCGTACGTACAGCGCTTCCTGGGCATCGACGAGGACCAGCGCCTCTCGCGCACCGTCCTGGCGGCGCTCACAGTCATCGCCTACAAGCAGCCGATCACCCGCACAGAGATCGAGCGCATCCTGGGCAAGAGCTGCGAGTGGGCGCTGGCCTCGCTGCGGGCCCGCGACCTGGTGGCGGAGGTGGGGAGAGCGCCGGGCCCCGGCCGCCCGTACCTCTACGGCACCACGTTCCGCTTCCTGGAGCACTTCGGCCTGGAGAAGCCGGCGGATCTGCCGGAGCTGCCGGAGCTGCCGGAGCTGGCGGGAGAGGCCGCGTCAACGGCCGCGGAAGAGCCCCCGGAAGGGCGCGCGTAGTCTCATGCCGCTGCCACCATTGCGCGGGCCATGAGCATCACGATCGGCCTCTGCCGGGTCTCCCTGCGCCTGCCGGAAAACCACTCGCTGAAGGGCAAGCGGCAGGTCCTGAGGTCGCTCCTGGCAAAGCTGCACAACCGCTTCAACGTCTCGGCCGCGGAGGTGGGCGACCAGGACTCCTGGCAGATGGTGTCGCTCGGCATCTCCTGCGTCTCGAACGACGAGCGCCACGCCGGCCAGGTCCTCGCCAGCGTCATCGCCTTCATCCGCCACGAGCGTCTGGACGCGGAGATAGTGGACTACGAGACGGAGATCATCCACGGCCTGGGCTAGATATAGTTCCCACGGGCGTTGTTCCGTCACGCCTGGGGCCGCTGCACACGGGCCGTCGTAGGGGCGCCGCTCGGGGGTGGGGGTAGGGCGGTGGGTGCCGCGCCCTCAGCGCGACCCGTCGCACGAACATGCGCGTCTGGCTGCACACGGCCGCCTTCATACCCTGCCTCTGCAAAAGGGCTTGCGCGACCGCCGACCACGCCTTACCATGAGGTAAGAGCGCGCGGTAATACCGTGAGGTAAGCAGACATGGGTACACGAGTGACGTCCAAGGGCCAGGTAACGATACCGAAGGCCGTGCGCGATAAGCTGGGCGTACGGCCTGGCGACGAGATCGAGTTCGTGGAGGAGGACGGCGCGGTCCTCGTGCGAAGGCGCATTGACCCGGCTGTGTTCGACAAGTGGCGCGGCTTCCTCCGCGACCTTGAGGGCAAAGACGTAGACGAGCTGATCAGAGAGATGCGCGACGGGTGACCACAGCCGTCGACACGAACATCCTCCTTGATATCGTCGCCCGCGAGTCAGACTTCTTTGAGACGTCACGGGAAGCACTGTGGCAGTCCGCCAACAGTGGGCAACTGATCATCAGCGAGCCGGTCTACGCGGAGATTGCCTCGCGCTTCCCGGGTGCGTCCGACCTGGACGCGTTCCTATCGGAAACCGGCGTCACCCTCGAACCGTCTTCCCGAGAGGCCTTACACCGGGCAGGCGTGGCCTGGCGGCAGTACACCCGTGAACCGCGAAGGTTCACCTGTCCAGAGTGCGGCGCGGCACAGCAGGTGCGGTGCGAGCGCTGCGGCTCGCTCGTCACTCGCCGCCAGCATGTCGTGGCGGACTTCATCATCGGCGCCCACGCCCTCGTTCACGCCGGCCGCCTGCTCACCCGCGACCGCGGCTACTACGCGGGCTACTTCCCGGAGCTGGTCCTGGTGTAGAGACGACACCAGGACCTCACCCGCCACGACCTCTGGCCGCCGGAGTGACTGGGCTACTCCGGGCGATTGAACTCGATCATGTACCAGGCGCCTCCAAAGTACCAGCTGAGCCGCACGTCCTGAGCCGCCGCAGGCAGCGACTCGAGCGGCGGCGGCTGATCGTACTCCGGTTGGAGACGTAACAGGAGGCGGTTCACCAGCGACAGCGGCCGATCGGTGGGGACGCCGACGTCGCAGATCAGCACGCGGCCACCCGGCCGCACGACGCGGAACATCTCCGCGATCGCCGCTCCTCGATCGCTGAACTCGGCGATGCCGCCGTGGTGGAACACAGAGTCGAAGGCGCCATCGGCGAAGGGGGGGTGCGCCGCCTCACCTTCCACCAGGCCGGCCTCGATGTGACGAGCCCGCAGTTTGCGCTGGCATACGCCAAGCATGCCGCGTGAGATATCGAGACCCACAATGCAGCCAGCGTCCCCGATCCGTTCGGCGATAAAAGGAAGGTTCGTACCCGTGCCGACGGAGACTTCGAGAACACGGTCGCCCGGCTTCAGATTGAGCCGCCGGACAGCCCTGCGCCGCTCCCTCCTGGGAGAGGCACCGCGCAGCCACGCGGCGATGCGGTTCGTCGAGTCGTACCAGCGGGCGCGACCGTCGTAGTAGGCGCGCGATCGGCGTTCGCGCTGGAACATCCTCTACCCCCGCGGCAACCCTAGGCCGCGGATCGCCACCACGCTGCGCATGATATCGCTGGTGCCGCCGGCGACTAGCCGCGTTCGGCAGCGGAAACAGGCTTTGGGTTCCCCTTGTAGAGGAACTCGGGGCTTAGATCCGCCCCGTTCGGCCAGACGACCGTCCCCAGTTCCGCGTCGACGCTGACTTTGCGAAACATCTCAGGATCGCGCAGCGGCTCGAACACTTCGCCGAAAGGAAGTGGCTCCACATTCACCCGCCGCCGGGTCCCGTCGCCGAACCAGATGCCGAGTGTATACGGCCCTACGGCCTTAACCTTGGTGACGACGGGCATCGTAGACATATCCTCGGCCAACCCGCCCCCTACCCCCGCGGCAGCCCCAGCCCGCGGATCGAGACCACGCTGCGCATCACCTCGCTCGTGCCCCCGGCGATCGTCTCCGCCACGCTCATCTGGTAGTAGCGCTCCATCAGCCCCCTCAGCTTCGCGTGCTTGCTCTTCGGGTGCAGCTGCCCGTGCAGCCCCAGCAGCTCGATGCCCGTGCGCGAGAGCCGCTGCCCCAGCTCCGACGAGTACAGCTTCGCGATCGTCGCCTCGTAGTTCGGTATCTTGCCCGCCTGCTGCAGCGACGCCACCCGGTACGACAGGAACTTCGCGATATCGATCTCCACCGCGATCTCCGCCAGGCGGTGCCGGATCTCCGGCTTCGCCTCCACGTAGCCGCGGTTCTCGCCCGCGAACTTCACGAGCTCCACCACGATGCGCCGCGCCCGCGCCGACCCGGCGATGGACGAGCGCTCGAAGTCCAGCGCCACCGCCAGCTGGTACCAGCCCTGGTTCTCCTGCCCCACCAGGTAGTTCGCCGGGATGCGCACGTCCTCGAAGAACACCTCGTTGAAGCCGTGCTGCCCCGCCATATTGATCAGCGGCCGGATGCTGATGCCGGGCGAGTCCATGGGCACCAGGAACATGCTGATCCCCTTGTGCTTCGGCGCTTCCGTGTCCGTGCGCGCCGCCAGCCAGCCCCAGTTGGATCGGTGCGCCCCGGACGTCCAGATCTTCTGGCCGTTAAGCACCCACTCGTCGCCGTCGCGCACCGCCCGCGTCTGCAGCGACGCCAGGTCCGAGCCGGCGGCCGGCTCCGAGTAGAGCGTGCACCAGATGTGCTCCAGGTTCGTGATGCGGGGCAGGAAGAACTCCTTCTGCTCCGGCGTCCCGTAGATCATCAGCGAAGGGCCCACCCAGGCCACGCCCATGTTGAAGCCGGTGGGCGCGCCGGTGAACGCCATCTCCTCGTTATAGATCACCTGCTGCATCACCGTGGCGCCCAGCCCGCCGTACTGCTTTGGCCAGGGCAGCGCCAGCCAGTTGCGGGCCGCCAGCTTCCTGTTGAACTGCTTCGCGAAATCGCCCTGCTCCATCGACCCCAGCTCTGTCTCCGTGTCGAACTGCTCGTCCCAGCCAGGCTTCAACTCCGCGCGCAGGAACTCCTGCACCTCCGTGCGGAAGGCATCTTCTTCGGGCGAAAAGCGAAAGTCCATGGGGCGGCTCCTTCATATCTGCGTCAGCAAGCGAAGGAAAGCATGACACAAAACGCGCCTATTTTCCAGTTCACGTAAGGGTTGCCGTCTGTCACCCTGAGCCGTGTCGAAAGGGGGCGAGCGGAGTGCTGAAAGAAGGGGAGTGCACAGGGGCGAAGTCGTGGCGCTTGTCCTGAGTCCTTCCCTGGAAGGACGAGAGGTCGGGGGCCTGGGGGTGTCCCCCAGATTCAATTTTTTCTTTGGGTGGGGTGGGGTTGGGACGAGAACTCGCTTGTCAGCACCCCGCGAGGGGTGGGGCGCCTACGCCAGGCGTCCGCTGGCCACGCGCGCGGCCACGTCGCGGAAGACGGCGTAGTCCTGGGCGCCCACCACCGCGAACTGCTCCTGGAAGATCACCGTGGGCACGCCGGTGACGCCGGCGGCGCGGCTCCAGTCCATCTGCTCCTGCACGGCGGCGGCGTGGCGCCCGTCCGCCAGCGCCCGCCGCAGCGCCTCCGCGTCCAGCCCGCAGCCCGTGGCGATCTCGCACAGCACGTCGCTGTCGCCGATGTTGCGCTCTTCCTCCCAGTAGGCATGGAAGACGGCGCGGTGGAACTGCGGCAGGCCGCCCGCCTCGCGGGCGAACTCCGTCGCCTCGTGCGCCTTGAACGTGTTCGCGATGATCTCCGGGCGCTTCATGTCGATCCCGCAATCCCGCGCCAGCTGTCGCATGTTCTCCACGTAGCCGGCCGGGTACGTGCGCCCGGCGTACGCCTGCTCCCGCGGCATCCCCTCGGGCGGCAGGCCCGGCCGCAGCGCGAACGCACAGACGTCAAACTCGACATCGAACTCCTCCCGCAGCCGCTCGACCCGCACGAGGCCGATGTAGCACCACGGTCAGATGTAATCGGAGACCACGCGCAGCCGCAGGGGCAGCGGCGCTGAGCGCGGCTCCGTGACGCCGGCGTGGCGCTCCACATCGGCGTCGCCGTCAAAGCCCACGGACCAGGACTCCATGGCTCCAGTATAGCGCGCCGTCAGGTCACCCCTTCGCGCCCAGCTTCCGCCCGCCCAGGCAGTGCAGGTGCAGGTGGTACTCCGTCTGCCCGGCGTCGTCGCCCACGTTGGTGGCGACGCGGTAGCCACTTCCGGCGACGCCCATCTCCTCCGCCACCCGCGCGATCGCGGCGAACATACGGGCCACGACGAGCCCATGCTCGTCGCGGATGGCGGCGGCCGACGGCACATGCTCCCGCGAGATGACCAGGAAGTGCACCGGCGCCTGCCGCCCGGGGTAGCCGGGAGGGATGTCGAACGCAACCACCAGCTCGTCTTCGTACAGCTTTTCGATCGCGACCTCGCCGCTCGCGACCCGGCAGAAGAGGCATTCGCTCATGAGGGTGGCCACATGGTAGCACGGTTGGCCGCGCGCCGTGCGCTAGGTATACTACGGGACGCTATGCCCGACCCGGAGGCGCCCCTCGCCGGCAAGGTCGCCGTCGTCACCGGCGCCGGGCGTTACCGCGGCATCGGCCGGCACATCGGCCTGGCCCTCGCCCGCCGCGGCGCCGATGTCGCCGTCACCGGCTCCGGCCGCCCGCCCAAGACCTACCCGGCGGACGAGCAGGCGCTGGGCTGGCGCGACATCGAGTCGGTGGCCGAAGAGATACGGGCGCTGGGCCGGCGCGCCCTGCCGCTTGTGGTAGACGTGAGCCGGGCGGACGATTGCGCGCGTCTGGTGGACGAGACGGCGCGCGCGCTGGGCCGCATCGATATCCTCGTCAACAACGCCGCCGCCGGCCGCGGCCACGACCGCGTCCCGCTCGTCCAGCTGGAGGAGAGCGAGTGGCGTCGCGTTCTGGAGGTGAACCTGACCGGCACGTTCCTGGTGACGCAGGCCGTGGGCCGCGCCCTCATCGCCCAGGGAGAGGGCGGGCGCATCGTCAACATCTCCTCCATCGCCGGCCGGCAAGGCCTGCCCACCTTCGGCGCCTACGCCGTCACCAAGGCGGGGCTCATCCTCTTCACCCAGGTGCTGGCCGTCGAGCTGGCCCAGCATCGCATCAACGTCAACTGCGTCTGCCCCGGCCTCATCGACACCTACCGCATGGAGGACGTCACCCGCCCCGGGCCCATTCGCGACGCCGTGATGCGCACGACGCCCCTGGGCCGCGAGGGCCGCCCGGAGGAGATCGGCGAGCTGGTGGCGTTCCTCTGCGGGCCGGACGCCGCCTACATCCACGGCCAGACCATCAACATCGACGGCGGCCGGGTGATGATGTGACCTCCCCCGCCTGCGTAGGGGCGAATGGCATTCGCCCGCAGCCCGTTCGGCCTGTGTAGACCGGCGAGAGGCCGTCCGCTGGTAGCACCCCCCCGGCGGCGCTACCATTGAGAGGCAACGATGCGGATTCTGCCTCTCCTCCTGCTGCTCGCCCTCACGGCCGCCGCCTGTGGGGGCAGCCGGGCGTCTTCGCCGTCGCCCACCGCCTCTCCCTCCCCATCCCCCACGCGCGCCCCATCGCCGTCGCCGCTGATCACATCCTCCCCAACGCCGGTCCCTACTCCCACACCACCTCCACCACCGCCGCCCCCGCCCACGGTCGATCTCTCCGGCAGCGTTCCCCGCCAGGGCGGCTTCCTCCTCGTGCGCCTGCTTTACCCGCCCGCGGACCTGGGTGACGCCGGCGTGTCGTTCGCCGGCCAGACCTACCAGATGCTGCCCGCGGGCGATCGCTGGTACGCCCTCATCGGCCTGCCCACCTGGTTCGCCACCGGCGATTACCCGCTGGACGTCTCCAGCAGCGCGGCGCCGCTGGCCGCGACCACCGTGAGCATCGGCGAGGGCGGCTTTCAGTATGAGTCCATCGAGCTGCCGCCGGCCAGCGAGGGCCTGCTCTCAGACCAGTCCGCCGTCGCCGAGGAGCGGGCCACCCTGGACCAGATCTACGGCGGCTTTACTCCGGAGCGCCGCTGGTCCGGGAGCTGGCTCCTGCCCGCCGCCGGCAACATCTCCAACGTCTTCGGGCTCATGCGCTCCATTAACGGTGCGCCCTATTACCCGCACAGCGGCACAGACATCGCCAACGAAAAGGGGACGCCGGTCTGGGCCGCGAACAGCGGTGTGGTGTCCTTCGCCGGGGCGCTGTTCCTGTTCGGCAACGCCGTCATCATCGACCACGGCGCCGGCGTCTTCAGCGCCTACAACCACCTGGACAGCATCGTCGCCCAGGCCGGCCAGGCCGTGAGCCAGGGCGACCTGCTGGGCGCCATGGGGGAGACGGGCTACGTAAACGGCCCCCACGTGCACTGGGAGATCGTCATCCACGGCGTCCGCGTAGACCCCATGCTCTGGACGCAGGGACCGCAGGAACCCTAGCCGCCGCCGGGTCGTGGGGACGTAGGCCAGTACCTTCAGGCGCCCGACTGGGTCTCGATGACGTGCCCCGCGCGCGCTGACGGGACGCGCCTGCTCTCGCGAGACGCCCGGCCCGGGGGTCTCGGGCCTTCGGGGGTCAGGCTTCAGATTGACAAGGGATGGGGCCGGGCGGCGCTTCGGGGGGTCAGGCTTCAGCCTGACAGGGGATGGGGCGGGGCGGCGCCACCGCAGTGCCTGTCCTACACCTGGCGAGAAGAGTGGCGGGGGAGCCGCGGTCGCGTGTCGCGTGCTGCGTGCCGCATACTGCGTGCCGCGTGTCGCGTGCTGCCTGCCGCATGCTGCGTGCCGCGCGCCAAAAGAACGTCGCGTGTCGCATACTGCGTGCCGCATACCGCGTGCCGCGTGTCGCCTGCTGCGTGTCGCATATCGCGTGCCGCGCGCCGCGGCTTCCTCGCCACTCTTCTCGCTAGGCGCCTCCTCTTGGTCCCCGCTGCGGCAGGAACAGCTCGTCCCTCCGCCTGTCGAACTCATCGCGGTGTTTCGGCCCGGACGGCGGACCGAAGATCATTACGTATTCTTGCTGACTCACGTCGTGATGGGTCAGCAGGCACTTGCAGTACGTATGGGCCCGCCGCTCGTCGGCCAGGGTCTCTGACGTCCACATCTTCGCCGCTGCGTGGCTGTGACAGGCCCGGCAGGCGTGGCAGGACCCGCTGCCCGCGTGTGGATCCTCGCAGCCCGGCCGGCCGGCTCCCCATTCCGGATCCAGGAGCCAGATGCGCCGGATAGCCGCCGGGGCCCCCAGCGCCGCCTGAGGGATGACCGCCGTGCCGGCGACGGCTGCCGCTGTGCCGGCCAGGGCGAGAAAGCGCCGGCGGCCAAGAGATACGGAGCGCTGTGTCAAAGCTTGTGAACCCCCCTGCGAGCTTAGGTGTCACGCATTCTATCACAGGGCCGAGCGTTGTCAATGCGGCTGGTGCCTCCCTGCGGCATAGAGCTTCAACTCTCAACCGCGTAGACCGGGGCCCTCCGGGCCGGCACCACCGCAGCCTGAAGGCTGCGGCATGGAGCCACCGTCACGCCGAGGGTTCGGCCAACCTCCAACCTCCAACCCTCCAACCTCCAACCTCCAACCTCCAACCTCCAACCTCCAACCTCCAACCTCCAACCTCCAACCTCCAACCTCCAACCTCCAACCTGCAACCTCCAACCTGCAACCTCCAACCTCCAATATCCAACCTCCACTCCGCACCTACGCCCCCATCTCCCCCAGTGCGTCCAGCACCAGCGCCGCCGCCACGATGCCCGCCGTCTCCGATCGCAGGATCCGCCGGCCCAGCGTCACCAGCGCCAGCCCTTCCCGGCGCGCCAGCTCCACCTCCGACGGCTCGAACCCGCCCTCCGGCCCGATGAACAGGCTCACTGCCCGCGGCCGCTCCGGCAACCCCCGCAGGTAAGCGCCGAGCCCGCGACCGCCGGACTCGCCCTCGTACGGCAGCAGCCGCAGCCCGCTGGACTGCCGGACCGCCTCCGCGAAGGCTGCCGGCGCCTCCACCCGGGGCAACTTCCCGCGGTCGCACTGCTCCGCCGCCTCCGTGACGATACGCGCCCAGCGCTCTGCCCGCGCGGCCGACGGCTCCTCCGCCTGGTTCTGCGCCCGCGCCGTGATCACCGGCACAAAGCGCGAGACGCCTATCTCCGTCCCCTTCTCCAGCACCAGGTCAAACCGCTGTGGCCGGATCAGCGATTGGTACAGCGTCAGCTCCACCTGCGGCTCCGGCGGCGGCGCCCTCTCCTCCACGACGATGCCCGTCACCGCGTGCGGCGAAACGCCTGTCAGCTGCACCACGTACTCGTGCCGCCCCCCCCCGGCCAGGACCACGCGGTCGCCGCGCCGCAACCGCAGCACCCGGCCCAGCCGGTGCGACAGCTCCGGCCCCAGCGTCACGTTCCGCGCGCGGATCGAGTCGGGGGGCACAAAGAACCGGCGCAGCGGCGTATCAGCCATTCTGGCGTCCACCAGGCGCCCCTTCCCGCTCACCCTGAGCCTGTCGAAGGGCGAGCGGAGCACAGGCACTGCGTCCACGCGTATCAGCCATCCGCGCCCTTGCCCGCGATGATCGCCCGCCAGGCGCCTTCCTCCAGCAACTGGTCCACGCGCAGCCCGGCGTCACCGAACGCCCGCGCCAGGCCGCCCGCCGCGTCCTCCAGGAACCCGCTCGCGATCAACGATCCGCCGCCGGCCAGCGCCGCCGCCAGCGCCGGGGCCAGCCGCTCCAGCGCCAGCCCGCTGATGTTCGCGAGGATCAGGTCAAACGTCTCGCCGCCCGTAGAGACGTCCCGCCGGGACGTCTCTGCCTCGAGGGTGCCCTCTCGCACCTCGAGGACATCCAGCACCCCGTTCGCCGCGGCGTTCTCCCGCGCCGCCTTCACGGCCTGGGGGTCAGTGTCCAGCGCGGCCACGCGCGCCGCCCCCAGCTTCGCCGCCGCGATCGCCAGGATGCCGGAGCCGCAACCCAGGTCCAGGACCCGGACGCCGGGCGAAACGTGCTCCTCGAGAGCGCGCAGGCACATCGCCGTCGTCGCGTGCTGCCCCGTGCCGAAGGCCATGCCGGGATCGATGCGGACCACGGTCTCTCCCTCTCGCTGCCGGTAGCCCACCCAGGACGGCGCCACCACCAGCGCCCGCCCCACGCGCAGGACGCCGAAGTGCTTCTTCCAGGCATCGCGCCAGGACTCCTCGCGCACCCGCCGCGGCCGCCGCCAGCGCGCCGGCCCACCGGAGGCGGACAGCGGCGCCATGCTCAGCGCCAGCCGCAGCGAGCGCCGCGCGGCCGGCGATTCCGCGCCGGCCCGCAACCACCCCCGGACCACGGCGGGTCCGTCCCCGTCCACCACGTACGTCTCCGTGGCGGCGTCCAGCCGGTGCGAGGGCTCAATCGCGACGCCGCCGGGGCAGACCTGCCGCATGACGTCCGCCGCCAGCTCCGCGTCCATCCCGGCCACCTCGACGGCAATCTCCAGCCAGAGGGAGGAACCATGGGACCGCGGTTTGGTCATAGCGTTCTCTACCACAAGGACACAAAGGCACGAAGATTGGGCCATTGATTGGCCAGCCTCTGGGCTGCTAGACCCCTACTAAGAATCTTTGTGTCTTCGTGCCTTTGTGGTTCCCAGGAGGTCCGCGTCAGGTCAGCGCATCCTTGATCTTCCCCAGGATGCTCTTGTCGCCGTTGGACACGGGCGTCCCGAAACTCTCCGCCAGCTGTCGCAGCAGCTCCCGCTGCTCGTCCGAGAGGTCCGTGGGGATGACGACGTTCGCGCGTACCAGCAGGTCGCCCCGGCCGCCGCCGTGCAGGCGCGGCACGCCCTTGCCTTTCAGCACGAACAGACGCCCGTTCTGGGTGCCCGGCGGCGCCTTCAACGCCGCCGCGTCACCCTCCAGCGTCGGCACGGTGGTCTCGAAGCCCAGCGCCGCCTGCGCGGGGTTCATCTCCAGCTCGTACACCAGGTCGTCTTCCTCGCGCGTGAAGAACGCGTGCGGCCGCACGTTGATGTAGACGTACAGGTGACCCGGGCTGCCGCCGTTCATACCGGCGTCCCCTTCCCCGTTCAGCCGCATGCGAGAGCCGTCGTTCACGCCGGCGGGGATCTTCACCGCCAGGGCCCGCTTGCGCCGCTCCCGTCCGGAGCCCCGGCAGCTGTTGCAGGGGTTCGTCACTATGCGGCCCTCGCCCCGGCATTGCGCACAGGTCGCGATGTTCACAAACTGCCCGAAGAAGCTGCGGCTCACCCGCCGCACCTGTCCGGCGCCTTCGCAGGCCGGGCAGCGCGCCGCCTGCGACCCCGGCTCGCTGCCCGCTCCCGCGCAGCGGCCGCAGCGCTCGACGCGCTCCACCTCAATCTCGTTCTCGCACCCGAAGGCCCCGTCCTCGAAGCCGATCTCAATGTCCACGCGCCGGTCGGCGCCCCGTTGCGCCTCGCGCTGCCGCCGGCCGCCGGCAGTGCCGCCGAAGAAGGCGTCGAAGATGTCGCCAAAGCCGCCCAAGTCCGTCCCCTCGAAACCCCGCCCGAAGTCGAACCCCTGCAGCCCCGCGTGGCCAAAGCGGTCGTACGCCGGCCGCTTCTCGGCGTCGGACAGCACTTCGTACGCCTCGCCTATCTCCTTGAAGCGCGTCTCCGCCCCGTCCTCCTTGTTCCGGTCCGGGTGGTACTTCATGGCCAGCCGGCGGAACGCCTTCTTGATGTCTTCCGGCGACGCGTTCCGCGGCACGCCCAGGACATCGTAGTAATCGCGCTTGGCCGTTGCCATATCCAGACTATTGTATCAAGGAGAAGGCGCCGGCACACTGCGTGCCCGCCGAGGTCCGCCGCTCGTCATCGGCCGCGAGGAGATAGACCATTTCCTCGCGGCCTACCGCAAGGTGCTGGCGGACCTGCACCACTTCCCCGGGCCCATCTGGGACCTGGGGACCACGCTGCTCCAGAACAGCATCTCCGTCTGAGACGCCATTGCTCCATTGCTCTATTGCTCCAATGCCCCATTGCTCTATTGCCCCAATGCCCCATCGCGCTACGCTACAATAGCCCTTGCCATGAGCGAAGACGCCGCCGTCCGCACCCACGTTCTCCTGCAGCCGCTCAGGGCGTGGCGGTCTCTTCATGCCTTCTTGAAGCGCAACGTCACACCCAGGGCGGGCGCGGCGATCGCCGTGTGGAGGGTGGAGGCGCGGCTGGCGACGCCGGTGGCGCTGCTGCTGGTGGCGACGCTGGGCCGCTGGAACGGCGCCCTCGCCATGGGCGGCATCATGGCCTGCTACTCCGCCCTCTTCCTCTTCCTCCTGGAGGGCGAGCCCGTGATGGACGAGCTGCGCGGCTGGATGCGCGAGCGGCGCTGGGCCCAACGCTACGCCCTGCCTATCGCCGAGAGGCGGGACCGCGTGGGCGCCGTTCAGCGCGCCCTGGCGCTGCCCGCCAGCGTGATGCTGATGGGGCCGTTCTGGCGGGCGCTCACGTACCACCTTTTCCGGCTTCCTCGCGCCGCCTCCTACACCCTCTCCGTGGGCGGCAGCATCCCGCACTCGCTCTTCTGGACCGGCCTCGTCCTGGGCGGCCTCTGGGAGGCGGCGATCAGGCCGCTGCTCGGCAGGCTGCTGTAAGCGCGGCGCCCGTCAGCCCGCGTACCCGTCGGGGTGCGCCCGGTGCCACCGCCACGCCGTATCGATGATCTCCTCCAGGTCCGTGTAGCGGGGCGCCCAGCCCAGCTCCGCCCGCGCCCGCTCCTGCGAGGCCACCAGCTCCGCCGGGTCGCCCGCGCGCCGGGGCTCCTCGCTGACGGCGACCGGCTCGCCGGTCACGCGGCGGGCCGCCTCGATCACCTGCCGGTTGGAGAAGCCGCGGCCGTTGCCCAGGTTGTAGACGGCGCTGGCCGTGGCCGTCTTCTCCAGCGCCAGCAGGTGCACCGCGGCCAGGTCGGAGACGTGCACGTAGTCGCGGACGCAGGTGCCGTCGGGCGTGGGGTAGTCCGTGCCGAAGAGGGAGACGGACTGCCGCTGCCCGAGCGCGACCTGGAGGACGTTCGGGATCAGGTGCGTCTCCGGGCGGTGGTCCTCGCCCCGCAGCTCTGTGGCGCCCGCCGCGTTGAAATAGCGCAGGGAGACGTGGCGCAGGCCGAAGCGCCGCTCGTACCACGGCAGCATGCGCTCCACCATCACCTTCGTCTCGCCGTACGGGTTCACCGGCCGGATCGGCGCGTCCTCCGGCACCGGCACCGCGTCCGGCTCGCCGTAGACAGCGGCGCTGGAGCTGAAGACCAGCCGCGTCACGTCGTAGGTCACCATGGCGTTGAGCAGGGCGATGGCGCCGCCCACGTTGTTCGCGAAGTAGCGCCCGGGCTCCTGGACGGACTCGCCGGCCTGGATGTAGCCGCCGTAGTTGACCACGGCCTGGAAGTTGTGGCTGGCAAAGAGGCGGTGGAGGGCCGGCTCGTCCCGCACGTCCGCCTGACAGAACTCCACATCCGGGTTCAGCGCGCCGTCGTGGCCGGACACCAGGCTGTCCAGCACCGCCACCTCGTGGCCGCCGGCCACCAGCTCGTCAACGGTGACGCTGCCGATGTACCCGGCGCCGCCCAGGACCAGGATGCGCATCAGATCGGGCCGTTTGCCTGGGGTCTCCGTCTGACGGAAGTGGCTCCGGTTGCGGAGATGCTTGAGCAATAGAGCAACGGAGCAATGGAGCAGACCCGGTATCGAACTGCTGCGCCCAGTTGTAATGGTCTACCAGGGTGCTGAAATATGGGAAGTACAGAGGGGCGAAGCCTCTTTGACGGGGGTCTGGGGGTGTCCCCCAGATTTAACTTTTTTCCGGGGCGGGGTGGGGGGTCCAACGACATCTCGTTTTTCAGCACCCTGTTAGAGCAATGGAACGATGGAGCAATAGAGCAGCATCACTCAAGCGCTCCAACGCTCGATTGCCCCGATGCTCCATTGCTCTAATGCCCTGCCTACTCCTCGAAGCGCTTGAACACCAGGCAGGCGTTCTGGCCCCCGAAGCCGAAGCTGTTCTTCAGCACTAACCGCACCTCCGCCCGGCGCGGCCCCTCCGGCACGTAGTCCAGGTCGCAGTCCGGGTCCGGGTACTCGTAGTTGGCCGTCGGGTGGATGAGGCCTGTGTGGATGGTCTGCACGCAGGCCAGGCACTCGACGGCGCCGGCCGCTCCGAAGGAGTGGCCCACCATGGACTTCGTGGCGCTGATGGGGATGCGGTAGGCGTCCTCGCCAAACGTGCGCTTGATGGCCAGCGTCTCGGACGCGTCGTTCAGTTTCGTGGACGTCCCGTGGGCGTTGATGTAGTCCACCTCCGCCGGCACGACCCCGGCGTCTCCGAGCGCCAGCTCCATCGCCCGCGAGGCGCCCTCGCCGTCCGCGGATGGGGCCACCACGTGGTAGGCATCGCTAGTCGCGCCGTAGCCGGCCACTTCCGCCAGGATCGGGGCGTCGCGCCGGCGGGCGTGCTCCAGGTTCTCCAGCACGAAGATGCCCGCTCCCTCCGCGGCCACGAACCCATCGCGCTCGGCGTCGAAGGGCCGGCTCGCCCGCTCCGGATCATCGTTGCGCAGGGAGAGCGCGCGGATCACGGCGAACCCGCACAGGCCCACCTGCGATAGCGCGGCCTCAGCGCCGCCCGTAATCACCACGTCCGCCCTCCCCGCGCGGATCAGGTCCAGCGAATCGCCGATGGCCTGGGTGCCCGCCGCGCAGGCGGTGATCACCGTGTTGTTGTAGCCTTTGGCGCCGAAGGTGAGCGCGATGTGCGCCGCCGCCATGTTCGGCAGCATCTTCGGGAAGAAGAACGGGTCGATGCGCCAGTCCTTCTTGCCGTCGATCGTGCGCACGGCCTCCTGCGTATCGCTGATGCCGCCGATGCCGTTGCCCATCAGCACCGCCACCCGGCTGCGGTCCGCCTTGTCCAGGTCCAGCTCCGCGTGCGCCAGCGCCTGGCGCGTCCCCGCGATGGCGAACTGGCTGAAGCGGGCCATGCGGCGGGCGTCCCGGCGGTCCATGTAGTCCTGCGGGTCGAAGCCCTTCACCTCGCCGGCGATGTGGACCGGGTACGTGGAATGATCGAAGGAAGTGAGGACGCCGATGCCGGACTTGCCCTGCAGGCAGTTCTCCCAGAACTGCGGGACCGAGTTGCCGATGGGGGTGATGGCTCCGATGCCGGTGACGACCACCCGCGTGCCGTTCCTGCCAGCCATATTCACCTCCAAACGCTAACCGCTCACTCTCTGGCGCACCCCAGGATGTATTCCCGTCCTTCGGCCGCGATGAAGAGCGAGCCTAGCAGACATATTACCCCGCCCGCGCCCGCAACCGCCATCGCCCGCTCAACCGCGCCGGCCACGCTATCCACAATTTCGGCCGGCACGCCCCGCCTGCCGAACTCCGCCGCGATCAGCGCCGGGTCCATCGCCCGCGGGTGCCGCGCCCGCGCCGCGATGACGGCGCCCGCCACCGGCGCGATCTCCTGCGCCAGGCCCGCGATGTCCTTGTCCGAGGACGCCCCCACGATGAAGATCGCCCGCTCGCAGGAGAAGTAATCGCGCAGGGCCTCCCGCAAGCGCCCGGCGGAGTCCCGGTTGTGCGCCCCGTCCGCGATCACCAGCGGCCGCTCGCGCAGGACCTCCAGCCGGCAGGGCCAGCGCACGCTCTCCAGCCCGCGCACGATGGCCCCGCCCCACCCATCCCGCGCCCCGGTAGGGGCAGGTCTCAGACCTGCCCGCGGGAGGGCCGGGGCCAGCGCCTCCACCGTTGCGACGGCGGTCGCCGCGTTCTCGATCTGGTGCGCGCCCAGCAGCGGCAGGCGCGCCTCGATAGGGCCGCGCGGCCCCTCGATGCGGATGCGCTGGCCCCGCAGGTCATGCGCCAGACGCCGCCAGCGGTACTCGCCCGCCACATCTACGACGCGCGCGCCGGCGGCCCGGGCGGCCTGCAGCACCACCTCTCGCGCGGCCTGGTGCGGCTGGGGGGCGAGCACGGCCACACACCCGGGCGTGATGATCCCCGCCTTCTCGCGGGCGATCTGCTCGATCGTATCGCCCAGGACCGCCGTGTGCTCCAGCGAGAGCGGCGTGATCACGGCGGCCTCCTTCGCCGGGAAGACGTTCGTGCTGTCCACGCGGCCGCCGAGCCCCACCTCCACCACCTGGGCGCGCACGCCGGCCTCCCGGAACGCCAGGAACGCCAGCGCCGTCAGCAGGTCGAAGGTCACCAGCCGCCGCTCGCCCAGCTCCGCCTGCACGGCATCCACCGCCGGTCGCAGTGCGCCCGTCAGGCGCGCGAACGTCTCTTCGCTCACCGGCTCGCCGTTGATGCGCACCCGCTCCGTATAGCTGTGCAGATGGGGGCTGGTGTAGAGGCCGGTGGTCAGGCCGTCCGCGCGCAGGACGGAATCCACCATCGCCGCCACGCTGCCCTTGCCTTTGCTCCCGGCGATGTGCACCGTCGGACGGCCGAGGTGCGGGTCGCCCAGCCGCTGCAGCAGCGCCAGCATCGGCGCCACGTCCGGCCGGTCCTGGAAGCGCCCGCTACGCTCGAAATCGGCGAAAGAGAGCAGGTACTGGAGGGCGTCAGGGTAGCTGGTGCCGGGCGGGGCGGCGGGGCACTGTCCACTGTCCACTCCTCACTCCTCACTCCCAACTCCGCGGCTCTTCATCCGTGGGTGTTGGGGGAACTGCGGGCGGCGGGGGCTCCGGCGCTGCCGGGGGCTCCGGCGCCGGCGGGATTTCCAGCCTGCGCACCGGCCGCCGCTCCACGTAGCGCAGCGGCAAGCCTTCCTCCAGGAAGGCGAACGAGCCTGTCAGCACGGCGAACGTCACCACGGACATCACGAAGCCTATCCAGTCGTCCGTGGCGCCGGACCAGAAGCCCACGCCCACCAGGTAGACGACAAGGCCGCCCAGCAGCAGCCCCGCGCGCAGGGGATGGAACCGCGGGCCAAACGCCAGGATGGCCGCCGCGAAGACGCCCGCGCTGACAGCCATCAGGATCAGCGAGACGTTGCGGTTGTAATCGCCCCGCTCATCGCCGTCTGACTGAGGCTGGCCGTCCTGGCCGTCGAAGCCGAACCCATCGCCGCCGGAGCCGTCGCCCGGCGTGAAAAAGCCGCCGCCGGGGAACGGCTCGTTTGCGGGCGGATCGTAGAAGGCGAAAACGCCCGTGACGACGACGAACACCGCCACGACGGCCACCGCCAGGAAGTAGACGACGCGAAAGACGCCGGATAACGGGGCGTCGGGTCGTTCGGCCAAGGGACACCTCCAGTCCGGCCGCTACGCCGGTGGCCACGATTATAGCAGGGAGGAGACCGGAGGTTTCAGGTCGGAGGTTGTAGGAGAGCCGCCCGGGCGACACCTCACTCCTCACTCCCCACTCCCCACTATAATGGCCCCGTGACCCTCGAACAGGTCCGCCACGATGACCGCGCCCGTCTCCAGCGCCTGCTCGCCGGCCGTTGGTCCGCGCCGGGTGACCATCCGATATCGCGCCTGGCCGCCCGGCCGCTGGGCGATTACCGGCTGCTCGTCCTGCTGGGCCCCAAGAACAACGTCGGCTCGCGCTACTTCCAGCTCTTCCTCGTGGACCGGGAAGGCCGCCTGGCGGACCGCCCGCTGGCGCTGGGCCTGTACAGCAGCGGGCCCTTCCCCGCCTACAACTGGGTGGAGCTCATCCAGTACCACCCCCTCCTCTCCGTGGACGCACAGGCCCTCGACCTGCCGGCCCTGGGCCTGGACCTGCCGCTCTTCCTCATGCTCTCGGAGCTCGTGCCGCCGGGCGGCCACCTGATGGTCGAGTACGACTCGCCCGGCCAGCAGACGACCGAGCGCGTCCTGACGCGGGGCTACCCGCCGGCCACGTCCCCCACCGGCTACCTGATGTTCCAGGCCGGCTGCCGCTCATTTCGCGACTGGTATATCTCCGAGGGCGGCCGCGAGGGCCCCCGTAAGCTCCAGGGGTTCAAGCCGCTGAACGAGGAGATCGCGCGGGAGAAGACGCAGCGGCTGCGGGAGCAGCTGGCGGAGTTCCTCTCGCGTCCGGAGCAGGCGTCCGCCTCAGGCGGATGGGAGGCGGGGGCGCGCAGGCTGGCCCGCGAGGTGTTGGGCGCGCTGGAGAAGGCCTGATGCCGGCCGTCCGGGGCGTCCTTGACACCTTGGCAAACGCCATCATACATTGGACTCAAGTATGTCCATCCCCGCCCCGGTGGCGTCTATCGCTCCCGTATGGGCCTCTCCCGCCCCCACCGGATAGCAAGTTGAGTTAGCTGGAGGTAACACCCCATGGTCACTCTGAGTTGCATCAAGGCCGATATCGGCGGCATGGTCGGCCATTCGTCTTCCCACCCGGACATCCTGAACCTCGGCCGCGAAGAGCTGGAACAGGCCAAGCGGCGCGGTCTGCTCATCGACTACCACGTGAGCCACTGCGGCGACGACATGTTCCTGATCATGACCCACGATCGCGGCGAGAACAACACGGAGGTGCACAAGCTGGCCTGGGACACCTTCGTCAAAGGCACGGAGCTGGCCAAGAAGCTGAAGCTTTACGGCGCCGGCCAGGACCTGCTGGCGGACGCCTTCTCCGGCAACATCCGCGGCGCGGGCCCCGGCTCCGCCGAAATGGAGATCGAGGAGCGGCCCTCGGAGCCGATCATCGTCTTCATGGCGGACAAGACCTCCGCCGGCGCCTTCAACCTGCCGCTTTACAAGATGTTCGCGGACCCGTTCAACACGCCGGGCCTGGTCATCGGCGAGCCGCTGCACCAGGGCTTCACGTTCGAGATCCAGGACGTGCAGCAGCACATGCAGATCCGCCTCAACTCCCCGGACGAGATCTACGACATGCTCGTGTTCATCGGCGCGCCCAACCGCTACGCTGTCAAGCGCGTCGTCAACCGTCTCACCAACGAGGTCGGCGCCGTCTCCAGCACGGACAAGCTCTCGCTCATCGCCGGCCGCTACGTGGGCAAGGACGACCCGACGATGATCGTGCGCTGCCAGGGCAACTTCCCCGCCGTGGGCGAGGTGCTGGAACCGTTCACCACGCCGTGGATCGTGGAGGGCTGGATGCGCGGCTCCCACCACGGGCCGCTGATGCCGGTGGGCCTGGCCGATGCGCACCCCAGCCGCTTCGACGGCCCGCCGCGGCTGGTGGCGCTTGGCTTCCAGGTGGCGGACGGCAAGCTCATCGGCCCCAACGACATGTTCGACGACCCCGGCTTCGACCACGTGCGCGACAAGGCGAACCAGATCGCGGACTTCCTGCGCCTGCACGGCCCCTTCGAGCCGCACCGCCTGCCCCTGGAAGAGATGGAGTACACGACGATGCCGGCAGTGGCCGCCAAGCTGGCCGACCGCTGGACGCCGCTGGAGGAGGCCCAGCCGGCCAGGGCATAGCAGCCGGTTTCTGAGAACGAGACGCCGTAGCCAGCCGGTGCCGCGCCGCACTGCGTTCTCGCGCGCCATCCCGTCTGTCATCCTGAGCGCGACGACATCTGCCACGTGGCTCTGCCCAGCTTCGCGAAGCCTGTCCTGAGCGGAGCCGAAGGAGGATCTGGGGTGGGGCAGACCTGCGAGCGAGGGACGATGGCGCGCCCGAACCCCTCGTGTACCGTCTCTCACTTCAACGGCGCGCCGTGGTAAGGCTGTTCTTGAGACACTACACCTAGCGTTCGGTTTCTGAGGAACGCCACGCCGTAGGGGCGGACCAGCGTGTCCGCCCCTGCGCTGCATTCCGGGTCGGCGGGAACTTTTCCCGTGATCGTCCGTCTCCCGCTACAGGGAGCGGTCAGGAGTCGCATCCGGTTTCCGTGAACGAGACGCCGTAGCCAGCCGGTGCCGCGCCGGACTGCGTTCTCGCGCGCCATCCCGTCTGTCATCCCGAGCGCGACGACATCTGCCACGTGGCTCTGCCCAGCTTCGCGAAGGGATCTGGGGTGGGGCAGACCTGCGAGCGAGGGACGATGGCGCCCGAACTCCTCGCGTACCGTCTCTCACTTCAAGGGTGCGCCGTGGTAAGGCTGTTCTTGAGACACCACACCTGGCATCCGGTTTCTGAGCACGAGACCGCCGCAGGGGCGCAGCATGCTGCGCCCCTGCGCTGCATTCCGGGCCGGCGGGAACTTTTCCCCCCGATCGTCCGTCTTCCGCTACAGGAACCGATCACGAGAAGGAGGCAGGAGCGGATGAAGAAGTGGGTGCTGCCGGCAGCGGGCGCCGCCGCCGTCCTCATCGCCGCCGCGGGGGCGGCCTTTGCGCTGGCCGGCGGGTTCGATGCGAATGACGGCGAGACGGAGCAGACCGCACGCTCAGACAACGGCCCCGGCGGGGAGCTCCAAGGCGGGGTCGCGGCTGCCTGCACAGTGGACGTCCCCGATTGCAACGACACGATCGCCGTGCCGGTGGACGGCTCCCCTGTGCCGGACAACCCCGTGCCGTTCATCCCGGGCGACCCGATAAGCGCTTTCCCGCTCACCTCGATCGACAACATAGACCCCAACGAGTGCAGCCTGGTGCACAACATCACCGCCTGCCAGAGGGCGGCGATCGAAGCCGCGATCGCAGAGTTCTCCCAAAGGTCGGGCGTGCCGGCGAGCGAGATATCGGCAGTGGACGCCCAATTCGTAGAGTGGCCGGACGCCTGCCTGGGCGTGCAGGACCCGAACATCGCCTGCGCTCAAGTCATTACGCCCGGCTACAGAGTCACGCTTGACACCGGTGTCATCGCCCCGGAGTACCACACGGACCTCAACGGACGAGCCGTGCTGGCAGTCCCGGGGCAGTAGCGAGAACCGCAGGCTGCGACAACGGGGGCAGGGTGCGCCCCCCGTTCACTTCGCGCTGATCCAGCGCACGTAGCGCTCCGCCGAGCGCTCGATAGCCCCCAGCGCGTCCTCCGTCACGTCGTTGCCCCACCAGCCGCCGTAGATGCGGCGGAAGCGGTGCGGGCGCACCGCCTCCACGATGCCGCGCACGGCCTCCTCCGCCAGCGGGATGTAGTTCGGGTAGCTGCGCATGAACGTGACGAAGCGCCGGTCCTGCGCCACCGCGATAGTGTCGCCCGTCAGCAGCGCCCCTTCGCCGTCCGGGCCCTCTGCCCAGTGCAACACGGCGCTGCCCTCGAAGTGTCCCCCGCACTGGACGAGCGTCAGCCCCGGCAGCACCTCCTTCGCACCCGAGTACCACTGGAACGCCGGATCCGGCCGCACCACCCATTCGCGGTCCGCCTCCGGTATGTAGATCGGCGCGTTCCCGAAGGCGTGGCTCCACTCCACCATCACCCCGTAGAAGTGAGGGTGCGAGATGGAGATGCCGTGCAGCCCGCCCAGGTCACGCACCTGCCGCACCGTCTCCTCGTCGATGTAGCTGATGCAGTCCCAGAGGAAGTTCCCCCGGGGCGTCTGCACCAGGAGCGCCCGCTGGCCAATGGCGAAGCGTGGGCGCGTGTCGATGCCCGTGAGCCCGGTCGCCGCCTGCTGGAAGCGGTTCTGGTGGCCGGCCTCCCGCATCTGCGCCAGCGTTGTCCACTGCTGGCCGCCCCAGCCTGTGTACTGCCGCTCGTCCTCGCAGATGATGCAGTGCGCCGGCGGCTGCTCGCTCCCGGCGTGCTGGACGCCGCAGGTCTTGCAGATGTAGGCGGGCATCGGGTTCAGAATATCAGAAAAATCCGCTCGGCCCCCTCTTGACAAACGGCAGATATCTTCCTATTCTTGCTGACATGAGGCGCAAGGCTGGTTCCCTGGTACCCCTGGAGCTCTCGATCCTCGAGGCCGGAATCGAGCTTGTCGTCCGCGGAGCGCCGTATTTTCATGGTTTCCTGATCGCGAAGGAGATCAAGGAGCGCGAGGACGCCCGCCTCCTGACGGCGCACGGCACGCTCTACAAGGCGCTCGACCGTATGCAGAAAGCAGGCCTGCTCGAGAGCGAATGGGAGAACCCCATCGCCGCCGCCGCCGACGGACGTCCGCGCCGCCGGCTCTACCGGGTTACCGCCGCGGGCGAGGCCGCACTGGCGACGGCGCGCGCACCTGAGCGGGTGGGCGCGACGCTGAAGCCGGAAGCCGGATCGGTCACGGCGTGAACGCGGCGCTGGCGCTGACTGTCGGCATGGCCCGCAGCTGGGTCGCGCTCTACACCGTTCGCCTGCCGCTCGAGATCCGCGAGGGAAGACGGTGTGAGATCGACTCCGACCTCTGGGAACAGCAGTGGCTCGCAGCACACCGGGGCGATCCGGCTCTCGGGACCGCGATCGAGGTCCTGGCCCGGATGCTCTTCGGCGTTATCTCTGACATTACGTGGCGCGCGCAGGCCGGTTCGCCCGCGCGCCCAGACAGGAGTTTAGGAATGAACGAAGCACTGTACATGCGCGGCCTGGTCGGTATGGGCGTAGTCCTGGCACTTTTCCTGATCATAACAGGGATCGGCTCCATCGCCGCCTCCTTTCTCGGATCTGGCGACGGGTCGGCGCTCGGTATCGGCCTCGTAGCCGCAGGCGCAATCGCCGCCGCCGTCGCCTGGTACTGGATGTTGGTCATCACGATCCCGATCGGCATTGCGATGGTCGCGATTGCCTTCTTCCGGGCCCGTCAGAGCGGCTGGCCACGCGGCACTAACGCCGCATAGCAAACGCAGGCTCGTAAGACGAACGTAGGGGCGAGGCATGCCTCGCCCCTACGTTATTGGCGAGTTCTGGCGGCTTCACCTCCAGCATCTCCGCCACGCGCTCGCGGTGGAAGCCTGTCCTGAGCGAAGTCGAAGGGTCCGCGTCGCCCCACACCTGTCCTGAGTCAACCGAAGGATCAGATCCATCCACTTCTGGCGCCCACCGCCCATTGTCATTCTGAGCGGCGACAGCACTCGCACGGCGAGCCACGGCATCTTCGCGAAGGAATCTGGGGCGGGGCAAACGCCCGAGCGAGGCCGGCAGACCACCGGCAATCTGCGT
>JAUSFE010000114.1 GCA_030649945.1 Dehalococcoidia bacterium | reverse complement strand
TTACTAGCGACTCCGCCTTCATGCAGGCGAGTTGCAGCCTGCAATCTGAACTGGGGCCGGCTTTGGAGGATTAGCTCCAGCTCGCGCTTTCGCAGCCCATTGTACCGGCCATTGTAGCGTGTGTGTAGCCCAGAGCGTAAGGGCCATGCTGACTTGACGTCATCCCCACCTTCCTCTGAGTTTATCCCAGCGGTCCCGTCAGAGAGATCTAACTGACGGCGGGGGTTGCGCTCGTTGCGGGACTTAACCCAACACCTCACGGCACGAGCTGACGACAGCCATGCAGCACCTGTACCGGCTCCCCGAAGGGTCCCTCACCTTTCGGATCAGTACCACCGGTATGTCAAGCCCTGGTAAGGTTCTTCGCGTTGCATCGAATTAAACCACACGCTCCGCCGCTTGTGCGGGCCCCCGTCAATTCCTTTGAGTTTTAGCCTTGCGGCCGTACTCCCCAGGCGGGATGCTTAAAGCGTTAGCTGCGGCACGGAGGGGGTCGACACCCCCCACACCTAGCATCCACCGTTTAGGGCGTGGACTACCCGGGTATCTAATCCGGTTTGCTCCCCACGCTTTCGCTCCTCAGCGTCAGGGTAGGCCCAGAAGGCCGCCTTCGCCACTGGTGTTCCTCCCGATATCTACGCATTTCACCGCTACACCGGGAATTCCGCCTTCCTCTACCCACCTCTAGTCCGCCAGTATCCGATGACCCCTCCCAGTTGAGCCGGGAGATTTCACACCGGACTTAACGAACCGCCTACAAGCCCTTTACGCCCAGTAAATCCGGACAACGCTCGCCACCTACGTATTACCGCGGCTGCTGGCACGTAGTTAGCCGTGGCTTATTCGTCGGGTACCGTCAGAACTTCTTCCCCGACAAAAGAGGTTTACGACCCGAAGGCCTTCTTCCCTCACGCGGCGTCGCTGGGTCAGGCTTTCGCCCATTGCCCAAGATTCCTCGCTGCTGCCTCCCGTAGGAGTAGGGGCCGTGTCTCAGTCCCCTTCTGGCTGGTCGTCCTCTCAGACCAGCTACCCGTCACAGGCTTGGTAGGCCGTTACCCCACCAACTACCTGATAGGACGCAGGCCCCTCCGGTGGCGCCTTGCGGCTTTCATCCCAGGGAATCTCACCCCGGGATCACATGCGGTATTAGTCCGCCTTTCGGCGGATTATCCCCCACCACTGGACAGGTTACCTACGCGTTACTCAGCCGTCCGCCACTAACCCGAAGGTCCGTTCGACTTGCATGCGTAAGGCGCGCCGCCAGCGTTCGTCCTGAGCCAGGATCAAACCCTCATTAAAAAGCAATTTCAGGTTCAACCTAGCTGTATTTCAGAGAGCCTCGCACTTCTTTCCACTATTCAGCTGTTAAGGTGCCGGCACGATGACCGCCCGCGTGATCGCGGACAACACTAACCGAGAACCCGCGTCTGTCAACCTCAATGCCGACGTTCGGCAGGCTCCCGTGTTGGCCTTATTAAGGAACGTACCAACGCCATAGTCTATACAGGCGGCCCATCCCTGTCAATGCCCTTTCCCCCGCCTCCCGCGGATCCTCGCGGTCCGCCCCGGCCGCCGCAGCGCTGCCTGCTCAGTTAACTCGCGCGTCTAACAACATTTATAGCACGTTTGTGCGGACCCGGTCAACTGCCGCGGGGCCGCTTCCCCGGGCTCGCCTCCAGCCGCAGCGCCCGCCTGCTCCCCGGCCCCAGTCCCACCCTGCCGGCGATGCAATGACCAACCACCCAGACGATCCCCGCCTCGTCGCTCACGATGGGCACGCCGTCCCGCTCCTCGGCTGGCACCTTCGCGTCCACCAGGATGTCCTGCACCTTCTTCTCGCCGCCCAGGCCCAGGGGCCGCAGCCGGTCACCCGGCCGCCGCGAACGCACGGTCAGCCGGCCGGCGATGCGCTCCGCGTCCAGCACCGCCTCCAGCGCCGCGGCCCGCACTGGGTTGGCGGGGGCAGGCCCGGCCTCCGCCCGGATGCTCCACGCCCCCGCCCGCGTGATCCCCGGCGCCGTGAGCAGGGTCTCCGCGATGCCGGGCCGCCGCTGCGACGTGCCGCGCAGGAACGTAAGCCTGCCCGCGCCCACGACGGCGCTGACCCCGCGCGGGAGCGACACGCGATCGCGGCGCTTCGCGAGCGACGCCAAGAGCGCTTCGATGTGCACGGCCTCCAGGTCCGCCGCCGAGCCGGCCACGCGGGCGAACGCGCGGCGCAGCAGGCGCGCCAGCAGCGCCGGCTGGGCCGCGGCGAGCGCGTCCCGATCGAACGACACCCGCGCGCGCTCCAGCCCGGCCAGCCGCAGCCACAGCTCGCCCGCCTCCGCCTCCAGGAAGTCCACGTCACGCGCGGCGGCCTCCGCAAGGCGGGCCAGCGCCTCCTCGATACGCGGGTTGAAGGACCGCAGCACGGGCAGCAGCTCGTGCCGGACACGGTTGCGGGTCGCGATGAGCAGTTCGTTCGTCGGGTCGTCCCGGGGCGTGAGGCCGCGGTCCCGGCAATAGCGCTCCGTCTCCCGGCGGCTCACCTGGAGCAGCGGCCGCGCCACGGCAGGCCCGCGCGCAAACGGCCACCCGGAACGCGAACGCATGGCCACGAGGCCGTCCAGCCCGCTGCCCCGCAGCAGGTGCAGCAGCACCGTCTCCGCCTGGTCATCCCGCGTGTGGCCCAGCGCCACGGCCGCCGCCCCCGCCCGTTTCGCCTCGCGAGCCAGAAACGCATAACGCGCTCGGCGCGCGGCGTCCTCCACCGACCGGCGCGCCCGCCGCGCGCGCGCCGGAACATCGTCCGCGCCCGCCACGAAAGGCAGTCCCAGCGAGATCGCCATATCCCGCACGAAGGCCGCGTCGCCCGCGGCGTCCTCCCGCTCACGGAGCATGTGGTTGAAGTGCGCAACTGTTATGTCGAGTCCTAGTTCCGGGCGGAGGCGGGCCAGCAGCACGAGCAACGCCGTGGAGTCCGGCCCGCCGGAGACGGCCGCCAGGACGCGCTCGCCGGGCACGAGCACCCCCCGGACGCGCACGCACTCCAGCACCCGCTTCTCAAGCGCCGCGGCGAAGGGAGTGCCCGCGAGGGCCAGCTTCTGCCGGGGACCGATGCTCCTGTACGCGACCATGCAACAACCGGCGGGATGTCAACCGCCGCTTCGATTGTAACCCTGCAACGCGCGGCCGGCGGGCCCGCTCAGCGTATGAGGATGTCCCACCACAGCTCCGGCTGTGGCTGGCCGGGAGCGGGCGTGGGAGAGAGCACGGTGGAGATGGCGATGAAGCCCGTCTCGCCTTTGCGGACGAGGCCCAACTGCTCCCGCGCCACCGTCTCTACGTACTCGTCGGAGGCCAGGTACTCCTTCAGCGCCTGCAGGCGCTGGTAGCGCCCCTGGAGCTGGCCGATCTCCGCCTGCAGCTGAGACTCCTGCTGGCCGAGCTGATGCGAGCGGATGGTGTTGAACGCCGCCCCCACCAGGAAGTACACGACGACAACGGCCGTAATCACGAGGATGATCCTCGTCGCCGGCATTTTAGGCAAGCGCTGAGACAATTTCCCCCTTAGTTTCCGCTATGCTAGCACGCACCGCGCGAGACGGCAATAGGTACAACGCGGCCGCTCCCGCCCAGGTTAGCGCTCAAGGTGGCACGTATCGTTCAGGCGCTGGATACGGACGCGGTCCCGGCGCACGTCCATCACGGCGACAGCCGCCACCGAGTGCCGCAGGCGCCGGAAGTTCGCCAGCGAGATGCCCAGGGCGAAGCAGAGGACGGAGAGGATCACGAAGTTGTGCGCCACCGCACATACCCGTTCGCCCGCATGGCGCGCCGCCAGCGACTGCACCGCCTGCCACGCCCGCGCCTGCACGTCCACCAGGCGCTCGCCCCCGGGCATCATCTGGAACGCCGGCCCCTGCGGCCCGCCCCAGTTCTGCGCCAGTTCCGGGAAACGCTCGCGTACCTCGGTGAAGGTCAGGCCTTCCGCCTCACCGATGTCCAGTTCAATCAGTCCATCCTCCTCCCGCACCTCCAGTCCATGGGGAGCGGCGATCTCGCGCGCGGTGTGCAGGGCGCGGGAGAGCGGGCTGGAATAGACAGCCGCCAGGCGCTCGGCGGCCAGCGCTTCCGCCAGACGCTGCGCCTGCCAGCGCCCGTGCTCGTTCAGAGGGAGGTCGGCCCGGCCCAGGGCCAGGCCCGCGCGGTTGGACTCCGTCTCGCCGTGGCGCACCAGGAACAGTTGCACGGGCACAGCATACGGAGGGGACGCTTAAGCAATCAAGCAATCAGGCAGTCAAGCAATCGGCGCCGGGTAGGCGGCGGGGGGTGGCCTTGATTGCCTGATTGCTTGATTGCTGGGCGGGAGAGGGGAGGAGGGGGGACATCACCCCTCTTCCGGCTCGCCCAGGCGCCGGTAGGCCAGGACGGCCGCCTGGGCCTCCTCCAGGTACAGCCGGCGCCGGTGGATGCGCCCCGCCTGCGCGATGCCCAGCGCCAGCAACACCTGGTCCGCGCGACCGGTCATCTCCGGCTCCGCCCGCAGGCGCATGCACAGCACCAGGGCATCGTCCCGCCGCTCCTGCAGGCGCAGGTCCAGGATAAGCGGGCGCAGGTCATAGAGACGCACCTTGCTCTCGCGGCGGTACTCGGACGGCAGCGTGTCCGCCCGCAGCAGGTCAGCGATCGCGCGGCGCAGGCCTTCCGCGCTCACGGAGCCGGCGGGCACCTCCACCTCGTACTCGGCCCAGCGCAGCTGCGACTGCAGGGAAGGCCCGCCCACGCCCACCTCCTCAGCGGCCATCAGCTCTATCCCCGGCGGCAGCTGCGGCGTGATCAGCGCGCGCGCCTCGCCGGGGTCCACCCGTTCGCCGAAGAAGACGTCTACACGCTCGCTGTCGGACGTCACGTTCAGGGGCAGCGGCGCCGCCACGGAGATCTGTGCCGCCGGACGCTTACCCTCGGAATAGGCCAGGGGCAGGCCGGCCGCCTTCGCCGCGTTCTCCCACGCGCCCACGAGCTCGCGCTGGCTGAGCACCGAGGCCTCCAGCGCCACCCGATACCGGAAGCGCAGACGCTGCGCCTTCAAGTGGCCCTAGAGACGGCTCACCCGCACTTCTTCGATCCTGTTGCCCAGGACGCGGGTGACCGCTATGCGCAGGCCGTTGTGGGTGAACTGCTCGCCCTCCGCAGGGATGTGCCCGAGGTAGCTCAGGACGAACCCCGCCACGGTCTCATAATCGCCTTCCGGCAGCTCCAGCTCCAGCTCCTCGTTGACGTCGTGGATGGTCATGCCGGCGTCTATCTGCACGGTCCGCTCGTCCACCGTCACGAACTCCTCTTCGTGGCGCCGCAGCTCGTCGCTGACGTATCCCACCAGCTCTTCCAGCAGCATCTCCAGCGTCACCAGGCCGGCCGTGCCTCCGTACTCGTCCACCACAATGGCCATCTGGTGGCCCGCCCGCTGCATCTCGAAAAAGAGCGTGCCCACGGGCTTCGTCTCGGGCACGAACATGGCCGGCCGCATCGCCAGGTCAATCGGCGCCTCGGCCGCCAGCTCCTTCTCGGCGATGCCGCGCAGCACGTCCTTGATGTTAACGATACCCACGACGTTGTCCTGCGTCCCTTCGTAGACCGGGAAGCGCGAATGGGGGCTCTGCAGGTAGACCGGGTAGAAGTCGCGGACCGGCGTCCCGCGCGCCAGCCAGACGATCTCCGTGCGCGGGATCATGACCTCGTTCACGCGCCGGTCACCGAAGTGGAAGACGCGCTCCAGCAGCTCCGCCTCGGACTCCTCCACGGCGCCCTCCTCGGCGCCGATATCGATGAGCATGCGCAGCTCCGCCTCGCTGATGGTGTGCGCAGCGCCCTCGCGCTCGCCGAAGAGCATGCGCGAGAGAAAGGTGGGCGCCGCCGCCAGCGGGATCACGAGCGGACGCATGAGCCAGAGCAGGGCCTCCACCGGCCGTGCCACGAAGAGCGGGAACCTTTCAGGGGCGTGAGCGCCCAGGACCTTGGGGGTGACCTCCCCGAAGAGGGCGATGCCCAGGGTCAGGACGACAGTCCCCAGGATGAAGCCCCAGATGCCACCCACCGCCTCCAGCGCCAGGATGCTGCCCATGGTGGAGGTAAGAATGACCGCCAATGTCTGGAGCAGGACAATAAAGGCGAAGAACCACTCCTGCCGCTTCTGAATCCGCTCGATGGCCTGCGCCCCACGGTGGCCCTGCTCCGCCAGGTGCCTGACCCGGATGCGGCTCACGCTCACCATCGCGATCTCGATAGCGTTAGCCAGGAAGAAGGCGAGGAGGCTGATCACCAGGATCGTCGCGGCCAGCTCGGGGCTGAGGCCGCCGAGCTGGATCGACTCCTCCTGCGAGGCGAAGGCGGGCGCGCTTTCTACGACCGGTATGTGCATTCAGACAACCGGTTGGGACAGGCCCGTCCCAACCAGGTGCCATTATAGCCCAGCGCCACGCCACGCCCCTCTGCGCGCACTCTGGCGGCTGTCCGGCCTCATGGGCTACCATGCTTCTTAACCGCATGTCCCTCGTCGTCACCGTCTACGTCCCCAGCGGCATCGTCATGGCCGCCGACTCTCGCATGTCCGTCCTCCGCACCGAGGACCATGAGGACGGCGAGCAGAAGACCCGCGTGCAGCAGCAACTGGTGCTCTCAGACAACGCCTACAAGGTGGCGGAGCTGCGCACGGTGGGCGTGGGCGTGAGCATGTACGACGCCGGGATGATCAACGGCCAGCCGGCGGACAGCCAGATCCACCGCTTCGAGGAGGAGGCCGTGACGCCGGAGGATGGCGTCATCTCCGTGGGCGACAAGATCCTGGACTACTTCCAGGCCAACTTCCCCAACGTCGGCGTGGGTTTTCACGTGGCCGGCTATCGCACGGAGGGCCGGTCCAGCATCCCCTACGTCTTCGTCGGCCACACGGTGCGCGAGCCGAAGATGCGGCGGGTCAACTGCGGCGAGGGCGACCAGGTGCAATACGGCATCACCCGCGCCGGCGACACGCTCATCGTCAACCGGCTGATCGAGAAGCAACACCTGCCGCTCTTCGCCGCCATGCCCCTGCAGGACGCCGTGGACTACGCCGTCCACCTGATCCGCACGACCATTGACACCATGCGCTTCGAGCCGCGCTTCCCCTCCGTGGGCGGACCCATCGACGTGCTCGTCGTGACGCCGCAGGGCATGCGCTGGGTGCAACGCAAGGAGCTGCGCGGCGAGGCGTAGCTCTGGGAGCGTGGTTTGGCCTAAGCTAGCTCCGAGGAGACGACAGTGTCCAAGTGGCAAACGTACGCCTCAATGCTCACAGTACAGCACCTCCGGCCTCAGGTCGAAAAGAGGCTGCTCGGGGCGAAGTTCGTGAGGGTCGGCCCTCTCATCACCGTGGGGGCATTCCTCTTTGAGACCGGCGCTATTCTGGGCCATGCGTTCCGAGATCGTCTCGACGTCTTTGCCGAACCTTTCGGTTCTGAGCCAGGAAAAGGAGCGAACGTCTGCGCCTTCATGCGTAAAGAGGGACGTGCACTCGGCGACCTCGCCAAGACGGCCAACACCCTCCACGCGCTCGTTATGATGCACGAGATGCGAACGGCGGACCCGACTCGCCCACCAAGTCAGTGGATGGAGTGGTTCCTAGCCAGCAGCACAGAACGGGCCCCTTTGGATTTCGCCCTCGCGATGGGAGTCGTACATGGCTGCCGCGGGGCTGGTTTCGCCGCTGAGTTCCCGAATCGGCTGGAGGAGCTTTACAAGAATTCCTATTCCAATCAGAATCCCCACGCGTGGCGCGAGGCCTTCAAGTATGGAGTAGTTGATACATCTGAGCCTCCGAAATTCATACCCTTTGAGGAGCGCGAGCAGGAGGCAGTAGCGCAATTCACGGAGTTTTGTAAGGAGTTCCACCCTGGGTTTCTTGAGCCGTTGGGGCTTCGATAGGTAACAATATGCTTGACTCAGCAGAGCCGCCACAACGGTGGTCGGCAGCCGGGGGCCATTCCCCTATCACGAAGGAAGACATCTGATCGTGACTTTGCGGCGGTTCATTTACGCCGATGAAAGTGGCACTCACGTCGGGGCGCCGTTTTGCATAGTCGCTGGTTTTCGGGGGTCACCCGGACAATGGAAGCTGTTCGATAAGGAATGGCGAGCCGTGCTCACCAAGTATCACATTAAGAGTTTTCACGGCAGTGTGTTCTTCAGCCGTCAAGTCATCACTAATCCCAAAAGCAATCCGTACCTGAAGTGGCCGGATGCGAAAGCGCGTGCATTTCTCGGCGAACTACTAATGGCAATTCGCCGTCGAAATCTATATCCAGTGGGTTGTGCCGTCGAGATTCGCGACTTTGAATCCTACAGCTGGGCCGAGCGGTGGGTGCTCGCAGGGTATCAGAACGCAGTCATACGCCGGAAGCTCCATGAAAATCCCGCTCCCTATCATGTTGCTTTCCGTGTTCTCTTGGAGGATGCGGTAGTCGGGACAAGCCCAGACACCGAATTGCATTTCGTTCTTGCTGAACAAGATGAGTTTCAACAACAAGCCCACGATGCATATCGGACTTGGAAACGGCTGACGCCTGGCAGCTCGCAAGGCAAGTCACTAGGGTTCGAGTCGCCAGGTGACCAGCCGCGACTTCAGGCCGCGGATTTGTTGGTGCGGCAGTGGTACAACACTCTGTCCCGAGGACAGCGCAGACTTAACAGGGAGAACGTGCTCGCGATGGAACAACTCACGAGTAGGCGGAATGAGATGTTGGTTTGTGATGCGGCAGGCATTGAGCGCATCTTTTCCAAGGTAGGGGTGTCGGACGCTGACCGTGAGCGGCTGCGTCAAGAGCGCCCGTCATGAACGTGGTTTGGGGGGTATTAGGGTCTACCCTAGCACTTTCAAGTTTGCGCTCCTCGCTATGACAGAACGAGTTCATCACCCCGCTACTGAGCAGCCCCCCCGATCAGCCTCGCCGCCGCCGTGTGCGGGTCCAGCTCCCGCGCGGCGATCGCCTCCACCAGCTCCTCCAACCGCCCGTTCTCCCGCGCCTGCGCCAGCACGCCCTCCAGCAGCATCCTCTGCGCCACGGAGAGCAGTTGGCGGCGCGCGCGATGCCGCCGCATCTCCTCCAGACGCCCGGACTCGGTAAGGTACGCGCGGTGCCTGGAAACGGCTTCCAGCAGCTCCACGATGCCCTGCTCCTTGTGCGCCGCGGTCTTCAGGATCGGCACCTCCCAGCCCTCGTTGCGGGCCAGGTCCATGAATATGTGCAGCTGCTTATAGACGCTCTCGGCCGCCGGCTGGTCGGCCTTGTTCACCACCAGGATGTCCGCGATCTCCAGGATGCCCGCCTTGATCGCCTGCATGTCGTCGCCCGCGCCGGGGATGTTGATCACCACCGTCGTGTGGGCTGTGTCCGCGATCTCCACCTCGTCCTGGCCGGCCCCTACCGTCTCCACCAGCACCACATCCTCGCCCGCCGCGTCCAGCACCGTCACCACGTCGTTCGTGGCCACCGCCAGGCCGCCCAGGGCGCCGCGCGTCGCCATGCTGCGGATGAACACCCCCGGATCAGAGGTAAGGTCCTGCATGCGGATGCGGTCGCCGAGGAGCGCCCCGTGAGAGAAGGGGCTCGTCGGGTCCACGGCCACGATGCCCACCTTCGCGCCCCGCCGCCGGTACTCGCGGGCCAGCGCCCCGGCCAGCGTGCTCTTGCCGCAGCCCGTGGGCCCGGTGATGCCGACGATGTGCGCGCGACCCGTGTGCGAGAACAGCTCCCCCAGGGCCTGGCGCCCCTCCGGATAACCGTTTTCGACGAAGGTGAGGACCCTGGTCAGCGCCCACCGGTCGCCGGCCAGCAGCCGCTGGACCAGATCAGAGGCCTGTCCTGAGCCCTGCCGCCGGGTCACGGCCGCGCGGCCGCCCCCCGTGGCTCGACGTTGCTGCGCACCCAGGCGATGATGTCGTGCGTGGACGATCCGGGCCCGAAAATGCCCTTGAACCCCAGCCCGTCCAGACGCGCGATGTCCTCCCGCGGGATGATACCGCCGCAGAAGAGGACCACGTCATCCATGCCCCGCTTCTTCAGCTCCGCTACCACGCGCGGGAACAGCTCCAGATGGGCGCCGGACAGGATGGAGAGGCCGATGACGTCGGCGTCCTCCTGCAGCGCGGTCTCGGCGATCATCTCCGGCGTCTGGCGGATGCCGGTGTAGACCACCTCGAAGCCGGCGTCACGCAGGGCGCGCGCCACCACCTTGGCGCCGCGGTCGTGCCCGTCCAGCCCGGGCTTGGCGATGATGATTTTCAGCTTCCGCCTGTCCTCAGTCTTATCGAAGGGTTGTTCAGTCATATCTTTTCGGGCGACCTCCTGCGGGCGATTATAGCGCGACCTGCTGGCGAAGGGGGAGAGCGGCCGACAAGCCCGCGGCCGCGCGCTACTTGCGCTCGATCAGCTGGATCGAGACGCCGTGCGTGTCCTCGCGGCTGATGCGGGCCAGGCGGGCGCCCGGCCAGATGCTGGGCTCCGCGCCGGATACCTTCACACCCTTGCCCCGCAGGTAGCCAACCGCCTCGTCCAGGTCGTCCACCTCCACGCTGATCGAGAACAGTCCCTCGCCGCGCTCCTGCACCTGCTCGTAAAAGCGTCCCTCCGTGGCCACGGGCTGCACCAGCTCCAGGAACGCATCGCCGATGGGCAACCGCGCCACCTTGAACCCGGCGCCGAGCGGCCTGTCCAGCGCGGCATCCGGCTTCAGTCCCAGCGCCTGCTCCCAGCGCTGCAGGGCGTCGTCCAGGTCGCCTGTCGCGATCACCACGTGGTCCAGCTTCTTCACCTTCATATCGCCTCTACCTCCGTCAACTGGTACGAACGGTGGGTCGTATTCGCAAAAGAAGCACTGCGCGCCGCCGGTGGCGCGGCTGGCGAAGAACACCGAGCGGTACTGGCGCGCTTCCTCGCCACGCGGCGAGACATAGACCGAGTTCGGGACGCCGTTGGCGTTGAGTGCTTCGACGGCGCGGTCGAAGCTGTCAGGCTCGAAGGCGATGAGGAAGAGGCCCTCACCCCGGGAAGCGAGCGCGCGGCCGAAGAAGGCGCCGCCGGCGGTCGCGCCGGGGACGGGCGTGAGCAGCTCCAGGCTACAGTTGCCCAGCCAGACCGCGCCGTTACGCCACGCCGCCTGCGACTCCACCGGCCAGCTGACCGGAAAGCCGAGGCGCTGCGTGAACATCTCGAAAGCGGCGTCCACGTCGTGCACGAGCGCAACGATATGGTCGATGCGGCGCGCGAGCGGAGTGATGGCGGCACTCCTACGGTACCGGCGTCGCCAGCTCCACCAGCACGCCGCGGGCCGCCTTCGGGTGCAGGAAGCAGATCATGCCGGCCAGGCCCCGGCGCGGCTTCTGATCCACCAGCTCCACGCCCTTCGCCTTCAGTCCCTCCAGCTCCGCGTCCACGTCCGGCGTCTGGAAGCAGATGTGATGCAGCCCCTCGCCTTTGCGCGCCAGGAACTTGCCGACGGCCGATTCCGGCGACAGCGGCTCCAGCAGCTCGATCTCGCTCCGCCCAATCGTCAGTAGCGCCGCCTTCACGCCCTGGTCCTGCACCGTGTCCTGGGCGTGCACGTGCAGACCGAGCGTGTCGCGATAGAACTTGAGCGCCGCGTCCAGGCTATGGACGGCGATGCCGATATGGTGGATCTTCTCGATCATGGGGCTACTCCTCTGCCGCCGGCGACAAGGTGGGTGCGCCGCGACTGCCTGACAAGCTGCGTCTGCCCCACCCCAGATTCCTTCGCGAAGATGCGTTGACACAGACAAGAGCGTAATCGCCGCTCAGAATGACAGGGGCCGCGTCCAGGCTGTGCACGGCGATGCCCATGTGGTGGATCTTCTCGATCACAAGCCCTCCTTCTGTCGGCGGCGACAAGGTGGGTGCGCCGCGACTGCCTGACAAGATGCGTCTGCCCCACCCCAGATTCCTTCGCGAAGATGCGTTGACACAGACAAGAGCGTAATCGCCGCTCAGAATGACAGGGG
>JAUSFE010000098.1 GCA_030649945.1 Dehalococcoidia bacterium | reverse complement strand
GAGAAGCTGGACCAGCTCAAGACGCCTGTGGCGGCGCTGACGCTGGACCTGGCGCCGCTCCACATCTACTTCTTCTGCGACCTCGGCATCGTCAACCGCATCGAGGGGTCGCGGCTGCGGGAGCTCGTGGACGCAGGGGCGCTCGCGCCCACCCACGGCTGGAGCCACAAGTTCGTGGACGACATCCTGTACCCGCACATCCTGAAGCCGATGACGCAGAACCGCGAGGGCTACCTGGCGGCGGCGATGGCGGACTGCGGCGGGGCGGCGCACATGGCGCTCCTCACCGCCGTTGAGGAGGGGCTGGGCGCCTGCCTGAACACGCCTAACCCGGCGCTGGTCAAGCAGGTGTTCAACGTCCCGGAGGACTGGGTCGGGCTCTGGGTCCTGCTGGTCGGCTACCCGGCGGAGTCCTGGGAGGCCGGCGGCCAGAGGCCGCGCCCGCCCTTCGAGGAGCTCTACTTCGAGGGGGAGTACGGGAAGCCGTTCAAACGCGACCCGGCGGTCGTCGAGAAGCTGAAGGCGGCCGGGATGATCCAGGCGCCGGCGCCGCTCCCCGGGCGGCAGGAGGAGATTCGGAAGCTGGCGGAGCGGTTCGGCCTGCCGATCTAGGCGATGACGCTGACGAAGGCGATCGGTGAGTACGAGACGGCCCGCACCTGGTTCGACGGGCTGCGCCAGCAGTGGGGGGAAGAGCCCTCCGACTGGGAGGAGCGGCTTGGGGCGCTGGCGGCGTTCTGCGCGTTCGCGGAGAAGGACCCGGACACGATGGTTAAGGAGTGTCTGCGGGAGTCCGCATCAGGCATGCGGATCAGCGCCAAGGGCCGGCGCTTCTACAACGATAAGATCGCCGAGTGGCAGGCGTCAGTGCCGGGAGATAGGGCGGCGCAGGGGCGCGCGGGGAACGCCGTGCGCAGCTTCCTGATCCACAACGGGATATTCCTCCAGTCCGGCATGCAGGCGTAGTGGCGGGCCGCTAGACGGTGGCAGCGGGCTCGAACCCAAGCGTTGCCGACCGTGGCCAACCGTTCAAGTCTGCCCCTAGCGATATATCAATGTTCAGGTATAGGGGTCGCAATGACGACTTATCACGGCCCAGAACTATTTGCCAGCGCTGGCCTGCGAGTGCGGCTGGGGTAGCAAACCCGCCGCGGCCGCTCCAACTGGTCTCAGCAGTTGGTCGGCGGGACCTTCATCCTGATGAGGAGCGGATAGAACGAGCTGATACGGGCCAGCCGGGCGCCGATCGCAAATGGGTCCACCAGGCCCCGGAGCCGATATTGAGCCTTTGCCGACGGAGAGCGCCGCCCGGATTACGCACTGCGCTCGAGGCCCGCGGGATCAAAGGCAGGATGAAACGGGTTCAGGAAGCGTACACCTTCCAGGAAGCGCTCATGCTCAGCGTCCTCAGTCAGGATGTAGCCAACCTGATTGAGCTTGCCCACAGCCCAGATGAGGGCATCCCAGATGGGCAGCGCGTATTCCGTGGAGCCTCGGCAGCCCTCGAGGACCACCGCCGGGGTTAGATCAAGCACTCGGCAAGATCGGATTAGCCGCTCGACTTGGGCCATGGCCACCGCCTGCTCCAGGGGTTCGGGAAGACGCTGGGTAGTGACGCTGAAGAACTCAGTCAACGGGCCAGCGGCTACGGTTCGCACAACGCGTCTCCATTCAGCCACGTTCGTCGCTGGAACACACAGGCGAGAGAGGGAGCGGCCCACAATGAGCAGGAGGGAGCGAACCGTTGGGGCCCACATGTTGGGCGTTTGCTCGAAGGATCTCCCGGTAGACCTCTTCCAACATCGTGCGCGTGGCATCCGGTACCGGCGCCTCTCCCCTCTGACCGCGGCCCCGCGGCTTCGTCGCCGAGCCGCCCACGAAGAACGCCAGGCCGGAACGCAATTCCCGATAGTCGAATCCGTTCTGTACGACATTGATGGCCAGGGATATGACGTCGGACCCGGTGAGCTGCCACGACATCCCGCCGGACAGACCAGCCTTCGAGCGATTGCGCTGGCCTCCTGCACTGTGCGTCATCGCTTGGCGACGCCAGCCGGTCGCTGCCCCAGCGGCTTCACGATCAGGGCTCGGGAGTGAAGGGTCCGCGTGAGCACCCCCTCCCGCTCCAGCTCGGTGTCCGTGACCATCCCCGCCCGCAGGCAGGCCTCCAGCTGAGCGACGTCCACGGACGGCTTGACGCAGCCGGCCAGGCGGGGAAAGGCGGCCGTCAGCCGGTCGGCGTCGTACTCCCTGCGGAAGCGCGGCTCCACGTGGACAGCGACACCGCGCAGCTCGTCCACGAATTGGCCCTGCTCGGTCACCAGGTCGCGGAGGCGGTCTCTAACCTCGCCCAGCCGCTTCTCCAGGGGGCCCAGCTTCTCTTTCAACTCCAGGTACTCGTCCAGGAGGGCCGGTGCGACGTTCGTGCCGGCTGGCCTCCCCCACAGTCTGTTCTCGCACCATTGCTTGCACCTCCTCCATCCCCGCACTCCCTTTAGGCGGCGAAGCCGCGGGGCACATCCTTGGCGCGTTTGCCCCGACGATCGCGAGCCGTAGCCTCCTGGGCGCCCTCTTCGAGTGTTCGGTGGAGAAAGAGGGCGAGCCACTACAGGAACTCAAGGACGTCGGGGGGCTTTCGGGGTCCGTGGGGGTGGGCCGGGTGCCTAGCTGCGGCGGCGCTTCCAGGCGAACCAGGCGCCACCGGCGGCGGTGAGGGTGAGGGCGCCGGCCGCGGCGATCACGGCGGCGTAGCCGTTGGCCGCGGGCGAGGCCGCCTCAAGGGAGGGGCCGGTACCGCGCAGCGCCGGCAGCTCGGCGACGCCGCCCACGGGCGTCGGGCCGGGCGGCTCCGGGGCAGGCACGGAGAGGACCTGCGCCACCCAGGTGAGGCAGTCGTAGCCGCCGTAGTTCAGGCTCTCCAGCTCGACGGAGACGCTGGTGTCGGCGGGCGGAACGAAGGCGGAGATGTCCTGGGTCACGGTGTTCCAGTAGTCGCTGCCGGGGCCGCCGCCCTGGGGGGTGAAGTCGGCGGTGTAGGTGCCGTCTACGCGGGTCCTGTTCCGGAGGCCGGGCTGGCCGTCGGCGACGACGTAGGTGGTCTTGGTGGTGCCGGCCACCGCATTGAAGCCAGTGAAGACCGTGACCTCGGCGGGCGGCCCGGCGAAGCTGACCGCCCCCTCGTGAATGATGATGTCCTTCCTGGGGGCGGTCGGGTCGCTGTACACAACGACCAGGGAAGCGCCCTCCAGCAGCGGTGGGGTGATGATAGGCATGCCGCCGGAGGCGAAGCCGGTGAGCACGTTGGCGCCGGGCAGCACGTAGCTGGTGACGTCCGCCACGTAGTTGTGGATGGCGGTCGCGTACGAGGTCCAGCAGGGGTCGGCGGTGGTGCCGATGAGGGTGCCCGTTATCGCGTTGCCGTTGATAATACCGTCGTCCAGGGAGGCGATAACGGTCGAGTTCATCACCGACCAGTAGAGGAACGCCTTCGTTTTTGTGGCCGTGCCTGGGAGCGCAGGCAGCGTTATCGTCCCGCCGCCGGGCGGGCCGCTACCGCGCATGCCGATGCCAGCCGCAACGTAGTCCCCCTTTTGCTCGACGGCGTACGTCTGGGCAAGGGGGACGGGCGTGCCGATGACCGTTCCGCTGTTGCTGGTGCCATCGTCGTTGCCGTAGGCTGACGCCGGCGTGGCGCTTCCCATCATCCCCGCGAACAGCGCCAAGGACAGCAGTGCGCCAGGAAGGAAAGCCGCAGTTAGAACGCGAATCCTAGTACGAAGCAACGCCGCACCCCCTTCTTTCCGCTCGATTATAGTCTAGTTCTGGGAGATGTCAACCCTGCGGAAGGCCGATTCCGGACTCATTTCCGGTTCTGGATGCTAGGTTACGCTTTCCAATTCGAGGCCAACGGCAACATGACCTTCGAGAACGCCAATGGCTCGCCTTCAGACGCGACCAGGCAGGCCCGGTGAGACCCGTATCGCGCAGCCTAGACGGCCATCCCGCGCAGCCCTTGCAGGCCGCGCAGGTGCGCTATCTCGCCCAGATGCGTGAACCCATGGGTCAGGCACATGTTGCCGATGGCGTTCAGCACGGGCATCTCGCCGAGGGGTTTGACCGTTATCTTCTGCTCCAGCGCCGCTTCGTCAAGGCCGGAGAGGTAGCTTTCCGTAGCCTGCGCAACGGCGTCCATGTAGGCGAGGAAATCGTCCCTGGAGTTGATTCGCAGGGCCTGCGCCTCCTGGAGGCTCATGCCGGTGCCCTGGGCGATCCGGTCCAAACCGAACTTCTGGTCCCAGCCGCCGTCCAGCCAGACGGTCGGCTTGTGCTGGATGACGAACTGGACGATGTTGTCCTCCGTCCGGTAGTAGTGCCAGAGCACGAACGCCATGGAGCAGCCGTTATCGTTGGCGCGCCAGTGGAGCTGATCGAGGGAGAGGTCGGCGACGGCGTCCCTGTAGGTGCCGTGGAGCTGGCGGAGGCTGCCGCGAATGAAACCGAGAGTGGACATGAGAGGCGCCCTCCTTTCTGGCCGCAATCTATCGCCCGCCCGCCGGGCTGTCAACCCTTCGCCTCTGTGCTGGCGCCTCAGGGCAGCGCCTTCCTTGACATCCGGCGAGGCCAGCGGCGAGAATGCCGTCGGTAGATGATAGAGCGCGAGGTGGCAATCTGACGGTGGACTGGAGCAGGCCCGTGAGCCGGCGCCGCTTCCTGTGGGGCGCCGGCTTCCTCGGCGGCGGCGTCGCCCTGGCATCCGTCCTCGGTTGCCGGTCAAGCGAAGACACCCCGCTCACAACCCTGGACCGCACTATAGTGCTGGGGACCGACGGCGTGCTGCGCCCGGGCCCGGGGGAGCCGCACCAGGTGCGCACGGAGCTGGCGCAGGCGCAGGTAGACCGGGAGAAGCGGCGCCGCTCCCTGGTGGTGTTCCACCACTTCGGCGACGCCCAGCTGCTGGACGAGGAGTCGCCTCTGCGGGGCGAGTGGCAGGATTCCTGCCCTACGCCGCTCTCCACGGCCGCCTTCCGGCCCCAGGAGACGCTCACCCTCCAGGTTATGGCCTCCCTCGTCCGTCAGGCGAACCGGATCGACCGCAATCCGCTAACGGGTCGTTCGGTCGATTTCGTCCTCCACACCGGAAACGCCGCCGACAACGCCCAGCTCAATGAGCTTCGCTGGTTCATCGACCTAATGGACGGGCGGCCACTTCAGCCTGATAGCGGTGATCCCGGATACGAGGGGGTGCAGCCGGAAAGCCCTGACCAGCGCTACCCGGACCTGCTGGCGATGGCGCAGCTCCCGTTCGTCCCGCAGGGAATCCGCTATCCCTGGTACGCGGCGCTGGGGAACCGCGATGTGCTGGTGCAGGGCAACTTCCCGCCCAGCGATGCTTCCCGGCAGATCGCTCTGGGCGGCAAGAAGATAATCGACCTCTCCTCGGCGGGGAAGGACGAGGTGTGCCAGGACCCTTCAATCCTTCTCGACCCGGAGCGGACGCAGAAGATCCTGTCCGATAAGGCCACGGAGGTGCGCGACGTAACAGCGGATCCGAACCGCCGCCTGCTCACCGGCGCGGACTGGGTAAAGGAGATGTTCAACAGCAGTGAACGGCCCGGCCCGCGGGGCCACGGCCTGACCCAGCGCAACCTGGATGAGGGTGTGGCGTACTACGTGCTCGAGCACGGCCCAATATCGTTCATCGTGCTGGACACCGTGAACCCGGCCGGTTTCGCCGCTGGGAGCATCGACGCCGCCCAGTTCGCCTGGCTGGAAGGTGAGATGAAGGCCCGCAGCCGGCGCTCCTTCGATGCGGAAGGTAGGCTGGAGGAGGCGGACGTAGAGGACCGGCTTATCGTCGTTGTCAGCCACCACCCGTTGGAGCGGCTGAACAATCCGCTGCCGGACCCGTCCGGAGAGGAGCGGGTGCAGGGTCCGGCGCTGGAGGAGCTTCTACGCCGCTTTCCCAATGTCATCGCGCACGTGACGGGCGGCACCCCGGCGAACAGCATAACGCCCAGGCCGGACCCGCAGAATCGCGGCGGCGGCTACTGGGAGATCAGCACCACTTCACCTGCGGCCTACCCCATGCAGGGGCGCCTGTTGGATGTCGTCGATAACGCCGACGGCACGGTCTCCATCTTCACCACCACGTACGATCTCGACGTGCCCTTGGACGCTCGCGACGCCGAGGACCCGACGCCGGACGATGCGGTCAACGAGTCGGAACTGGCGGCGGTGGCCCGGATCGTGGCCGCCGGCGATCCCCAACGCGACCCCGCCGCAGCCGGCCTGGCGGTCAGTGACCGGAACGCGGAGCTGCTGCTGGCGGCGCCATTTGACCTCTCCGGCGTACAGAGGCCGGAGAGGCGCAGTCCCGCTTCGTCCGAGTGAAGGGGGTGTGAGCGGCCGCGCCTTGCTGCCGCTGCTCTTTCCCTGAGCCGGCTTGGGGAGAGAGCGGGGGCCGACCGCGCCGGCCCCCGTTGGTTCGCTTGATCCTCTGGTGTCAGGCGGAAGGCGCGCCGCCGCCGCGACGCATGAAGTAGAACGCTCCACCTCCCAGGACCACCACTGCGGCGATGACGGCGATGATTATGATGATGGTGCTGCTGGAGCCGCCGTCATCCCCGTCCCCGTTGTCCGCGGGCGGGGTCGCGCCGGGGCTGGGCGTCTGCCCGGGGGCAGGGGGCCCGATTTCCACGTCGATCGTTAGCGTCTTGAGCCGCTCAGCGAGAGGCTCGCCGTTGAACACCAGCGGGTCCGGATCGCACTCGTTGCCGATACCGTCCCGCTGATCGTCGCCGTCCTCGTCAACGTCGTCATCTGCCTGGTTGGTGGTTTGGTCCCCGTTGGCCTTTATCGGGCAATTGTCCTGGCGGTTCAGGTAGCCATCCAGGTCCTCGTCAGAGTTGGTCTCTTGGTCGTTGGGGTCGCAGGCGGCATCCAGGCCATCCCCGTCCGCGTCGCCGTCTTCCTTGATGCGGGGATCGCCGACGTTGGCGACGAGGGGGCAGGTATCGAGGGAGGTCTCCAGGCCGTCACCGTCGGGGTCCGACTGGGCGACGGCGACGGTCGTGAAGGTGAGCGTGCCCTCCTTGTCCGGGTTGCGGTAGAGGGTGTAAGAGATGTCCGCCTCGGACTTGTCACCGGCTTTGGGGCAACCGTCGTTGACCAGGGCCACTTCGCCGTGGCCGGCAGTCCGCGAGGAGTCGAGGTCGTCGAGGAGGTCGTCGTCTGTGTTGTTGGCGCAGGGGTCGCTGCCGTCAAAGGGCTTCGCCTCGGTCTCCGAGGTGCCCAGGGCAGGGCAACCGTCGTTGATCAGCTCGTCGTCGCCCTCGTCATCGTTGACCACGCTGTCACAGGCGTCGCCCGTTCCGAGACTGGTGACGGTGGCCTGAAGGGGTGAGCAGAAGTCGGTGATGGGGCCGGGCTCCGGCACCAGATCGGGGTCACCAATGTTCTGTAGGAGGGTGACGGTGGGGTAGCCCAGCTCCGGGTCGTTCTGTAGGTTCTTGTTGATGAAGGTGCCGGGTTCGTAGACCAGGTACTGGAGGAGCACGTCGGCGCCGGCGATGACAAGGTGACCCGCGGAACGACGGAGGGGCTGCTGGGGCTTGTCGTTCTGGTCCTTGATGACCCGGCTGATGAAGGCTGGGTACTTGGTGACGAAGTCCTTCAGCCCGTCCTTGTCCAGATCCTCCGCCCAGTCCTCTTTTGTCGTATCACCTGCGCTCTCCTCATCAAACTCGATAGTGTCGTTGATGTCGATGGAGGAGTTGAACATCTCGAAGCCCGCTGTGCCCACCAGGTTTAGCTTGTTATCGCACTGGGCGCCGATGATGCCGATGGTGGCGAGTGACTCCACTCTGCCAACCTTGGTGCCGACCGGGAACTCGTCACCCAGGGTTAGGTTCCAGTCGCTGGAGATGTAGGCGACGATGCCGCCGAAGTTGACGTCTCCCGTAGGGAGGTCGAATCCTGTGGCGAAGGTGGAAGCAGCCCCTGCCGAATTGTCACCGTCGCATTCGCCGGAGTCCCCTGGCTTCGTGGGGTTCGGGTCCACGGTGGTGATATCGTCGAAGCAGAAGCGAAGCACCGGGTTGAAGGTGCCGGCATGGGCGGTGTCAGCCGCGCCGAGGACGAGGATGAAAGATAGGAGCCCCAGCAGGGCCCCCACGGGGATCAGCAGCCTACGTTCCAACGGGCACTCTCCTTTCGTTCGGCGCGCCTGAGGATGGGTGCAAGGGTGTTTGACCTATGGCCGCCGACGGCGCAGGATGCGGGATACGAATGCCCCGAGGCTGCCCAGCAGGCCGGCGCCGCCCAGACCGGATGCGATGGCCGCCCAGGCCGGAATGCTGGAGACCGCCGGTGCCAGGGCGCCGACGCCGGTATCGGGACCGCCGGTTGTGTTATCGTTCTGTGTCTGGTCCTGAGCGAGCTGCGCGGCGGAGCAGCCGTCCGTATTGACCGACGCGCCCGCGGCGGTGCCTGGGCACTTGTCGCTGGCGTTTAGGACCCCGTCGTTGTCGTCGTCCAGCACGGCCTGCTGGGGGGTGCAGCCGACTGCGTCAACCGTCGCTCCTGCGGGAGTGTTTGGACAGCGGTCCGCCGTGTCGAGGACGCCGTCGTTGTCCGAGTCGGTAGTGCCGGGCGTAACGGCCGCGGCGGCGGCGCAGCCAGCAGGCAGGCTCGGATTCTCAGGGACGAAGGCGAACGGAACGGTCTCCCCAATTGGCGAGCCGGGGATAGTCAGCACCGAGCACCCAAACCCCACCAGTCGCTCGCCGGTCGCGGTGTTGGGGTCCGGGTCACAGCCGGAACCGCTGTACGCGGTATCTCCCAGTCCGTCCTTGTCCTCGTCTGTTTGGTCGTTTCCGACCAGAGGGCAGTTGTCCTGGCGGTTGGAGAAGCAGTCCTGGTCCTGGTCGGGACCGGTGGTGCCGGACGGGCAGGACTGGGACGACGCCGGTGAGGAGTTCCCGGGGAGAGGGTCGCAGGCGGTGGTCAGGCCGTCGCCGTCCGCGTCATACGTGGCGTCGGCGTCCCGGGGGTTCCAGGCCGGCTCGGCGTCGAACGGGCAGGTATCAAGAGAGTTCTCGTGCCCGTCGCCGTCGGCGTCTCTCTGGCTTGCCGCGTATGTGATGCTGGCGTAGGAGCCGGCCGGGGGGTTCTTGCGGATTACGCAGCCGGACTCATCCAGGTCGCTGTCGCAGCCGTCGGGGTCGTTGACCGGCGCCGCGTTGAGGTCTACACCCGGTCGCTGCGGGCAGAGGCCGGGGCCGGGGGCGGGAGTGCAGGGGTTGTCTCTGCTGTAGCCAAATGTAAACGTGGTGGCGTTCAGGGGTGAGCAGAAGTCGCTGATGGCGCTCTGCGAGGGTGGCGCCTCCGAGTTCTGGAGAACCACGACAGAGGGGTAGCCATAGTCTGCATCGAACGAGGGCAGTTCGGGCAGCTGGGTGGCGGGCGGGAATACGACGAAGTTGAGGACGATCCAGTCCGTGACGCCGGGCACCTTGGTGATCCCTATGGAACGGATAACGGGCTGGATATTGCCGAACGCCAAGTTAAGGTAAGACGGGTACTTCTCCACGCCGTCCGCAATGCCGTTGTTGTTGGCGTCCAGGGCGAGCGGCTCCAGGGAGTTGGACTGGCCTGGAGGCTTGGGGTCGATGGTGTCGTTGATGTTTTTGGAGCCGTTGAGCATGGTGAATTCAACGTTAACGCTGTTATTGCAGGGGTTGTTGATCAGCCCGAGTGTAGCTATCGAGGTGAGCGTGGCGACGACGGCGCCGATGGGCGTGGCGGGATCGATCTGGCTAATGATCGCGGCGGGAGTGAAGCCAACGTTGCCGCCGAAGTTGGCCGCCTTCGGGTTACCGCTTCCGCATAGTGTCGCGGCAGGGTTTGTCTTGCCCAGGCAGAACTGGCCGGCGACATCGGTAACGGCTCCCGCGGTGGGGTCACCGTCGCATTCGTTGGGGTTTCCGGGCACGAAGATGTTGTCGTCAGCTGTGGTGAGATCATCCAGGCAGAAGCTGCTCTTTGGGTCGAACCCGACGGCGGCGTCCACGTCCTGGGCCGCGAACAAGATCAGGAAGGAACCGAGCGCCATTAGGACCAAGGAACGCAAACCGACAAAGCCGATCCGAGCTACCATCGCGCGCACCTCCAGGGAGCTACTCCGTATGATACTTAGTGTGCTTCTTCTGTCAAGCGACTTGGCTGGTTTCAGGCGCCAATTTCCACCGATTGCATGAAGTGAGCGACGGCAGTAGCGCCGATGCTACTGCCGTCGCTCCAACGATCTTCTCTCTCGTCTGTTAGCGGCGGGCCAGTCTGTTCCGGTAGCGTTGGCCAAGCAGGCCCATACCTATCGCAAGGGCCAGACCCAGCGGGATCAAGATGAGCCACGACTGCTCGCCGTCGCTGCCCATGAGAGGGCTGCCGCCCGTGGGCGGGAGCCCGGTGGGGCCGACAGCCACGGCCATCACGGCGGAGGATGCGGAGTCGTTCCCCGCGTCTGTGTCTGACACGTGCACATGGTCGATGGCCAGGACGACGTTCGCGGAGAAGCTGTGGCTGCCGCTCTTGGTGCAGGTGACGGACCACTTCTGTTGCGGCATCTCCTTTGCGGTAGATACCGCCAGGGAGATGCCGCCCGCAACCTGAGCTCCCGTGGGGGCCGATGTGCAATCGGCGGGGAGATTCAGGGTGACGGTGGCTTTAGCGTTCGCGGGGCCGAAGGGACCGTTGTTCAGCAGACTGGCGTCCACCTTGGCGTCGAACGCTTCGTTCGCTCCTACGGAAGCGGGCACGGTGAGGGTGACGCTGACAACCTTCACGTCCGCTTTGGCGGTGATGGCCGTAAGGGCGGCGTCAGTTCCGGAGTTGTTGGCGCTGGCGGAGTCGCTGACGTGGACCATGTCGATAGCGGCGGAGGCGCCCACGGAGATGTTGTGGGTGGAGGGCTGAGTGCAGGTCACCGACCACGACTGCTGGGCTAGGGCGACCGGCGATCCAGCCTGCGATACGGAGGTGTTCTGAATCGTCACGGGGTTGGTGTCCGTTGTGCTGCAGTCGGCGGGAAGGGCGAGGGTGATCGTGGTGTCCACATCGACCGGGTCGACGCCGCTGAGGTTGCTCAGGTCAACGTCCGCGGTGACGTCGAAGGCGGTGTTTATCGCTTGGGTGCCCGGCGCGCTAACGTCTACGGTGGTCACCGCCACGTCTGCTTGCTTGAAGACCTCGATGTTGGTGGCTGAGGATGCGACCGGCCCGTCGTCGCCTGCAGTGGAATCCGTAACGTGAAGCTGGTCAACAGCAACGGTGCCGTCTGCGGAGAAGGAGTGGTCGGAGCTATTGGTGCAGGTCACAGACCAGACCACGTCTACGTCCGTGTCAGGTGGGGAGAGAGGGATGGGCGTGTTTTGGACCGTCTGGGGGTTGGAGTCGCCTGTAGTGCAGTCACCGGGGAGGGTTAGGGTAGAGGTGACGTCGGCATCGGCGGGGCCGAAGGGGCCGGCGTTGCCGACCGTCACGGTAGCGGTGACGTCGAACGGCTGGCCGGCGATGGCGAGGCCGGCGGGGCCGCTGACGGCCACGCTCTCCACGCTCAGGTTCGATTCGGCCGTGACGTTCGTGTTCTGGGGGCTGTTGTTGGCGCCGGACGGCGGGTTCGAGTTGTTGCCGGAGGGCCCCTCAATGAAGCTCGGGTCATCAATCACGGCCGATACCGTCGCGGAGAAGGCGTGCGCGGACGGCTGGCTGCAGGTCACGGAGTACGTCTGCTGTGGGATTGCCGAGCTGCCGGACGTTGCCGTGTGGTTGCCCACGAGCTTCGTGTTGCCGCCGGCGGCGGTGCAGTCGGCCGGCGGGGCCAGGGTAACAGTCACGTCTACGTTGACGCTGCTGGCGGCGCTGTTGCCGATGGTGGCGTCCACGGTGACGTTGAAGGCGACGCCGACGGTCGCGGCTCCCCCAGCTGTGACCGTCACGGTCGGAACGCTGATGTCAGCAGCCGCTGGGCAGACGAACAGCTCGCCGGCCGAGTCGCCGATGACCACGTCTGCGTCGGCGCCGTCCTTGCTCACGGCCACGCTGGTGCCGTCGGCGGTGGTGGTGATCGGGAAGTCGACGTTGGCGGTGTCCTTCACGCTGACGCCGCTGAGGGTGAGGGTGGCCAGGCCGGCGGCGTTGCCCTCGATGGTGGCGCGCGAGAGCACGCCGGGGCCGGTCTCCGTCGTGCCGGCGTCGGCGGCGGCGTGGCTGAGCGGGGAGGCCACCGCGGGAGCGTTCGTGATGTTGCTGAACGGACTCGCTGCCCCGGCGCTACTGATGAGGAACCAGGGGCTCGGCGCGTTGGCGCCGCCCAGTCCGTCAATCACCTCGGAGGACCAGTTGAGGGTCCAGCCGAAGGCGGTCATGAACTCGCCGGCGGGGATGCCGCCGCCGGGACCGGGCTGGCTGCCGACCGTGATGTCGATTCTCGCGCGGTCGATAGTGTCCTCATCCTGGTTGAGGATTCCGTCATCCCAGATCGCGATGCAGGTCTCCTGCGCGCTCAGGGTCGTCACGCAGCCGTCGTCGGCGGTGAAGTCGAACACGTCGCCCGCTTCCTGAGTGCCGCTTCCGTCGATGTCGACCTTGTCGTCGTCCGTGGCGTTGCCGCAGAGGCCGAACTCCGGAGTCCCTACGACGGCCGGGCCGCCGCTACAGCCGTCATCCGGCGTGGTGTCCCCGTCATCATCATTCCCGTCCGGCAGGCAGGGCGGGCTGGTCGATACGCCCTCGGAGTCGGGTAACGTGTCACCGTTGCGGTCTCCCGCCCCGGCAGCGCCGTTGCCGGCGTCCTGCATATCGATTGATAGCTGATTGATTGGGCTGATGGCTTGGGCGGTGTCAGTACCACCGCCTTGCCGCGCAAGAACCAGCATTGCCAGCAGAGCGAGAGCGAGACCAGAGAGGGCAAGCGGCATCCATTTGGTCATGATCCCATAGCCTCCTTGAGGGCCCCGTCATGTGTATTTCGTTAGCCACGGTTCGATAACCTTTTATCATAAAGACATCTCTATTGCAAGCTAACCGGCCGTCGGCGCAGCCAGCGGTAGGCCGCAAAGCCGCCCCCGGCCAAAGCAAGCACGGCGGCGACGATGAGAGCGGCGACCCAGGCGCCGATGCCGCCGCCGTTATCGTCGTCGTCGGCTGGCCTTTCCCTTACGGTGATGGTGACGTTCTTGCTCTCGCCCTCTGCGCTGGCGGAGACAACGATCTCACCAGGCGTGCTGCCAGCGTTCAACGTCACCTGGGCGATGCCGTCGGAGTCCGATGTCTTGGTCGCCTCGGTCTCACCATCCAGGTTGGCGTCCTCACCGGGTTGCTCCTCAATCTTGAACGCGACATCTTTCCCCGGTACCGCCGCATCGTTCTCATCCGCTAGGGCAGCCAGCACGACCAGTGAGTCACCGACGCTGACGGTGTCCAGGGAAGCCCGGACGTTCAGGCCGGCGGTAAGCGTCTCCAGAAGCTGTTGCTTAGCGTCCAGCACCGCCTGCTGGTCCACTGGCGCTGGCGTCACGGATGTCACGAGGCTGGGCGTGCCCTCCGTCTGCCCGCCGTCGGGTGTGCCCCCCGTCGCGGGTGTGGAGCCCGGCCCGGCGGTCGGGCTCTGGCCGCCAGGCGGTGATTCCGGGGGAGTCGTGACGGGGGTCGGCGCCTCGGGTGGACAGGCCGTTCCGACGGCGATGTTGGCGGCCCCCGTTGACTGGATCGGAATCGACTCGTTGTGGTCATCGCGAAGGTCAATATGTACGGGGCTGAGGTTGCTCACGCCGCCCCCCTTGGCGGCGAGGGTGATCCGGGCCAGGACTCCTGGCCCCGTCTCCTGGTTAAACGTGATGTCGTTTATCGCCACCAGGAAGTCGCCATCGGAATCTGGCACAGGGTTCGTGAGAACGGCCAGGGGCTGGAACTCGTTGGCGGCCAGCAGCATCTCGTGATTGATTGCGGTGACATTGACGATTGCGGGATCGTAAAACAGGTCGAACTGGAATGCCGTGAGGGGGCGGTCGGCGGGGATAGCGTCCACGATAATGTCCACGTCGACAGAGGCATTGGCAGCGATCTGTGCGCAGCTGTCCAGGGCTCCAAGAGAGGTGGCTGTGTTGCCGCTGGTGTTCATGTCCACGGTCACCAGGGTAACCTCGGAGGCAGAGTGATCGGCCTGAGCTTCGCCTCCGCTCCACAGGTGCAGGCCGCCTGCGATCGCTGCTCCGGTGATGATCACGCCGCAGAGAGCTGCGACTCGCGCCAATCGACGATCGATCATGTGTTGATGTGCCTCCTCGTTTGCCGTAGGGCCGCCAGAACCAGCAGGAGGCCCAGGGCGCCGGCGACGCCCACGGCGCCTGCGATCAACGTTAGGACTGAGCTGCCTCCGCCTCCGCTGCCGCCATGTGAACCATCGGTACCAGCCGAGGAGCCTCCGGCCGGCGTGCCTTCCGGATCCGCGGGCGTCCCACCGTCTCCCTGTCCGCCGTTGGTATCACCCGATGGGGATGACCCGCCGGCGCCTGGGGAGGAGGTAGCGTCGGCTGATGGGGTGGCCGTCGACTGCGCGTTTTGGCCGTCTGGCCCCGGGGTGCCCCCTGGGTTGGTCGTGCCCAGCACGGGCCAGGGGGTGGGGCTGACCTCCGGCGCAGCGGCGCAGGAGGAGCCAACGACCACGCGTGCCGAGTCGATCTGCCCGTCAAGGAGGCCGTCGCCATCGGCGTCGTCAATGTCCGTGCCGCCGGGGCCGATGAGCCTTGGTCCCAGATCGTACACATCGTCGCCGTTGAAGTCGAGGTGGGGCAGGCTGATTGGGGTGGTCCCGCTCTCCTTAGCCTCAAGGGTGACTCTGGTGAGGATGCCGGACCCGCTCTCCAGCGCAGATGGGCTGGCGATGTCGGCCGCCGCTATACGGTACAGGCCGGTCTTATTGGGAAGGGGATCCGATACGCTCACCACGTTGCTCCCGGCCTGGTTCCGCAGGAACATCCGGACATCCGCCCTCAAGATCTCCAACCGCGACTGGTCGTACCTGAAGTAGACCTCCCAGGCCAGCAGGTTGCTGACGTCCTTCACGTACACGTCGACATCAAACGCCTCACCCTTTTCCACTGAGACGCAGGAGTCGATGGCGGCCACGAAGGCGGCGGAATCCCCCTCGGGATCAAGATCGAGCCCCACCGACGGTGACGACTGGGCCGCCGCCTGGAACCCACCCTCTTCCGCGGATGCTCGCGGAAGAAGGAGCAAGATGATCAGTCCCACCGCGGCGAACAGCGTGAGGGCCATCGCGAATAAAACCCTGGCTCCAATCACGTCAGTCACCGCCCGGTCCTGCGGGCCGCCTTCCCCGCCGGCGGCTATAGACGAAGGCCAACGCCAGGAGGATCGCTCCGGCGCCGGCTCCGATGAGCGCCGTCATCCACCACCGCCATCCTCCGCCCCCATCGTCACGGTTATCCGTTGGCTCGCTCGCCCCCGCGGCTACGGGATAAGACTCGATTTTGCTGCACTCCTCGCCCACCGCTACCTTAGCCACGAGGTTGCGACCATCGAAGAAGCCGTCGTCGTTGTCATCTCCGATGCGCTCGCCGACGGTGTCGGTCATGAAGGGGCCGACGTCTGGCTCTCCGTCGTCATTGAGATCGACCGCCGCGACGCTGAGCGAGGAGGTCCCCTTAGAGAGCGCCTCCAGGGCGAGCCTGGCGAGAACTCCGGTGCCGCTATCACCAACGGGGGGGTCTATCAGGTCTGCCGCACCCACCCTGAACAGCCCGTCGCCGTTGTCGGGCACTGATTCGGACGTGTTGAACAGGGAACTGCCCGCGTCCGCGGCCTGGAACCACTCAACGTCACGAGCGACGACGCGCACAACAGCGCTGTCATAGGCCAGGTAGGCCTCCCAGGCCAGCAGGTCCTCTACATCGACGACGACGATGTCGATCTCGAATATGTCGCCGACATCGACCGAGGTGCAGGAATCGACTGAATCAAGAGAGGTGGGCGTGTTCCTCTGAGGAGTAGCGTCCACCCCGATGATCGTATTCTGTTGAGCGAAGGCCTGGCCCTGTCGATCGGCGGCCGTGGCGAGAGCAAAAACCGCAGCCAGGGCCCCCAGGGCGAGGGGGAGGGCCCAGGTCACCTTCATATTCTCAGTGCCCTTTCCTTTCTTGTTCCCCCTCTTGTCACTATTGTGCCGGACTTGGTCAGGGCCCAGCCGTACCGATTCCTAGTCCCGCGAAAACGGGAAGCACCCAAATAATACTAGTGTTGGCGTCCTTTCGTCGACCTCAGCATCAAGAATGAGGCGGTTGCCAGCGCCAGCATTCCAGCCAGGGCAGTCCAGGGCAGGGAAGCGAAGGGACCTCCGGGGACGCTACCCGTCGGCGGCAGGCCGGCGGGGCCAGCGGTCGGAGTGACGGTGGGGCCCCTGACAACGCCCCGTACGGCTGGGGTGGGTGTGGCGGTTGCGGTTGCAGTCGGGGTCGCCGTCGCCGTCGCTGTTGCGGTGGGCGTAGGCGTGGCGGTTGCGGTCGCGGTGGGCGTGGGTGTAGCCGTGGCGGTCGCGGTCGCGGTCGCAGCGGTGACAGTGGCGGTTGGCGTCGGGGTCGCCGTCGCTGTTGCGGTGGGCGTAGGCGTAGCCGTGGCGGTCGCGGCGGAGGTGGGCGTGGCCGTCGCGGTGGGGGTGGGCGTAGGTGTAGCCGTGGCGGTCGCGGTCGCAGTTGGCGTGGGTGTGGCGGTTGCGGTTGCAGTCGGTGTCGCCGTCGCTGTTGCGGTGGGGGTTGGTGTAGCCGTGGCGGTTGCGGTTGCAGTCGGGGTCGCCGTCGCTGTTGCGGTGGGTGTAGGCGTTGCGGTTGCCGTGGCCGTCGCCGTCGCCGTGGGGGTAGGTGTGGGTATGGCTGGCTCGGGGAACGGGCAATCGGGAATTGTCGGCGTGGACGTGGGTGTGGCGGTTGGGGTGGAAGAAGACGGCGTTGGGGTCGGATCTATTCCCTCGCCGACGACGATGTTGAGGCTGTCAATCACCATGTTGTTGCTGGTCTGGCCGAGATTGGGGTTTTCGTCGCCGTCATCCGTTCCTGGCGGGAACAGGATCTGCTGTTGTATCAGGTGGTCCACGCAGATCCGGATGACGATCGGGGAAATGCTCGGTACGGCGGGCGCATGACATTCGAATCGGACTCTGTATTGGATAGTCTTCGTTTCGAGGGCTGAAAGAGTGAAGTTAGACTGCCCGGGCACGATGAGGTTCTCTGTCACCACGCAGCCCTGAGGAGCGCCGATAATATCCAGAGCGATGGCAACCCGCTCGTTATGATCTCGCAGGTTGACCAATTTCGCGGTGATAGTCATGAAGGCTCCGACAGTATCGCTTAAGTTGATCGGGCCAGGCCCGAACTTCTGAAGGTCATTGATCTCCACATCGTGATCACAGGTCGGATCTTCAGAATCAAGAATCCCATCAAAGTCCGTGTCCACGAATTGGCATGGCCTTACGGTAGGCGTTGGCGTGGCCGTAGCGGCGGCCGTTGGCGTGGGCGTAGCGGTGGCTGTCGCCGTGGCCGTTGCCGTGGCCGTGGCCGTCGAGGTCGGGGTAGGGGTAGGGGTGGCCGTCGCTGTCGCCGTGGCAGTGGCTGTAGCTGTAGGAGTCGCCGTCGCCATGGATGTAGCCGTGGCAGTCGGCGTTGCCGTGGGGGTGGCGGTTGCAGTTGGCGTTGGTGTCGGCGTGGAGGTGGGGGTTGGTGTGGCCGTTGCAGTCGGGGTCGCCGTCGCTGTTGCTGTGGGCGTAGGCGTAGCCGTGGCGGTCGCGGTTGCAGTTGGCGTTGGTGTCGGCGTCGAGGTTGACGCGGCCGTCGCTGTC
>JAUSFE010000066.1 GCA_030649945.1 Dehalococcoidia bacterium | reverse complement strand
GGCCAGCCAGTGGTACGAGCAGCATGGCCTGGTGGAAGAGGCGATCGGCCACGCCCTGTCGGCCAAGGACGTCGAGACGGCGGTGCGGCTGGTTGGGGAGCACGCGCCCGGCCTGCTCGGACAGGGCCGGATCGTGGAGTTACTGAACCTGGCAAACCGGCTCCCCGAGGCGCTGGTTCATGCCAGACCACGCCTGTGCGTCCTGGTGGGTATGGCCCTGGCCCTGGTCGGGCAACCGGAAGCGTCGGAATCCTACCTGCAGAGCGCCGAGGGCTCGCTAACGTCCGTGCCGCAACCGGATTCCCAGATCCTGCAAGGCCAGATCGCCGCTGCCCGTGCCAGCATCGCCGCCGAGAGGGCCGATGCGGTGCGCACCATCGAGTACGCCCGGCAGGCCCTATTGCGCCTGCCCCATAGTGATCCGTTCACGCGGGGCCTCGCCGCGTTCAACCTCGGGGATGCCTACCTCTTGACGGGCGAAGTGGTCCCGGCCAGCGCTGCTTTCACCGACGCGGTTGACCTCAGTCTGGCCACCGGGAGCCTGCACATGGTCACGTTATCCTCGGCCTACCTGGCTCGAACCGAGATGCTGCGCGGGCGCCTCCGGAAGGCGGAGCGGGTCTGCCAGCGGGCGCTGGGCCTCGTCGCAGAGTTGTCTGAAGCCCCCGAACGGATGGTCCCGACGGTGGGGATGCTGTACGCCTACCTGGGCCATCTGAGACGCGAGTTGGATGATCTCGACGGCGCGGGGAGCTATCTGGGGCAGGCGCTGGAGGTGGGGGAGCAGAGCCGGTACGTGGAGATCCTGACTGCGACCTACAGGGCGCTCGCGCAGTTGCACAGGGCGAGGGCTCATGTGCAGGCCGGGCTGGCTATGATCGAGAGAGCGATCGAGACGGTCCGGAACGATGGCTTGACCGCCATGCGACGCCTTCTGCTCGCAGAACGGGCTGACCTGCTGGTGGCCCTGGCCCGGCTGGAGGATGCGGAGAGATGGGCGCGGGAGCATCGCGTGGGGGAAGTGGACGACTTTGGCCTGCCCAATGAGCGGGAATGCTTGAGCCTGTCACGGCTCCGCCTGGCGCGTGGCGAGGCGGCTCAGGCGGTCAAGCTTCTGGCGCGACTACTGGGTCCTGCCGAGACAGCCGGCCGCTTCGGGGTCGTGATCGAGATCCTGGCGCTCCAGGCGATGGCCCTGGGCGAGAGTGGAAAGCTGGAACCGGCGCTGAGATCCTTGGAGCGGGCGCTAGCCCTGGCCGAGCCGGAGGGTTACGTCCGCACGTTCGCGGACTACGGCGAGCCGATGGCTGCGCTGCTCCGCCAGGTGGCTGCGCGCGGGACGGCGCCGCGGTACGTAGCCCGGCTCTTGGCGGCCGTCACATCTCCCGGGCGGAGCGCAGGTGAGCCTGCTACCGGGCACGCGACGGCGAGCGGTCAAGGGTCCACCATGTTCCAGAATGGTGTTGAGGCTCTCACCGCCCGCGAGGTCGAGGTCCTCCGCCTTTTGTCAGGTGGAGCGTCCAACCAGAGGATCGCCA